>NZ_AUWQ01000026.1 GCF_000455205.1 Mycobacterium sp. UM_CSW | reverse complement strand
GACCGGCCGCTGGCCGGGCACTCCCCCGAAACCGCCCGCGCCGCGCACGACGAAGGTCGTCGTCGTTTCGGCGATCAGCGTCCCCGAGTCCGGGTCGGTGCCGCGGGCGCGCAACATCACGACCGCGTTCTTGCCCTCGCCCTTGTCCTGAATGTCGGTGACCTCGGAGACCACCGACAGCTTCCCCGCGGGCGGCAGCGGCGCGTGCAACCGGACGCCCTGCGATCCGTGTAAGAGCATGGCCCAGTTGAACGTTCCGATCTTGCCCGCCGCCCCGAACGCCGGGCAGCAGATCACCGCATAGGTGGGCAGCACCTGCTGGGTGATGTCATGGCTGTTCTCGGTGGTGAACGACAGGTCGTCGGTGCCGCAACCCACGCCGAGCGCGTAAAGCAGCGTCTCCCGGTCCGTCCATTCGAACAGCATGGGGTCGCTCATCGCGCCGACCGCACTCGGGTCAATCGCCATAGGGGGCTCCTTTCGAGGATTTTCTGCACCTAACCATCGCAAACCCTTCCCCCCAGCACCGTCGGCAGGGCAGGCTATCGACATGCGCAAGGGGAGCATGTCCTGGAAATTCGTGGCCGCGCTCGCCGCGGTGATGATCGTCGGCGCCTGCGGCGGATCACCACAGGTGCGCAGCATCACGATCACGTTCATCCGGCATGCGCAGTCGGAGGCCAACGCCAGCGGGGTCATCGACACCAGCGTGCCGGGTCCCGGCCTGAGCCCGGAGGGCAAGTCCCAGGCCGAGCAGGTCGCGCATCAGCTCGGCCGCGAGCACTACGACGCCGTCTACGCCTCCACCATGACGAGGGCCCAGCAGACCGCCGCGCCGTTGGCTGCCGAACTCGGCAAACAGGTGGAGGTGCTGCAGGGCATCCAGGAGATCAACGCCGGCTGGTTCGAGGGCAAGCCGATCTCGATGGACCCGACGACGTACCTGCTGGCCCCGGCGGACTGGCTGGCCGGCGACACCCAGAACAGCATCCCCGGCTCGATCTCCGGCAAGGAGTTCAACGACCGGTTCACCGGTGCGGTGCAGAAGATCTACGACAGCGGCCACAGCAAGCCGGTGGTGTTCGCGCACCTTTACTCCATCGAGTACTGGGTGCTGATGAACGTGAAGAACGCCAAGGACAGCCTGCGCACCAGCCACCCGCTGCCCAACACCGGCCGCGTGGTGATCAGCGGCAACCCGGCGACCGGCTGGACGCTCGAGGATTGGGACGGCATCCGCAACTTCAACGGCTGACCGCTACCATGACCGAATGCGGTATGTCGTTACCGGCGGTACCGGGTTTATCGGGCGCCGCGTCGTATCTCGTCTGCTAGCCACCGAGCCCGACGCCCAGGTGTGGGTGCTGGCCCGCCGCCGGTCGCTGGGGCGGTTCGAGCGCCTGGCCGTCGACTGGGGCGAACGGGTCAAGCCGCTGGTCGGCGAGCTGCCGGAGCTGGGCCTGACCGACGAGACGCTGGCCGAGCTGGGCCGCATCGATCACCTCGTGCACTGCGCGGCGGTCGACGCCGAGGGCACGCGCGCGGTCATCGAGCTGGCGACGCGGCTGGACGCCACGCTGCACCACGTGTCGTCGATCGCCGTGGCGGGCGACTTCCGCGGCGAGTACACCGAGGACGACTTCGACGTCGGCCAGCAGCTGCCGACTCCCTATCAGCGGACGACGTTCGAGGCCGAGTCGCTGGTGCGGTCGACACCCGGGCTGCGCTACCGCGTCTATCGCCCGGCGGTCGTGGTGGGCGATTCGGTCACCGGCGAGATGGACACGGTCGACGGGCCATACCACTTCTTCGGCGTCTTGGCCAAGCTGGCGACGCTTCCCCGGTTCACCCCGATCGTGCTGCCCGACACGGGGCGCGCCAACATCGTCCCGGTCGACTACGTCGTCGACGCCCTGGTGGCGCTCATGCACGCCGAGGGGTGCGACGGCCGGACGTTCCACCTGACCGCGCCGAAAACCGTTGGGCTGCGCGGCATTTACCGCGGCGTCGCCAAGGAGGCCGGCCTGCCGCCGATGCGCGGGTCGCTGCCCGGCGCGGTGGCCGCGCCGGTGCTCAAGGTGCGCGGGCGCGCTCGGGTGCTGCGCAACATGGCGGCCACCCAGCTCGGGATCCCCGCCGAGATCTTCGACGTCGTCGACCTGAAGCCCACGTTCGTCAGCGACGAGACCCGAAAAGCGTTGCGGGGAACGGGAATCGAAGTCCCGGAATTCGCCAGCTACGCGCCCGCGCTGTGGCGATACTGGGCCGAGCACCTGGACCCCGACCGGGCGCGGCGCGACGACCCGAGGGGCCCCTTGGCGGGCCGGCACGTCATCATCACCGGCGCGTCCAGCGGGATCGGGCGGGCGTCGGCGATCGCGGTCGCGGAAAAGGGTGCGACGGTGTTCGCGCTGGCCCGCAACGCCGACGCGCTCGACGAGCTGGTCGCCCAGATCCGCGCGGGCGGTGGACAGGCGCATGCGTTCGCCTGCGACGTCACCGATTCCGCGTCGGTCGAGCACACCATCAAGGACATCCTGGGCCGCTTCGACCACGTCGACTACCTGGTCAACAACGCCGGCCGGTCGATCCGGCGCTCCGTGGTCAACTCAACCGACCGGCTGCACGACTACGAGCGGGTGATGGCGGTCAACTACTTCGGCGCGGTGCGCATGGTGCTGGCGCTACTGCCCCACTGGCGCGAGCGGCGCTTCGGTCACGTGGTCAACGTGTCCAGCGCGGGCGTGCAGGCCCGCAACCCCAAATACAGCTCGTACCTTCCGACCAAGGCGGCGCTCGACGCGTTCGCCGACGTCGTCGGGTCGGAGACGCTGTCCGACCACATCACGTTCACCAACATCCACATGCCGCTGGTCCGCACGCCCATGATCGCGCCGTCGCACCGGCTCAACCCGGTTCCCGCGATCAGCCCCGAGCGCGCGGCGGCGATGGTGGTGCGCGGCCTCGTCGACAAGCCGGCCCGCATCGACACGCCCCTTGGCACCCTGGCCGAAGCCGGCAACTACTTTGCGCCCAGGACGTCGCGGCGCATCCTGCACCAGCTCTACCTCGGCTACCCGGATTCCGCCGCGGCCCGCGGGCTGCCCACCCAAGCCCCCACGCCGAACCGCCGGCCGCGGCGCCCGGTGCGCGCCGTCACCGGCGTCCGCACGCCGCGACCGGTCAAGCGGCTGGTGCGACTGGTGCCCGGAGTGCACTGGTAAACCCGGGGTTTTAGCCATGCCGGTTTGCGGTATTCCGGCGCGATGGTCCTTTGCGAAAAGTGGACGGACGCCGACGCGGTGGCCGCCGCGGGCCGGCTGGTCGCCACTACCGGCGTCGCCGTGCTGCCGTCGTTCGACGTGACGCGCAGCCTCGAGGTCGGCCGCGAAGAGTGGACGCGGTTCGCCCGGCATTGGCGGCAGTTGGCTCCCGACCCCTACGCGGCCGAGCTGGGCGTCCGGCGGCTGCGGCGCTACGGCCAATACTCGTTTCGCGACGGCGTGCTGCGCCCGATGCCCAAGCTCGCGTTCGTCCAACCGCAGGACTCCAACCCGCTCTACGTCGGCAGGGACCGTGAGTTCGAGCCGCTGACCGACGCGTTCGCCGCGGATCCCCTGCTGCACAAGGTGATCGGGCTGCTGGCCCGGGTCGCCGCCGCCCTGGACGACGTGGCCGACTGGAACGTCAAGGTGCACCCGTTTCGCATCCGCTGCTGCGCGGACGACGGGGACAGCAGGGGCAGCCCGACGCCCGAGGGCCTGCACCGCGACGGCGTCACCCTGGTCAGCTCGCTGCTGATCGGGCGGCGCAACGCCATCGGCGGCGAGAGCACGGTGTGCGACCTCGAGGGTCGCCGGCTGATGGCGGCGACGCTGGCCGAGCCGGGGACGCTGATGCTGGGCGACGACCGCCGCACCCTGCACGCGGTGTCGCCGATCCGGCCGATCGACGGCTCCGGGCCGGCGCAGCGCGACGTCCTGGTGATCACGTTCGCGTCCGCCTGGCCGTAAACTCACGGCGGTGAACCGCGTTTTCGTCGACGTCGACACCGGGATCGACGACGCGATGGCGTTGATCTACCTGCTGGCCAGCGCCGACGCCGACGTGGTGGGCATCGCCTCCACCGGCGGCAACATCCACGTCGAGCAGGTCTGCGAAAACAACCTGCGCTTGCTCGAATTGTGCCGGGCCCCAGCGATACCCGTATCCAAGGGCGCCGACGACCCGCTGTGCGGCCACTGGCCGCATCACTCGAAGTTCCACGGCCCCAAGGGTTTGGGATATGCCGAGCTGCCCCGCACCGACCGGCGGCTCACCGACCACGACGCCACCGCCGCGTGGGTGGCCGCGGCACGCGCCCATCCCGGGGAGCTGGTCGGGCTGGTCACCGGCCCGCTGACCAACCTGGCGCTCGCGCTGCGTGCCGAACCGGCGCTGCCGGCGCTGCTGCGACGGCTGGTGATCATGGGCGGCTCGTTCGACGGCGACATAAACCCGATGGCCGAGTGGAACGTCCGGGTGGATCCCGAGGCGGCCGGCGAGGTCTTCGCCGGCTGGGCTGGGCAGCAACGACTTCCGATCGTCTGCGGCTTGGACCTCACCCGGCGCGTCGCGATGACACCCGAGATCCTGGCCGAGCTGGCGGCCGCGTGCGGTCCGTCGCGGTTGGTCGGCGTGATCGAGGACGCGATGCGGTTCTACTTCGAATCCCACCAGGACCGTGGCCATGGCTACGTTGCCTACATGCACGACCCGCTGGCCGCCGCGGCGGCGCTGGACCCGCAGCTGATAACGACCCGGGCGGCGACGGTGGACATCGAGCTGGCGGACCCGCCGACCCGGGGCGTGACGACCCCCGATTGGTCGGGGGATCGAAAAGCCAACGCGCTGATCGGTGTTGACGTGGACGCTTCGGTGTTCTTCGAGCGGTTCATCGAGCGGGTCGGGCCGTTCGCGCGGCGGATCTGACCGAGCGGATGTCGATCAGGTTGTCGGGACGGCCCGAGTCCGGCGAGTCTGCGCGGTTGCCGGCGACATGCCGGTAAGACCAGACCAAGTCATCGGCCTCGCTGCCGACTTTTGAGACGGCCCTCGACGCGGCCTCCGACACGGCGCCGATCATCCGGCTCAGGTGGAGCACCGTCGCATGCGCAGCTTCGAGGACGGCGCCCGTGCTTCGTGCGAGGACGTCGTCGACCCGCCGGCCGATTTCAGCCGCCATCCTTACTCCTTGACTCGACACCGAATGACTTCGACCACCACGGTACCGAAGGCTTGAACACCTTGAGTCGCAGCGCTACTCGTAGGAGCCCTCGAGATACCAGCGCCGCTGGCGGTAACACAGCAGAAACGCCCGCTCGTCCTCCAGCAAGACCTGGGCGCGGGCGGCGCGGCCCTTCGCGTCGGGATCCCACCACCGCTCGTCGACCGGCCACGGCCCGGCCCACCAGCGCAGCCCCTGGTCCCGGCCGCGCACGGTCAGATAGGCGGGGTCGGCCGAGAACATCCCCCGGGCGGTGACGCGTATCGGATTGCCTTGGGCGTCAAGCAGATCCACCGGGTCGTCCAGCAGCACGGCCGGCGACGGCTCGGGCAGTTGACCGGGCCACGGCGGACCCGGGTCGGCGTGCGGCACCGGCTCGTCGCCCAGCGGGGTCAGCGTGATGCGTTCGGCGGGCCCCCGCCCGCCGGAAAGCACCGGCACCCGCACCGCCTCCGGGCCGAGCAGGCCCTGCACCCGCACCAGCGCCCGACGGGCCCGCAGCCTGTCCTCCTCGCCGAGCCCACCCCACAGCGGCAACTGCAGCGCCTCGGCGGACACCACCTCCACCGCCTGCAGCCGCAACAGCGTCACCGGCGCGGTCGGGCGCGGGGTGCGGTCGGATCGGCTGCTCAGCCATCCGTCCAGCTGCCAGCGCACCCGGTCGGCGGTGGCGTCCTCGGTCAACGGCTCGGCGCACCGCCACACCCGTTGCAGCTCTTCGCCGTTGGCGGTGACGGCGTGGATGGCCAGCCGGGTGCAGCCCACACCCGCGGCCATCAGCGCCTGATGCAGCGCGCCGGCCAGGAAGCGGCCGGCGAAGGCCGCGGCATCGACCCGGTCGATCGGCGGGTCGCAATCCAGCACCGCCTCGAGCTCCGGCGGCGGCTCGCGCCCGGACGGCCCACGCTCGGGTTCGCCGCGGGCGAACCGGTGCGCGGCCACCCCGTCGGCGCCGAACCGGGAGGCCACGTCGGTCCGAGACAGCGCGGCGAACTGCCCGATGGTGCGAATTCCCATCCGCCACAACAGATCCGTCAGCTCTTCTCGCCCCGGACCGGACAGGCTCGGCTCGGTGGCGAGCTGCCGGATCGATAGCACCGACAGGAACCTCGCGTCGCCATCTACCTCGACGATCCGGCCAGCCCGCGCGGCGAAGACCGCGGTGGACAGCTGGTCGGCGATGCCCACCTGGCACTCGGCGCCGGCCGCGGCGACCGCGTCGATCAGCCGCTCGGCCGCCTGCTCCTCGGACCCGAAGAAGCGGGCCGCCCCGCGCACCGGCAGCACCAGCAGCCCGGGCCGCAGCACCTCGGCGCGGGGCACCAGGTCGTCCACCGCGGCGATCACCGGTTCGAAGAAGCGGGCGTCGCGGTCGGCGTCGGCCGGCGCGACGTGCAGTTGCGGACAACGCGCCGCCGCCTCCCGTCGCCGCAGCCCGCGCCGCACTCCCGCCGCGCGGGCGCCCGACGAGCAGGCGATCACCCGGTTGGCCAGCGTGACCGCGATCGGGGCCGTCGCGGGCAGGTCCGCCGCGGCCGCCGCCGCGACCGCCGGCCAGTCCATGCACCAGATCGCCAGGGCCCGGGATGCCACGGGAGTCACCCCGCCCGCGCCCGGCCGATCACCCGTCTGCCCGCGCACACTCCGCTGATCTGCAGCCGCACCCTGCCGATCCGGCCGAAGCCCGGGGCGGGAACCCCTGAAGAAGCCGAAGTGATCTCATAGCCGCAGACCCGGGCCGCGAGCCGCGTCGGCGCCCCCTGCCAGTCGCCGTCGGTGACCAGCAGGGTGCAACCCTTGTTGCGGGCCCGCGCCACCACCGCCCGCGCCCGGGTGTGCGACACCTGCCGCCCGCCCAGGCCGAGCACCACCAGGTCCATGCCGTCGATGAGCACCGCGGCCACCTCGACCGGATCGGTTCCGGGATCCGGTATCACCGCGAGCCGGCTCAGGTCCGCCCCCATCTCCGCCGCGGCCAGCAGCCCGATGTCCGGCTGGCCGACGATGGCGACGTTGCCCCCGGCCGCCGTCACCGAGGCCACCATGCTCAGCAGCAGCGACCGGGCCCCTGAGCACACCGCCACCGTTCCGCGCGGCAACGGCACCGGCAGCGACTCCGCCAGCCACCGCGGGAGCGCCACCACGGATTCCGAATCCGGCAGCGGGTCGGGGGTTCGCCCGGACATTGCAGCCATCCGCCTGCGCAGCGATTCCAGCTGCTCAGCGCGGTTATCGGAGGCCAAAGCCGCGGTCATGACTGCCTCCTGTTCGAATGTATGTTCGATACATTCGCGAGTAAACACCCACCCTCCGACAAGCGTCAAGAAACGTGAGAGGCTGCTTTATGCGGTCGTTGCTGGTGTGGCTGATGGTGCTTTTTTGCTGCACTTTTTCGGCTCCGAGCGCCGCCGCTCCCTGCCGACCGGCGGAGCTGTTCGCCACCGACAACACCGATCCCCTGTTCGAGGCGCAAGCCACCGCGGCGATCACGCTCAGCGGCGCGACGGTGACGGGATCGACTCCGCTCGACGGCGTGTACTGGTCGAGCGCGCTGCAGCGCAACACCCTGGAGCGCTCGCAGGAATTTCACCTGTGCGGCGCCGACGGCTCGTTGCACACCGCCGCCGAGGCGCTGCGCCGCCAGTTCGACCAGGAAGCGGTGCTGACCTTCGACTACGAGCGTGCGCCGGAAGCGGACGCGATCATCATCGCCGTGCCGGATGTCGACGTCGCCCGCTTCGGCGACGCGCTGGCGGGCGACCCGGTCGCCCGCGACCGCATCCGGGGCGGATCCGTCACCACGACCGACCACACCCTGATCCTGGTCGCCGGAAACGACGATCGAGACGTCGCCCGCCGACTCGTCGGCGCGGCCGGCGGCAATTGGGAGGCCGCCACGATCGCCTACGGCAAGCGCGAATTCGTGGAGTAGTTACTCCCGCGCGATGAGGAATGCCGGGTGGCGGCGCTGTTCGGCCTGGAAAGCGCCCGGGCCGTCGCTCGGGTTGGCGTTGAACGCGGCCCGGACGAACGGGATGAAACCGAATTTGCGTCGCAGGTGCATGGCGACCTCGGCGCGGCGGTTGTCGGTGACTTCGGTGCAGTGGATGGTCTCCGCCCGGCGCCCGCGCCGGATGACAGCCGTGCCGGCGTCTCGCACGTTGGCGACCCACCCGGTTTCGCCGTACATCGACACCAGCCAGCGGCCGTCGTCGTGGCGGAAGACGACCACGGGGACGGAGTGCAGCGTTCCGCTGCGCCGGCCGCGGCTCTCGAGAAGGTACAGGGGGCCAAGGGGAATGCCGGCACGCAGCAGCGCGGCCGGGACTTTGGAGAAGCGCAGCATCGCCGCGGGAAGCTCGGCTCGAGGTTTGCTCACTTGAGCGCCTCACGGTCGGCCGGAAGCAGCTCGCGGTTGTCGCGCAGCCAGTCGGCGTAGCTGCGGGGCGGGCGCCCGAGCAGGTTCGCCAGGGTGGGGGTGTCGTACCAGTGGCCTTGGCGCACGGTGCGAAAGACTTCGTGCAGGATCTCGATCACTGCCGCGGGCACCCCGCCGTCGGCGAGGTCGCGGTCGAAGACGTCCTCGGTGCAATCTTCGAATCCGATCGGTCGGTTCAAGGTTGCGGAAAGGTGCTCGGCGATCTGGGGGCCGGTGATGGCCTGACCGGTGAGTTCGTAGATGCGGGAGGCATGACCATCGGTGGTCAGGATCAGCGCTGCGGCCGCGGCGATGTCGTGCGGATCGACGATGGTCAGCGGCTGACCGCCGACGGGTTCGCGCAGGGTCGCCTCGGTGTGGATGCCGTGCCAGGTGAACGGCACTTCGGTCATGAATCGGGTGGGGCGCAGGATGGTCCACTCGACGGCCAGGGAGCGGAGGCGCCATTCGTTGGCGCCGTGTGCGGTGAACAGCGGGTGGTGGAAGCGGCCGGCACCGAAGTTGGACAGGTAGACGATGTGGCGAGCGCCGGCTTGTTCGGCGGCGACGAACGCGTTGATCTCCAGTCGTTCCATATCCGGTATCGGCGGGGTTGGGGCCAACACGAACACCCGCTCGGCTCGGTCGAACGCGGCGGTCAGCGACCGGGGTTCGGTCAGGTCGGCCACTACCGCCTCGACGGAGGGCGGGAACGTGGCGGCTTTGGACGGATCTCGAATCAGAGCTCGGACCGGATGCCCGGCGGCGGCGAGCTGGGTGACGAGGTGGCGGCCGACGCGGCCGGTGGCTCCGGTGACCAGGATGGGGTTATGGGTCATGGTTTGTCTCCGTGGGTGGGTGAGGCGAGCCGGTAAGGCAGGGGTGGGATCAGCTGGCGTCGGTTCAGAGAGTGGCGGCCAGGCCGCCGTCGACACGGATGTCTTCGCCAGTGATGAAACTCGCCTCGGGCGACACCAGGAAGGCGATGAGGCGCGCGGTCTCGTCCTCGACACCGAAGCGGCCCATCGGAATACGCTGGGGCAACAGGGCTTTGAAGGCCGCCAATTCGTCGGGCGGCATTCCGAGTTTGTCGAAGGCGGCGTTGTCGATCGGACCCGGGCTCACCGAATTCACCCGGATTCCACGCGGCGCGAGTTCAGCGGCCAGCGCACGCACCATGGCCGCCAAGGCGCCCTTGGTGGCGGTGTACACCGACCAGTTCGGCGCGCCCAGATACGTCCCGACCGCACTGGTGATGACGATCGACCCGCCCGACGGCAGCAGGGGCAGCACCTTCTGCAGAGTGAAGAACGGGCCTTTCACGTTGACCGCGAAGTGCTCGTCGAAGATCCCTTCGTCGACGGCCTCGATCGGCAACATCCGCCCGATGCCCGCGTTGAGCACGACAGCATCGACACCGCCCCACCGCCGCCGCAGTTCATCAGCGATCAGATCTGCCGACGCGACATCTGCCGAATCTGCCTGCAGTACAACGATATCGGCGGGCATACCGTCACGCGCAGCTGCCAGCCTGGCCGGATTGTTGCCGGTCACCAGCACCGCGTAACCCCGTTTGTGTAGCGCCACTGCGCTCGCGTATCCGATGCCGGTGGTGCCGCCGGTGAGGAGCACGACAGGTTGTGCAGAACCGCCCATCCTCTTACCCTTCGCTATTTTGTAGTCCTTCCTACAGAAATAGTGGCGGGCTGGAAGCGACCGTGTCAAGAGTTTATGTAGTATCACCTACAGAAATGGAGGAGGACATGGCGAAGAGAGGACGACCGCCGGGGTTCGACCGCGACGAGGCGCTGCACAGCGCGATGATGTTGTTCTGGGAACGCGGCTACGAGGGCACCACCCTGGAGGACCTGTTGGCTGCGATGGGCGATATCAGCGCGACCAGCCTGTACCACGCGTTCGGGTCCAAAGAGGCCCTGTTTCGTCAAGCCGTCGATGCCTACCAGCAGACAGTCGGCGCGCCCGCGCTGCACGCGTTGCACGAAACTCCGACCGCTCGCGAAGCTCTGCACGAGATGCTGCGACTCACCGCTGAATCCTTCAGCCGCTCAGGGCAACCCCACGGGTGCTTGCTGGTGCTGGGTGCGACGAATTGCACGCCGGCCAATAGCGGGGCTCAGGACTACCTACAGGCCATCCGCCGGCAGACACCGAAAGTCATCAAGGCGCGGCTCGCCCGCGCGGTCGACGAAGGTGAACTAGCGGCATCGACCGACATCGATACCATCGCGTCGTTCTACGCCACCGTGATTCACGGCCTGGCCGTGCGCGCCGGCGACGGCGCCTCCCGCAAAGCGCTCATGGGTGCAGTCGCGGCCGCGATGGCCGCCTGGCCGGGCCTCACAACGGAGGCGCGGGCATAAACCGCCGAGCTACTCCCACTCGATGGTGCCGGGCGGCTTGCTGGTGATGTCCAGCACCACGCGGTTGACCTCGGCCACCTCGTTGGTGATCCGGGTCGAGATGCGCTCCAGCACCTCGTAGGGCACCCGGGTCCAGTCGGCGGTCATGGCGTCCTCGCTGGAAACCGGCCGCAGCACGATTGGGTGGCCGTAGGTCCGGTTGTCGCCCTGCACGCCGACCGACCGGACGTCGCCCAGCAGCACCACCGGGCACTGCCAGATCTGCTTGTCCAGGCCGGCGGCGGTGAGCTCCTCGCGCGCGATCTCATCGGCGCGCCGCAGCGTGTCCAGCCGCTGCGCGGTGACCTCGCCGACGATCCGGATTCCCAGGCCGGGTCCCGGAAACGGTTGGCGCGCAACGATTTCCTCCGGGAGGCCCAGCTCCCGCCCGACCGCGCGCACCTCGTCCTTGAACAGCAGCCGCAACGGCTCGACGAGCTTGAACTTCAGGTCGTCGGGCAGGCCGCCGACGTTGTGGTGGCTCTTGATGTTCGCGGTGCCGCTGCCGCCGCCGGACTCCACCACGTCGGGATACAGCGTGCCCTGGACCAAAAACTCGACCTCAGACCCGCTGTCTACCACAATCTCTCGCACCGCGCCCTCGAATGCCCGGATGAACTGGCGGCCGATGATCTTGCGCTTGCCTTCAGGGTTGGTCACGCCCGACAGCGCCTGCAGGAAGGTGTCCGCGGCGTCGACGGTGACCAGGTTTGCGCCGGTGGCGGCCACGAAATCGCGCTGCACCTGGTCGCGCTCGCCGGCGCGCAACAACCCGTGGTCGACGAACACACAGGTCAGTCGGTCGCCGATGGCCCGCTGCACCAACGCGGCGGCCACCGCCGAGTCCACCCCGCCGGACAGCCCACAGATGGCGTGGCCGTCACCGATCTGGGCGCGCACCTGCTCGACGAGCGCGTCGGCGATGTTGGCCGGCGTCCACTCCGCGCCGAGCCCGGCGAAGTCGTGCAGGAACCGGCTGAGCACCTGCTGCCCGTGCGGGGTGTGCATCACCTCCGGGTGGTACTGCACGCCGGCCAGGCGCCGGCCCCGATTCTCGAAGGCGGCCACCGCGGCGCCCGCGCTGCTGGCCACCACGTCGAACCCGTCCGGCGCCGCGGTGACCGCGTCGCCGTGGCTCATCCAGACCGGCTGGACATCGGGCAGGCCCGAATGCAGTTCGCCGCCAACCACTTTCAGCTGGGTGCGGCCGTACTCGCTGGTGCCGGTGTGCGCGACCGTGCCGCCGAGCGCCTGCGCCATGGCCTGAAAGCCGTAGCAGATGCCGAACACCGGTAACCCGAGGTCGAACAGCGCCGGGTCGAGCTGCGGGGCCCCGTCGGCGTAGACGCTGGCCGGCCCGCCGGACAGCACGATCGCCGCCGGGTCCCGGTCCTTGATCTCCTCGACCGTGGCGGTGTGCGGGATGACCTCGGAAAACACCCGCGCCTCGCGGACCCGGCGCGCGATCAACTGCGCGTACTGCGCGCCGAAGTCGACGACCAGCACGGGCCGGGGCGAGGGGGTTTCCACGGCAGCCAGCTTAGTGGCAGCCGGCTTCGTGGTATCCAGCTGAGTGGCATCAGCGATCACCGGGTTCGAGCCAGCTCCTGGTGTGGCTCAGCAGCGTGCCGGCGTCGGTTTCGGCAGCCAACTGGAACTCGACCGACATGGCGGGCCGGTCGGGGGCGTACTGCACCCAGCACAACCGCCTGCCCGGGTGCATCGAGGTCACGCGGCACAACGCCGTGTCGTCGCGGCCGTTGCGGCGGCGGATCAGTCGAAACGACGTGCCGACCTGGAGTCGTTCCTCGCCGGCGGAGTGCTCCACCGCGTCCCACGCGTCATACCAGTCCGTGATGCCGGCGACGGTGGTGATCAGTTCCCACACCTGGTCGGGCGGCGCGGCGATGCGGATCGACTCGGACAGCTTCTGGTGTCTGGTGCGGCGGAGGGTCATGGGCGCACGCTTTCGATGGCGGTCGGGGTCGACAGGGTGGGGGTGCGACGGGGCCCCCGCGCGCGAGGGCGGGGACCCACCCGCCGGGGCCACCAGAACCACCGCCCGAGCAGGGCGGCGATCGACGGTGTCATCAGCGACCGCACGATCAGCGTGTCGAAAAGCAGGCCGATGCCGACGATCGTCCCGAACTGACCGATCATCTGCAGGTCGCTGAACACGAAGGACGCCATGGTGAAGGCGAACACCAGGCCCGCGGAGGTCACCACCGCCCCGGTTCCGCCCATCGCGCGGATGATTCCGGTCTTGATTCCGGCGCCGATTTCCTCTTTGAACCGCGAGACGAGCAACAGGTTGTAGTCCGATCCCACGGCCAGCAGCACGATCAGCGCCATCGCGATGACCAACCAGTGCAACGGAATACCGAGGATGTCCTGCCACACCAGCACCGACAGCCCGAACGACGATCCCAGCGAGAGCACCACGGTCCCGATGATGACCAGGGCCGCGACGACGCTGCCGGTGATCACCAGCATGATGATGAAGATCAGGCAGGCCGCGGCGATTCCCGCGATCAGCAGGTCGTACTTGGCCGCGTCGCTCATGTCCTTGTACGTCGCGGCGGTGCCACCCAGGTAGATCCTGGCATCTTCCAAGGGCGTCCCTTTGAGGGCGTGACGCGCGGCCTGCTTGATGGCGTCGACGCGCGAGACGCCTTCGGGGGTGGCGGGATCCCCGTCGTGGGTGATGATCAGTCGCGCGGCCTTGCCGTCCGGCGAGAGGAACATCGCCAGGCCCCGTTTGAAGTCGGGGTTGTCGAAGACCTCCGGCGGCAGGTAGAACGAGTCGTCGTTCTTGGCCGTGTCGAAGGCTTTCCCCATCGCGGAGGCGTTCTGCTGCGCGGCGTCCATCTGGTCCAGCAGGCCCGCGAACGTGCTGTACATCGTCATGGTCATGGTGCGCATGGTTGTCGTCGCGTCGATGATCGGCGGCAGCAGCGAAATCAGCTGCGGCATCAGGCTGTCCAGCCGGTCGGTGTCCTTGACCAGACCGCCCAGGTCGTCGGTGAGCGTGTCGACGCCGTCGAGCGCGTCGAATGCCGATCGCAGCGCCCAGCAGACGGGAATGTCGAAACAGTGTTGCTCCCAGTGGAAGTAGCCACGCAGCGGGCGGAAGAAGTCGTCGAAATCGGCGATGCGGTCGCGCACTTCGGTCGTGTCATCGACGATCCGCTTGGTCTGGCCGGCGACGTCGTGTGTGGTGGCGGCCAGCTCGCGCATCATGGCGAGCATGCGTTGCATGGTGTCGATGACGCCGGTCATCTGGTCGGCGATGGCCCGCATGTCGGCCATGCGGTCATGCAGGTACTTCATGTTCTCGGTCAGCGTGGTGCCTTGCATGCTGATCTGAAATGGGATGGAGGTGTGCGTGATTGGGGCGCCCAACGGACGGGTGATGGATTGAACGCGGGCGACGCCGTCGGCCCCGAACACGCCCTTGGCCAGCCGGTCCAGCACGAGCATGTCGGCGGGATTGCGCATGTCGTGGTCGGCCTCCACCAGCAGCAGGTCGGGGTTCAACCGGGCGGGCGAAAAGTGCCGCTCGGCCGCGGCATACCCGATGTTGGACGGGGTGATCCGGGGCAGGTAATTGCGGTCGTTGTAACTCGTCGTGAACGACGGCAGGGCGAGCAGCCCGACGAGCGCGGTCGCCGAGGCCGCCGCGAGTATCGGTGCGGGCCACCGGACGACGGCGGTTCCCACCCGCCGCCATCCACGCGTCTTCATTTTCCGTTTTGGATCGAACAGCCCGAATCGGCTGCCCAACGTGACGATGGCCGGACCGAGCGTGAGCGCGCCCGCCACCATGGTGAACATCCCGATCGCGCACGGCGCGCCCAGGGTTTGGAAGTAGGGCAGCGTGGTGAAGCTGAGGCAGAACATCGCGCCGGCGATGGTCAGGCCCGAGCCAAGGACCACGTGGGCACTGCCGCCAAACATGGTGTAGTAGGCGGTTTCCCGGTCTTGGCCGGCTTGGCGCGCCTCCTGATATCGGCCCACGATGAATATCGCGTAGTCGGTGCCCGCGGCGATGGCGAGGATCGGCAGGATCTGGACCGCGAAGGTAGAAAGCCCGATGATCCCGTGGCTTCCGAGGAATGCGATCACTCCTTGCACGGCGGGCAGTTCGATGAAGACCATCAGCAGGGTCAGCAGGACGGTGACCACGGAGCGGTACACGATCAGCAGCATCAGCACGATGACCCCGACCGTCACGCCCATCACCTTGCGGGCGCTCTTGTTGCCGAACTCGAGCTGATCGGTGGTCACGGCCGCCGGGCCGGCGACGTACGCCCGGACCCCGTTGGGCGCCACCGCACTTGACACGATTCCCCGGACGGCGTCGACGGACTCGTTGGCCAGTGTCTCGCCCTGGTGGCCCGCGAGGAAAACCTGAACGTAGGCGGCCTTGCCGTCGGCGCTCTGTGACCCGGCAGCGGTGAGCGGATCGCCCCAGAAGTCTTGGATGTGCTCGACATGCTTGCGGTCGCGGGCGAGCCTGCGCATCAGGTCGTCGTAAAAGCGGTGCGCCGCGTCGCCCAGCGGCGCCTGGCCTTCCAGCACGACCATGACCGCGCTGTCGGAGTCGAATTCTCCGAACACCTGGCCGATACGCTTCATCGCCTGTATCGCCGGGGCGTCGTCGGGGCTCATCGAAACGGCGTGCGCTTCCCCGACCGCTTCCAGTTGCGGTACAAAGACATTGGTGACGGCGGCCAGCCCGAGCCAGAAAAGCAGGATGGGCACCGACAGCCGGCGGACCGTTCGCGCGATCACGCGGACTTCACCAGGCAATAGGTTTGCGGGTGGATCCCCGATGCCGTTCGCTGCGCCTTGACGTCGCCGTTCACCGTGATTCGGCAGCCGATGACGTTACCGTCGCCCTGGGCCACGACATTCACGCTGACCGCCGGAGCGGTCGTGGCCACGCTGTACGTCCACGGCAGCGGCGTGCCGTCGACCCGCTGCGGTGCGGCGTCGACGTCGAGATAGTTGATGTCCGCTACGGTCCCCTCCGCCCCAAAGACCTCCAGGGTCACGCGCTTCGGGTTGAAGGGCTTGATGTCATCGGAGCGGGCGCCGACGGCCGACGCGCCGCCGCGCGCGCCGAAGACGCCATGTAACCGGTAGACGGCGAAACCCGCGACGCCGACCAGGACCACGACGACCAGTGGAATCCACGAGCGTTTGACGACACTCATCCTCACCCCTGTCCGGTCAGAGTTGGTTAGCCAACTAACCAACACGCTAACCACTGCGATAGCGACGATGCAAGACAACGTTGATTTTCCAGGAGCTTTACTGCAAATAATCCGCAACTTGCTCTCCCACGCTTGCCGACCAGTTGCCACCGGTGTTAAGTTATCCAACTAACTCGATACGGAGGTTCGCACGCATGAGCATCAGTGCAGATCGGTTCGGCCCATGGGCGGTCGTGACGGGCGCGTCGTCGGGAATCGGGCGCGAATTCGCCCACCAGATCGCCGATTCGGGCATCAACGTGGTCCTCGTCGCGCGGCGCCTGGCAGTGCTGCGGGAGCTAGGGGAAGGGCTGAGCCGGGGCTACGGCGTCGACTACCGGGCCGTCGGCGTCGACCTGTCCGACCCGGGCTCGCTGACCCCAATCGTCCAGGCCACCAACGACATCGACGTCGGGCTGCTGGTCTCCAATGCCGGCACGGCCCTGCCCGGCGCCCTCGTGGGCTCCGACCTGCAGGCCCAGCGCGCGATCCTGCGGCTGAACACCGCCGCACACCTGGGCTTGACGCACCACTTCGGTGAACGGCTGGTGCGGCGCGGCCGCGGCGGCATCCTGCTGGTCTCCGCGCTCGGAGCGGTGCATGGCGTGCCCTACATGGCGCACACCGCGGCGACCAAAGCCTACATCACCAGCCTCGGCGTCGGCCTGCACGGCGAGCTGGCCAAGCAGGGGGTGCACGTTACGGTGCTGCACCCGGGGCCCACCCGCACGCCGGCGCTGGGCGACCTGGGCCTCGACCCCGACAAGATGCCGATATCGCCCATGGCGCCGGACGTTTGCGCCCGTGATGCGCTGCGCGCCCTCGAACGCAATCGCGCCAATTGCATACCGGGACGAATCAACCGGGTGACCGCCGCGCTGGTGCCGGCGGCCGTCACCCGCTCGGTGATGTCGCGGATGTTGTTGCGGCCCACCCTGGCCGAGTCCAGATAGGCGCTTGAAATATATGGACAGGCCCATCTGCCTCATCACCGGAGCCACCGACGGCATCGGCAAGGTCACCGCCACCGAGCTCGCCCGCACCGGCTACTGCGTGGTGCTGGCCGCGCGCAATGAGGCGAAGGCGGCAAGCGTCGCAAGCGAAATCGTCGCGGTGACCGGCAACCGCGACGTCGCTTACCTCACCGCCGACCTCAGGTCGCTCGCGCACCTGCACCGGCTGGCCGAGGCGTTTAGGGCCCGCTACCCGCGACTGGACGTGCTGATCAACAACGCCGGCGTCATCATGCCGCAACGCGTGTTGACCGCCGACGGATACGAGACGACGTTTCAGGTCAACTACCTGGCGCAGTTCTATCTCACCCAATTGCTGCTGGGCGAATTGGAAAAAAGCCCGCAGGGCAGGGTCGTCAACCTCAGCTCGAGCGTCTACCGCGCCGGCAAGTTCGAACCGGACAACCTGCAGAGCGAACGCCGTTTCTCGACGATCCGCACGTATGCCGCGTCCAAGCTGTACGTGCTGCTCTTCACCATCGAACTGGCGCATCGACTCCGTTCGACCCGCGTCACCGCCAACGCCGCGCACCCCGGAATCGTCCGTACGCCGATGATGCGCGGGGCCCAAGGGGTCTTCCGCGCGATCTCCTTTGCGGCGCTGCCGTTTTCCCGGTCGCCGCGGCAGGGTGCCGCCACCTCGCTGTTCCTCGCCACCTCGCCGGACGCGGCGGCGGCCTCCGGCCAGTACTTCACCAACGCCGCGCCGAAGAACGTCAAGAGCGCCTACAACACCCCGGAGAACAGGGAGCTGCTGTGGAACCTGAGCATGGCCGCGTGCCGTCTATAGTCCGTGAGTGATATGGCTGACTTAACCGACGCCGGCGAGGCCCCCTTGGCGCCACCGCCCGGCAAGCGCGAGCGACTGATCGCCGCCGCCTGCGACCTGTTCTACCGCCAGGGCATCGCGGGCACCACGCTCGCGCACATCGCCGAGGCCGCGGAGGTCCCGCTGGGCAACATGTACTACTACTTCAAGACCAAAGACGACATCGTGGCCGCCGTCGTCGAGGCGCGCACCGAGGAAATCCGCGCCGCGACCGCGGCGCTGCAGCGCAAGTACGGGAGCCCCAAGGCCCGGCTCAAGGCGCTGGTCGGGATGCTGGCCGAATCGAGCGAGGCTATCGCCGACCACGGCTGCGCCTTGGGGACCCTGTGCACCGAGCTGGCGAACCAACCTGGCCGATCACCTGCACTGACCGCCCCCCTGATGCAAACCCTGCTGGACTGGGCCGAGCAGCAATTCCACGCCATGGGCCGCCGCGACGCGCGCGACCTGGCGCGCGAGCTCGTCATCGCCTACGAGGGCAGCGCGGTGCTGACCAACGCGCTGGCTCAACCCGAGCTGATGGCGCACCAGGCCCGGCGGATGGAAAAGTGGATCAACGCCCTGTAGGTCGGTGTCACATCAGGTGTGTCGGCTGGGCGATGCCGAAGTGGGTTTTGGCGTAACGCTTCAGGGCGGCCGGGCTGAAGTACACGTGCTGGCCGACGGTGTGCAGATCCCGGAAGCATCGTTGCAGCGGATGGGCGGCGTGCACCGCACCCGCACCGGTCAGGCCGAACGCAGTGTCGACCGCTTGGCGCGCCGCGCGCATCGCCTGCTGTGCGGCGAGCTGGAACCGAGCTCGCTGCTCCAGCGACGGCGCGTCCCCGGCGAGGGCGGTGTCCCAGAGGGAGCCGGCCTCGTCGAGAACGAACGCCCGCGCCGACCGCAAACCCGCCTCCGCGCCGGCGAACTCGACCTGCGCGACGGGGTCCGCGGCGAGCGGCTCGAACGTGCCGGCACGGGTCTTCGTGGGCGCCAGGTCGGCGAATTCGTCGAGGGCGCGCCGCGCGATCCCGAGCGGGACGCCGACGAGGGCCACCCCCACCATCGTGAAGAACGGCAGCCGCCACAGCGGCCCGTCATGCCGGGCCGGCCGGAAGAACGGGGCGATGGTGTGTTCCTCGGCGACGCTCAGGCCCCGGGCCACCACGTCGTTGCTACCGGTGCCGCGCAACCCCAAAACGTCCCAGTTGTCGACGATTTCGGCCTCGGCGCGGGGGAAGAACCCGAGGCGCCAGTCCGGGCCCTGTCCCGGAATCATCCGCGGCGCCTGACCGTCGTCGAGTACGAACATCCCCGTCAGTAACCACTCGGCGTGCCGGCATCCGCTCGCGAACGGCCATCGGCCGTCGACGGCGAACCGGCCCGCGCCGTCGGGGACGGCCCGGCCGGTGGGGGAAAACACGGTGGCCGCCAAGAAGTCCGCGTCCGAACCGAACAGGTCTTCGGCGACGGCCGGCTCGAGCCAGGCGGTAAACGCCGGTGCGCCGGCGCCGATGGCCGCGATCCAGCCCGTCGAACCGTCGGCGCGCGCCAATTCCTCGATCATCTCGATGTAGTCGACCGGGGCCACTTCGAATCCGCCGAGCGCGCGCGGTTGCACCGCCCGGAAGATTCCGGCCGCACGCAGCCGCGCCACCAGCTCGATCGGCAGCGTGCCGAGCGCCTCGGCGTCGTCGGCGGCCCGCGTGATCTCCGTTGCCAGGGCGCGTGCTACCGCCGTGGGATGGTCGCCGTCGGCCAAAGTGGCGGCGCGTGTCGCGGTTGTCATGTCGGCTCCCCTTTTTCTGATACAGTAACCTGTAATAGATACAGGAGCATGTACTGAATTATGGGATCTGTCAAGAGCCAGCCCCCGCGCCGCTACGACTCGAGCCGTCGACGCCAACAGGCCCAACGGAATCGGCGCGCGGTGCTCACGTCCGCCCGCCAACGCTTCCTGGCGCAGGGCTATGCCGCGACGACCATCGCGGAGATCGCGCGGGACGCCGGCGTGTCGGTCGAGACGGTGTACAAGGCCTTCGCGACCAAGGCGGGGGTGCTCAAGGCGCTCTTCGACGTGTCCGTCGCGGGCGACGACGAACCGATCCCGATGGCCGAGCGCGACGTCATCCAGAAGGTGCGCGACGCCCCGGACGCCGCCCGCAAGCTCGAGCTCTACGCCAAGCACCTGGCCGCCACCATGCCGCGCAGCGCCCCGGTCCAGCTGCTGGCCCGCGACGGCGCCGCGTCGTCGGCCGACGCCGCGGAGGTCTGGAAGCAGATCCGGCACGAAACCCTCACGGCCATGACGATGTTCGCCGCCGGCCTCGCCGGCACCGGACAGCTTCGGGTCAGCGCCACGCAGGCGCGCGACATCCTGTGGACCTACCACGCGCCCGAGCTCTACGAGCTTCTCGTGCTCGAACGTGGTTGGTCGGCCACCCGCTACGGCAAGTTCATCGCCCAGGCGTGGATCGACGCCCTGCTCGGCTAGCGCCCGACGCGGCCTGGATCACGGCGTCGACGACGCTGCGGATTCGGGCGGCGGCTTGATCGGGGTCGGGCTGACCGGCGTCCAGCCAGGCGATGACGGCGTCGATCGTCATGGTGGGCAGCAGCCGCGCCGCCCAGTTGCGCCAACCTTCGTCGGCGATGCCCTCGAGGTGACGGCGGGTGATCTCGGCCGAACGCTCGACGAGGGTGTCGATGATGTCGCGGAAGTCGGCTTCGCGTGCGGCATGGCGATAGAGCAGCCGGAAGGTGTCGGGATCGGCTGCGGCGGCGCGGATTAGCGCGGGGATGCTGGCGTCGTCGAAGTCGTCGGGGCCGGTGGCTTCGCGAAGGCGCGCGTGACCGCCCTCGATGACCTCCCGATACAGGTCGGCCTTCGAGGCGAAGTGCCGGTACAGGATCACCGGGGTGACACCGGCTTCCGCGGCGATGGCGTCGAGTCCCGTGTTCGCGAAGCCGCCGCGGGCGAAGGCGCGCGTGGCGGCATCGAGTATCTGTTCCCGCCGCTGGGCGCGGGGCATCCGCCGGGTCGACTCGGACCGGACCACCGTCATCTCAGACTCCTCTTGTCTAGAGGAGAGTGTACAAGTAATCTTGTATAACTTGCCGTATACAAGGTGGCGCCATGACAGCGATTCATGCGGTGCGCACGCCGGTCGGCCACGAGGCCTGGCTGGTCACCGACTACGCGAAGGTGCGGCGGCTGCTCGACGACGATCGCCTCGGCCGCTCGCATCGGAACCCCGAAACCGCCTCTCGCACGGGGGAATCCGCGCTGTTCGGTGGGCCGCTGGGCGACTTCGACACCGAGGAGGCCGATCACGCGCGGATGCGCGCACTGCTGCAGCCCCACTTCTCACCGCGGCACCTGCGGTCGCTGGAACCCAGGGTCGCGGCGCTCACCGCCGGCCTGCTGGACGAACTTGCGGCGCAGGGATCCCCGGCCGACCTGCACGCGCGCCTCGCGCTGCCGCTGCCCATCCTGGTGATCTGCGAGCTGCTCGGGGTGCCATACGCCGACCGTGAGCAGTTCCGGGCCTGGGCGGAGGACGCCGGCAACGTGCGCGATCACGCCCGCTCCGAGCGCGGGCTGGCCGAGCTGTTCGAGTACGGCCGCCGGATGGTCGAACGTAAGCGCGCCCATCCCGGCGACGACGTGATGTCGCGGCTGTGCGCCACCGACGGGGTCTCCGACGAGGAGGCCGCCACGATGTCGATGTTCCTTCTGTTCGCCGGGCACGAGACCACGGTGGTCCAAATCGGACTGGGCGCAATGCTGTTGCTGACGAATCGCGATCAATGGCGGGCGCTCGTCGACGATCCCGCGCTGATCCCGCACGCCGTCGAGGAGCTGCTGCGGGCGACGTCGGGTGGCGGCGGTGTGGGCGGAGTTCCGCGCTACGCGCGCACCGACTTCGACATCGACGGCGTCGCCATCCACGCCGGGGACCTGGTGCTGCTGGACATCAACGCCGCCAACCACGACCCCACGGCCTTCGCCGACCCGCAGTGTGTCGACGTCGCCCGCAAGGAGACCGCCCACCTGACGTTCGGGCACGGCGCTCGCTACTGCATCGGAGCCCCGCTAGCCCGCATCGAGCTGAAAA
Source organism: Mycobacterium sp. UM_CSW (assembly GCF_000455205.1). Taxonomy (GTDB): domain Bacteria; phylum Actinomycetota; class Actinomycetes; order Mycobacteriales; family Mycobacteriaceae; genus Mycobacterium. The sequence goes on along the minus strand of NZ_AUWQ01000026.1, from coordinate 49,615 downwards.
CCGTTTTTGCACAACTGATTCCGCGATTCCCGTCGATGCGCCTGGCCGTCGATCCCGAGACACTGCCCACGCGCTCCGACGTGCTGGCCGGCGGTCTCGCTGAACTTCCGGTGTCCTGGTGAGGCTCGTCACGCCGCGCGAACTGGTCAGCGTTTCGGGCGACGCTGTCCCGATTCCGGATCCAAATCGGCTCGTCCACCTGCAGTTTCGCCGGTTCGCCGGCTGCCCCATCTGCAATCTTCATCTGCGGTCGATCGTGCGGCGGCACGACGAGATCGCCGCCGCCGGCGTCCGCGAGGTCGTCGTGTTCCACTCGACCGACGAGGAGTTGCGACGGTACGCGGGCGACCTGCCGTTCGCTGTGGTCGGCGACCCCACCAAGGCTCTCTACGACGAGTTCGGCGTCGGCACCTCGCCACGCTCCGTGTTGCACCCGCGGGCGCTGGTGTCGGCGCTCCGTAGTGGCATGGGCAACGTGAACATGCATCCAACCGGCGGCCACCTGGGCTTGCCCGCCGACTTCCTCATCGGTACCGACGGCCGGGTCCTGGCGTGCAAGCGCGGCCGGCACGCCAACGACCAGTGGACCGTGGACGAGGTGCTCGCGCAGGCCCACAGCGAGAATGCCTGACTTGCTACGGCGGGAGCGGACTGGTCGGCGGAGGCGGAGCAGGCGGAGCCGGTAAAGCTCCGGTAGTGATGAGCGAAACGGCGTCGGCTTCGGCTTCGGCTTCAAGCCCCCTGGCCAGCCTAGCCATTGCGTCGGCGCCCTCTTCCACGCTGCGTTCGACGGCTTGCACCGGTGGTGGTACGGGAATCGCCGCGAGGGGACGGGCAACATTGTTCAATTGCTGGAGGTCAGCCCGGAGCGCGGCTTTGCCCATCTCGGATGCCAGGTCGACAACCACGTTGGCCTGGGTTCGCGCGGGGGCGAGCGCCGCGGTGATTTGACCCCAAGGGGTAGCACCGAGGGCCACCGCCGGAGTCGCCTGGGCCGACGGCAATTGCTGCCAGGGCGCCAGTTGGGCGACCACCGCCGACGCCGCGCTGTGATAGCCCGACAGCGCGGCGACGTTCTGAGCCCACATCTCCTCGTACGCGCCCTCGGTGGCCGCGATCGCCGGGGCGTTGAACCCGAACAGGTTGGAGCGCACCAGCGACAGCAGCTGCAGGCGGTTGCCGGTGACGGCCGCCGGGTGCGTGATCGCCGCCTTGGCCGCCTCGAAGATCTCGGCAGTCGCATTGGCCTGCGCGGCAGCTCCGGCGGCCTGAGCCGCCGATGCGTTGAGCCACTGCGCGTACTGCGTGGCCACGCCCGCCATGGCCGCCGATGCCGGACCCTGCCAGGGCCCGTCCGCCAGGCCCGAGGTCACCGAGGAGAACGACTCCGCCGCCGACCCCAGCTCGTCGCCCAGCCCGGCCCAGCTCGCCGCGGCGGCCAGCATCGGCCCCGAGCCGGCGCCGGTATACATCTGCGCGGACGTCACCTCTGGTGGCAGCACCGCAAAACTCATCAGACCCGTCCCTTCGTTCGGACATGCTCGAGGTGAAAACGGCGCAAAACGATACGACTGTATTGCAGTGTGGACCGAAAATCCACGATTTCGGAAAAGTCGATCTAGACGAGTGCGAATGCGCGGCGCACGGCGTCAACGGTGTCGGAGTCGGGGTCGCCATCGAAGTCGATGCGCCGCAGCGCCGCCCGCCGCTTGGCCTCGCTGGCGCCGAGGCGCGCGGCGACCAGGTCCGCGGCGCTGGCGGTGATCTTCACCGAAGGCTCGCCACGAGCGCCGGCGAGCCGCCCCTGCGTCACGGCGAATTCGAAACGACGGCCGTCGATTTCGATGCGGATCGTCGCCTCCAGGCCCGCCGCGCCGGCCGAATCGAAGCCGAGCAGGATTCCGGCCAGGAACCCGTTCAACGGCGTCGCGGGGCCGTCCCCGATCGGGTCCAGCCGGTCCAGCCCGAACCACGCGACGCTCCGCAGGACGGGCAGCGCACGCTGCCAGCCCATGTCGCTGAGGGTGTACACGGTGCGCCCGATCGGGGCGGGCAGGTCGGTCCGGTCGACGAGCCCGGCCGCCTGCATTTCCTTGAGACGCTCGGCGAGCAGATTGGTCGCAATCCCGGGCAACGCGTCGCGCAGGTCGCCGTAGCGGCGGGGTCCACCGACCAATTCGCGCAGAATCAGCAGCGTCCACCGCTCGCCGAGAACGTCGAGTCCGCGCGCGATCGGGCAGTTCTGGTTGTACATCCGGCGTGACGCCACGAGTCCACTCTAATCGGAGCAGACATCTTTTTCAACTTACTACTTGATTTATCTATCTCATGGCTTTAGCGTCTTGTGCATGAGTACCGAACCCGTCTTCCCGATCTTCAAAAACCGCCCGATAGCCGCGCTCGCCGTCATCTGCCTCGGCGTCTTCGTCATCAGCGTCGATGCCACCATCGTCAACGTCGCCCTGCCCACCCTGTCGCGCGAACTCGGCGCCGACACCGCCCAGCTGCAATGGATCGTCGACGCCTACACGCTGGTCATGGCCGGGCTGCTGCTGTCGGCCGGCAGCCTGTCCGACCGCTACGGCAGGCGGGGCTGGCTCAACTCCGGACTCGCGCTGTTCGCGCTCACCTCCGCCGTTGCCGCGCAAGTGAATTCGGCCGACGCGCTGATCGCGGCCCGCGCCGCGATGGGCATCGGCGCCGCGGTGATCTTTCCGACCACGCTGGGCCTGATCACCAACATCTTCACCGACCCGGTCCCACGCGCGAAGGCGATCGGGCTGTGGGCGGCCATGGTCGGCGTGGGGGTGGCCGTCGGGCCGATCAGCGGCGGCTGGCTGCTCGAACACTTCTGGTGGGGCTCGATCTTCATGGTCAACATCCCCATCGCGGCGCTGGCCATCGTCGGGGGAATCCTGTTCGTCCCCACCTCGCGCGACCCCGCGGCGCCACGCGTCGACGTCCCCGGCCTGATCCTGTCCGCGGTAGGAATCACGACGCTGGTCTACACCGTCATCGAGGCGCCCACCTGGGGATGGACCAACGTCCGCACCGCAGCCGGATTCGCCCTCGCGACAGCCGTTCTCGCCGCGTTCGCGGTGTGGGAGCGGCGCAGCACCCACCCGATGCTGGACGTCTCGGTGTTCGCCAACCGGCGGTTCTCCGGCGGCAGCCTGGCCGTCACCGCCGGCTTCCTTACCCTGTTCGGGTTCATCTTCGTAATTACGCAGTACTTCCAATTCATCAAGGACTACACCGCGTTTCAGGCCGGCGTGCGCCTGCTTCCGGTCGCCGCATCCATCGCGTTGGCCAGCATCCTGGGGCCCCGGCTGGTGGAACGAATCGGCACCACGGCCGTCGTCGCCGGCGGTCTGACCGTGTTCGCCGCCGGCCTGGCGTGGGCGTCCACGGCCGATGCCGCCACGCCCTACATCCAGATCGCCCTGCAGATGCTGCTGCTCGGCGGCGGCCTGGGCCTGACCGTTTCGCCGGCTACCGAGGCCATCATGGGATCGCTGTCGGTCGACAAGGCCGGCGTCGGCTCGGCCGTCAACGACACCACGCGCGAACTCGGCGGCACCCTCGGCGTCGCCATCGCGGGCAGCGTCTTCGCGTCGGTGTACTCCGGACGTCTCGGCACGGCCGCGTTGACCGGACTGCCCGCCGACGCGATGCGGCGCTCGATGGCGGTGGCGCACACGGTGATCGGACGGCTGCCCATCCAACAGGCGGGCCACATCCGCGCCGTCGTGGATCGCGCCTTTCTCGACGGCATGCAGGTGAGCTCCCTGGTGTGCGCGGGCATCGCGCTGGGCTCCGCGATCGTCGTGGCCTGGCTCCTGCCCGCCCGCGCGCGCCAAGCGACGCCGTCCCCCGAACTGGCCAGGGCCTAATAACTCCCAACCACAGAAAGGCACGAAACCAATGAGTACAACCGAAAGCAGCTATGTCCTCGGGCACGCCGACGAAGAGGTGCAGCGGCTGCTCCTGCAAGGACGGCTCTACGACGGCTACACCGAACACGCGCTGCGGCTGGCCGGGCTGCGACCGGGCATGCGGGTGCTCGATATCGGCAGCGGGCCCGGCGACGTGTCGTTCGTCGCCGCCCGGCTGGTCGGCCCGACCGGAAGCGTCCTCGGCGTCGACGCCGCGCCCGCGATGGTCGAACTGGCCCACACCCGCGCCGCCGAAAAGGGCTTGGCCAATGTGCGTTTCACGCAGGCCTCTATCGACTCGATCGCCCTGGACGAACCGGTCGACGCGGTGATCGGCTGGCTGATCCTGATGCACCTGCCCGACCCGGCCGCCACGCTGCGGCGCCTGACCTCCCTGATGCGCCCCGGCGGCGTTGTGGCGTTCGCCGAGATCGATATCACCCGGGCGCGCAGCGTCCCGGAGCTGCCGCTGTTCAGCCGGGTGATCGCGGGCATCGTCCGCGCCTTCGAGGCCATGGGCATCAGCCCGCGGTTCGGCACCACGCTGCACACGGTCTTCGCCGACGCCGGCCTTGGGGCGCCGCAGTTGGCCATCGGCGCGCCGATCGGCACCGCCGCCGACGTCGACATCCTCGCCTACGGCGCGGAAGTCTGGCGGCTCGTCTCGCCCATCGCCGAACAAGGCGGCTTCGGCCTGGATGATCTCGGTGACATCAACGAGTTCGTGCCACGTTTCCGCGAGGAGGCGCTGGCGGCCGGCGCCCTGATCACCATGCCTTCCATCATCACCGCATGGGCAGAGGTGCGGAGATGAACTCCGTAATCCAGGCCCAGTACTCGACAGGCTTGTCCCGCAACAACATCGAACGCGCGCTGCGCTCCGCCGGAATGGACCTCGACCACCTGGCGCCCGCCGACCTGGCGATGCTGGAGGACTTCCACACCATGGGCCGCATCGCCACCGCCCAACTGGTCGACCTGGCGGGGATCACCAATGACAGTGACGTCCTCGACGCCGGCAGCGGCGTCGGCGGCACCGCGCGCTATGTCGCGGACCGCTTCTGCGCTCGGGTCGCCGCGGTGGACCTCACCGACGAATACTGCGAAACCAACCGCTGGCTCAACGGGCTGGTCGGACTCGGCGACCTGATCTCGGTTCGTCAGGCCGACGTCACCGAACTCCCCTTCGCCGACGGCACGTTCGACGTCGCCATCAGCCAGCACGTCCAGATGAACGTGGCCGACAAGGCGCGCCTATACTCCGAGGCGCATCGGGTGCTCAAGGACGGCGGGCGACTCGCCCTGTGGGACATCACGATTGGCGGCGGCATCGAGCTCACCTATCCCCTGCCCTGGGCCGACGAACCCGCGCGCAGCCACCTGGCGACCCCCGACGAGCTGCGCGCCGCGGTCGAGTCCGCGGGTTTCACCGTCACGGCGTGGAACGACCTCACCGACCAGGCGGCCGCGCTCATGCAGGCCATCCTGGCCCAGCCCGACGGCCCGCTGGGCCTGCACGCGTTCGTCACCGACTTCCGCCGAAAGGCCGAAAACCTGACCGGGGCCCTGGCCGACGGGCGCCTGCGCGCCATCCAGGCGCTGTGCGAACGGTGACCACGATGGCCCCCAACGAGATTCCGGAACAACACTACACGCTGGCGTGGAGCGGCGGCCGCGGCGAGGTCAGGTTCCTCCGGCGATCGGACGGCTCCCGGTTGCGCTACTTCACGGCGGGAACCGGCCCACCGCTCGTCCTGCTGCACACCGTCCGCACGCAGCTGGACTACTTCCAGCGAGTGGTGCCGGCGCTGTGGGACGACTTCACAGTGTACGCGCTGGACCTGCCCGGCATGGGCTGGTCCGACGTCGTACCCGGCGCCCGGTACGGGGAGGCCGAATTGCGCTGCGCGGTCGTAGAATTCGTCAGGACTCTAGACCTGCGCGACGTCACGCTGGCGGGCGAATCGATGGGCGGCGCGCTCGCGCTGCTGGCCTCGATCGAGCTGACCGACCGGGTGAGCAACGTGATCGCCTTCAACCCCTACGACTACCCCAATGGCCTCGAACGCGGCAACTGGTTCGCCCGCGTGATCGGGACGGGCGTCCGCCTGCCCGGTTCCGGACCGGTCTTCGCCGCGCTCGAGAATCGCCTCATCCTGCGCGGCGTGCTGGCCGGCGGCTTCGCCGACGCCGGCGCGCTGCCGAAGGACTTCCTCGTCGAGTTGCGCCGCAGCGGTCGCCGCCCCGGCTACCCCCGGGTGAATCGGGCCATCATGCGCGTCCTTCCCGGGCTCATCAACGCGAAAGACCGCTACCCGCAGGTGAAGACGCCGGTCACGCTGGTCTACAGCGAGCACGACTGGTCCCGCCCCGCGGAGCGGGACCAGGTCGCCCGCCTACTGGGTGTCCGGGCCGTCACGGTAAGCGGCGCGGGCCACTTCTCGGCCCTCGAACGCCCCACGGAGATGGTCCGCATCATTGCGCACAGCCAACCGGGTTCATGAGGCAGGCCTGGCTTCGGGTAGTCATCCGGCTGACCGCGGTCGGGTACCTGCTCTTCTTCGTGCCCGACCTGGTGTTCGCGATAACGCATCGGGCCAACGCGCTCTTCGACTGGGGCTCCGGGGGCGACGCGATCGCGGTCATGTTCGCCACCGTCTACATCGTCTGGGCGCTGTTCCTGTTCGCATCGGCGCGCGACCCGCTGGCGAACCGACTCTTCCTCGATTTCAATCTCACCGCCAACGCAGCGCATTTCGGCGTCATGCTGGTCATGGCGATCGCGATGCGCGACGAGCACCGGCATCTGGCCGGCGTGGTCGCGCTCGGATTGCTCACCACCGTCCCGTTGGCCGCGTGTTGGCTACCGGTCCGTCGGCGCAGCGCCCGCCCATAAGCTGTGCTGGTGCAACGGTGCGATGAGTGCGGATTCGCATACGACCTGACCGCCGCAACGCGGGCCGGTGACGAGATCCGGGGTGGCGTTGCCGAATTGGCCCGGCTGCTCGCCACCGTCGAGGCGGCCACCCTCGCGAGGCGCACCGCGCAAAAGCTGTGGTCACCGCTCGAATACGCCTGCCACCTCCGCGACGTACTGATCACGCAGCGTGAGCGGGTGCTGCTGGCCCGACGCGTCGACGTGCCCGCCGCCGTGCCGATGGGCCGCGACGAACGCGTCGCCCACGAGGGGTACGCCGAAAGCGACCCCGCCGAAGTCGCCGAGGAGCTGACGGTCGCGGCGCGGCTGCTGGCGAACACCCTGCGCCGGCTCGACGACGCCGACTGGGAGCTCCGCATCGTCTACAACTGGCCGCGGCGCACCCAGCGGACGCTCCGCTGGGTGGCCGTCAACACGATGCACGAGGTGCGTCACCACCTACTGGACATCGACCGCCAACTTGCCTAGGCCGTACCGGTAGCGGGCCGGGTCAACCGACGGGGCGTGCTCGCGTTGCCACACGGCCGACTCGGCCGAATACCGGGGCCGGGCGGGCTGGGGATGTTGCTGGCGCCTGTCGAAGCGGTCGAGCCGGTGCGCGGGCACCAGGCCGGTCAGCATCAGATTCCCGATCTCGCGCAACACTTTTCCCGGGGTGCGCCGGGTGTCCGCCGCCTCGACGTAGCGGCGGGCGATCGTGAGGAAGTCTTCGGGTTCGACCCCGGCGACGTCGCGCACGTGGGTGGTCGGGCCGCCCACCTCCCAGACTCCCAGCGCGGTCTCGGGCAGGTAGTGGCGCAACCCGGACTCGAAGTACGTGTCGACTCCGAGTCGCTTGGCGTTCACGTGCACCGCTCGCATGAACATCCACGGGGGCATTTCCATGAGGCGGACCCGCCGCCCCATGGCGTCACCCACTATCTCCGCGACCTCTTTGCCGGACAACAGCTTTGGCCCGGTCGGGCGGTAGGCCCGACCGTCGTGGCGATGCGGGTCGAGCAATGCGCCCACCGCGACCCGGGCGATGTCCTCGTTGGACGGGGGCGCGTTGAGTCGTCCCCCGGTGCTCGGTGCCGGCAGCACCCCGAGTTGGACGGTAACCGGCAGCGCCATGAAATAGTTGTCCGCGAAGAAGCCGGGATCGACCGCGACGTGGGCGGTGTCTGGCAACAGCCGAAACAGCTTGTCGGACAACCAGTGCTGGCGCGTCATCAGCGACGGATGCTCGGGGCTGGCCAGCCACTGGCCCAGCGCGACCACCGCCTCGACGCCGGCGTCGCGCGCGGCCACGGCGAAGCTCACCGCGCTGTCGAGCGCGTGCGGGTGGTACGGAGGGTTGAAGAACAACCGGTCCACGCCCTCGACCGCGGCCCGAACCTGTTGAATGTCAAGCATATCCGCCACAGCGACCTCGGCGCCCAACGTCCGCAGCCGGGCACTGCGCGCGTCGTCGCGGCGCACCAGTGCCCGCGTCGGCACGCCCCTTTCCAGCAATTGGGCCACCACGGCGCCGCCTATCCTTCCCGTCGCGCCGGTGACTAGCACACGTGTGTTCGTCATTGAACTTTCCTTCCCTTTCGAGCCGAAATGTGACCGATGGTTACATCCGCAGTATGCGCCGCTAATGTGACCGTTGTCAACATTCCAGCCGGCGTGAGATCGTGATGGCATGAATTCCGTCGGCCCCCCTGCCAAAAGGGGCTACCACCACGGTGCGTTGCACTCGGCCCTGGTCGAGGCGAGCATCGCGCTGGCCCGCGAGGGTGGGCCCGACCGGGTGATCCTGCGCGAGGCGGCCCGCGCCGCCGGGGTGTCGCACTCGGCCGCCTACCGCCACTTCGCCGACCGTGAGGCGCTGCTGGCCGAGGTGTCGAGCTACGCGCGCGACGAGCTCGCCGCGCAGATGCGCCGGCGCGTCAGTCGCACCAACGACCCGCGCAAGAGGCTGCGCGCGGTCGGCACCGCCTACATCGACTTCGCGATGTCCGAGCCGGGATTGTTTCGCACCGCGTTCACGTCGCACCCCGCGACGTCCCCCGGGGCAACCGACACGACCGCCGACCCATTCGGGGTCCTCGGCCAGGTGCTCGACGAGGCCCAAGCGGCCGGCCTGCTGGACGCGCGGCGCCGGCCCGGGGCCGAGATCGCCGCCTGGTCGGCGGTGCACGGGCTGGCCTGCCTGCTGCTCGACGGACCGCTCCCTCAAAGCCCGGCGGCCGTCCGTTTCGCACGGACCCAGGTGTTCGACCTCATCGAGCGCGGCCTGCTGAACGACGCGTAAACGGGTGCCGCAAAGGCCGCGATCCCTGGCGGCAGGCATCTCAGCATGGTGGAGTGGGTATCGCACCAAGTAATCGCCCGATACCCGAGAGTGAGGTCACCTGTGCTGGGTCTGCCGGAGAAGGTGCGCGCCTGCCTGTTCGACCTCGACGGGGTGCTCACCGATACCGCGAGCGTTCACACCAAGGCCTGGAAGGCCATGTTCGACGCCTACCTGGCCGAGCGGGCCAAGCGAACGGGAGAAGAATTCGTCCCCTTCGACGCGGCCGCCGACTACCGCAAGTACGTGGACGGCAAAAAGCGCGAGGACGGCGTCCGGTCGTTCCTTCAGAGCAGGGGAATCGAGCTGCCGGACGGCGATCCGGACGACCCGGGCGACGCCGAGACGATATACGGCCTCGGCAACCGCAAGAACGACATGTTCCAGAAGGTCCTGCGCGACGACGGCGTCGAGGTGTTTGAGGGATCGCGCCGCTACCTGGAGGCGGTCTCGGCCGCCGGCCTCGGCATCGCCGTGGTGTCCTCGAGCGCCAACACCCGCGATGTCCTCGAGATCACCGGCCTCGACCGGTTCGTCCAGAAGCGGGTGGACGGCGTCACGCTGCGCGACGAGCACATCGCCGGCAAGCCGGCCCCCGACTCCTACCTGCGCGGGGCGGAGCTGCTCGATGTCCCCGCGGACGCCGCGGCCGTCTTCGAGGACGCGCTGTCCGGCGTGCAGGCCGGCCGGGCCGGTAACTTCGGCTACGTGGTGGGTGTCGACCGGGTGGGCCAGGCCGAGGATCTGCGCCGCAACGGCGCCGACGTGGTGGTCACCGATCTCGCGGACCTTCTCCAGTCATGATCACTGAAGAGTGCTACCCCGTCGAACCGTGGCAGATCCGCGAGACCCGGCTCGACCTGAACCTGCTGGCGCAGTCCGAATCGCTGTTCGCCCTGTCCAATGGGCACATCGGGCTGCGCGGCAACCTCGACGAGGGCGAGCCCCACGGCCTGCCGGGCACCTACCTCAACTCCTTCTACGAGATCCGGCCCCTGCCGTACGCCGAGGCCGGCTTCGGCTACCCGGAGGCGGGCCAGACGCTCGTCGACGTCACGAACGGCAAGATCATTCGGCTGTTGGTCGAGGACGAGCCGTTCGACGTGCGCTACGGCGAGCTGCTCTCGCACGAGCGCGTGCTCGACCTGCGCGCCGGCACGCTGACCCGCCGCGCGCACTGGCGCTCGCCCAACGGCAAGCAGGTCCGGGTCGTGTCCACCCGGCTGGTCTCGCTGGCCCAGCGCGGGGTCGCGGCCATCGAGTACGTCGTCGAAGCGGTCGAGGAATTCGTGCGGGTCACCGTGCAGTCCGAGCTGGTCACCAACGAGGACCAGCCCGAGACCTCCGACGACCCGCGGGTATCGGCGATCCTGGAGAACCCGCTCGAGGCCGTCGACCACGAAAAAACCGAAACCGGAGCGCTTCTCATGCACCGGACCCGGGCCAGTGCGCTGATGATGGCCGCCGCGATGGACCACGAGATCGAGGTTCCCGGCCGCGTCGAGTTCAGCACCGACGCCCGTCCCGACCTGGCGCGCACCACGGTGATCTGCGGGCTGCGCCCGGGCCAGAAGCTGCGCATCGTCAAGTACCTGGCGTATGGCTGGTCGAGCATGCGCTCCCGCCCGGCGCTTCGCGACCAGGCCGCCGCCGCGATCCACAGCGCCCGCTACAGCGGCTGGCAGGGACTGCTGGACGCGCAGCGGTCCTACCTCGACGACTTCTGGCAGAACGCCGACGTCGAGGTGGAGGGCGACCCCGAATCCCAACAGGCCGTCCGGTTCGGGATGTTTCACCTGCTGCAGGCGAGCGCGCGCGCCGAGCGCCGCGCCATCGCGGCCAAGGGGCTCACCGGAACCGGCTACGACGGCCACGCCTTTTGGGACACAGAGGGTTACGTGCTGCCCGTGCTGAGCTACACCGCGCCGCACACCGTCGCCGACGCGCTGCGGTGGCGGGCGTCGACGCTCGACCTCGCCAAGGAGCGCGCGGCCGAGCTCGGCCTCGACGGCGCCAGCTTCCCCTGGCGAACCATCCGCGGGCAGGAGTGCTCGGCCTACTGGCCGGCCGGGACGGCGGCCTGGCACATCAACGCCGACATCGCCATGGCCTTCGAGCGGTACCGCATCGTCACCGGCGACCAGGAGCTGGAGCGGGAGTGCGGGCTGCGGGTACTGGTCGAGACGGCCCGGCTGTGGATGTCGCTCGGGCACCACGACCGGCACGGCGTGTGGCACCTCGACGGCGTCACCGGTCCGGACGAGTACACGGCGGTCGTGCGCGACAACGTCTTCACCAACCTGATGGCGGCGCACAACCTGATCACGGCCGCCGACGCGTGCAACCGCCACCCCGAGGAGGCGGAGGCGCTGGAGGTCACCAACGAGGAGGCGGCCGCCTGGCGCGACGCCGCCGGTGCCGTCAACATTCCCTATGACGCGGAGCTCGGCGTCCATCAGCAGTGCGAGGGCTTCACCACCTTCGCCGAATGGGACTTCGAGAAGAACACCACCTATCCCCTGCTGTTGCACGAAGCGTACGTGCGGCTCTACCCCGCGCAGGTGATCAAGCAGGCCGACCTCGTGCTGGCGATGCAGTGGCAGAGCCACGCGTTCACGCCCGAACAGAAGGCGCGCAACGTCGACTACTACGAGCGGCGCATGGTGCGCGACTCGTCGCTGTCGGCGTGCTCGCAGGCCGTGATGTGTGCCGAGGTGGGCCATCTGGAGCTGGCCCACGACTATGCGTACGAGGCCGCCCTGATCGACCTGCGCGATCTGCACCACAACACCCGCGACGGGTTGCACATGGCGTCGCTGGCCGGGGCCTGGATGACGCTGGTCGTCGGGTTCGGCGGCCTGCGCGACGACGAGGGCGTCCTATCGCTGGATCCCCTACTGCCCGACGGCATTTCGCGGCTACGGTTCCGGCTGCGCTGGCGTGACTTCCGGCTGACCGTCGACGTCAACCACTCAGATGTGACCTACACCGTGCACGACGGGCCCGACCACGACCTGGACATCCGACACGCCGGCGAGCAGCTCACCCTGCACACCGATGCGCCGACGACCGTGGCGGTGCACATCCGCAAGCCGCTGCTTCCGACGCCGCAGCAGCCGCCGGGCCGCGAGCCGATGCACCGGCGCGCGCTGGCCCGGACTCAGTGAGGCTCGACGATGCGGGCCACCTCGGCCTGCACCGCCTCGCGTATTTCGTCCTCGGTCAGCTCGTCCAGACCGGTGGCCGAGCGCAGGAAGGGCGCGAACAGTCGCCAACCCAATTGCAGCGCAAAGCCATTGGCCACGGCCAGGCGGGCGCTGCGGTCGTCCTCGTGGGTCGGGCGGAACCGGTCGAACAACAGGGCGGCGCCCGGAAACCGCGACTGCAACTTGCCCGCGGGATAGCCGTCGAGCAACGTGCGGGCCATTACCCGCATGTGGCGGTCCAGCGCCCGCTCGGCCTCAGGAGAGGAGGGGTCGGCCTCCAGCAACGCGGTCGTCGTCGCGCCTAGGTGATCGAGCACGGCGCCCACCAACTGTTCCTTGGCGCCGAAGTACCGAAACACCAGGCCGTGGTTGACCTTCGATCGTGCGGCGATGTCGCGGATCGACGTGGCCGCGGGACCGCGCTCGGCGAACAGGTCGGTGGCCCCCTCCAGGATCGCCGCCACCACTTCCTCCCTACCGGTAGGACTCTCGCGGCGCTCGACCCTTGCGGAATTGTTAGTCACGTGACTACACTACACGTTAGTCAAGTGACTACCACCGAGTTACGGCAAAAAGGACGACTGAAATGACACAGCCAGTGACCGTCACCAAGCTGGGCAGCCGGATCGGCGCCCGAGTCGACGGGGTGAAGCTGGGCGGCGACCTCGACCAGGCCACCGTCGACCAGATCCGCGGGGCCCTGCTGACCCACAAGGTGATCTTCTTCCGCGGGCAGGACCACCTCGACGACGAGCAACAGCTCGAGTTCGCGCGGCTGCTGGGCACCCCGATCGGCCACCCCGCGGCCGCCTTCTTGGCGGGCAAGGACGCGCCGACCATCACGCCCATCAACTCCGAGTACGGCAAGGCGACGCGCTGGCACACCGACGTCACGTTCGCCGCGAACTACCCCGCGGCCTCGATCCTGCGCGCGGTCACGTTGCCCAGCTACGGCGGCTCGACGCTGTGGGCCTCCACCGCGGCGGCCTACGACGAACTGCCCGAGCCGCTCAAATCACTGGTCGACAATTTGTGGGCGCTGCACACCAACCGCTACGACTACGTGAGCCCGGAATCGATCGAGGCGATGACCGAGGCGCAGCGCGCATTTCGGCAGGCGTTCGACAAGCCCGATTTCCGGACCGAGCACCCGGTGGTTCGCGTGCACCCCGAGACCGGTGAGCGGACGCTGGTGCTGGGCGATTTCGTTCGCGGGTTCGTCGGGCTGGACAGCTACGAATCGACGGTGCTGCACGAGCTGCTGCAGCGGCGAATCACCGCGCCCGAGAACACCATTCGCTGGACTTGGAGCTACGGCGACGTCGCCATCTGGGACAACCGGGCCACGCAACACCGTGCCATCGACGACTACGACGACCAGCATCGGCTGATGCACCGGGTCACGCTGATGGGCGATGTACCCGTCAACGTGCACGGGGAACGCAGCCGGGTCGTCAGCGGGGCCCTGCTCGATGCCACCACGCCCGCCGAGATCGCAAGCTGATTTGAGGGGTCAGCCTGCTGTGCTCACGGGGTTGCTCGGTAGCCAGCGCAACGCGCCCGGCGCATGCGCTGGCACCACCGGGTGCGCAGGCGGAATCGGGGCCAGCCTGCGGTAGGTGTCGCCCTGCAGCGGGCGCAGGTCGTTCTCGCCCTTGTTCGGCCACAGCGACGCGGCCCGCTCGGCCTGCGCGGTGATGGACAGCGACGGGTTGACGCCCAGGTTCGCCGAGATCGCCGCGCCGTCCACCACGAACAGCGTCGGGTAGCCGTAGACCCGGTGATACGGGTCGATGACGCCGCTTTCGGGACCGTCGCCGATCACCGCGCCGCCGAGGAAGTGCGCCGTCAGCGGGATGTTGAACAGCTCGCCCCAAGTGCCGCCGGCCACGCCGTCGATCTTGGCGGCGATGCGGCGGGTGACCTCGTTGCCGACCGGGATCCACGAGGGGTTGGGCTCGCCGTGCCCCTGTTTGCTGGAATACCAACGGATTCCGAGCTTGCCGCGCTTGGTGAACGTGGTGATCGAGTTGTCCAGGTGCTGCATCACCAGCGCGATCACCGTGCGTTCGCTCCACTGCCGCACGTTGATCATCCGCAGGATTCCGCGCGGGTCCTCGCGGCCCTGGTCCAGCAGCTGCTTCCAGCGCGGCGTATCGGTGCCGCCCGGTCCGTGCCCGTCGGTCATCAGCGTCTGCAGCAGCCCCATCGCGTTGGAGCCCTTGCCGTAGCGGACGGGCTCGACGTGCGTGTCCGACGTCGGGTGGATCGACGACGTGATCGCCACTCCATGCGTGAGGTCCAGATCGGGCTTCACCTCCAGCGTCGCGGCGCCGACGATTGACTCGGAGTTGGTGCGGGTCAGCACGCCGAGGCGTTTCGACAGGCGCGGCAGCTTCCCCCGATCGCGCATCTTGAACAGCAGGTGCTGCGTCCCCCAGGTGCCCGCGGCCAGGATCAGGTGCGAGGCGGTGTAGGTGCGCCGGTCGCGGCGCAGCCAACTTCCGGTGCGTACCGTTCGGACCTCCCACAGGCCGTCCGGACGCTGCTCGAAGCCCTTCACCGTGGTCATCGGAATGACTTGCGCGCCATTGGCTTCCGCGAGGCCGAGGTAGTTCTTCACCAGCGTGTTCTTGGCGCCGTAGCGGCAGCCGGTCATGCAGCAGCCGCATTCCAGGCAGCCGGTCCGGTCGGGCCCGGCGCCGCCGAAGTACGGGTCCGGCACGGTCTTGCCGGGCGCCTTGGTGCCGTTCGGGCCGAAGAACACCCCCACCGGGGTCGGCACGAAGGTGTCGCCGCACCCCATCTCGTCGGCGACCTCCTTCATCAGGCGGTCGGCGTCGGTGAACGTCGGATTCTCCACCACGCCCAGCATCCGTTGCGCCTGCTCGTAATGCGGCATCAACTCGTCACGCCAGTCGGTGATGTGCGCCCACTGCCGGTCTTTGAAGAACGGCTCCGGCGGCACGTACAGGGTGTTGGCGTAGTTGAGCGAACCACCGCCCACCCCGGCGCCGGCCAGGATCATCACGTTGCGCAGCGGGTGGATCCGCTGGATGCCGTAGCAACCCAGCCTGGGCGCCCACAAGAACTTGCGCAGGTCCCAGGAGGTCTCGGCGAACTCCTGGTCCGAGAACCGGCGGCCGGCCTCCAGCACGCCCACCCGGTAGCCCTTTTCCGTCAGCCGCAACGCGCTGACGCTGCCCCCAAACCCCGACCCGATGATCAGGACGTCGTAATCCGGCTTCATTGCACCAGTATGGCCATACCAGCCGGTAACAAACCAGGGGGCTTTCGGGCCTCAGCCCCCGACGGTCAGGCCGACCTTCTGGAACTCCTTGAGGTCGCAATAACCGGCCTTGGCCATCGACCGGCGCAGGCCGCCCACCAGGTTCAGGCTGCCGAACGGGTCGTCCGACGGCCCGCCCAGCACCCGCTCCAGCGGCGGCCGCTCACCCACCGCGATCTGCAGCAACGCCCCGCGCGGCAGCGACGGGTGCGCCGCGGCGGCCGGCCAGAACCAACCACCCCCGAGCGCCTCGGCCGCCTCGGCCAGCGGCGTGCCCAGCACCACCGCGTCGGCGCCACAGGCGATGGCCTTGGCCAGCTCGCCCGAGGTGTGGATGTCGCCGTCGGCCAGCACGTGCACGTATCGGCCGCCGGTCTCGTCGAGGTATTCGCGGCGGGCGGCGGCGGCGTCGGCGATCGCGGTGGCCATCGGCACGCTGATGCCGAGCACCTCGTCGCTGGTGGTCACGCCCCGGGTGGAGCCGTAGCCGACGATGACCCCGGCCGCGCCCGTGCGCATCAGGTGCAGCGCGGTGCGATGGTCGAGCACCCCGCCGGCGACCACCGGCACGTCGAGCTCGGAGATGAAGGTCTTGAGGTTCAGCGGCTCGCCGTCGCTAGCCACCCGCTCGGCGGACACGATCGTGCCCTGGATGACCAGCAGGTCGATCCCCGCCTGCAGCAGCACCGGCGTCAGCGCCTGGGCGTTCTGCGGGCTGACCCGCACCGCGGTGATCACCCCCGCCTCGCGGATGCGCGCCACGGCCGACCCCAGCAGGTCCGGGTCCAGCGGCGCCGCGTGCAGTTCCTGCAGCAGCCGGATCGCCGCCGAGGGTTCGGGCTCCTTTTCGGCGGCCTCGAGCAGTTGCGCGATCTTGGCCTCGACGTCGGCGTGCCGGCCGATCAGCCCCTCGCCGTTGAGCACGCCCAGCCCGCCGAGCCGGCCCAGCTCGATCGCGAACTCCGGCGACACTAAAGCGTCGGTGGGATGGGCGATTACCGGGATCTCGAAGCGGTAGGCGTCCAGCTGCCACGCCGTCGACACGTCCTTCGACGAGCGGGTGCGCCGCGACGGCACGATGCTGATCTCGCTCAGTTCATACGTGCGACGGGCGACGCGGCCCATGCCGATCTCGACCATTGCCAGTTCGCTGTTCACCGGGCGAAATAGTTGGGCGCTTCGACCGTCATGGCGACATCGTGCGGGTGGCTCTCGCGCAGCCCGGCCGCCGTGATCCGGACGAACTGCGCCTGCTGCAGCACCTCGATGGTGGGCGAGCCGGTGTAGCCCATCGCGGCGCGCAGGCCGCCGGTGAGCTGGTGGATCACCGACGACAGCGGTCCGCGGAACGGCACCCGGCCCTCGATGCCCTCGGGCACCAGCTTGTCCTCGGAGAGCGCGTCGTCGGCGAAGTAGCGGTCCTTGGAGTAGGACTTGCCGCCGCCCGACCCGCCGGAGCCCCGGCCCGCCATGGCGCCCAGCGACCCCATGCCCCGGTAGCTCTTGAACTGCTTGCCGTTGACGAAGATCAGCTCGCCGGGCGCCTCGGCGGTGCCGGCCAGCAGCGAGCCGAGCATGGCCGTCGACGCGCCGGCGGCCAGCGCCTTGGCGATGTCGCCGGAGTACTGCAGTCCCCCGTCGGCGATGACCGGCACACCGGCCGGGCGGCACGCCGCGACGGCTTCCAGGATCGCGGTGATCTGCGGCGCGCCGACCCCGGCCACCACCCGCGTCGTGCAGATCGAACCCGGGCCCACCCCGACCTTGACCGCGTCGGCCCCGGCGTCGACCAGCGCGGCGGCCGCGGCCCGGGTGGCCACGTTGCCGCCGATGATCTCGACGCGCTCGCCGACCTCGGCCTTGAGTTTGCCGACCATGTCGAGCACCAACCGGTTGTGCGCGTGCGCGGTGTCCACGATCAGCACGTCCACGCCGGCGTCGACCAGCATCATCGCGCGGACCCAGGCGTCACCGCCGACGCCGACGGCGGCGCCGACCAGCAGCCGCCCGTCGCTGTCCTTGGTGGCCAGTGGGTGCTGTTCGGTCTTGACGAAGTCCTTGACGGTGATCAGCCCGGTCAGCCGGCCGTGCCCGTCGACGACCGGCAGCTTCTCGATCTTGTTGCGGCGCAACAACCCCAGCGCCGCGTCGGCGCTGACGCCCTCCTGGGCGGTGATCAGCGGGGCCTTGGTCATCACCTCGGCGACCTTCTTGGTCTGGTCAACCTCGAAGCGCATGTCGCGGTTGGTGATGATGCCGACCAGCGCGCCGTCGTCGTCGACGACGGGCAACCCGGAGATCCGGAACCGGGCGCACAGCGCGTCGACCTGAGCCAGTGTGTTGTCGGGGCGGCAGGTGACCGGATCGGTGACCATGCCGGCCTCGGAGCGCTTCACCATCTCGACCTGGCCGGCCTGCTCGGCTACCGGCAGGTTGCGGTGCAGCACGCCCATGCCGCCCGCCCGGGCCATCGCGATCGCCATCCGCGACTCGGTGACGGTGTCCATCGCCGAGCTGACCAGCGGCACCTTCAGCCTGATCTTCTTGGTGAGCTGGCTGGAGGTGTCGGCGGTGGCCGGGACAACATCGGAGGCCGCGGGCAGCAGCAACACGTCGTCGAACGTCAATCCGAGCATCGCGATTTTGTACGGGTTGTCGCCCCCGGTCGGCAGCGGGTCGTCGGCCAGTCCGGGGAGGTGGGGGTCGCGCAGGTACGGGCTGGCAACCAGGTCGGAGCTGTCTTCTAAATGGGACATGCCACGGGACATCGGTGGGGCCCTCCATACGCGCGCGGAGTGAGAAGCCCATCCTATCGGCTCGCACGGACAGCGGACCCGCTTGCCCGGGCGCCACGCGGCGCGCGTCTCCCTGCTGGCGCGATGACGGCCCGCCTGCGTAGTCTAGAGGCGTGCGTGACCACCTCCCACCGGGTTTGCCACCCGACCCGTTCGCCGACGACCCCTGCGATCCGTCGGCTGCGCTCGAAGCCGTCGAGCCGGGGCAACCCCTGGATCAGCAAGAGCGGATGGCGGTCGAGGCGGACCTGGCCGATCTGGCCGTCTACGAGGCCCTGCTGGCGCACAAGGGAATTCGCGGACTCGTGGTGTGCTGCGACGAATGTCAGCAGGACCACTACCACGACTGGGACATGTTGCGGGCCAACCTGTTGCAACTGCTCATCGACGGCACCGTCCGCCCGCACGAGCCCGCCTACGACCCCGAACCCGACTCCTATGTCACGTGGGATTACTGCCGGGGATACGCCGACGCCTCGCTGAACGAAGCGACGTCAGACGCGGACGGGTTTCACCGCCGCTGAGCTAGGGCGTGTCGTCCGGCGCCGCTGATGGCGGCGTGGACGAGTGCCCGTGATGCCGATGCCGCCCGGACGACGGGCTCGTTGTGGGGCTCGTCGTCGAACTTGCTGACGGGCTCGGTGGGGTCGTACTCGGCGCGGCCGGCGAGGTGGACGATGCGGCCGGCGCCTTGGGCTTCGGCGCGGCCGGCGGCAGCGTCGCGTTCGGGTTGCGCGATTCGACCCGGGTGTTGAGCAGGTTCACCTCGTCCAACAGGTCGTTGCGGCTGGCCCCGTCATTCATGGATTGCACCGTGCTGCTGACCTCGGCCAGCTGGTTCTGCGCTTGCGTCCACTGGCCCTGGTCGATCATTTGCTGAACCTTGGCCAGTTCGGCCTTGGCCGACAGCTCGATCTGGCTGTCCTTGACCCGCGGCTGGTCGAAGAACATCGCGTGCAGGCCGTACAGTGTGTCGCCGGGACGGGCCTCGACCACCATGGCCCCGAACCCGCTCAGCACCAGCAGCGTGGCGGCCACCGAGCCGATCGCGGCGAGCCCGCGGCGGGCGCGCCGCCGCTCGGCCAGCCCGGCGTGCAGCGCCCCGACGGCCTCTTCCGGCGAAACCAGCGCGCTGGCCGGCGGCCAGCGCAGGTCGTCTCGCCAGTCGGCCAGCAGCACGGCCAACGCGTCGTCGTTGGGATCGTCCAGATCGACCGGCCGGCGCTCGGCCAACGCGTCGAGAAGCAAGTCGGTGCTGGCGAATTCATCCAGGGATTCAGGCATAGTCACCCGCCGCGACGATTTCGGACTTGAGCCGGGACAGCGCCCGGTGCTGGGCCACGCGGACCGCTCCCGTCGTGCTGCCGACGGCGGCGGCGGTCTCCTCGGCGGACAGGCCGACGACCACCCGCAGGATCAGGATCTCGCGCTGCTTGGACGGCAGGATCTCGAGCAGCTCGTTCATTCGGCTGACCGAGTCGGCCTCGATGGCCCGCTGCTCCGGGCCCGCGTCGGTCGACCAGCGCTCGGGGATGGTCTCGGCGGGGTAGGCGAGGTCACGACCGGCGGCCCGGTGCGCGTCGGCGACCTTGTGGGCCGCGATGCCGTACAGGAAGGCCAGGAACGGGCGTCCCCGCTCGCGATAGCGCGGCAGCGCCGTGATGGTGGCCAAGCACACCTCCTGAGCCACGTCGTCGGCTGTCAGACCACCCCGCGCGACCGTGCCGACTCGCGCACGGCAATATCGGACGACGATCGGACGGATGGTCTCCAGCACCTCCCGTAGGGCGTTTCGGTCCCCCGCCACGGCCTCCGCGACCACAGCGTCGAGACGTTCCCCTTGAATTGTCATCGACGGCGGTTGCTCCAACGTTACGAACGGGACACATCGCGGGCTAACTAACGCACTGACAATAACGGGCCGAAGGCCGTTTCAAGCGGAACGCCACGCGCCCCCGGCGCGCCGCACCTGGCCTGCGCAGATATCGCGAATTTCGCGCAGCTTTTGTGTTGAAAACGTGACACTTTCGATGTCGATCAGCAAGCAAGCCAGCGCCCATCGAAGCGGGATCAGATTGGACCGGCCGGTGGCGTCCAGCGCCGCCTCGGCGACCGCGCGGGCGCGCTCGACGCGGCCGGCGCTGCACAGCGCGGCGGCGAGCACCACGTCGCTCTTCACCCGGTGCCGCACCGACGAAACGACCATCGCCTCCGCCAGCCGCACGGCCTCCTCGGCGTGACGCACGGCCGACGCACCGTCCCCGGAGGCCATCGCCAACTCGGCGGCCACCCATCCCCGGCGCACCGGGAGCCGGTCCGGGACCGCCCGCAGGTCCACGCGGCCCAACAACGTTGCCGCGGCGGCGAACCGGCCGACGCCCAGCGCGTCGGCCGCCAACCCGATCAGCGCATCGGCGCGCGCCTCTGCGTCCACCCCGGCCAACGCGAGCGCGCGGCCGTCCCAGCCCCGCGCCAGTTCATGCCAGCCGAGCTGGCGCAGGAACGAGCCATGCGTGCTGTGCGCCAGCGACTTCCATCGGCCGCCGGTGCGTCGCAGCTCCGCCAGGTCGTGGTAGGCGCTGCCGTAACGGCCCTGCCCGCCCGCCGCGACGGCCCGCCACCACAGTTGCTGCCGCGTGCCCGCCGCCGGCAGCGGCCAGGCTCCGGGTTGCTCCCCGAAGGCGGCGGCGGCCAGTGTGCTCTTAATCACCGAAGTGTGACCAGTTTCAATCACGGTGATAGTAGTAAACACTTCGTGCTGTTCTTGTTACCGAGCTGTTAATCGCCATGAGCTGCGTACTAATTGCTCCCCCCACTGTCTTGCGCGCTGAGCTGGGAAATCTCGGTCCGGTCAAGCGCCTGGTAGCACGGTCTTTGGTCAACAAAAGCGTGGCACATGAACGGCGAGTTAATTCTCTTACAACGCTTACATATTTTGGCGACCTAAGTGGCTATTGACGGAAATTCGCCGCCCACCCTAAGTTCTACTTCGACGGGTAGTCAGCGGTGACCCCACTCGAAAATCGGTTGCACAATCGCTTGTCGGACGCTTCGCGAACCTGAACTTCTGGGCGTGCCGTGCAGAGAGGGAACGATCCAATGCCACAGCCGGAGCAGCTACCTGGCCCCAACGCCGACATCTGGAACTGGCAACTGCAAGGCCTGTGCCGCGGCGTTGACTCGTCGATGTTCTTCCACCCCGACGGCGAGCGCGGCCGCGCCCGCATGCAGCGCGAGCAGCGCGCCAAGGAAATGTGCCGGCGGTGCCCGGTGATCCAGGAGTGCCGGTCCCACGCACTGGAAGTTGGTGAGCCGTACGGAGTTTGGGGCGGCCTGTCGGAATCCGAGCGCGACATGCTGCTGAAGGGCGACATCGGCCGCAACCGCGGGATCCGCCGCTCGGCCTAGTGCACCCCGGCGCCCAACAGGCCGCCGGACACGATCATCACCGCGAGCCACGAGGCTATCCCGCGCATCCCAGCACGGCGCCGGCGATGGCCAATCCCCGAGGCTGGCTGTCGAGGATGACCTGTTCTATCCGGCGGTGTCGGCGGCAACCGAGCTCGTCGCGATCGCCCATGCCGAACACCGCCAGGTCTGGGATCAGCTCACGGTGCTGCTGCGCACGGCGCCGAGCGCGCCGGAATATAGGACGAGTGGCGCTCGTTCGTCACCGTGCTGGACGCCCACGCCAGCGAGGAAGAGCGCGACTTGTGCCCGGCCCCAATCGATTTGAATGCAGACCTGCTTGAGGCGCTGGGAAACCGGATGATCGAGCGCATCGCCGAATTGCGTCGATCGAGCATCCACCGGCTCCGCGTTCGCGGGCGTAAGGCCCTGCTCAGCGCGCTGGGATAGCCGCTCAGAGGTTCGTCGGCGCGCCGAGGGCGCCCGGCGTGCGCGGCGCGCGGCCGGTGAGCAGGTCGTGCATTCGGGTGGCGTCGTGTGCGGCGGCGGTGGCGGCCCGCAGGTGCCACTCTTCGCCGTCTTCGGTGTAGGCGACCATCTGCCGGGCGGCGAAGCTGTAAAGCGACTGGATCATGGGCAGATTCCTCTTGCCCGCCACGTCGGCTATCCACAGGTAGCTCGACGCCTGCCGGAGCGCTTCTGTCAACTGCGGTTCGGAGACCACCCGACCCACGCTCGCACACGACGCGGGTGCGAAGCACCGGCCACGGCCCGGCTCATATACCTCTCATATCTTTGTGCGGGGTTTGATATTTGCTCATCGGGGTAGGCCCAGCCCATGAAACGGGAAATGGCCTTTGCGGTCGCGGCACTCACCGCGACCATCGCGCCATTGGGCGCATGCGCAAGCCAGGGCGGTAACCAGTCCACCACGTCGCCGTCCTCGAGCGCGTCGGCCGGCGCCGAGCGGATGACCACGCAGTTGAAGAGCGCCGACGGCACGCAGGTCGCCACCGCCACCATCGACTTCACGAGCGGCTACGCCACGGTGACGGTCGAGGCGGGCCCGAATCAGGTCCTGAGCCAGGGCTTCCACGGGCTGCAAATCCACGCCGTGGGCAAGTGCGAGGGCGGGGACTTCAGCTCCGCCGGCAGCGTCTATCAGGCGCCGGGGCACAGCGGCTACCCGGCCAGCGGCGACCTGACCGCGCTGCAGGTGCGCTCCGACGGCTCGGCGAAACTCGTCACCACCACCAACTCCTTCACCGCCGCGGACCTGAGAAACAGCTCGGGCACCGCGCTGGTCATCCACCAGGCCGCCGACAACCTCAGCGGCACGTCCAGCGGTGATTCCGGTAAGCGGCTGGCCTGCGGCGTGATCACCGCGGCGGCCGCGACGACGACGTCGTCGACCACGGAGACCACCACCGTCACCACGGTCACGACCGCCGTGCCACCGCCGTCCACCAGCACAAGCACCAGCACCGTCACGGTCACCAGCACCCCGACCGTCACGACCACGCCGAGCTACACCTGGACGACCCCGCCCAGCCTTCCTCCGCGCTAGCTGAGTCAGCCCGCGCCCGCCGCGATCACCTGGTCCACTTCGAGCGCCCGGTCGGCCATCTCGGCGTGTGCCTTGTCCAGCGCCTCGGCCTGATCCTCGTCGGCTTTCATCAGCGCCTCGATGTTCGAGCACGCCAGGTCGAGGACGCCCATCTCCGTGAAGGCCTTCTGCACCTTGTCGCCCCACAGCCCGATGTCCTTGACGATCGGCACGATCCGGCTGAACAGGTGGGCGCGGAACTGGATCATCAGCGGCGACGTGTCGACCCACTCGGCACACGCCTTGACGTCGAGGCCGAGGGTTTCGAAAACCTCCTCGCCGCGGAACCGGTCGCGCATCAGGTAGCAGGCGTCGACTACGAACTCTTCACGCTCATCGCGCTCGGCTTCGGTCAGCGCGGAGTAGTAGTCCTTCAACGAGATTCGGCCGAAGGCCACGTGCCGGGCCTCGTCCTGCATGACGTAGGCCAGCACCTGCTTGGCCAGCGAGTCCGGCGCCGCCAAGTCGCGCAGCGTCCCGAAGGCGGCGAGTGCCAGCCCTTCGATGAGGACCTGCATGCCGAGATACGGCATGTCCCAACGCGAATCGCGCAGGGTGTCGTCCAGCAATTGGGTCAGGTTCTTGTTGATCGGGTAGACGAGACCGACCTTCTCCTGCAGGAACCGCGAGAACGTCTCCACGTGCCGGGCCTCGTCCATGGTCTGGGTGGCCGCGTAGAACTTCGCGTCCAAGTCAGGGACGACCTCGACGATCTTGGCCGCGCACACCAGCGCCCCCTGCTCGCCGTGCAGGAACTGGGAGAACTGCCAGGCCTGGGAATGCCGGCGC
The DNA here is from genome assembly GCF_000455205.1 of Mycobacterium sp. UM_CSW. Classification (GTDB taxonomy): domain Bacteria; phylum Actinomycetota; class Actinomycetes; order Mycobacteriales; family Mycobacteriaceae; genus Mycobacterium. Next base: position 25,329 of record NZ_AUWQ01000026.1, on the reverse strand, counting down.
ATCTCGGCGCGACGCGATTCGTCGGCGGCGTCCCACACCGGGCTGCCGAACAGCGGATGGAACTCGTCGGGCAGCCCGACCGGGTTGTCGGGGTCGACGTCTTGCGCCCAGTCGATGCGCGACTGGGCATCCCACTGTTTGTCCTTTCCCTTTTGGTACAGAGAGAGGAGCCGGGCGCGACCGTCGTCGTACTCCCAGGTGAAACGCGCATCCCCGGCACTGGGGACCTTCCACGAGTAGGGCTCGGGTACGTCCGTGTACTTGTCCCTGGTGGTCATGAGTTCTTGCCTCTCCGCCCGGTATGACCAGTGGTCATATGACGAGTATCACATTGCACCTCGTACGGCAGCCGCGTCAACCATGACGCGTCGGCTACCGGGCTGAGCCGAGACCGAAGACCTCGGTGGGCGTCGACTTGCCCTTCAGGGCGTGAGCACCCCGGTGGGTAAGTCCCGACGGTCGAGCAACCAGGGCGTCGACCGTCTGGTGGGTAAGAAGCAGGGCGTCACCGGTGGTTTTGGTGAGTTGCTCGACGCGGGCCGCGACGTTGACGGTGTCGCCGATCAGGGTGAACTCCAGCTTGCCTGCGCCGCCGATGGTCCCCGCGATCACCTTCCCGGTGTTGATCCCAATGCCGATCCGCAGCGCACCGTCGAAACGCTGGGCGACGAGGCGTTGGATAAGGACCGCCGCGCTCACGGCGGCGTCGGCATGATCCGCGAGGTCATTGGGAGCACCGAACACCGCCAGCGCGCCGTCACCGAGGAACTTGTTGACGTGCCCCCCGGCATCAACGACGGCGGGGACCACGATCTCGAACAGGGCGTTGAGCCGGGCGACGGTGTCCTCGGCGCTGTTGGCCTCGGCGAACGAGGTGAAGTCGCGGATGTCGATGAACATCACGGTCACCTCACGGCGCTCGCCGGTGAAGACGTCGTCGCCCTGCTCGAGCAGGCGTGCGGCCAGGGCGGGGTCGACGTAGGTTCCGAACGCGGCCTGAAGTCGTTGCCGCTCAGTCAGTCCCGCCTGCATGCGGTTGAACGACGCCGCCAGCGCGCCGAGGTCGTCATCTTGCACCACCGGCAGCCGCCGGCTGAAGTCGCCGGCCGCGACGCGATCGGTTCCCGCGGCGAGATCCCGAATGGGTTGCAGCAGTGGCGAGTACGCGGCCCAGAGCGACGGCCCGATCAGGAGCACCAGCACACCACCGATCAGCATGGGGAGGATGGGGCCGTGCCTGGCCACGTCCAACACGGCGCCCAGAAGCGCGCCCGCGACGGCAAACGCGAACCCCACCGCGAGCATGGCCACATTGGTCCACGTGGCGAACGACGGGCGAGAGCGAGGCAGGGAATCACCGATCCCGGTGTCCGAGGCGATCGCGGCCCGGGCGGGCCGCAGGATTGACTCGGTGTAGCTGTGCACGGTGATCAGCTGGCCGGAAGATCCGGCAACGGCGCCCAGAATCGCATACTGGACGAGCCGCGATCCGCTCGCTCCGGCAACCATCCCGACCGCGACGAACAGCGCCGCGAGCGAAACAACGGTGACAGCCATCCCCCTCGCAATCACTTTGCGGCCGTAGCTGTAGGTGGCGCGCAGCGCACTCCCTCGATCGACGCCGTCGCCAGCGGCCCACCGCTCAATGAGGCGGGCTTCTTTTCCGTCGGGCATCACCAGCAGATACACATACGCGAGCACGGCGACCACGGTCACCGCGGCCGCCTCGGCGTAGCGATCGGACCTCTCGAACGCGACGATCCCCAGCGACCAGGCGAGGTAAACCGGGAGCGCCAGAGGAAGTGTGAGCGCCCAGGCCGCCCACGGGTACCTCGATTTGTACCGATCCCACGCCATCTGCCAGATGCGATCCATGCGAATAGCGAAACACCGCGCGCGACGAACCGGGAGTGTTTCGCGACTGCCGCGGTCCGACGGTCCGTTGAATCAGTTACCCAAGATCTAGCCGAGAAGACGCGAATGTGTGGCCGCCGGGTCGAGTCCGAAAAGCTCCGTCGGGACTGACTTGCCCATCAGCGCGTGCGGACCCCGGTCGACGAGTCCGGGCGGTCGAGAAACCAAGGCCTTGATGGTCTGCTGAGTCAGAAGAATTCCATCACCGGTGATTTTGGTGAGTTGCTCGACGCGGGCTGCCACATTGACGGCGTCACCGATGAGGGTGAACTCCAGTTTGCCGCCGCCGCCAACGGTGCCGGCGATCACCACGCCAGTATTTATCCCGATCTCCACACGAAGCTCCCCGCCGAATCGCTCGGCGACAAGGCGGTTGATCGATGTTGCGGCTCCCAGTGCGGCGTCGGCGTGCTGTGCAAGGTCGTTGGGAGCGCCGAAGACGGCCAGCGCGCCGTCGCCGAGAAACTTGTTCACGTGGCCACCGGCCTCTACGACGGCAGGCACGACCGTCTCGAACAGTGCATTGAGATGAGTGACCGTCTCCCCAGCGGTGTGCGCCTCGGCGAACGAAGTGAAGTCGCGGACATCGACGAACATCACGGTCACCTCCCGACGCTCACCGGTGAAGACGTGGTCACCTTGCTCGAGCAGTCGCGCCGCCAGCATGGGGTCGACATACATTCCGAAAGCGCCCTGGAGTCGCTGACGCTCGGCGAGGCCCGCCTGCATGCGGTTGAACGACGCAGTGAGCGCTCCCAGGTCGTCGTCCTGCACCACCGGCAGACGTCGACTGTAATCGCCGGCCGCAACGCGTCTGGTCCCGTCGGCGAGATCACGAATCGGCTGTAGGGACGGCGCGAAAACAGCGCCGACGGTTATGGGTACCCCGAAGACCAGAGTCATCCCGACGCCGATCACCACCCACAACAGCGGCAGCTGGGTCGCCCGGTCGACCACGGCCGCCAGCATGTCCCCAGCGGTGGAGAAGACGAACGTGACAGCGAGCACCGACAGGTTCGACCAAGCGGCGAAGCTGGGGCGCTGGCGAGGCAAGGAGTCACCGATTTCCTTGTCGCCGGTGAGGGCGACCCGTCGCGGCCGCATCACCGTCTCCGCCAGGCTGTGCACCCCGATGAGCTGACTGCCGACTCCGAAGGCGCAGGTCCAGATCACAATCTCGACCAGCCGCTCTCCTGTCGCGCTGGCAATGCGACCGACGACGACCGACAGCAGCGCGATAAGCCCTGCAGCCCCGGCCGCCACGAGGTAGCGGCTGGAGTTCTCGAAATCCACGATGGCGAATGACAACAACAGGTAGACCGGAAACGAAATGCCAACGGCGACCGCGGCCATCACCCACGTGTATCGCGTGGCGTACCGATCCCATGCCCACTGCAACAAGCGCTCCATGGCGCGAGATTTGACGCAAACCACCTCACGGAAACGCCCCGGCCTTCGTAACCGGGGGCGCTTCGTCTGAGCCGATGGCGCGGCCTAAGAGGTCACCCGCGCAGCACCAGTGACATAACGCGGAAACGACCTGGGATCGACATCGTCGAAGTATGTGCCCAGTTTCTCGATTAGAAGCGAGTAGCGCGGTGCTCGATAGACGGTCACCATCAAGCGCGAGCAGACATCAGTAACCCGGCAACAGGATCTCCCCGATCAACGGGGTGAGATAGCCGACCAGCTCGTCGGCCGTCATGGCGGCCAAGGGTCCGTCGGCGAGGACGTAGCGGGTGAACGTCACGCCGATTAACAGCGCTCCCAACAAATCTCCCCGCTGGTCGCGATCCGGGATATCGAGCGTGGCGAGGTAGGCGTCGGCAGGTTCCCTTCGCATCGCGTGCAGGAGCCGCTTCGCCACGGCGATGTCGCCCGCGCTGCGTATCAAGGCGATGAACGGGTCGCTCGATCCGTCGGTTTCGATCCTGTCGACGTAATCACGCGCTATCCGCGCCGGGAGGTTTGACAGGTCACCACCGAGGTCCGGCGGTGCGCGACGCCCGTCGAGCAGGGAGTCCGCGAAAAGCTGATCCTTGGTTCCGAAGTGGCGCACGACGAGCCCGTGAGTCACCCCCGCGCGGCCGGCGATTTCGCGGATGGTGCCCTGCGCATATCCCCGTTCACCGAAAACCTCGCGTGCTGCCGTCAGGATGGCCGCCCGATGGGCTTCCGGATTGCGGATGCGCTTCCGCTTTGGCAACTCCGGCCTAGGCATCTGCCTAATGTACAGCTGGACATTAGTGCGCGTGTATGCCTACTGTTGTTAATAACCAGTTGGTCATTAGGGAGTAGAAGGCAGACATGAGCGTCACCGCATATGCCGCGCCGAGTGCGAAAGCCGACCTGGCACCGTATGAGTACGACCCCGGACAACTGGGTCCGATGGAGGTCGACGTCGACGTGACGCACTGCGGAATCTGCCACACGGACGTCGGGATGATCGACGACGATTGGGGCTACTCGCAGTTTCCCGTGGTCGCCGGTCATGAAGCGGTCGGTGTTGTGTCGGCCATCGGGTCGGCGGTCGATCCCGACCGGCTGGCCGTCGGCGAGCGGGTGGGCATCGGCGCAATTGCGGGGACGTGCATGAAGTGCGAATTCTGCCTGAGCGGTAGGCAACAGCTCTGTCCCCAGCGCGACGACACGGTGCTCCGCGGGCACCGCGGGGCGTTCGCGACATCGGTGCGAGCCAGTGACTGGCGCTTCGCTTACCCGATCCCCGATGCCATCGAGTCTCAGCACGCGGGACCGTTATTGTGCGCTGGCGTAACGGTTTTCGCACCACTATTGCGCCACGGCGTCAAGCCCACCGACCGGATCGGAATTGTCGGCATTCGTGGACTCGGCCACCTGGCGATTCAGTTCGCTCACGCGTGGGGCTGTGACGTCACCGCGATCTCGTCGACGGCAGGTAAGCGCGACGAGGCACTCGAGCTGGGCGCAGACCACTTCATCGCGACCCGTGACTCGGACGAGTTGGCCCGAAGCGCCGGCACATTCGACTTCATCATGTCCACGGTGTCCGCCGACATCCCCTGGGACGACTACCTTTCCGCGCTGAAACCGCAGGGCACTCTGAGCGTGGTCGGTGTGCCCGGTAGCGCAATGTCGATCGGCCCGTTCGCGTTGCTGCCCGCCGAGAAGAAGATCTCCGGCGGCGTTCCCGCGTCGCGCCAGGAGACGGTCCAGATGCTCGACTTCGCCGCCCGCACCGGCATCCGTCCGGTCGTACAGACATACGCCATGGGAGACATCAACGAAGCTGTCGCGCAGGTGCGTTCAGGTCGAGCTCACTACCGTGCCGTCGTGGCGGTCTGATCCGCGGACGAAAACACCCCCGGGCCTAATGGGACCGGGGGTGTTTTCGTTGCGTAGTTCTAGTGAGCGTGACCGTGGTGGTGACCGGCGTGCTCGTCGGCCTCGGCTGGCTTGTCGACGACGGCCGTCTCGGTGGTGAGCACCATCCGGGCCACCGACGCCGCGTTGACGACGGCCGACCGGGTCACCTTGACCGGGTCGATCACCCCGGCGCCGAGCAGGTCGCCGTATTCCAGCGTCTCGGCGTTCAGGCCCTGCCCGACGGGCAGCTCGCTGACCTTGTTCACGGCGACCGAGCCGTCCAGCCCGGCGTTGGTGGCGATCCAGTACAGGGGCGCCGCCAGCGCCGTGGAGAACACGTCGACGCCGAGCGCCTCGTCGCCGCTGAGCGTTGCGCGCAGCTCCTGCAACGCCTTTCGGGCGTGGATGAGCGCCGTTCCGCCGCCCGCGACGATGCCCTCCTCGACGGCGGCCTTGGCGGCCGCGACGGCGTCCTCGACGCTTTCCTTGCGCTCCTTGAGCGCCGTCTCGGTGGCGGCACCGACCTTGATGACGGCCACGCCGCCGGCCAGCTTGGCCAGCCGCTCCTGCAGCTTCTCGCGATCCCAGTCGGAGTCGCTCTTCTCGATCTCGGCGCGCAGCTGCTTGACGCGGTTGGCGACCGCCTCCTTGGAGCCGCCGCCCTCGACGATGATCGTGTCGTCCTTGCTGACGACCACGCGGCGGGCCGAGCCCAGCACCTCGGCGCCGACCTCGCGCAGCAGCAGGCCGGCGTCGGGGTTGATCACCTGCCCGCCCGTGACCACGGCGAGGTCCTCGAGGAACGCCTTGCGGCGGTCACCGAAGAACGGCGCCTTGACCGCAACTGCCTTCAACGTCTTGCGGATCGAGTTCACGACCAGCGTCGCCAGGGCCTCACCCTCGACGTCCTCGGCGACGATCAGCAGCGGCTTGCCCGATTCGGCGACCTTCTCCAGCATCGGCAGCAGATCGGGCAGCGAGCTGATCTTCTCCTGGTGCAGCAGGATCAGCGGGTCGTCGAGCACGGCCTCCTGCGAGTCGAAGTCGGTGACGAAATACGCCGACAGGAAGCCCTTGTCGAAGCCGACGCCCTCGGTGAACTCCAGCTCGGTGTTCAGGGTGGAGGATTCCTCGACGCTGACGACGCCGTCGGCGCCGACCTTGGTCATCGCCTCGCCGACCAGCTCACCGATGTGCGGGTCGCGCGACGACACCGTCGCCACCTGCGCGATCCCCTCCTTGCCGGAGACCGGGGTGGCCTCGGCCAGCAGCGCCTCGGACACCGCGTCACCGGCCTTGCCGATCCCGACGCCCAGCGCGATCGGGTTGGCGCCCGCGGCGACCATCCGCAGCCCGTCCTTGACCAGCGCTTGCGCCAGCACGGTCGCGGTAGTGGTGCCGTCGCCCGCGACGTCGTTGGTCTTGGTGGCCACCGACTTCACCAGCTGAGCGCCCAAGTTCTCGAACGGGTCCTCCAGGTCGATCTCGCGCGCGACGGTGACGCCGTCGTTGGTGACCGCGGGCCCGCCAAAGGCCTTGGCCAGCACCACATGCCGGCCGCGCGGCCCCAGCGTCACCCGGACGGCGTCGGCGAGCTTGTTCACGCCGGCCTCCATAGCGCGGCGCGCGGTTTCGTCGTACTCAATAACTTTGCTCATCAGGCTCCTTCACAACGCATGCCGCCCCGGAAATCACCCGCGGGGTGCGCGGGGATCGCCGGGGCGGAACACGGTCCTTACTTGGATACGACAGCCAGCACGTCGCGCGCGGACAGGATCAGGTACTCCTCGCCGTTGTACTTGATCTCGGTGCCGCCGTACTTGCTGTAGATGACGGTGTCACCCTCCGAGACGTCCAGCGGGATCCGCTTCTCGCCGTCCTCGTCCCAACGGCCCGGGCCGACTGCGACGACGGTGCCTTCCTGCGGCTTCTCCTTGGCGGTGTCAGGAATGACCAGACCGGACGCGGTCGTGGTCTCGGCCTCGTTGGCCTGCACGAGAATCTTGTCCTCGAGTGGCTTGATGTTCACCTTCGCCACGATTGGAGCCCTCCACTAGTTAGATCGGGCCGGAGCCTTCGCCCCGGACATGTGTTAGATCCGGGTCCGGGGCATTCGCCCCGGCCGGATTATCAGTTGACCCAGCATCCATCCGTGCCCTCGCGCCGTCGTCGCGGGTGCCGACACAGGGGCTTGGCCGATTGCCACCTAGCACTCTATACATGCGAGTGCTAGCACTCAAGGGCGCCATGGTGCTTCTCGCCTCCCGGCGTGTCCGCGCAGAGCGAACGTCAGCCCACCTGGGCTTTTACCACCGGCAGGCCGGGGTCGCTGGGGACGTCCAGCGGCGACGGCGCCGCGCCCGCCGCCACCAGGTGCGCGGCGAAGGCGGCGATCATCGCCCCGTTGTCGGTGCACAGCCGGGGCCGGGGGATGCGCAGCGTGAGGCCGGCCGCCGCGCAGCGCTCGGTGGCCAGCTCCCGCAATCGCGAGTTCGCGGCCACTCCCCCGGCGATCAGCAGCGTCGAGACGCCGAGCTCGCTCGCCGCGCGCACCGCCTTTCCGGTGAGCACGTCGGCGACCGCCTCCTGGAAGCCGGCGGCGACGTCGGCGGTGGCCGCGTCGGGGTGGCTTTCGACGTAGCGCGCGACGGCGGTCTTGAGCCCGGAGAAGCTGAACGCGTACGGGTCGTCGCGGGGACCGGTCATGCCGCGCGGCAACGGGATGGCGTCGGGATCGCCGGTGCGGCCCAGGTCGTCGAGCACCTTGCCGCCCGGGTAGCCCAACCCCAGCAGCCGCGCCACCTTGTCGTAGGCCTCGCCGGCGGCGTCGTCGACGGTGCTGCCCAGTTCGACGATCGGCTCGCCGAGGGAGCGCACGTGCAGCAGGTGGGTGTGCCCGCCCGACACCAGCAGAGCCACGCATTCGGGCAGGGGTCCGTGTTCGTAGACGTCGGCGGCCAGGTGCCCGCCCAGGTGGTTCACGGCGTAGAACGGCACGTCCCAGGCGGCCGAATACGCCTTGGCCGCAGCCACTCCCACCAGCAGTGCGCCGGCCAGCCCGGGCCCGATGGTGGCCGCAACGACGTCGGGCTTGTCGAGCCCCGCCGTCGCCAGCGCGCGGCGCATGGCCGGGCCGAGCGCCTCCAGATGCGCGCGCGAGGCGATCTCGGGGACGACGCCGCCGAAGCGGACGTGTTCGTCGACGCTGGACGCCACCTCGTCGGCGAGCAGTGTCACGGTGCCGTCCTCGTCGAGGCGCGCGATCCCGACTCCCGTTTCGTCGCAGGAGGTTTCGATTGCCAGGACGATCATTGCCCCTCCCGCCGCATGGTGTACGCGTCGGCGCCGCTGACCCGGTAGTAGCGCTTGCGCAGGCCGATCTGCGCGAATCCTGCGCTGCGGTAGAGCCCGATGGCCGCCTCGTTGTCGGTGCGAACCTCCAGGTAGACGACGCCGTCGCCGGCGAAATCGAGCAGGTCGTCGAGCAGCCGGCGGCCGATGCCCCTGCCTTGATAGGCCGGATCCACCCCGATGGTGTGCACCTCGTACTCGAACGGCGGGACGCGGCCCAACCGCGAGATGCCGGCGTAGCCGACCAGGATGTCGCCGACCCGGGCGGCCGCGTAGTGGTTGTGCTTGGCGGCGAGCTCGCGGTTGAACGCCACCGCGGGCCAAGGGTCGTCGCCCGGGAACAGCACCGCCTCCAGCTCGGCGCAGCGCTCGGCGTCGGCGGGTGTCAAGGCGCCGATGGTCACGTGCTCGCTGCACGCGGTCATCGGGGTGCCGCCAGGGGCTTGGCGTCGGGGCGGCGCAGGTACAGCGCCACGAGCGGCAGTGGGCGCTCGGACCAGTCGGGTACCGCCGCCACCAGGCCCGCCGGCGTCGGGTGGGCCGGCCCGCAGACCGGCAGGCCGAACCGGGCGGCGTGCTCGGGCGAGCCGGCGACCGCGACGGCCGTGCCGGGGTCGACGTCGGCTGGGGCATTGACGCCGGGACCCGCCATGCGGAACCCGTCGCGATACCGGGCCCAGTAGACCTCGCGGCGCCGGGCGTCGGTGACCACCAGCACGTCGCCGGTGGTGCGCACCCCGATGGCGTCCAGGCTGCACACCCCGCGCACCGGGATGCCCAGCGCGTGCCCGTACGCGGCGGCGGTCGCCATCCCGGCCCGCAGGCCGGTGAACGGGCCGGGTCCGCAGCCCACCACGACGGCGTCGAGATCGCCCATGGTCAGCCCGGCGTCGGCGAGGGCGGCCAGCGCATTGGGGGTCAGCCGCTCGGCGTGCGCGCGGGCGTCGTGGGTGACCCGCTCGGCCAGGACCGTCAGGTCCTCGAGTCGTACGACGCCCGCCGTCACGGCAGGGGTGGCGGTGTCGAGCGCAAGCACGTTCACGAGCGCCCCCACTCCCAGGTCGCGATCCGCACGTCGGAGTGGCTGACGCGCTCGAGCCGGACGTCGAGGTGCCGCTCCGACAGCCGTTCGGCCAGGCCCTCGCCCCACTCGACCACGACGACCGCGTCGTCGAGATCGGTGTCTAGGTCCAGCGAGTCCAGCTCGCCCAGCAGGTCGGCGCCCCCGTGATCCAGCAGCCGGTACATGTCGACGTGAATCATCGCGGGCGCGCCCGGCCGCCGCGGCGGGTGCACCCGCGCCAGCACGTACGACGGCGAGGTGACCGGGCCATCGACGTCCATCGCCGCGGCAATCCCCTTGGCCAGCACCGTCTTTCCCGCACCAAGCGGTCCGGAGAGCACCACCACGTCGCCCGCGCGCAGCTGGCTGCCCAGCCGCGAGCCCAGCGCGACGGTGTCCTCGACGCGCTCGCAGGTGGCCGTGCCCTGCCCGTCGACGCTGTCAGCCCGCGGCGATCGCAAGCGCGGCGAAGCCGGGCGCGGCGGGTCGACGCGATCAGCCATTGCGCCGCAACCTTTCCCGCAGTCGCCGGTACCGCAGCGCCATCTCGCCCGGCACAGCCCGGTGGACGAGCCGGACCAGCCCGTCGTTGATGGCCTCGGGCTTGTCCAGCAGCGCCAGGTGGCTGGCCCCGGAGACGATGACCAGCTCGGAGCGCGGCAGCGAGGCCGCCATCTTCCGCGAGTATTCGTCCGGGGTGAGCAGGTCATGATCGCCGCACGCGATCAGGGTCGGCACCTTGAGCAACGTCCACAGCCCGGCGGTCTCGTCGTGTTTTTCCAGGGCGTCCAGAAAGCCAACCATGGTGTCGATCGGGGTGCCGTTCATCATCCGCTGGGAGAACGCGTCCAGGCTGCGGCTGACCTGTAGGTCGCTGTAGGAGGCGGCCCGCAGGATCGGGCCGATCAGCGACCGCGACACGTTGCGGCCGCGGTGCATCAGCTTGGGCGCGGACCGCGCCGTGAACCGAAATGCGTCCAGCGCAGGGTTTTTCAGGATCTCGCCCAACGGCGATCGCGTCACGCCCTCGGCCGCGGAAGAGATGATCGCGGCGCCGACGATCCGCTTGCCGTACTGGCCGGGGAACTGGCGCGCGTGCGACAACACCGTCATGCCACCCATCGAGTGGCCGACCAGCACCACCACCCCGTGGGGGGCCACGGCCCTCAGCACGGTCTCGAGGTCCTCGCCCAGTTGGGTGAGGTTGTAGGTTTCGGGCGCGCCGGCGCCGGATCGCCCGTGGCCGCGCTGGTCGTAGAACACCATCCGGACGGGCGGGGCCAATCGATTCGGCAGCCGGGTGCGCTGGAAATGGAAGGCGCCCATGCGCAGGCAGAATCCGTGGACGAAGACCATGGTCACCGGTGCGTCGGGCGGGCCGGCCTCGCGGACCGCCAGCGAGACCCCGTCGGGCGTGGTCACCACGTAGGCGCGGTCGTTGTCGATCGTCTCGAAATCCTCTTCGGCGTAAGGGTCTTCGAGCAGCGTCGCGCGCTGGGTCATCGAGCGGCGGGCGGAGGCTCCGACGATGGTGGCGACGGCGGTCACCCCGGCCCCTCCCGCAAGCCAGGCTCTGCCCCTGTGGCGCCTGCGGGTTTTGTCAGGGCTCAATGGTTTCGGCCTCGCGATAGGTCCTGGTGATCCGCCCCCGCGGGCTGGTGACCACTTCGTAGTGGATGGTGCCGAGCAGGTCTGCCCACTCTTGTGCGGTGGGCTCGCCCCGGGTGCCCGGCCCGAACAGGATCGCCTCGTCGCCCTCGGCCACGTCGAGCGGCCCGGGACCGAGGTCGACGACGAACTGGTCCATGCAGATGCGGCCCGCACCGGGGCGTCGCCTCCCGTTGATCAGCACCTCCAGGCGCCCACCCAGCGAGCGGAATACGCCGTCGGCGTACCCGATCGGCATCAGCGCCAGGTTGGTGTCGCGTTGCGCGGTCCAGGTGTGCCCGTAGGAAACGCTGTCGCCGGCGCGAATCGATTTGACCAGCGCGACAGCGCATTTCACCGTCATCGCCGGGACCAACCCCATGTCACCGAGCTGGGGCACCGGGCTCAGGCCGTACACCGCGATGCCGGGACGCACCAGGTCGAAGGCCAGGTCGGGGCGCGACATCGTGGCCGACGAATTTGCCAGGTGCGCGACCTCGAACCGCAGGCCCTCGGCGCGCGCCTGCGCGATCATGTCGGAAAACCGTTGGGCCTGAACGTCGTTGATCGGGTTCTCGGGCTGGTCGGCGAACACCATGTGCGACATCAGCCCGCGCAGCCGGATGGCGTCCTCGGCGACGGCCTGGCGCAGCGCGGTCAGCATCGCCGGGTAGTTCGCCGGGGCGACGCCGTTGCGGTTGAGCCCGGTGTCGACCTTGACGGTCACCGTCGCCGTGCGTCCCGTGCGGCGCACCGCGTCGGTCACCTCGTCGAGCTGACGCACCGAAGACACAGCGATCTCCACGTCCGCCAGCAGCGCGGGGCCGAAGTCGATGCCGGGCGGGTGCAGCCACGCCAGCACCGGCGCGGTGATCCCGTCGGCGCGCAGCGCCAGCGCCTCGTCGACGGTGGCCACCCCCAGCTCGGCCGCCCCGGCCGCCAGCGCCGCGCGGGCGACCCGAGTCGCGCCGTGGCCGTAGCCGTCGGCCTTGACCACCGCCATCACCCCCGCGCCACCGGCGTGCTCGCGCAGCACCCGCACGTTGTGCGCGATGGCGCCCAGGTCCACCACGGCCTCGGCGAGGACCCCGGGCGTCAGGGAGATCGGCGTAACGGCGGCGGGGCCTTTCATGACCGCCATTGTCCCAGAACCCTTCGAGGGGAAGCGCGCCTCGCCCTCAGCCGTCACTGCAGTCACCCGCTCGGGGCGGCCCACGATGTGCCCGGTTGTCGCTCTGAGGCGGGCACAAGAGACATCCCTCCCCCGCCGGGGCCAATGTGACGGATGTGACAAGCAGCGAGGCTCAGTGCGCGAAATGCTGGGCGTCGTAGTGCCCGCCGGGCTTGAGCTTGTCCAGCGACGCCAGCGCGCTGCGGGCGTCGTCATGCAGCGCGCGGGCCAGGTCGGCGGAGAGCCCTTCGCGCACCACGATGCGCAGCACCGAGATGTCGGTGGCGTTGTCCGGCATGGTGTAGGCGGGCACCTGCCAGCCGTAGCCGCGCAGCTCGTGGGAGACGTCGAACTCGGTGTAGCCGCGGTCCCTGGCGAGCCGGAAGCTGATCACCGGGATCGCCGAGCCGTCGGAGATCAGCTCGCAATGCTCGCCTTCGCGCAGCTGATCGCCGAGCCAGCGCGCGGTCGACGACAGGCTCTGCATCACCTTGGTGTATCCCTCGCGGCCCAGCCGCAGGAAGTTGTAGTACTGGCCGACCACCTGGTTGCCGGGTCGGGAGAAGTTCAGCGTGAAGGTCGGCATGTCTCCGCCCAGGTAGTTGACCCGGAACACGAGTTCGTCCGGGAGGTGCTCGGCGCTGCGCCACACGACGAACCCGATGCCGGGGTAGGTCAGCCCGTACTTGTGGCCGCTGACGTTGATCGACACCACCCGGGGCAGCCGGAAATCCCATTCCAGGCCCGGGTGCAGGAACGGCACCACGAAGCCCCCGCTGGCGGCGTCGACGTGCACCGGAACATCCACGCCACCGCCGGCCGCCAGCTTGTCCAGCGCCGCGCAGATCTGGGCGATGGGTTCGAGCTCGCCGGTGTAGGTGGTGCCCAGGATGGCCACCACGCCGATGGTGTCCTCGTCGACGGCGTCGACGACCTGCTCGGGGGTGATCACATAGCGCCCCTCCTCCACCGGCAGGTAGCGCGGCTCTACGTCGAAATAGCGGCAGAACTTTTCCCACACCACCTGGACGTTGGAGCCCATCACCAGGTTGGGGGTCCGCTTCTCCCAGCCTTTGCCGATCCGTTGGCGCCACCGCCATTTCAGCGCCAGCCCGCCCAGCATCACCGCCTCGCTGGACCCGATCGTCGACACCCCGATCGCGCTGGACGGGTCGTCGTCGCGCAGGTCCTCGGCGTGGAACAGGTCGGCCACCATGCAGACGCAGCGCTGCTCGATGGCCGCGGTCGCCGGGTATTCGTCCTTGTCGATCATGTTCTTGTCGAACGTCTCGGCCATCAGCTTGCCGGCCTCGGGATCCATCCAGGTGGTGACGAACGTGGCCAGGTTCAGCCGCGAACTGCCGTCGAGCATCAGCTCGTCGTGGATGAAGCGGTAGGCGGCCTCGGGGTCCATCGACTCCTCGGGCAGCCGCAGCGCGGGCACCGGCGCGGTGAACAAGCGGCCGGTGTAGGCGGGGGCGATCGCATGCGCGGGCAGGGACGGGTGGCGGCGGGACACGGCGGATCCTTTCTCGATGGCTACAACTCGGCCAGGGCGGCCCGGATGTGCGGGACCATCCGCGACGACGACGTCGGCGCCTCACCCGGGCCCGGGTCGGCGGCCGACAGCGCGGCCGCCCGCGCGTGCACGAACGCCGCCGCCGCGGCCGCCTCGGCGGCCGGCAGCCCGGACGCCAGCAGCGCGCCGATCATCCCGGACAGCACATCGCCGGACCCGGCCGTGGCCGCCCAGGACTGCCCGGCCGCATTGAGGTAGACCGGCCCGCCGGGGTCGGCGATGATCGTGACGTTGCCCTTGAGCAGCACGGTGGCGCCGAACGCGTCGGCCAGCTTCCGGCACGCGGCCACCCGGTCATCGCCCGGCGGATTCCCCGCCAGCCGGGCGAATTCACCCGCGTGCGGGGTCAGCACCGTGGGCGCGGCGCGGCTCATGACGAGCTCGGGGTGGGCCGCGAGGATGGTCAGCGCGTCGGCGTCGACGATCACCGGAAGGTCGCTCTCCAGCGCGAACCACAACGCCGCGGCCCCGGTTTCGTCGGTGCCCAAGCCCGGCCCGACCACCCACGCCTGCACCCGCCCGGCCGCGGCCGGGGTTGGCGACGCGATCACCTCGGGCCACTGCGCCAGCACCTGCGTGTGCGCGCTGCCCGCGTAGCGGACCATGCCGGAGGTGGCGGCTACGGCGGCGCCGGTGCACAGGACGGCGGCGCCGGGGTAGGTCGACGACCCGGCCATCACGCCCGTCACCCCCTGGGTGTACTTGTCGTCGTGCGGTCCGGGCACCGGCCAGCGCGCCGCGACGTCGGCGGCCTCGAAACCCAGCAGGTCGGTCTCGGGCAGATCCAAGCCGATGTCGATCAGCTCGACGCGGCCGCAGTCGGCCAGCGCGTGCACGGGTTTGAGCCCACCGAACGTGACGGTCAGCGCCGCGTGTACCGCGGGGCCGGTGACCGCGCCGGTGGCCACGTCGATGCCGCTGGGGATGTCGACGGCGACCACCGGGATTGCATCGGCGGACGCGAACACATCGGCCGCCGCGGGCCGCAGCGGGCCGGAGCCGGAGATCCCCACGACGCCGTCGATCACGAGATCTGTTGCGGGCGAAACTCTTTCGACGACGCGACCGCCGGCCTTGCGGAACGCCGCGAGTCCCTTGCGGTGGGTGCGCTCCGGGTTGAGCAGCACCGCGTCGGCGGCCGCCCCGCGGCGGCGCACGAAGGTCGCCGCCCACAGCGCGTCACCGCCGTTGTCGCCCGAGCCGACCACCGCGCACACCCGCCGGCCGGCGACCCCGCCCGCGCGCGCGGTCAGCTCGGCGACGATCGCGGTGGCCAGCCCGAAGGCCGCGCGGCGCATCAGCGCGCCGTCGGGGAGGCTGGCCAGCAGCGGCGCTTCGGCGTCGCGGATGGCGTCTACGGAGTAGTAGTGCCGCATCACCGCAAGCATTCCATGCCCTAGGCGCGCCGGGCGAACGCCTCCGTCAGCCATGCGGTCATCGCCTCGGCCAGAGCGGCGCGGTTCTCGCGCTTGGTGATCTCGTGGCCGTCGTCGGCGAACAACATGTAGCGCACCTGCCGGCCCGCGCGCCGCAACGCGTCGACGATCTGTTCCGATTCGCTGACCGGGACGTTGGTGTCGTGCGCGCCGTGCACCACCAGCAGCGGCGCGGTCAGCACGTCGACCCGGCGCAGCGGCGAGAGCCGCTCCAGCAGCGCGCGGTCGTTGACCGGGTGGCCGTACTCCGGGTAGGCGGCCTCGGCGATCCACGGCTCGGTGTTGCGGTAGAACGTGGTCAGATCGCTCATGCCGCAGATGGTGACGCCGGCCGCGAACAAGTCCGGGTGAAACGTCAGGGCCGCCATCGTCAGGTAGCCGCCGTAGGACCAGCCCGCACACGCGATCCGCCCCGGGTCGGCCAGCCCGTTGTCGACCAGGAAGCGGACACAGTCAACGACGTCGTCGATGGCCGCGAACCGCTTGCCCTTGTTGTCGGCGTGCACGAAGCTGCGGCCCAGCCCGCCGGAACCGCGCACGTTCGGCGTCAGCACGCTGATCCCGGCGTCCAGCAGCTCGGGGAAGATCTCGCTGTAGTCGGGCCGGGCCTGGCCCTCCGGGCCGCCGTGCAGGTAAACCAAAGCGCTTGAGCAGTTTTCGCTCGCCCGGTACAGCCAGGACGGCAGCTGCAGGCCGTCACGGGCGGTGATCATCTCGAGCGAAGGCCGGGCGGCCAAGCCCGAGGCGATCGGGCCGCGACTGGGTTCTGAGTCGATGAGTTGCCATGCCCGGGTGCGGGTGTCGACCAGCTCGACGGTTCGCGGCATCGCCGGGCCCTGCACGGTCATCGCCACCATCGAGCCGCCGGCGCTGATGGTCAGCTCGCCGGCGACGTCGCCCGGCAGCGGGATCGGTTCGGCCAGCGAGTAGTCGGTGTAGTGCAGGATCTGTAACTCGCTGCGGCCGTGCAGGTTCCACAGCAACGCGACGGTGGACATGTCGTCGCTGACGACGAACTCGTCCAGATCGCAGTCGGGCCGCTCGGCGACCACGAAGTAGCTCACCCCGTCCAGCGTGGCGATGACCTCCACCAGCCGGGCGTGCTCGCAGCCGTTGTCGCTGATGAGCAAGGCCCGGAAGTACCCGTCGCCGCCCGCGCCCGGACGGTACAGCCTGCTCAGCTCGCCGGTCGGGCCGTAGCGCAGGCGGCGCGGATGGTGGTCGTCGAGGATGACGCCCTTGGCCGTCACCGAGCCGGGATCCGAAGGCAACAGCGCGATTTCGGTGTCCCCATGCAGCATGACCATCTCCTGGTAGCCGCGCGGCCCGACCCGGATCAGCGCCGCCCCGGCCCACGCGTCGACGAGCCGGGCGCCGGAACGGCGGTCTAGCACAACGCAATTGCCGTCGGCCGGATCGATCAGGCAGGACTGCCCGACCCCGTCCTCACCGGTCAGGATCGCCGCCACCCGGGTGCCGTCCCACCCGATCAGCTCGGCGGTGCCGGCCTCCTCGCGGTCGATGCGCCAGGCCATCCGGTCGTCGGGATCGGTGGTGACGACCCAGATCTGCCGGCGGGTGAAGCCCTCCGGGGCCACCTCGCAGGCCAGCCAGTGCCCGTCCGCGGAGTGGATCACCCGCGAGACCGGGCCCTCGATCGGAAGCTCGACGTTGCGCGACGAGCTGGCCCGGCGGCCGCGCAGGAAGCGCTGCACCGCATGGGGATAGCCGCCGTCGTCGACGAGGTGGGCGAACGCGGTGGCGTCGGGGGACAGCGACGCGCCGTAGAGCGCGCGTACCTGCCGCCCCATCGCCTAGCCCTCGCGCGTTCCGATTCGCCGGAAAGCCGCCCTGATTTTCGCGGGATTCAGCGCCGGGCGCTTGCGCTCGCGCGCCATCGGATAGAAGCAGAGCCCGATCAGGATCGCGGCGAAATGACCGATCGCGGTGAAGTTCACCCCGTGGCGGGTCATCGTCAGCAACGGGAAACCGAAGATGACCAGCAGCACCCCGAGATAGCCCCAGCGCCAGGGCCGCGCGATGTGATAGGTCAGCACCGCCATCACGCCGACCAGAAAATAGCTGACCCCGATGTCGCGGGCGTGCACCAGCCGTTCCGGCGCCTCGTGCTCCTCGATCGCGAAGTACAGGATGCCCTCGCTGATATAGGTGGCCAGGATGTGGGAGGTCAATCCGATTGTGAGCCAACGTAACTGGCCCAGCCAGTGCTCGGCCGGCGCGAGGAACAGGGAGAACAGCAGCAGGTACGGTTCCAGGTTCTTGCCGTCGATCCACAGCAGGCTGGAGAACAGCACGTCGAGCGGGTCGGTGCCGAGCGCGTGAATGTTGGTAGATCGGTGCAACAGCACGGAGTGCAGTTGCCGGCCGGGCAACTCGTTCTGGATGATCGTCGTGATCGCCAGCACCAGCAGCCAGGTGTAGGTCAGCGGCGCGGTGACGACGAAACGCCACACCGCGAACCAGATTCGCCGCAGCCGTGTCCCGACCGATGCGTTCGCCACGTGGTCCACTTTGGCACGCCTGGCGTGACACGGTGAAACTTCGGCTAAGACGCCTCGGGTCGCAGGTGGCGCCACCAGCAGTAGATGTAGAGCAGCATCGCGTTCACCAACGCGACGATCACCCACAGCGTGACGGTCACGTCGATCCATGACCCGATGGGCGGCGAGTCGGGCAGAGCGTTGCGCAGCGGCATCACCGCAAAGAGCATCGCGGCATACCAGGTCGTCATCGGCGGCTGAAACTTGCGCCGGTCGAGCGCCGTCTGCAGGGCGACGAACAGGCCTATCCCGGCGAGCGCGATCAGCATGGCGACGAGGACGGCGGCGAAGGCCACCGTGCTCGGCGACCGGTGCAACTCGACCCGGTAGGGCGCGGGGATATCCGCTTTGCCGCTGACGGGTATGTCGACGCGCCAACCCGGAAGGCGGTCGACGAACGTCACCGACGCCCGTTGCGGCACTTGGGAGGCGCCGTGCAGAAGGTCAACCGTGATCGGGCCGGAGTGGTAGTGGTCGAACGGGTAATCCGACGGGTCCCCGGTGATGGTCAGCGGGACGGGAATCACGCCCGGCACCATGCCCTTCGACCAGGTGCGCCGGGTGGGCGACACCGCCGAGTGGACCGCGACAGTGAGGTCCTCCTTGAGGCCGCCCGTCAGCGGATCCAGCAGCTCGGGTCCGGGCGACACGGTGACATTGCCGGTCAGGCCGCCCTTCACCGACTGAAGCTCTTGCAGATCGATTGTCACGGTGGTGCCGTCGGGCGTCGGCTGGCCGTCGGTGACCTGGCGGGGGCAGCCGCACCCGGACTTGGAGTAGAGCCCCACCGTGATGGCATAGGTCGCAACGAAGAGGACCACCAGGCCGATGATCAAGACCCTTCGGAAGCGTCTCCCCCGCGGCGACGGACCATCGGCCGGCAACGTGCCTCCCCTTCACTCGGATGAATTGTCCGCGCGGAGAGACTATTCGACGGTGACGGACTTGGCCAAGTTTCGCGGCTTGTCGACGTCGTAGCCACGGGCCTGCGCGACCGACGCGGCGAACACCTGCAGCGGGATGGTCGACAAGAGCGGCTGCAGAAGGGTTGACACCGAGGGGATCTCGATCAGGTGATCGGCGTAGGGGCGCACGGTGTCGTCGCCCTCCTCGGAGATGACGATGGTCACCGCCCCGCGGGTCTGGATCTCGCGGATGTTGGACAGCAGCTTGGAATGCAGCGTGGCCTGACCCTTGGGCGAGGGCATCACGACGATGACCGGCAGCCCGTCCTCGATCAGCGCGATCGGGCCGTGCTTGAGCTCGCCGGCGGCGAACCCCTCGGCGTGCATGTAGGCCAGCTCCTTGAGCTTCAGCGCGCCCTCCAGCGCCACCGGGTAGCCGACGTGCCGACCCAAGAACAGCACGGTCGACGATTGCGCAAACTGATGCGCCAGCGCGGCGACCGGCTCGATGGTCGCGAGCACCCGGGCCACCAGGTCGGGCATCGCCTCCAGCTCGCGGTACTCGCGCTCGACCTCGTCGGGGTACTTGGTGCCGCGGGCCTGCGCCAGCGCCAGGCCGACCAGGTAGTTGGCGGCGATCTGCGCCAGGAAGGTCTTCGTCGAGGCGACACCGATCTCCGGGCCGGCGCGGGTGTAGAGCACCGCGTCGCACTCGCGCGGGATCTGCGATCCGTTGGTGTTGCAGATCGCCAGCACCTTCGCCTTCTGGTCCTTGGCGTGCCGGACCGCCTCCAGGGTGTCGGCGGTTTCCCCGGACTGCGAGATGGCGACGACCAGGGTGCTGCGGTCCAGCACCGGGTCGCGGTAGCGGAATTCGCTGGCCAGCTCGACCTCGACCGGCAGCCGGGTCCAGTGCTCGATCGCGTACTTGGCCAGCAGCCCCGAGTGGTACGCGGTGCCGCAGGCGACCACGAAGACTTTGTCGATCTCGCGCAGCTCCTGATCGGAGAGCCGCTGCTCGTCGAGGACGATCCGGCCGTCGACGAAGTGCCCGAGCAGCGTGTCGGCGACCGCGGTGGGCTGCTCGGCGATCTCCTTGAGCATGAAGTAGGGGTAGCCGCCCTTTTCGGCCGCGGCGAGGTCCCAGTCGATGTGAAAGACACGGGCACTCGCGGCGTCGTCGTTGCCGTGGAAGTCGGTGATGCGGTAGCCGTCCGCGGTGATCACGACCGCCTGGTCCTGTCCGAGTTCGACGGCGTTGCGGGTGTGTTCGATAAACGCCGCCACGTCGGAGCCGACGAACATCTCGCCGTCGCCGATCCCGAGCACCAGCGGGGTGGAGCGGCGCGCGGCGACGATGGTGCCCGGCTCGTCGGCGTTGGCGAACACCAGGGTGAAGTGGCCCTCGAGGCGGCGCAGCACCGCCAGCACCGAGGCCGGGAAATCACCAGCAGTCGGTCCATTTCGGTAGGCCTGCGCCACCAGGTGCACCGCGACCTCGGTGTCGGTGTCGCTGGCGAACTCGACCCCGGCCGCCTCCAGCTCGTGGCGCAGGGCCGGGAAGTTCTCGATGATGCCGTTGTGGACGACGGCGATCTTGCCCGCGGCGTCGCGATGCGGGTGCGCGTTGCGGTCGGTGGGCCGGCCGTGGGTGGCCCAGCGGGTATGGCCCAGGCCGGTGGTGCCGGCCAGCGATTCCGGCGCCGTCGCGGCCGTTTCCTCGATGGCCGCCTCCAGGTTGGCCAGCCGGCCGGCACGTCGCCGCACGGTGAGTTTGCCGTGGCCGTCGACCAGGGCGACTCCCGACGAGTCGTAGCCGCGGTACTCCATCCGGCGCAGCGCGTCCATGACGACCTCGCAGGCCGGGCGCTGCCCGACGTAGCCGACGATCCCGCACATTCTGACTAGGGTACGGCAGGCATCCCGGCAAGCCGCTTTTACGCGGCTGACCTGCGGCTAACCCGGCAGTCCGCCGTCAGGGCGGCGCCGCGGACCGGAATCCCACGCCCGACCCGACCACCCGACGTCACCGCGGGTTCATTTGAATTCATGCCTTATTCATAAATCCGAAGCTCATTTCACCTGATGTATTACCGACGTTTTCGGAGGCGTCATTGCCGCAGCGAACTGTGCATTTAAGCTTCGCGGTATCGGCTAGTACTGGCAACCACCGGGGAGTAAGGCGAACTGCGAAATCTATGGCACCGGCCAGCGGAAAAGGACGGCACTGACGCTCGCCAGATCAGGAATGACGACTGTCCAGCTAACCCGTAGGCGCGTCAATTTCCGCAATCCGTGAACGTAAAAACAAATCGAATATCGGGCGTGTGCCGCATTCAGACAAAGACAACTCTTGAATCTTTCGCCCGCGTAACAGCTTCCAGGAGGGAATCATGACCGCTGTTCTGTACAACGACGTGGCGACCAGCCCGCCCGCGACCCGAGCGGCCGTCAAGCCGGCGCCGAAGCAGCCCCGCCGGTCGCCGATCGGCGCCGGGGGCGACCCCTTGGCGGACGCCGCCGCGCATTTGCTGAGCATCCCGCTGCGCCAGCTCTACGCGGTGCTGTGGCGGGTGGGCCTGATCGAGGTCATCGCCTAGGACGCCCATGCGCTAACGTCGACGGGTGGCCCGCACCCGCAAGCTCGTCGCAGCCCTCAGCCGCCGTGGCCCGCACCGTGTTTTGCGCGGCGACCTGGCCTTCGCCGGTTTGCCAGGGGTGGTCTACACGCCCGAAGCGGGCCTCAACCTGCCCGGCATCGCGTTCGGCCATGATTGGCTCGCCGGCGCGGCCCGCTATTCGGGCCTGCTGGAGCACCTCGCCTCTTGGGGCATCGTGGCCGGTGCCCCCGACACCCAGCGCGGGCTGGCGCCCTCCGTGCTGAACTTCGCCTTCGATCTCGGTACCGCCCTCGACATCGTGGCGGGCGTGCGCCTGGGACCCGGCAACATCAGCGTGCATCCCGCCAAGCTCGGCGTGGTGGGCCACGGCTTCGGCGGCTCGGCCGCCGTGTTCGCCGCGGCCGGGATGCCCGACAAGCCCGCGGCCGTCGCGGCGCTCTTCCCGGCGGTCACCAGTCCCCCGGCCGAGCAGCCCGCCGCGGCGCTGAAGGTCCCGGGCCTGATCCTGACCGCGCCGGACGACCCGAAGTCGTTGAACTCCAACGCCCTGGCGCTGGATGCCGCATGGGAGACGGCCACGCTGCGCATCGTCGCCAAGGCCAAGCCCGGGGGGCTCGTCGAGGGTCGGCGACTGACGAAGGTGGTCGGGCTGCCGGGCCTGCACCGACGCACCCAGCGGTCGGTCCGGGCGCTGCTGACCGGATACCTGCTCTACGCGCTGGGCGGCGACAAGAAGTATCGCGACTTCGCCGATCCGGACGTGAAGCTACCGCGGACGGTTCCGGTGGACCCCGAGGCCGAGCCGGTCGCGCTCGAAGAGAAGGTCGTCGCGCTGCTGAAGTAGCGAGCGGTCAGATCACTTTCGGAGCCACACTTCGAGGCCGACCCCTTCGGCCCGAATTTCCTTTTCCCGGAAGGGAATATCCGCCAGCAGCTGTTCGACCTGTGCTCGCGTGTAGGCCCGCTTCAGCAGCATGAACCGAAACGTCGCAATGGTCACCCAGCGGTCGACCAGCCCAAGTCCCATGGCGCGGAAGTAGTTTCTGATCTCCGACATCGGCGCGTCCTTGTGCAAGTCGACCACCAGCGCCGTGCCGCCGGGCCGCAGCACGCGAAATATCTCCTCGAGCGCCTGGTGCGGTTGGGTGAAATTCTTGAACGCCGCGGTGCACACCACGAGATCGAAGCTGTTGTCCCCGAAGGGCATCGCCGAGGCGTCGCCCCGGTGGAAGTCGGCCTCGACACCCGCCGCGGCGGCGTTGTTGCGTGCCAGCTCCACCATCGTCCGGCTGATGTCGAGCCCGGTCACGCGACGAGTTCCATCCTTTGCCAATTCGATCGCGAGATAGCCCGGTCCCGGCGCCACCTCCAGCACATCGCCGCCCTGCGGCACCACCTCGCGCAGGCGCGCGGCCAGCGCGCGGAAGCGCTCGATGTCCTTGCGGGTGCTCTTGGCATACCAGCGGGCGATCACGCCCTCCATGCCGATCCCCCGATACGCTTTCGTCGTCGGTGCCGTCATGTCCAGAGTCTCCTCGGTAGGAAAGTATCTTATTGGATAAGATACTTATTTTTTAAAGCGAGTTGAGGTCGATGTCAAACCCTGAGAACGCCCAGTTGCGCGAGACGTTCGTCCGAACCATCAGGCAGTTCATCGCGGGGAGCATTCTCTACAACCAGCAAGTCGCCGACCGGGTGGGCCTGCGCCTCACCGACATGCAATGCATCAATGTGCTCGACCTGATGGGGCCGTCGACACCGGGCGAATTGGCCCGCTGCACCGGACTGACCACCGGCGGCGTCACGGTGATGCTCGACCGACTGGAGAATGCCGGCTACGTGAAGCGGGAGCCGAACCCCCGCGACCGCCGCAGCGTGCTGGTGCGCTTGAATCCCGCGAAACTGAAGAAGGTGAACGCCTTCTACGGGGAGATCAACGAGCACATGGCCGGCCTGCTCGATGACACGCCGGAATCCGAACTCCGCTCTGTCATCGACCTGTTCTCGAAAATGAACGCGTGGCGGACGCAACAACCCCGGTCCTGAAGTCGTCGCGCCCCTGACGTGATTGCGGCCCTGCGAGCGGGTAGTCGCTGACCATGCAGTCCGTGGATGAGCTTTACGACCGCTGGATCACCGAACTCTGGGCCGGCCGGCCGATCGCGGCCGAGATCGTCACCGAGGACTTCGTGGGTCATTGGCCCGACCGCGACGTGCACGGACCCGACGAACTTCAGCGGACGGTTGCGCAGACCCGAAGCATGCTGGCGGACTTGAACTTTGCGGTACAACTCGGCCCGCTCTGCGACGGCGACCTGGTCGCGGCCCGCTGGATCGGCCAGGGCCGCGCTGCGGACGGCCCGGTCTCGTTCACGGGCAACGACATCCTCCGCCTCAGCGCCGACGGTCAACGTTTCGCGGAGTACTGGACGGGGACCTCGGCGGGCTGAGATGCCAGCGACGGCGCGCCGCGCCCCCCGTGGTAAGAGTCGTTGATGCGAATCGGGATCGCTCTGGATTACTCGGGCGGCTTTCACGAGGCCGTCGACCGCGTCGTCGAACTCGAAAAGGCCGGCATCGAGGTGGCGGTGGTGGCCGAGGCGTATGCCTTCGACGCCGTCAGCCAGCTCGGTTATCTGGCCGCCAAGACCAACACCGTCGAGCTGGCGTCGGGGGTGTTGCCCATCTACATCCGCACGCCATCGCTGCTGGCGATGACGGCCGCGGGCCTGGACTTCGTGTCCGACGGGCGGTTTCGCCTCGGCATCGGCACCTCGGGGCCGCAGGTGATGGAGGGGTTCCACGGCGTCGAGTTCGACGCGCCGCTGGGCCGCACCCGCGAGATCGTGGAGATCTGCCGCCAGGTGTGGCGCCGCGAGCGGGTGCAATACGCCGGCAAGCACTACCAGATCCCGTTGCCCGCGGACCGCGGAACCGGGCTAGGCAAGGCCCTTCAGCTCATCAATCATCCTGTGCGCGAACGAATTCCAATCTCGATCGCGGCGCTGGGCCCGAAGAACGTCGAGCTCACCGCCGAGATCGCCGAGGGCTGGCAGCCCGTCTTCTACCTGCCGGACAAGGCCTATCTGGTGTGGGGCGAGGCGCTGGCCGCCGGCGCAGCCAAGCGCGACCCGGCGCTGGGGCCGCTCGACGTGATGGTGCACGCGTCGCTGGCGACCGGCGACGACGTCGAAGACCGGCTGGCCTGGAGCAAGCCGCAGCTCGCCCTTTACCTCGGCGGGATGGGCGCCAAGGGCCGCAACTTCTACCACAACCTGGCCACGCGCTACGGCTTCGGTGAAGTCGCGGACCGGATCCAGGAGCTATACCTGTCGGGGCGCAAGCGCGAGGCCACCGCGTTGGTGCCCGACGAGTTGGTGCGCGGGATGTCGCTCGTCGGTCCCCGCGGATACGTCGCCGAACGCCTGGCCGCCTTTGCCGAGTCCGGTGTGACGACGCTGCTGGTCAACCCGCTGGGGGCCGACCCCGGCGAATCGATGGACTTCGTCGAGGACGTGCTACGGATGCGCCCCGCCTGAGCCGTCACTGCCCGGCCTGCGGAAGCTGGTCCGCGGCAATCTCGCACGGCGTCGACGCCTCGACCGCCGGCGGCGCCGGTGCGGGCTCCAGCGGCGCGGCAACTGGCGCCGGCGCGTCGACCGGTGCCGGCGCGTCGACCGGTGCCGGTGCGTCGACCGGTGCCGGCGCGTCGACGGCCGGCGCCGCCGGCTCATCG
>NZ_AUWQ01000025.1 GCF_000455205.1 Mycobacterium sp. UM_CSW | reverse complement strand
TGCGATCGCCGCTAGCCGTTGGAGTGCAGCAGCGGCCGGAGTTTGTCCGTCTTCTCCGGCGTCCAGCCGGGCGGCGACAGCACCGCGTCCCAGCCGTTGGCTACGTCGGCGACGTAGTGGTGCCCATGCCCGTCCGGCACGTCGACCGCGACCGCCATGTCGGCCGAGACCTGCAGGAACGTGACCACCGGGATCCAGTAGGTCTCGGGCAGCACGTCGTAGCCGCGTTTCTCGCGCAGCCAGTCCGGCTTGGCGAACAGTAGATCCGGGGTCCACCAGGCGATCGGGTCGGAGGCGTGCTGGAGATAGACCACCCGCGGGTGGTCCCATGC
This sequence comes from Mycobacterium sp. UM_CSW, assembly GCF_000455205.1. Taxonomy (GTDB): domain Bacteria; phylum Actinomycetota; class Actinomycetes; order Mycobacteriales; family Mycobacteriaceae; genus Mycobacterium. The sequence goes on along the minus strand of NZ_AUWQ01000025.1, from coordinate 49,304 downwards.
GGCGTCCGGACGCCCGAGATCGCTTGCGCGAGCAACGAATCGGACGTTCTTGCCGTCGTTGTAGATCGGCAGCCACTCCGGGGAGCCGGCGTCGCGCGTCGAGGTCAGGTCCGTCCAGATGGTGTTGTTGAACGTCGGCCCGCTGAACAGTGCGCCGTCGGTACGGGCCAGCACGTTGTTGAGGCTCATGAACGGCGCCTCGCCCCCGAACGATCCCAGGCTTTCACCGAACACGACGAGCTTGGGACGCTGCCCTTCCGGCATCTGGCGGATCAGCCGGTCGACGGCCTCGAACAGCGCCTGGCCGGCGTGGCGGGCGTTTTCCTTGTCCACCAGGAACGAAAGCCAGCTCGGCAGGAACGAGTACTGCATGCTGACGATCGCGGTGTTGCCGTTGTACATGTACTCCAGCGTCGAGGCCTCCGCCTCATTGATCCAGCCGGTGCCGGTGGTCGTCGCGACCGCGACGACGGCGCGCTGCAGCCCGCCAGTGCGCTGCAGCTCGCGCGCCGCGAGTTCGGCGGTCGCGGTGATGCCGTCCGCGGAGTTCAGCCCGGCGTAGGCGCGGATCGGCTGCATGGCCGGGGATCCGTTGAACGTGGTCAGCTCGTCGACCCGCGGGCCACCCTCGATGAAGACGCGACCCTCCCGGCCGAGCGACTCCCACGACACCAGCGACTGCGGGCCACCGGACCGCAGCGGCGTTTTGGGTGGCGCCGTGTCGGGGCTCTCCTCGTCATTGGCCGACGCGAAGGTGTTGTTCATGGTCCGCATGGCGAACTTCAGCACGACGCCGTTCATCAAGGTGATGCTCAGCACCACCAGCGCGACCACGACGATGGTCACCGAGAGGCGAAACGGTGCAATCCGGTCCAGCAGCCCGACCAGGAAACTGATCAGCCACCGGATGAATTGGCCGATTTCGACGAGCGTGAACAGCACCACGATCGACAGCACCGCGGCGATGGGGTAGTCGTACCACTTCAGGTGCGCGACGCCCATTAGGTCGCGCACGCGGTCCTGCCAGACGTGGAACCGGATGGCCATCACGACCATGCCGACCAGCCCGACCGGGATCAGCACCTTCCACGCCCAGCGCGGCGGCGGCGGGCTGTAGTTCCGGGTGCGCATGTAACGGACCAGCCAGACGGCGAAGACCCCCAGCCCGTAGCCGATGGCGCCGGAGAACCCACTCACGAGGCCCTGAAACACCGCGCCTCGCGGCAGCAGCGACGGCGTCATCGAGAACCAGATGAAAACCAGGCCGACCGCGGTGCCCATGAAGGTGTAGTGGCGCACCCACCAAGGCTTTTCATGCGGATGCGCCTCGTGCTTGAGGGGTGCCTCAGCGGCTTCCGGCGCGGCTTCGTGCACCGCTTCGTCGTCGGGGGCGGTCGTGGCGGGACCCGGGTCGCTCATCGAAGCGTCCTATCGGTGGGTGAAGTTGGGGGGCCGCTTCTCGATGAATGCCGCCATCCCCTCCGACTGGTCCTCGGTCGCGAACGTCGAATGAAACAGCCTGCGCTCGTAGAGAAGTCCCTCGGACAGGGTGGATTCGAAGGCACGGTTGACGGCCTCCTTGGCCATTCGCGCCGCCGAGCGCGACATCTGCGAAATGGTGGTGGCGACGGCCTTGGCCTCGGTCAGCAGGTCGTCGACCGGCACCACCCGCGAAACCAGGCCGCTCCGTTCGGCTTCGGCGGCGTCGATGGTGCGCCCGGTCAGGATGAGGTCCATGGCCTTGGCCTTGCCGATGGCACGCGTCAGCCGCTGCGAACCGCCCATGCCCGGCAGCACACCGAGTTTGATCTCCGGCTGGCCGAACTTCGCCGTGTCGGCGGCGATCAGCAGGTCGCACATCATCGCGAGCTCGCAGCCGCCGCCCAGCGCATGTCCGGCCACCGCGGCGATGGTCGGGGTGCGGACAGCGGCGAGTTTGCCCCAGCCGGCGAAGAAGTCGGCGCCGAACGCGTCGGCGAAGGTCAGGGCGGACATTTCCTTGATGTCGGCGCCGGCCGCGAACGCCTTGGCCGAACCGGTGATGATGATCGCACCGATTCCGGGGTCTTCGTCCAATTCGGTTGCCGCGCTAGTGACTTCGGTCATCACCTGGCTGTTGAGGGCGTTGAGCGCCTGCGGGCGGTTCAGCGTGATGATCCCGACCCGCGCATCGCGCTCGACGAGGATGGTCTCGTAGTTCTCTGGCACGCCAACCGCCTTTCTAGAATTTCAAGTCGTCGTCGACCGGCGCGAAATACGCCTCCACGTCGGCCGCGGTGACCTCGGCCAGCGTCGCCGGGGACCATTTGGGATTGCGATCCTTGTCGATGATCTGCGCACGGATGCCCTCCACGAAGTCGGGTGAACGCGATGCCGCCGACGCCATCCGATAGTCCTGGGTCAGAACATCTTCCAGCGTTTCCATTGTGGCCGCACGACGCAGCCCTTCGAACGCCACCGACAGCGAGATGGGGGAGCGGATGGCGATCACTTTCGCGGCGTCATTGGCCGGTCCCGCGTCATGCCCCCGAAGCGCGGCCATGATATCCACCACGCTGTCGCTTGCATAGCACTCGTCGATCCATTCCCGTTGTGCGGCAAGCTCACTGGGTGGGGGTTCGATCGCGTGCCGCGCCAGCGCGTTTTCGACACCATCGGCGACGGTCGTTCGGGTGAACGCGTCGAGTTCGCTGTGCGGCACGTAGTGGTCGGCGAATCCCAGCGCGATGGCGTCGGCGCCGGTGAACGGCGACCCGGTCAGCGCAGCGTGCATGCCCAGGGCGCCGGGCGCCCGCGACAGCAAGTACATCTGGCCGACGTCGGGGATGAAGCCGATGCCGACCTCGGGCATGGCGACCTTCGAGGTCTCGGTCACCACACGTACGCTCCCGTGCGCGCTGACGCCGACCCCGCCGCCCATCACGATGCCATCCATCAGCGACACGTACGGCTTGGCGAACCGGCCGATCTGCCCGTTGAGCAGATACTCGTCCCGCCAGAATCGCCGCGCCTGGGCCCCGTCCTCGCGCATGCTTTGGTAGAGCGGCACCAAGTCGCCGCCCGCGCACAATCCGCGTTCGCCCGCCCCGGACAGCACGACCGCCCGCACCGCGTCGTCGTTTTCCCAACGGGTGAGCACCGCGCTCAACGCGTCCACCATCGTCTGATTCAGCGAGTTGATCGCCTTGGGCCGGTTGAGCGTGATCAACCCGACGCCGCCTTCAACCCGGGTCAGGACCTCGTCGGATTCGACAGCTGCCACGGTCAACGCTCTCGTCCTCCCAATCGCCGCCCGGTCTCGACCAGCAATCTAGATCGTCACGACCGCAGCGATCCCCGCGGGTAAGGTTTATGTTTGACCGGACGACAACAGCAGAGCCCGTTAAATAGCCTCAAAACAGCGAGAAAACAGCAGGTCCGTTGGGAACTAGGGCGACCCGCTGGTCGTTGAGCAGGTGTTCGCACAGCTCGAACCCATAGCCATTAAGAGAGGATCCGACGGTGCGGGAGACAAGTAACCCGGTATTTCGTTCGCTGCCCAGGCAGAGCGGGGGATACGCGCAATTCGGCACTGGCGCGGCCCAGGGCTATTACCAGGCCGACCCCTACGCGGCTCCCTACCAGGACACCAGGGCGTCTCGGCCGCTGACCATCGACGACGTCGTCACCAAGACCGGCATCACGCTGGCCGTGCTGATCGGCGCCGCGGTCGTGTCCTACTTCATGGTGGCCTCGAACCTGGCGCTGGCGATGCCGCTGACCCTGATCGGCGCGCTCGGCGGCCTCGGGCTGGTGCTGATCGCCACCTTCGGGCGCAAGCAGGACAGCCCGGCGATCGTGCTCAGCTACGCGGTTCTCGAGGGCCTTTTCCTCGGCGCCGTCTCGTTCGTCTTCGCCAACTTCCAGGTCTCCAACGCCAACGCCGGCGCGCTGATCGGGGAGGCCGTTCTGGGCACCGTCGGTGTGTTCTTCGGGATGCTCGTCGTCTACAAGACGGGCGCCATCCGGGTCACGCCCAAGTTCACCCGGATGGTCGTCGCCGCCCTGTTCGGAGCGCTGTTCCTGATGCTCGGCAACTTCATCCTGGCGATGTTCCACGTCGGCGGCGGCACAGGCCTCGGCCTGCGGAGCGGCGGACCGATCGCCATCATCTTCTCGCTGGTGATGATCGGCATCGCGGCCTTCAGCTTCCTGATCGACTTCGACGCGGCTGACCAGATGATCCGGGCGGGCGCGCCGGAGAAGGCGGCGTGGGGCATCGCGCTGGGCCTGACCGTGACCCTGGTCTGGCTGTACCTCGAGATCCTGCGCCTGCTCAGCTACCTGCAAAACGACTAGCCCCGGCTCTGACGGGGAAAAACCGGCACGCCCGCAGGCGTGCCGGTTTTTTGTGCGCCCGCGCGATGTCACATCCGCGACCGCTGGATGCGTCTGCTGGTTGTCAGCACACATTCGCTCGCGAAAGGCAGCATCATGAAGCACATCGTGATCATCGGCGCCGGCTACGCCGGCATGGCGGCCACCACCCGCTTGGCGCGCCGGGTCAAGGGCCGCGACGACGTGCGCGTCACCCTGGTCAATCCGCAGGCTCGTTTCACCGAGCGGCTGCGCCTGCACCAGGCTGCTTCGGGCCAGCGGCTAGCCGACCTTGAGATCCCGGACATGCTCGCCGGCACCGACGTCGAGTTCGTCCAGGGCTGGGTCACCGGCCTCGACGCCGACGTGCGGACCGTCCGTCTCGACGACGAGCGCACGATCGGCTACGACACCCTGGTCTACGCGCTCGGCGCCGTCGCCGACACCGAGGTAGTGCCCGGCGTCGACGAATTCGCCTACACGCTCAACAGCGCCCACGACGCCGGGTTGCTGGCCCAGCAGCTCGATCGGCTCGACGCCGGGACGGTCGTGGTCGCCGGCGGCGGCCTGACGGGCATCGAATCGGCGGCCGAGATCGCCGAGCGGCATCCCGAACTCGACGTGGTCCTGCTGAGCCGGCAGGCACCCGGATCAACGATGGGCCCCAAGGCGCGTGCCCGCCTGCATGCCGGGTTGGACCGGTTGGGCGTGCGGATGCGTTCCGGCGTCGACATCGTCAAGGTGATGCCCGACGGGGTCGCGCTGGCCGACGGCGAGGTCGTCGCGGCGCGCGCGGTGCTGTGGGCCACGGGCGTGCGGGTGTCGCCGCTGGCGGCGGCCGCGGGCCTGCGCGTCGATGACCGCGGCCGAATCGTCACCGATGCGGCGCTGCGCTCGGTGTCGCACCCGGACGTGTACGTCGTCGGCGACGCCGCGGCGGTCCGGCAAGGCTATGGCCTCGTGCACGGCACCTGCCAGAGCGGCATCCCGACCGGTGTGCACGCCGCGGCCAACATCGTGCGGGAGCTGAAGGGCAAGCAGACCAAGCGATTCCGCTTCGGCTACATCCACCAGCCGGTGAGCCTGGGCCGGCACGACGCCGTCATCCAGTTCACCCACCCCGACGACAGCCCGTCGCGTTTCTATCTGGCCGGTCGGTGGGCCGTCGCGTACAAGGAGACGGTGAGCGCCAGCCCGTGGACGACCTACCGATTGCTCAAGTTGCTGCCCGCGCTGGGGGCCGTGACATGGCGGCGCGGTGGGGGCTTCACCCGATGAGCGCCGACGAGCACGCGTTCGTCGAACACCGGAAACTGTTGTTCGCCATCGCCTATCGCATCCTGGGCTCGGCGGCCGACGCCGAAGACGTGGTCCAGGATGCGTGGCTGAAGTGGTCGGCGGCCGATCGGGGTCAGGTCGCCGACCCCAAGGCCTACCTATCGCGCATCGTGTCGAATCTGTCGATTCAACGGCTGCGCTCGACGCGGCGCCAGCGGGAGACCTACGTGGGGCCGTGGCTGCCCGAGCCGATCCTCACGAGCGAAGACACGGCCGAGGACGTCGCGGCCGCCGAATCGGTGTCGATGGCGATGCTGGTCGTGCTCGAGACGCTGAGCCCCTTGGAGCGCGCGGTGTTCGTCCTCAAGGAGGTGTTCGACTTCAGCTACGCCGAAATCGCTTCGGCCGTCGAGCGTTCGGAGGCCGCGGTGCGCCAGGCGGGCCACCGCGCCCGCAATCACGTGCAGGCGCGCCGGCCCCGGTTCGAGGCCGACCGCGGCAAGAAGCGCGCGGTCACCGAACGCTTCTTTTCCGCGGCGACCGGCGGGGACATCAACGACCTCATGCAGCTGCTCGCCCCCGACGTCACGCTGTGGACGGACGGCGGCGGAAAGGTGCGCCAGGCGCTGCGCCCGGTCGAGGGCATGGCCAAGGTCGCGGCATGGCTCGCCGGTGTTACCAAGCGCCCGTACGAAGGCGTCGAAATCGCGGATATGACAGCCGAAGTCGTGGACATCAACGGCGGACCGGGCATTGTCTTCTCGGCTTCAGGCCGCGTGATCGCCACGCTCACAGTCGAACTCGACGCGGACGGGCGCATCGTCACCATTCAGAACGTGGCCAACCCGGACAAGCTGCGCGCCGTCGCCGACGGGGTTCGGCGCGGCTAACGTTTTTGGTTGTGCGCTCACGGTTTTGAGTGCGCACTGACGGCGCAGCCGCTCGGCGTGTCGCCGCCCACGACTCACACGCAAAGCCCAGGATTCACACGCAGTCGCGCGGCGCGGCTAGCTGAGCCGCTCGATCACCATCGCCATGCCCTGGCCGCCGCCGACACACATGGTTTCCAGGCCCAGCGTCTTGTCGTGCGTCTGCAGGTTGTTGAGCAGCGTGGTGGCGATGCGCGCGCCGGTCATGCCGAACGGGTGGCCCAGGGCGATCGCCCCGCCGGACACGTTCAGCTTGTCCTCGTCCATGCCCAGCTCGCGCGCCGAACCCAGCACCTGCACCGCGAAGGCCTCGTTGATCTCGTACAGGTCGATGTCGCCGATCGACATGCCCGCCCTGGCCAACGCCTTCTTGGACGCCTCGATCGGGCCCAGGCCCATGATCTCCGGCGACAGGCCGCTGACCCCGGTGGACACGATGCGGGCCAGCGGCGTCAGACCCAGTTCCTTGGCCTTCGTGTCGCTGGTGATGATCAGCGCGGCCGCGCCGTCGTTCAGCGGACACGCGTTGCCCGCTGTGACGGTGCCGTTGGGCCGGAACACCGGCTTGAGCTCGCTGACCTTCTCGTAGGTGGTGCCCGGGCGCGGGCCGTCGTCGGTAGTGACGGTGGTGCCGTCGGGCAGGGTCACCGGGGTGATCTCGCGCTCGAAGAAGCCGCTCTTGATGGCCTCCTCGGCGCGGTTCTGGCTGCGCACCCCCCAGCGGTCCTGCTCCTCGCGGCTGATGCCGGTGAGGATGGCGACGTTTTCGGCGGTCTGGCCCATCGCGATGTAGACGTCGGGCAGGTTCCCGTCGGCGCGGGGGTCGTGCCACTCGTCGGCGCCCTGAGCCGCGGCGGCCGAACGCTCCTGGGCCTCGTCGAACAGCGGGTTCTTGGTGTCGGGCCATGAGTCGGAGTTGCCCTTGCCGAATCGGGACACGGTCTCCACACCCGCGGAGATGAACGCGTCGCCCTCGCCCGCCTTGATCGCGTGGAACGCCATCCGGGTGGTCTGCAGCGACGACGAGCAGTACCGGTTGACCGTGGTGCCCGGCAGGAAGTCGTAGCCCAGCTCGACGGCGACGACGCGCGCCATGTTGAAGCCGGATTCGCCGCCCGGCAGGCCGCAGCCCAGGATGAGGTCGTCGATCTGGTGCGGGTTGAGCGCGGGCACCTTGTCCAGCGCGGCGCGCACCATCTGGGCGGCCAGGTCGTCGGGCCGCATGGACACCAGCGATCCCTTCATGGCGCGGCCGATCGGCGAGCGGACGGCTGAGACGATGACGGCTTCAGGCATGGTTTGTTCCCTTCCAGCGGACGCGGGCTCGCTTCCCAAGCGGGTGTTTTGTCACCCCGACGGGCTAGAACAAATCTAGTCGGTGCCGACCGGCTGGGAATCAGACGGGGCGGGGGACGCGGCGGTCGGGCGCCGCCACAGCCGCGTCACGAGGGTCAACCGCGCGGGAGAATCGTCGAGCCTCGATGCGGGAGCGGGGACCGAAACCTCCGGCGTCGGGCTTTCGACCTCGATGCCCAGCGCGTCGCACACCGCCTCCAGCAGCGCCTCGGCGGCCAGCGCGTACGCGGTCGGCGAGGGGTGGAAGCCGTCGGCGGAGAACATCTGCTCGGGCGCGGTCCGGAATTGGGGTGCCAACAGCTGCGCCATCGGGACCGGCACGCCGCCCGCCCCCCGGACCGCGGCGGTCTGGGCGCGGGCGAGCTGCGACGTCCGCGCGTGCGCCAGCGAGCGAAGCGGCTGCGGGATCGCGCTGATGACACCGAGATCGGGGCAGGTGCCGACGATCACCACCGCGCCGCGGGAGCGCAGCTTGCGCACGGTCATGGCCAGCCGTTGCGCCGACTGGCTGATGCCGTTGAGGGCCGTGACGTCGTTGGCCCCCAGCATCATCACCGCCACGTCCGGCGGCGGGCCGGCCACGAACATCGCGTCGACCTGACCGGCGACACCCTTCGACGTGGCGCCGACGATGGCCTTGGTGCTCAGCCGGACGACCTTGCCTGCCCGCTCGGCCAGCCCGCGGGCGATCAGCACGCCGGGCACTTCCTCGGCGCTCATGCAGCCGTATCCGGTGGCCGTCGAGTCGCCGAAGATCATCAGGTGCACGTCGGCGGTCATGCCGCGCTGCCACCGCTGCACCGGCCCGCCGCCGGGGGTGTACACGCCGTCGGCACGCGGCGGGATGTCCCAGGCCTTCGGAATGACGGTGCGCGTGTGCGCCGCCTGGCCAACCAGCAGGTTGCGTGCGCCGAGATAGGCAGTCCCCGTCGAGGCGAGCGCGCCGGCTGTGGCCAGGGCGATCGTCGAACGACGCGGCACCCGGATGGTCACACGGCCAGTTTAGTTCGGCTCAAGGGTTTGCGCGGGCGGCTTATGAACAATGTGGTCACGTTGTGAATCAAATGTGGTATCGAATCAGATTCTTCAAACGTTCTACTCAGCAAAGGCTGTCAAGCTAAGTTTCAAGGGTTGGCTGAACGCCCTGGAGAGTGGGCTGAACCGGACGCTTGGCTGCCTCGTCACATGCTGTATCGGACTACAAGGGCGTAGGAAGTGTTGAGCATGACCGCACCTAGCAAGGTATCCGGTTCCCCCCGGAATACCGTTCGGCCACATGAGGTTCTCAAGCGACGTAGAGTTGAGGCTCGCAGATTTGCCATCAGCGACGGCGCACCGGTCGAGGTACTCGAGTCCGGTCCCAGCGTTGCTGCGCGGGTAGCTAACCTCGCCTCCCGACTCACCATCCGGCCGGTCTTGTCCGTCGGCAGCCACGTTCCCAACCTGCCGTGGCCGTGGGGTCTCATCGACGTCGCGGCCCGGGTCCTGCTCCCGGTCTCCGCCACCGTCCGCGAGACGGTGAACTTGCCCAATGCTTCCGCGCAGCTGGTGCGGGCCCCCGGAGTGCTGCCCGCGGACGGCACCCGCCGGGTGATCGTCTACCTGCACGGCGGCGCGTTTCTGACCTGTGGAGCAAACTCGCACGGGCGGCTGGTCGAGACGCTGTCGAAGTTTGCTGACTCGCCGGTGCTGGTCGTCAACTACCGGCTGTTGCCCAAGCACTCGATCGGCATGGCCCTCAATGACTGCCACGACGCGTACCAATGGTTGCGCGAGCGTGGCTACGAGCCGGACCAGATCGTGCTCGCCGGCGACTCGGCGGGCGGGTACCTCGCGCTGGCCCTGGCGCAACGCCTGCAGGAGGAAGGGTACGGCGAGTCCGAGATGCCCGCGGCGCTCGTGGCGATCTCGCCACTGCTGCAGCTAGCAAAGGAATGCAAGCAGGCGCACCCCAACATCAAGAGCGACGCGATGTTCTCCGCGAACGCGTTTGACGCGCTCGTCGCATTGGTTGCTAGCGCGGCCGAAAAGAACATCGTCGACGGCAAACCCGAAGAAATCTACGAGCCCCTGGAGCACATCAAGCCCGGCCTGCCGCGGACGCTCATCCACGTTTCCGGATCCGAGGTGTTGCTGCATGACGCGCAGTTGGCGGCCTCGCGGTTGGCGGCGGTCGGGGTGCCGGCCGAGGTGCGGGTCTGGCCCGGCCAGGTCCACGACTTCCAGCTGGCCGCGCCGCTGGTTCCGGAGGCGATCCGTTCGCTGCGCCAGATCGGCGACTACATCCGCGAGGCCACCGGCTAGCGCGACGACGGCGAGCGCCGGCACGGCGCGAGTAAGGAGTCGCGCAATCGGACCTAGCGCGACGACGGCGAGCGCCGGCACGGCGCGAGTAAGGAGTCGCGCAATCGGACCTAGCGAGTGTGCGCCGCGCGAAAGCGCCTGAGACGATGAACGCATGCGGATCGCGCAGCACATCAGTGACCTCATCGGGGGAACGCCGCTGGTGCGGCTGAACTCCGTCATTCCCGACGGCGCCGGCACCGTGGCGGCCAAGGTCGAATACCTCAATCCCGGCGGCAGCTCGAAGGACCGGATCGCGGTGAAGATGATCGACGCCGCCGAGGCCAGCGGGCAGCTCAAGCCCGGGGGCACCATCGTCGAACCCACGTCGGGCAATACCGGCGTCGGCCTGGCTTTGGTGGCCCAGCGGCGCGGGTACAAGTGTGTGTTCGTCTGCCCCGACAAGGTCGGCGAGGACAAGCGCAACGTGCTGCTCGCCTACGGCGCCGAGGTGGTCGTGTGCCCGACGGCGGTGCCGCCCGACCACCCGGACAGCTACTACAGCGTCTCGGACCGGCTGACCCGGGAAATCGAGGGGGCCTGGAAGCCCGACCAGTACGCCAACCCGGAGGGACCGGCCAGCCACTACGCCACCACCGGCCCGGAGATCTGGGCCGACACCGACGGCAAGATCACCCATTTCGTGGCCGGCATCGGCACCGGCGGGACGATCACCGGCGCCGGCCGCTACCTCAAGGAGGTGTCCGGCGGCCGCGTCAAAATCATCGGAGCCGATCCGGAAGGCTCGGTGTACTCGGGCGGTAGCGGTCGGCCCTACCTGGTCGAGGGCGTCGGCGAGGACTTCTGGCCGGACGCCTACGACCGCACCGTTCCCGACCAGATCATCGCGGTGTCGGACTCCGACTCGTTCAACATGACCCGGCGGCTGGCCCGCGAGGAGGCGATGCTGGTCGGCGGGTCGTGCGGGATGGCGGTGGTCGCCGCGCTCAAGGTGGCCGAGGAGGCCGGACCCGACGCGCTGGTCGTGGTCCTGTTGCCCGACGGCGGGCGAGGCTACATGGCGAAGATCTTCAACGACGCGTGGATGTCGTCGTACGGGTTCTTGCGCGCGCGCCTCGACGGGTCGACCGAGGAATTCAGCGTCGGCGACGTGCTGCGCCGCAAGTCCGGCGAGCTGCCCGACCTGGTGCACACCCATCCGTCCGAGACGGTGCGCGACGCCATCGGCATCCTGCGCGAGTACGGGGTGTCGCAGATGCCCGTAGTCGGCGCCGAGCCGCCGGTGATGGCCGGCGAGGTCGCGGGCAGCGTTTCCGAGCGCGAACTGCTGTCCGCCGTCTTCGAGGGCCGGGCCAAGCTGGCCGACGCCGTCGCGCAGCACATGAGCCCGCCGCTGCCGATGATCGGCGCCGGTGAGCTGGTCAGCGCTGCGGGCAAGGCCCTGCGCGACTGGGACGCGCTGATGGTGGTGGAGAAGGGCAAACCCGTCGGGGTGATCACCCGGTACGACCTGTTGGGATTCCTGTCGGAGGGGCCCCGCGGATCCACGGGCCGGCGTTAGGGCCGCTTAAAACCGCTTAGCCAAGCCGGCCCGAGGTACTGTAATTCGGCCTGGTTCAGCTAACGCAGTGGAGGGTTGCCCATGTCCGATCAACCGTCGCCCGGCGAGTCCTACCCGCCGCCCCCTGGGGCCGGTGGCCAACAAGCCTCTCCGCCCCCTCCGCCGCCCCCGTCCGGCGGTTCCTACCCGCCGCCTCCCCCGTCGTCGGGCGGATACGCGCCGCCCCCGCCCGGTCCGGCGATCCGCGCCCTGCCGACGGAGTCCTACACCCCGTGGGTCACCCGGGTGCTGGCGTATCTCATCGACAACATCCCGGCCGGCATCCTGGTCGGCATCGGCGCGCTCATTCAGGCCCTCACGACGCAACAGTCGTGCGTCAGCGACATCACGCAGTACAGCGTCAATCAGTACTGCGTCAACCAGCCCAGCGGCATCGGCACGATGGCGTTCTGGTTGACGTGGCTGGCCGCGGTGGCCTACCTGGTCTGGGACTACGGCTACCGCCAGGGCGTCACCGGCTCGAGCATCGGCAAGTCGGTGATGAAGTTCAAGGTGGTCAGCGAGGTCACCGGCCAGCCGATCGGTTTCGGGATGTCGGTGGTGCGCCAGATCGCGCACTTCGTTGACTCGCTCATCTGTGGCCTCGGCTACCTGTTCCCGCTGTGGGACGCCAAGCGGCAAACCTTGGCGGACAAGATCATGACGACCGTGTGCCTGCCGATCGAAGAGGGCTGAGCCGCCCCAGGTCAGACCGGGAGCCCATCCATATTTCCGAGCCGACCGCGTCGCCCAACGCGGCGCGGTGCCGCTGAAGGCGTGGTGGCTGCCCGTCCAGTTCACCCGTCAGGTATTGCAGTGCGTCGGCGATCGCGTTGAGCTTGTGCTGCATCGCGCGATTGCTGCGCGACTGGGTGTTTTGCAGCAACGCGACGAGCAGGAACGTGATGATGTTGGTGACGGTGTTGATGACCAGTTGCCAGGTATCGACCGTGGGCAGCGCCCAAATGGTGGGTATCCACGCGACCACCACCAGCACGCAGATCGCGAAAAACGAAGGCCTGGAAACCCATTCGCCCGTATAGGTCGCGCAGCGATCGAAAAGGGACAGTTCGGTCCGGGTGGCGCCGTCGTCGGGCATGGTGGTTCTCCCTGGCTGGTCATCGCATGGGGACGACGACGAGTACCCTCGCCACCGATTTTCATGCCCGATCGGGGCTGTCACTAGGCTGAGCGTCGATGAGCGAGGACCATAGCGCAGACCACAAGTTCAAGGGATTGGCCACCAAGGCCATCCATGCCGGGTACCGGCCGGATCCGGCGACCGGGGCGGTGAACGCCCCGATCTACGCCAGCAGCACGTTCGCCCAGGACGGCGTTGGCGGCCTGCGCGGCGGATTCGACTACGCGCGCACCGGCAACCCGACCCGGGATGCGCTGGAGGCCTCGCTCGCGGCCGTCGAGGAGGGCGCCTTCGCGCGCGCGTTCGGGTCCGGGATGGCGGCCGGCGACTGCGCCCTGCGGGCGATGCTGCGGCCCGGCGACCACCTCGTCATCCCCAACGACGCCTATGGCGGCACCTTCCGGTTGATCGACAAGGTGTTCACCAAGTGGGACGTCTCGTACACGCCGGTGGCGCTTTCCGACCTGGACGCCGTCGCGGGCGCGATCACCCCGCACACCCGGCTGATCTGGGTGGAAACACCGACCAACCCGTTGCTGACCATCGCCGACATCGCCGCGATCGCGGAGCTGGGCAAACAAAACTCCGCGAAGCTGTTGGTGGACAACACTTTTGCGTCGCCGGCGCTGCAGCAGCCGCTGACGCTGGGCGCCGACGTGGTGCTGCACTCGACCACCAAATACATCGGCGGCCACTCTGACGTGGTGGGTGGGGCGCTGATCACCAACGACCAGGAGTTGGACGACGCGTTCGCCTTCCTGCAGAACGGGGCGGGCGCGGTGCCGGGCCCGTTCGACGCCTACCTGACCATGCGCGGCCTGAAGACCCTGGCGCTGCGGATGCAGCGGCACAGCGAAAACGCTTGCGCGGTAGCCGAATTCCTCGCCGGGCATCCCTCGGTGAGCGCGGTGCTGTATCCGGGTCTGCCCGGGCATCCCGGCCATGAAGTCGCCGCGCGCCAGATGCGCGACTTCGGCGGCATGGTCTCGGTTCGCATGCGCGGGGGCCGGCAGGCCGCCGAGCAGCTGTGCGCCCGAACCGAGGTGTTCATCCTGGCCGAGTCGCTCGGCGGCGTCGAGTCGCTGATCGAGCTGCCGAGCGCCATGACGCACGCGTCGACGGCCGGCTCGCAACTCGAAGTCCCCGACGACCTGGTGCGGCTTTCGGTCGGCATCGAGGACGAGGCCGACCTGTTGGCCGACCTCGAACAAGCGCTCGCCTAGAACGGCGACCAGACGCAAACTCGCACGCCGAAGGCGTGTTGAGTGCGATTTTGCGTCTGCTCGCGCGAAACGTTAGGAGTGGTACGGCTCCGCGCTGACTAGCGTGACCTCGACGGTGTTGCCGTTGGGCACCTGGTAGCTGCGGGTCTCGCCGACCTTGGCGTCGATCAGGGCACCGCCCAGGGGTGAGTTGGGCGAGTACACCTCGAGCTTGCCGTCGTTGACGCCCTCCTGGCGGGTGGCGATCAGGAACGTCTCGCTGTCGGACTTGTCGCCGTTGTAGTAGACCTTGACCACCGAGCCGGGCAGCGCGACGCCGGACTGCTTGGGCGCCTCGCCGACCTTGGCGTTGTTGAGCAGGTCCTGCAGTTGGCGGATGCGGGCCTCCTGCTGGCCCTGCTCTTCGCGGGCCGCGTGGTAGCCGCCGTTCTCGCGCAGGTCGCCCTCTTCGCGGCGGTCGTTGATTTCCGCGGCGATGATCGGACGATTCGCGATCAACTGGTCGAGCTCGGCCTTGAGTCGGTCATGTGACTCCTGGGTCAGCCAGGTCACCTGAGTATCCGTCATCTCGTCGTCCTCGTATTTCTTTCTCGTTTCGCGTATTCGCGCAAGCTTTTGCACCCCGCTGCCGGGGGTATCCGGGTCCCCGCCCCGGTTACCGCCGCTCCGTTCTTCCGACGGCCTTTAATGCAGCAATACACGGTCCCTAGGGGAACCGTGCATTCATCCATGTTACCACCGCGCAAACAGATGATGACTCAATATTCGCTGTTCGTCTTATCGTGCGGTCAGGTCGGACGCAGGTAAGCGGGCACATCGGTGCCGCAACCGTAGATGTCGGCCATCACCGGGGGGCGGACGGATTTCACCGTCGTCGTCACCTGCACGGTGGCCTGGTCGGACGGGCCCACCAGCACTTCGCGCCTGCCGGTCTCGCCGCCGTCCTTGGCCCGGACCCGCACGATGCAGTCGACCGGGCGCGACGGGTCGGATCGCGTCACGCTGATCGTTACCGACGCCGTCTCGTTGTCGATCAACTGGTAGCCGGCCAGCGAGCCGGTGACGTCACTGTTCCCGAGCCGCTGGTAGCCGACGACGGCGACGATTACGCCGACGGCCACGACCAGCACGGCCAAGCCGATGGCCACCCGGCGCCGGGAAACGCGCGACAGCCGCGATCGCCCGTAGCGGGCCTCGGGGCGCGGAGGGGAAGTTTCGGTCATGCCTGGGTATGCCTGCAGTGGTGGTTGCCGGCCGCCGGCCGACGGGATGCAACGATCGGAACTGGAATTATAAGGTCGCTTCTAGCACTTCTAGCCCTTCGGGGGCGACCGGCGAACCGACTCGGACAAGGGGGCACGTGAGCGAACTGCGGTTGATGGCGGTGCACGCCCACCCCGACGACGAGTCGAGCAAGGGCGCGGCCACCCTGGCCCGCTACGCCGACGAAGGTCACCGGGTTTTGGTGGTGACGCTGACCGGCGGCGAGCGCGGCGAGATTCTCAACCCGGCGATGGACCTGCCGGATGTGCTGGAACACATGGCCGAAATCCGGCGCGACGAGATGGCCAAGGCGGCGGAGATCCTCGGTGTGGAGCACACGTGGCTCGGCTTCGTCGACTCCGGCCTGCCCCAGGGCGATCCGCCGCCGCCGCTGCCCGAGGGCTGCTTCGCGCTGGTGCCGCTGGAGGAATCCGTCGAGGCGCTGGTGCGCGTGGTCCGCGAGTTCCGGCCGCACGTGATGACCACCTATGACGAGAACGGCGGCTACCCCCATCCCGACCACATTCGCTGCCACCAGGTTTCCGTCGGCGCGTTCGAGGCCGCCGGCGACTACGCCCGCTTCCCGGACGCGGGCGAGCCGTGGACGGTGTCCAAGCTGTACTACAACCACGGCTTCCTGCGGGCGCGGATGCAGCTGCTGCACGACGAGTTCGTCAAGCGCGGCCAGGAGGGGCCATTCAAAAAGTGGCTCAAGCACTGGGATCCCGAGCATGACCCGTTCGAGTCCCGGGTGACGACGCGGGTCGAGTGCTCGGCGTATTTCAGCCAGCGCGACGACGCCCTGCGGGCACACGCCACCCAGATCGACCCGAACGCCGAATTCTTCGCCGCTCCCATCGAGTGGCAGCAGCGGCTCTGGCCGACCGAGGAATTCGAGCTGGCCCGCTCCCGCGTCCCGGTCAAGCTTCCCGAGGACGACCTGTTCGCCGGGATCGAGGACGACGGGTGACGCACCATCTCCTCCGGGTGATTGCAGACGCCCCGCACAACCACGGGCCCGACTTCGGCAAGGCGAGCCCGGTCGGGCTGCTCGTCGTCGTGCTGCTGCTGATCGCGACCCTGTTCTTGTTGCGATCGATGAACCGGCAGCTGAAAAAGGTCCCCAAGACGTTCGATCCGGAGCACCCCGAGCCCGACCAGGCCGCCGACGAGGGCACCGACACGGTTGGCGAGAACCCCGACCAACCGAGACACCGCGATGAGCCCGGCTGAATCCGGCGCAACGAACACCCTCGGCCTGGCCACCAGCCCGTATCTGCGCCAGCACGCCGATAACCCGGTGCATTGGCAGCAGTGGACGCCGCGAGCGCTGGCGGACGCGGCGGCGCGCGACGTGCCGATCCTGCTGTCCATCGGCTACGCCGCGTGTCACTGGTGTCACGTCATGGCCCACGAATCGTTCGAGGACGACGAAGTGGCCGCGGCGATGAACGCGGGGTTCGTCTGCATCAAGGTCGACCGCGAGGAGCGGCCCGACATCGACGCGGTGTACATGAACGCGACGGTTGCGCTCACCGGGCACGGCGGGTGGCCGATGACGTGTTTCCTGACACCCGACGGCCGACCGTTCTTCTGCGGCACGTATTACCCGAAAGATGGTTTCCTGCAGCTTCTTTCGGCTGTGTCTGCGACCTGGCGGGACCGCCGCGGCGAGGTGGAGGAGGCCTCCGACCACATCGCGGGTGAGTTGCGCAAGATGGCGGGTGGACTGGCCGCCGGCGGGCCGGACGTGGCCCCGCAGCTGTGTGACCACGCCGTCGCCTCCGTGCTCGGCGACCAGGACACCGTGCACGGCGGGTTCGGCGGCGCCCCGAAATTCCCGCCGTCGGCGATTCTGGAGGCGTTGCTGCGCAACCACGAGCGCACCGGGTCGCCGGCGGCGCTGGAGGCGGTCACCCGCACGGCCAACGCGATGGCCCGCGGCGGCATCTATGACCAACTCGCTGGCGGCTTCGCCCGCTACAGTGTCGACAACGCTTGGGTGGTACCGCATTTCGAGAAGATGCTGTACGACAACGCGTTGCTGCTGCGCGCCTACGCCCATTGGGCGCGGCGCACCGCAGACCCGTTGGCCCGCCGGGTCGCCAGCCAGACGGCGAGGTTCCTGCTCGATGAGCTGGCCGACGGCGACATGTTCACCTCGTCGCTGGACGCCGACGCCGACGGCCGCGAGGGCTCGACCTACGTCTGGACACCGGAGCAGCTGACCGAGGTGCTCGGTGCCGACGACGGCCCTTGGGCCGCAGAGCTTTTCGCGGTCACCCCGTCCGGCACCTTCGAAAACGGCAGCTCGGTGCTGCAGTTGCCCGCCGACCCCGACGACGTGCAACGGGCCGAACGGGTCCGCGCCGCGCTGCTGGCCGCGCGGCTCACCCGCGCGCAGCCCGGGCGTGACGACAAGGTCGTCACGTCGTGGAACGGGCTGGCCATCACCGCGCTGGCGGAGGCCAGCGTGGCGTTGGACCAACCCGAGTTGGCCGCTGCGGCAAGGCGTTGCGCCCTTTCGCTGCTGGGGCTGCACGTCGTCGACGGACGGTTGCGGCGCGCCAGCCTGGGCGGGACGGTCGGGGACAGTGCGGGCATTCTCGAGGATTACGCGATGCTGGCCACCGGCCTGCTCGCGGTGTACCAGCTGACCGCCGAGGCGTCGTGGCTGACGTCGGCGACCGGCTTGCTGGACACGGCGTTGCGCCACTTCGCCGACCCGGAGCGGCCCGGCCGCTGGTTCGACACCGCCGACGACGCCGAGCAATTGGTGCTGCGGCCCGCCGACCCGCTGGACGGTGCGACGCCGTCGGGCGCGTCGTCGATCACCGAAGCGTTGCTCACCGCGGCGCACCTCGTCGACGGGGAACGCGCGGAGCGGTACCTGCGGGCGGCGGGTGAGGCCCTAGCGGCGCACTCGCTGCTGCTGGAGCGCGCGCCGCGGTCGGCCGGGCATTGGCTGGCCGTCGCCGAAGCCGCGGTACGCGGGCCGCTGCAGATCGCGGTCGCCTGCGACCCGTCTCATTCCGCGCTGCTGGCCGAAGCGCGCCGGCTGGCCCCCGGCGGGGCGATCGTCGTGGGCGGCGCGCCGGATTCGTCGGCGCTGCTGGCGGGGCGGGACCGGGTCGGCGGCGCCGACGCCGCCTACGTGTGCCGCGGCCGGCTTTGCGACCTGCCGGTGACCGGGGTGGCCGAACTGGCCGCGGCCCTGGATGTTTCGGGACCGTAGCCGGGAGGCTACCCTGCGTCCCATGCCGAACGCCCCGGACCGCGTCCACGCGATCACCGACACCGTCAACCGCTACATCGAGCTGGTGGCCAAGGGCAGCGCCGACGAGCTGGTGGACTTGTACGCCGACGACGCGACGGTTGAGGACCCCGTCGGCGGCGAGGTGCACATCGGTCGCCAGGCGATCCACGGCTTCTACTCCGCGGTCAACGACGTGCAGCGCGAATGCGAGTTGGTGTCACTGCGGGTGGCCGGCAACGAGGCGGCGTTCCAGTTTCGTCTGACCGTCACCGCGGGGGAGCACCGGATGGTGATCGAGCCGATCGATGTGATGGTCTTCGATGACCGCGGCAAGGTCACCGCGATGAAGGCCTACTGGTCGGCGGCCGACGTCACGCAGGTCTAGCGGGACCGTCAGGCCGGGTTGCCGACGTAGAAGACGGCGAACCACATCGCGATGTAGTGCAGGATCGCCGCGATCGCCGTGAAGGCGTGGAAGAACTCGTGATAGCCGAACGTCTTTGGCCACGGGTCCGGCCAGCGCAGCCCGTAGAGCAGGCCACCGATGCTGTAGAACGCGCCGCCGACCGCGAGCAGCACCATCGCGGCGACCCCGGCGACGTGGATGATGGTCGGCGCGTACCAGACCGCGACCCAACCGAGCAGCAGGTACAGCGGGACGCCCACCCAGCGCGGCGCCGTCGGCCAGCACACCTTCAGCACGACTCCGGCCAGCGCGCCGCCCCATACGATCCACAACACGGTTCGCCCGTCCTCGGGCGGCATCGCCAGCATCGCGAACGGCGTGTAGCTGCCGGCGATGAACAGGAAGATCATCGAATGGTCGAGCCGCTTCATCAGGTTGCGGCTCTTGTCGGATTTCCAGTTGACGCGGTGGTAGGTGGCGCTGACCGCGAACATCGCCACGGTGGCCAGGGCGTAGGCGAACGTCGTCAGCCCCGCGCGGGTGGATGCCACCGCCCACGACACCGAGACCAGACATGCGCCGCAGACGATCGCCAGCCACGCCGAATAGAAGTGGATCCAGCCACGCATGCGGGGCTTGGAAATGGCTTCGGCGGCGCCGTCGACGAGCTGTTCGACGGGATTGCCCGGCGCGATCGCCTCGGGCTCCGGGTTGGTGGGCGTGCTGGTCTTGCTGCTCATGTCTCCCTATTGCCTCGCCGTGCGGCCATTAGACCCAACAGTAACCGCGAATGATCACGACACGCTGCTGGACGTGCGGTGGGCTTGCGCAAATCCACCACGGAATTTGTGGTCGCTCACAGTAGGGTAGAGCTTCGTGGAGATCATCCCGCCGCGGCTCAAGGAGCCGTTGTACCGCGTCTACGAGCTGCGGCTGAGGCAGGGTCTGGCGGCCTCCAAGTCCGAACTTCCCCGGCACATCGCGGTGCTGTGCGACGGGAACCGGCGCTGGGCGCGCAACGCGGGTTACGACGACGTCAGCTACGGCTACCGGATGGGCGCCGCCAAGATCGCCGAGATGCTGCGCTGGTGCCAAGAGGCCGGCATCGAGATGACGACGGTGTACCTGCTCTCCACCGAAAACCTGCAACGCGATCCCGACGAGCTGGCCGGCCTGATCGAGATCATCACCGACGTGGTCGAGGAGATCTGCGCCCCGGCCAATCGCTGGAGCGTGCGCACGGTCGGCGACCTCGGGCTGATCGGCGAGGACCAGGCCCGCCGGCTGCGCGACGCGGTGGAGTCGACGCCGGCCGTCGCGCCGTTCCACGTCAACGTCGCCGTCGGCTACGGCGGCCGCCGGGAGATCGTCGACGCGGTGCGCGCGCTGCTGAACAAGGAACTCGCCAACGGTGCCAGCGCGGAGGAGCTGATCGACGCGGTGACCACGGAAGGCATCTCCGAAAACCTTTACACCTCTGGGCAACCCGACCCCGACCTGGTGATCCGCACCTCGGGGGAACAGCGGCTGTCGGGGTTTTTGCTGTGGCAGAGCGCCTATTCGGAGATGTGGTTCACCGAGGCGCACTGGCCCGCCTTCCGCCGCGTTGATTTCCTGCGCGCGCTGCGGGACTACAGCCAGCGGCATCGGAGGTACGGGAAGTAGCAGCGGGTCGGCGCTCATCAGACCCCGTGCCAAACTGGATACATGGCTGCGCTGTCGGCGGTGGTGTTCACGCTGAGCGGGTGGCTGGGGTTGTATCTGCTGGCCCGCGACCCGCGTAAGCCGGTGCTCGCGCTCGCGGCGATCGGACTGTGTGGCTTCGCGCTGGTGGTGGCGCTCGACGCGATCCGCACGGCGAGCTTCCCGCATCTCGCGCTGCTCAGCCGGTTCGAGATCTATCTGGCCGCCGTGCCCAGCGTGGCGTGGTTCGCGGTGCTCGTCGAGTTGTCCCGGCCAGGCGACCGCTGGCGCGCGCGCACCGGTGAGTTGCTGCTCGTTGGCGGTGTCGGCGCGCTCATCCTGCTGGGCGCGGCGCTGGCCGGCAGCGTCGAAGGACCGCTGCGGCCGGGTCACCTGCTGATGATGGCGGTCATCTCCACGTCCACGTTGGGGGCGATGGTCGTCGCGGTGCGGCGGCCCGCGCAGCCGACGTCGGTCGTCGGCGTCGTGGTGGTCGCGACGCTGTTCTTCGCGCTGGCCAACGCCATCCTGATCATCCCGTTGGGCATCGTGCCGAGCTGGCTGGCCCTGGCGTCGACGGGTTGCGACGTCCTGACGCTCGGCGTGGCGGTGGCGCTGTGGGACGCCTTCGACGAGGGTCAGGCACTGCGCGCCGACATGCTGCGCTCGTTCGCCGGTTCGATGGTCGTGGCGGTGCTGTTCGGCGGCCAGGCGCTGATCGGCCTCGCCGTGACCCGACGCGAGCCCACGGCGCAGACCGTGCTCACGGTGCTGCTGTTCAGCACGCTCGCGATCGCGATCGCGGTGCAGGTGCTGGCCGATCCGCTGGCCGGGGTGCTGGACCGGCTGGCGTTCTCCAGGTCGCCGACGCTGCGCGCCGACCGGGCCGCGTTGCGGCACACCGGCGCGGCACTGCCGCTGCGCTCGGCCGATCCCCGCAAGGATCTCCGGCGCATCGACGACGACACCTTCGCCCGGCTCACCCGCCGCGCGCTGGGTCACTATGCCGACTTGACCAAGCTCGTCGCCAGCCCGCTGACCGCGTTGCCCGTGATCGACGAGCGGCTGGCCGCGCGCGGCGCTCCCGATCACCCGGTGGAGCGCGCCAACGAGCTGAAGGCCGTTCTCGCCGACGGCATCGCCCGGCTCAAGCCCCGCGACGCGGGCGATTTCGGAACCACCGAGGAGTGGCGGTACTACAACTCGCTGTACTTCCCGTACGTCGTCGGGGTGCGCGCGTACGCGCAGAACGCCACCGCGGCCGGCCTGGATCCCATCGCCCGGCAGGCCTGGCAGTGGCTGGTGACCGAGGTGCCGCAGCGTTCGTTGCACAACTGGCAAAACGCCGCCGCCCGGCTCATCGCCGCCGACCTGCGCGCGCGGGTGCCCGTCGCCAGCGACTAGCGCGGCCACCGACCCCAACCAAGCCACCGGCCCCACATTTTGAGACACCTGTTGAATTTGTTTGCGCGGTGGGGAATAGCCCGTCGAAATCCCTGGTCATTCTCGGCATGGCAGCAACTGGCAGCGCCATGGATCGATGTGGCAGTGCTTGAGCGGCACGCTCAAACCAGTTCGACCCCCTCGCCATCGCTAGGAGTAATCGCATGACCGCCGTTTCTGGGATTCCAACCCGCCCCCTGTACGACTCGACCGACTCGCTGCTGCGTTTTGCCATGCGCGCCGACGCCACGTTGACGGGCCTGTGCGGCTTGGCCGTCGCCTTCTTCGCCGACCCGATCTCGTCGATGACGGGACTCACGTCGGGCCAGGAATACGCGATGGGCGCGTTCTTCGTGCTCGCCGGCCTCGTTGTGTTCAGCCTCGCGGCGGCGCCGAACCTGCGCCGCGTCGGGATCGGCATCATCGTGGCCAACGTCGTGTTCACGCTCGCCGCGATCGTGGCCGCCGGAGCCGTGCCCGTGTTGACCGCAACCGGAGTGGCCGCCACGCTGGCCACCGCCGTCTACACCGCGGCGTTCGCCGGTCTGCAGTACCTAGGAGTGCGTCGCCTCGCGAGCTAGCCCTCCCCGCCGGCCTCCGCGCTACAGCTTGCGCAGCCGCAGCCGATTGATGGAATGGTCGGCGTCCTTGCGCAACACCAGGGTGGCGCGGGGCCGGGTCGGCAGGATGTTCTCGACCAGGTTGGGCCGGTTGATCGACCGCCAGATCTCGCGCGCGGCGGCGACCGCCTTGGTGTCATTGAGCGCCGAATAGTGGTGAAAGTGCGACTCGGGATCGGCGAACGCGGTGCCGCGCAGCGACAGGAACCGCGACACGTACCACTGCTCGATGTCTTCGATTCGGGCGTCCACATACAGCGAGAAGTCGAACAGGTCCGACACCATCAGGGTGGGGCCGGTCTGCAGGACGTTGAGGCCCTCCAGGATCAAGATGTCGGGGTGGCGGACCACGTGCTTGGCGCCCGGGATGATGTCGTACTTCAGGTGCGAATACACCGGCGCACACGCGTGGTCGGAACCGGATTTGACCGACGTCACGAACCGCATCAACGCCCTGCGGTTGTAGCTTTCCGGAAAACCCTTGCGATGCATCAGGTTTCGCCGGTCCAGCTCGGCGTTCGGGTACAGGAAGCCGTCGGTGGTCACCAGGTCCACCCGGGGATGGTGATCCCAGCGGGCCAGCAGCGCCTGCAGCACGCGGGCCGTCGTCGACTTGCCGACGGCCACGCTTCCGGCCACGCCGATGATGAACGGCACCGGCCGGTCCGGGTTCTGCTGGGGTTCCCCGAGGAATTCCGCGGTGGCGGCGAACAGCCGCTGGCGCGCGGCGACCTGAAGGTGGATCAATCGGGCCAGCGGCAGGTAGACCTCTTCGACCTCCAGCAAGTCGATCTGCTCGCCGAGACCGCGCAGCCCCACCAGTTCCTCTTCGGTGAGGGCCAGCGGCGTGGACATGCGAAGCGCACGCCATTGTTTTCGGTCGAACTCCACATAAGGGCTCGGCTCGCTAGGCCGCGGCATAGTGCACAAGTGTGGCAGGGGCGGACGCGCGCCCGACGGCTGGGCTGGCGAAAAGCGCGCTGGATAGACTGGCGCCCGTGACTGCCGCACCCGACGCCCGTACCTCCTCCACCGTGATGTCGGCCCCGCTCGCCGAGGTCGATCCCGACATCGCCGAGTTGCTGGACAAGGAGCTGCACCGGCAACGCGACACGCTGGAAATGATCGCCTCCGAGAACTTCGTGCCCCGGTCGGTGCTGCAGGCCCAGGGGAGCGTGCTGACCAACAAGTACGCCGAGGGATTGCCCGGCCGGCGCTACTACGGGGGATGCGAGCACGTCGACGTCGTGGAGAACATCGCCCGCGACCGGGCCAAGGCGTTGTTCGGCGCCGAGTTCGCCAACGTCCAGCCGCATTCCGGCGCGCAGGCCAACGCCGCCGTGCTGCACGCCCTCATGTCTCCGGGGGAGCACCTGCTCGGCCTGGACCTGGCCAACGGCGGCCACCTCACCCACGGGATGAAGCTGAACTTCTCCGGAAGGCTGTACGAGGCCGGCTTCTACGGCGTGGACCCCAAGACCCACCTGGTCGACATGGACGTCGTGCGGGCCCGGGCGCTCGAGTTCCGGCCCAAGGTGATCATCGCCGGCTGGTCGGCCTACCCGCGCATCCTCGACTTCGCGGCATTCCGCTCGATCGCCGACGAGGTCGACGCCAAGCTGTGGGTGGACATGGCGCACTTCGCCGGGCTGGTCGCGGTGGGCCTGCACCCGACGCCGGTGCCGCACGCGGACGTGGTGTCCACGACGGTGCACAAGACCCTCGGCGGCGCACGTTCCGGCATGATCCTGGGCAAGCAGGAATACGCCAAGGCCATCAACTCGGCGGTGTTCCCCGGCCAGCAGGGCGGGCCGCTGATGCACGTCATCGCGGGCAAGGCGGTCGCGCTCAAGATCGCCACCACTCCCGAGTTCGCCGACCGCCAGCAGCGCACGCTGTCCGGGGCGCGCATCGTCGCCGACCGGTTGCTGGCGGCCGACGTGGCCAAGGCCGGCGTGTCAGTGGTCAGCGGCGGCACCGACGTGCACCTGGTGCTGGTCGACCTGCGTGACTCGCCGCTGGACGGCAAGGCCGCCGAGGACCTGCTGCACGAGATCGGCATCACCGTCAACCGCAACGCGGTCCCCAACGACCCCCGGCCGCCGATGGTGACGTCGGGGCTGCGGGTGGGCACGCCCGCGCTGGCCACCCGCGGTTTCGGGGACGCCGAATTCACCGAGGTCGCCGACATCATCGCCACGGCGCTGGCAGCCGGTACGTCCGCCGACGTCTCGGCGCTGCGGGAGCGGGTGACGCGGCTGGCCAGGGACTTCCCGCTCTACGAGGGCCTGGAGGACTGGACGCTCGTCGACCGCTGAGCGCTTAAGGGACCAAAGTCACCATTCGGTGGCAACACGCCCCAACAATTTCATCGAACCTGTACCTACGAGTTACAGTAACCGCATGGCACAGAAACCTGTTCCTAACACACTGACCCTCGAACTCGAGCCCGTGGTCGAGCGGCTCATGGACCACCACCTCAACACCGAGGACCTGTGGTTCGCCCACGACTACGTGCCCTTCGACCAGGGCGAGAACTTCGCCTTCCTGGGCGGACGCGACTGGGACCCGTCGCAGACCACGCTGCCCAGGGACATCACCGACGCCTGCGAGATCCTGCTGCTGCTCAAGGACAACCTCGCCGGGCACCACCGCGAGCTCGTTGAGCACTTCATCCTCGAGGAGTGGTGGGGCCGCTGGTTGGGCCGGTGGACGGCCGAGGAGCACCTGCACGCCATCGCGCTGCGCGAGTACCTGGTGGTGACGCGGGAAGTCGACCCGACCGCCAACGAGGAGGCCCGGGTCGAGTACGTGATGAAGGGCTACCGCGCTGACACCTACTCCCAGGTCGAAACGTTGGTCTACATGGCGCTCACCGAGCGCACGCAGGCGGTGTTCTGCCGCAACCTGGCGGCCCGCATCGAGGAGCCCGTCCTCGCCGGCCTCATCGACCGCATCGCCCGCGACGAGACGCGGCACGAGGGGATCTTCGCCAACCTCGTCGCGCACTGCCTTGAGTTCACGCGCGACGAGACCATCGCCGCCATCGCCGCGCGGGCAGCGGACCTGCAGACGGTGGGGGCCGACATCGACGCCTACGCGGACAAGGTGCAGGCCGTCGCCGACGCCGGCATTTTCACTCCGCAGGATTTGCGGCAGGCGATCTCCGACCGCATCACCGAATGGGGTGTGGCGGGCGAGCCCGCGCTGGCGCAATTCGTCATTAGTTAAACCGATCTTCACCGGAACCGGCCGCCGTCAGCGGCCGGTTTTTGGTGTCGCCGTGTCGGTCTCGGCGCGCCTGCGCGGCGCCGAAGCGGCCACGAGAGTAGCGTCGTTCCCGATGGCCAGCGACAAGATCTGCTGCCAGGGCGGCACCTTCCGTCACTACCTCGGTAGTTCTAGGCAGGACCGGCCCCGGTCCTGGTGCTGCGGCTCCCGCCGACATGCCTGTGCGGGTCCGCGCGGGCTTACCCGCTCGAGGAGCGCTTCGTGACCGATCTCCGGACCTATGTGCTCGACACCTCCGTGCTGCTGTCCGATCCGTGGGCGTGCAGTCGGTTCGCCGAACACGAGGTGGTGGTTCCGCTGGTGGTGATCAGCGAGCTGGAGGCCAAACGCCACCACCACGAACTGGGGTGGTTCGCCCGTCAGGCACTGCGCCTGTTCGATGATCTTCGGCTCGAGCACGGACGGCTGGATCAGCCGATTCCCGTTGGGACACAAGGCGGAACACTTCACGTCGAACTGAATCACACCGACCCCACGGTGTTACCCGCGGGCTTTCGGACCGACAGCAACGACTCCCGGATCTTGAGCTGCGCCGCCAACCTCGCCGCCGAAGGCAAGCGAGTTACCTTGGTCAGCAAGGACATTCCGCTGCGCGTGAAGGCCGCGGCGGTGGGCCTGTCCGCTGACGAATACCACGCGCAGGACGTCGTGGCGTCCGGTTGGTCGGGCATGTACGAGATTGAGACCGCCACCGAGGATATCGACGCGCTGTTCGCCGACGGCGAGATCGACTTGGTCGAGGCGCGAGACCTGCCGTGCCACACCGGAATTCGGCTGCTGGGCGGAAGCTCGCATGCGCTGGGGCGGGTCACCGCGGCGAAACGCGTGCAACTGGTTCGCGGGGACCGCGAGGTGTTCGGGCTGCGCGGCCGTTCCGCCGAACAGCGCGTGGCGCTGGACCTGTTGCTGGACGAGTCGGTGGGCATCGTGTCGCTGGGCGGCAAGGCCGGGACCGGCAAGTCGGCGCTGGCGCTGTGTGCGGGCCTCGAGGCGGTGCTCGAACGGCGCACCCACCGCAAGGTGGTGGTCTTCCGTCCGCTCTACGCGGTCGGGGGCCAGGAACTGGGCTATCTGCCCGGCAGCGAGAGCGAAAAGATGGGCCCGTGGGCGCAGGCCGTGTTCGACACGCTCGAGGGACTGGCCAGCCCGGCGGTGCTCGAGGAGGTGCTGTCCCGGGGCATGCTCGAGGTGCTGCCGCTGACTCACATCCGGGGCCGCTCGCTGCACGACTCGTTCGTCATCGTCGACGAGGCGCAGTCGCTGGAGCGCAACGTGCTGCTGACCGTGCTCTCGCGGTTGGGCACCGGGTCGCGGGTGGTGCTGACCCACGACATCGCCCAGCGCGACAACCTGCGCGTCGGCCGCCACGACGGGGTCGCGGCGGTGATCGAGAAGCTCAAGGGCCACCCCCTGTTCGCCCACATCACGCTGCTGCGCAGCGAGCGCTCGCCGATCGCCGCGCTGGTCACCGAGATGCTCGAGGAGATCGCCGGGCCGCAGTGAGTGTGAACCCGTGGCTTTCACTGTCACTTCAGGGCGGGAAATCCGCGTAAATGTCGCCCTGATGCAACACTGAAAACCCTGGTTACACGGTCAACGCGGCTGCTGCACACCCAACCCCCGGTAGGCTTTCTACGTGCCGAAACGACCCGACAGCCAGGCCTGGCGCTATTGGCGGACCGTGTTGGGCGTCGTGGCGGCCGCCGCGGTGCTGGTGATCGGCGCGCTCACCGGTCACGTGACGCGGGCCGACAACCTCAGCTGCTCGGTCGTCAAGTGCGTCGCGTTCACCTTTGATGACGGGCCGGGGCCATACACCGACCGGCTGCTGCAGGTCCTGAAGGACGCCGACGCCAAGGCCACCTTCTTCCTGATCGGCAACAAGGTCGCCGCCAACCCGGCGGGAGCCAAACGCGTCGCCGACGCCGGCATGGAGTTCGGCAACCACACCTGGGAACACCCCAACATGACCACCATCCCGCCGGAAGACATCGCGGGCCAGTTTTCCCGCAGCAACGACGCGATCACCGCCGCGACGGGCCGGGCCCCGTCGCTGTGGCGTCCCGCGGGCGGGCTGTCCAACGACGTCGTGCGTCAAACCGCGGGGAAGTTCGGGCTGGCCGAAATCCTTTGGGACGTCATCCCTTTCGACTGGATCAACGACTCCAACACGGCCGCGACGCGGTACATGCTGATGACGTACATCAAGCCAGGCTCGGTGGTGCTGTTCCATGACACCTACTCGAGCACCGTCGACCTGGTGTACCAGTTCATCCCGGTGCTCAAGGCCAACGGCTACCGCTTGGTGACGGTCAGCGAATTGCTGGGGCCGCGGGCGCCCGGCAGCACCTACGGCGGCCGCGAAAACGGGCCACCGGCCAACCAATTGCACGACATTCCGCCGAGCGAGATCCCGGCGCTGCCCAACACGTCGTCACCCAAGCCGATGCCCAACTTCCCGATCACCGACATTCCGGGCCAGAATTCGGGCGGCCCGACCAACGGCGCCTAGGAAGCTTCGGGCGCACCCGCGGCTACCTTTATAGGGTGATCAAGCCGAGCTGGCTTCGGGCTCCAGCGGCTGGGCAGCGAAAATCCGCTCGCAGGCTGACGATTGAGTATGTGAGCGCCCTGGCGCTCGCCTACTTCATCGCCGTCCTCGACACGGCCGCTATCCTGATCCCGCTGAGGGGTCGCACATCCGTCGCGGCCAACGTCGACTTCGCGGAGAAGAACACCGCGGTGGTGATGGTCCTCGTCGCGCTGGGCATCGTTGGCGTGACGGTGGGTGGCGCGCTGAACCTGGCTCCCTCGCTGCGCTGGTATGTCGTCGGGGACGCGCCAAGCCAGGAGCAACGCGCAGCCGCGATGAAAATGCCCGGCCGCCAGTCGGTGATCCTGCTGTTGGCCTGGGGCGTGGCCGGGCTGTTCTTCGCGCTGCGCAATCTCGCCGGCGGGCCCCAGATTCTCCTGCCTATAGTGCTCGGAACGCTCGTGGGCGGAGCGGCCGCCGCCGGCACGGGGATGCTGCTCGGGCAACGCACGCTGCGCCCGATCATGGGTGCCGCCACTCTGGGGTCCGAGCCCCGGATGACGGTACCCGGCGTCTTCGCCCGGCTGGTCCTGCTGTGGTTCATGTGCAGCGCGCTTCCCATCGGGGTGATCGCGACACTGGTGGTGCTTCGCTCGTATGGCTGGCTGATCGCGAAGTCGGCCGCGTTGGACGTGCCCATCCTGGTGGTGGCGCTGGCCGCGCTGGTCCTCGGGCTGCCGACGATGATCCTGACGTCGCGATCCATTTCCGATCCGCTCAGCGAGGTCGTCGACGCGATGGCCGAGGTCGAACACGGTCACATCGAAACCCAAGTGGGCGCCTACGAGCGTTCCCAAATCGGGCGTCTGCAAACGGGATTCAACCGAATGGTGACTGGCCTGGCCGAGCGGGACAGGGTGCGCGACCTGTTCGGGCGCCACGTCGGATCGGACGTCGCGCAGCGCGCCATTCAAGAGGGCGCGTCGCTGTCCGGCGACGTGGTCGAGGCGGCGGTGCTCTTCATCGACCTGGTCGGGTCGACGCAACTCGCGGAAAGCCGCCCCCCGCAAGAGGTCGCCGAGGTGCTCAACGACTTCTTTCGGATCGTGGTCCACGCCGTCGACGAACACAACGGGCTGATCAACAAGTTCGCCGGCGACGCCGCATTGGCCGTCTTCGGCGCCCCGCTGCGGACCGTGCAACCGGCGTCGGCGGCGCTGGCGACGGCGCGCGCGTTGGCCATCCAGCTGCGCCGGCTGCCCGTCGATTTCGGCATCGGCATCTCGGCCGGCCGGGTGTTCGCCGGCAACGTCGGCGCCGAAAACCGTTACGAATATACGGTTATCGGCGATGCGGTCAACGAGGCCGCGCGCCTGGCCGACCTCGCCAAAACCGCCGACCGGCGAATCCTGTGTTCGGCGGCGGCCATCGAGCGGGCCGATGACGCCGAGTGCGCGCACTGGGCCGAGTGCTATTCCACCGTGCTACGCGGGCGCTCGGAGGCCACCCACGTGTCCGCGCCGGCGGGCCCCGCTACTTCTTGACCTTTAGCGCCCCGATGACCCCGTTCATCACGCCCGCCGAACCCGCATCGCCGATCGGCGTCGCACCCATGAAGACGGTCACCGGCTTGGTGTCCACCGCGATGATGACCACCGAGTCGCCCTTGACGTTGCGCGCGGGGTCGGCGATCGTGATGTCCGCGTCGACGCGGGCGGCCTTGACGCCGTCGACCGTGATCGACGACTTCTTCAGCGGCCCGAGCGTCGGCGTCGCGTTCGCGTACCCCGGCCCGTTGGCCACACAATCCATCAACTTCGCCGCCTGCGCCGCGACGTCCATGCTGCTGACGAAGTTGGTGACGGCGACCTCGGCCTGCATCATCCACTGATTGGCGCCGGGCACCTCCTGCCCGACGCCGACGGCGCCGATCAGGTTCGGGCTCTGGTCGTCCGAGAACCCCATCCAGCCCGGCGCCGCGCTGGCCGGGAACGACAGCTTGCCCGCGCTGATCGTGTCGCCCGAGGGCTTGTCGCCGCCGGACACGTTGGGCGTGCAGCCGGTCGCCGTCTGCTGTGCGCTGTTGGGCGACGACGGCGCGCTCGTCGAGGAGGGGACGGACGGGTTGGTCGAGGGGCCTGCCTTGTTCGGCTTGCTTCCGCTGTTGAGCCCGATCGCCAAGAGCACCACGATGATGATCACGCCCAGCACGGCGACACCGGCGAGGATCAGCCACGGCGCCTTGGAGCGTGGCCCGGGCGGCGGCCCGGGTGGGTACTGCCCGCCGGGCCAGCCGGGCGGGACCTGCTGGCCGGGTGGGGGGAACTGCTGGGGCGGGTAGGGGCCCGGCGCGTACGGGCCACCCGGCGGCGGGTACGCGTACCCGCCGCCCGGTGGCGGCCCGCCCGGTGGTGGGCCGGCCGGTGGCGGGCCGCCCTGCGGCGGGCCGCCCCAATATGGGCCCTGCCCATAGGGATTCGCGCCGTAGGGATCCTGGCCGTAGGGACCGGGGGGAGTCGTCATCGCCGAACCGCTCTCATCTAGTCCTCCGGCTTCACCTTGGCCATCGCCAACACGTCGAGGCGGCGGTCCAGCTCTTCCAGCGACAGCTTGTCACCGATCAGCCCACGATCGATGACGGTCTGTCGGATGGTCTTGCGCTCCTTGAGCGCCTGTTTGGCCACCGCGGCGGCCTCCTCATAGCCGATGGCCGAGTTCAGCGGCGTCACGATCGACGGCGACGATTCGGCCAGCTCGCGCAGGTGATCGACGTTCGCCTTGAGCCCGACGATGCAGCGCTCCGCGAACAGCCGCGAAACGTTGGTCAGCAGCTTGAAGGACTCCAGGATGTTGCGGGCCATCATCGGGATGTAGACGTTGAGCTCGAAGGCGCCGGACAACCCGCCGACGGCGACCGCCGCGTCGTTGCCGATCACCTGCGCGGCGACCTGCGTAACTGCCTCCGGCAGAACGGGATTCACCTTGCCCGGCATGATTGAACTGCCCGGCTGCAGGTCCGGCAGCTGGATCTCGGCCAGGCCGGTCAGCGGGCCCGATCCCATCCAGCGGACGTCGTTGGCGATCTTCGTCAACGACACCGCGACGGTGCGCAGCGCGCCCGAGGCCTCGACCAGCCCGTCGCGAGCGGCCTGGGCCTCGAAAGAGTTGACTGCCGGGCGCAATTCGCTCAGGCCGGTGGACGCGACCAGCGTCTCGACCACCTTGACGCCGAACCCGTCGGGTGCGTTCAGGCCCGTGCCGACAGCGGTGCCCCCGATCGCGAGCTCACCCAGCCGCGGCAGCGTGGCCCGGACCCGTTCGATCCCGGCCTCGATCTGGCGGGCGTAGCCGCTGAACTCCTGGCCCAGCGTCACCGGGACGGCGTCCATCAGGTGGGTGCGCCCGGACTTGACCACCGTCTGCCACTCGCGCGCCTTGCTCGCCAGCGCGTCGTGCAGCACCTCGAGCGCGGGGATCAGGTGACGCACTGCGGCCTCGGTGGCCGCGATGTGGGTGGCGGTCGGGAAGGTGTCGTTTGACGACTGCGACATGTTGACGTCGTCGTTGGGGTGCACCGTCACCCCGTTGGCGGCGGCGATGCTGGCGATCACCTCGTTGGTGTTCATGTTCGAGCTTGTGCCCGAACCGGTTTGGAAGACGTCGATGGGGAACTGATCGTCGTGGCGGCCGTCGGCGATCTCGGCCGCCGCGGCGATGATCGCGTCGGCCTTCTCCGGCGCCAGCAGCCCGAGGTCCTTGTTCACCTGCGCGCAGGCGCCTTTCAGCAGACCCAGCGCCCGGATCTGGGTGCGCTCCAGACCGCGGCCCGAAATCGGGAAGTTCTCGACCGCGCGCTGAGTTTGCGCGCGCCACAGGGCTTTTGCCGGCACCCGAACCTCGCCCATGGTGTCGTGCTCGATGCGGTACTCGGCGCCGTCGGCGTCCTCACTGGCCATAGATCGGTCTTCCTCTTTCGTTTCGCGTCGGGTCGGTCAGGGCAGGGGATAGGCGGCAGAGCTGTCGCCGGTGAAGTCGATCGAGGAGTACTCGTTGAGCTTGGACAGCCGGTGGTAGGCCTCGATCAGGCGCACGGTGCCCGACTTCGAGCGCATCACGATCGACTGGGTGGTGCAGCCGCCGGGGTAGTACCGCACGCCCTTGAGCAGGTCGCCCTCGGTGACCCCCGTCGCGCAGAAGAACACGTTCTCGCCGGACACCAGGTCCTCCGTGGTCAATATCTGGTCCAGGTCGTAGCCCGCGTCCAGCGCCTTGCGGCGCTCGGCGTCGTCCTTGGGCGCCAGTTGCGCCTGGATCGCCCCGCCCATGCAGCGGATCGCCGCCGCGGCGATGATGCCCTCTGGGGTGCCGCCGATGCCGGCCAGCATGTCGGTGCCCGACTCCGGCCGGCACGCGGAGATGGCGCCGGCGACGTCGCCGTCGGTGATCAGCCGGATCCGGGCCCCGGTGGCCCGGACGTCTTCGATGAGTTGCGCGTGCCGCGGCCGGTCCAGGATGCACACCGTCATGTCGCGCACCGACAGGGCCTTGACCTTGGCGACGGCCTTGATGTTGTCGGCGATCGGCGCGGTGATGTCGAGCACGTTGGCGGCCTCGGGCCCGACGGCGATCTTGTTCATGTAGAACACCGCCGACGGGTCGAACATCGCGCCCCGGTCGGCCACCGCCAGCACCGAGATGGCGTTGGGCATGCCCTTGCTCATCAACGTGGTGCCGTCCACCGGGTCGACGGCGAAGTCGCACTCCGGGCCGTCCCCGTTGCCGACCTCCTCGCCGTTGTAGAGCATCGGCGCCTGATCCTTCTCGCCCTCGCCGATCACCACCACGCCGCGCATCGACACGGTGTTGACCAGCTCGCGGATGGCGTCGACGGCCGCGCCGTCGCCGCCCTCCTTGTCGCCGCGGCCCACCCACCGGCCGGCCGCCATGGCACCCGCCTCGGTTACCCGGACCAGCTCCATCGCCAGGTTGCGGTCGGGGGCTTCGCGGCGTTGAGGGCGATCGCTCATGGTTGCCGATTGTCCCAGAAGCGGATCGGTCTGCGGGAACTGGGATACTCGGGCTCATGACCGACGAGCCGCAGCCGAACGCCGAGCTAGGCGAGCCGGCGCCGGCGCCCAAACCGGCAAAGCCCCGGTTGCTTCAGGACGGTCGCGACATGTTCTGGTCGCTGATGCCGCTGGTGATCGGCTGCATCCTGCTGGCCGGCCTGGTCGGGATGTGCTCGTTTCAGCCGGTCGGGACCAACAAGGGCGCGATCCCGTCCTACGATGCGGCGGCCGCCTTGCGGGCGGACGCCCAGACGCTGGGCTTTCCGATCCGGCTGCCCCAGTTGCCCGCCGGATGGCACCCCAACTCGGGCGGTCGCGGGGGCATCGACAACGGCCGGACCGACCCCTCGACAGGTCAGCGGTCGCACGCGGCCACCTCGACCGTGGGCTACATCAGCCCGACGGGCATGTACCTGGGCCTGATCCAGAGCAACGCCGACGAGGACAAGCTCGTCGGGTCGGTCCATCCCTCGGCGTATCCGACCGGTGCGGTCGACGTCGACGGGGTCAACTGGGTCGTCTATCGCGGCGCGGGCCAGAAGGGGTCCGACACCGAGCCGGTGTGGACCACCCGGCTGACCGGGCCGGCCGGCGCCACCCAGATCGCGATAACCGGTGCCGGTAGCCCCGACGAATTCCGTACGCTGGCCTCGGCGACGCAGACGGCGTCGCCGTTACCCGCCCTTCAAGAGGGCTAGTGAGAAGGCACCGCGTGACCGCACCCCAAGCAGACCTGTCCGGATGGTCCGTGGCACCGTTCACCGGTGGCGGCTACACCCACGACGTCTACCGCAAGGGCACCGGCCCAGGCGTGGTGTTGATTCCCGAGATCCCCGGCATCCATCCCGAGGTACTGGGCCTGGGTAATCACCTGGTGGACAACGGCTTCACCGTCGCCATGCCGTCGCTGTTCGGTGAGCCGGGCAGGGCCAAGACGACCGGATCCATCGTGACGAGCCTCGCGCGGGCCTGTGTGGCAAAGGAATTCGCCGCGTTTGCAACCAACAAGCAGCGGCCGGTGTCGTTGTTCCTACGCGCGCTGGCTCGTGATCTCAACGCGTCGACGCCGGGCAAAGGCGTCGGTGTGATCGGCCAGTGCTTCACCGGCGGCTTCGCGTTGGCCGCCGCGGTCGACGACAGCGTCCTGGCTCCCGTGCTCTCCCAGCCGTCGGTGCCCCTGCCGCTGGGCCGTGCGCGGCGGCGCGATCCTGGCCTGAGTGAGGAGGAGCTGGCCACCGTCGCAGGCCGCGCCGCCAACGAAGGCTTGTGCGCCTTGGGTTTACGGTTCAGCGAGGACCCGGTGGTGCCCGCTGAACGGTTTGCGGTGCTCAAGGAGCGACTGGGCGACGCTTTCGAGGTGATAGAGATCGACTCGAGCCAGGGCAATGAATACGGATTCGGGAAGTCAGCCCACTCGGTGCTGACCACCGAGGTTCGTGAAGTCGACGGCCATCCGGCTTACGAGGCGCGCAAACGGGTAGTCGAATTCCTAACCGAGCGGCTGAGTTAGGGAAGCTGGAGAACCATGGCGACCGACAACCGCGTGGTCGAAACGACCCATGGCCCGGTCCGGGGCGGCGACGACGGCGGCGTCCGGAGCTGGAAGGGCATCCGGTACGCCGCGCCGCCCGTCGGCGACCTGCGGTTCCGGCGTCCGGAGCCGCCGAAGCGGTGGGCGGAGGTCGCCGACGCCACGTCCTACGGCCCGGCCTGCCCGCAACCCACCTTCCCCAACATGCCTCTGGAACTCGGTGCGCCGCAGGGTGAAGACTGCCTGAGCCTGAACGTCTTCGCCCCGGCGGGCACCGCGCCCGGCGACGGCAAACCGGTGCTGGTGTGGCTACACGGCGGCGCCTACGTGCTGGGATCGGCCAGCCAGCCGCTCTACGAGGGCCACCGGTTGGTCAGTAGCGGTGACGTCGTGGTCGTGACGGTCAACTATCGGCTCGGGGCGCTGGGATTTCTCGACCTGTCGTCGTTCAACACCGCGCGGCACCGCTTCGACTCGAACATCGGGCTGTATGACGTGCTGGCCGCGTTGCGCTGGGTGCGGGAAAACATCGCGGCGTTCGGCGGCGATCCCCAACGGGTCACGCTGTTCGGCGAATCCGCCGGCGCGGGGATCGTCACGACGCTGCTGGCCGCCCCGGCGGCCGAGGGCCTGTTCGCCGGTGCGATCGTCCAGAGTTCTCCGGCCACTTCGGTGTACGACCGCGAGCGGGCCGAGCGCGTCGCCGTCAGCTTCCTCGACAAGCTGCGAATCGACCCGGACACGTTGCCCGACGCGCCGATCGCGGCGATCCTCGCCGCGTCGCAGCAGGTGTTCGACGAAGTGCCCGTGCGCAATCCGGGCACGCTCGCGTTCGTCCCGATCGTCGACGGCGAGCTGCTGCACGACTATCCGGTCAAGCTGGCGCAGGAGGGTCGCTTGCACCCGGTGCCGCTGATCATCGGCACCAACAAGCATGAGGCGGCGCTGTTCCGGCTGATGCGCTCGCCGCTGATGCCGATCACCCCGCGCGCGATCACTTCGATGTTCACCCAGATCGCCGCCGAACAACCCGACCTGCAATTGCCCACCCAGGAGCAGATCGTGTCCGCCTACTCCGGATTGCGGCGCAAGGCAAGGTCTTTGAGCATCGCCACCGACGTGGGCTTCCGGATGCCGTCGGTGTGGCTGGCCGAAGGGCACTCCCACGTGGCCCCGGTGTATCTGTACCGGTTCGACTACTCGACTCCGTTGCTGAAACTGCTGCTGGTCAACGCCGCCCACGCCACCGAATTGCCTTACGTCTGGGGCAATCTCGGGGCGCCGAAGGACCCGACCCTGAAGCTGGGCGGCGCCAAGACCGCCAAGGCGGTTTCGAAACGGGTGCGCACCAGGTGGGTCAACTTCGCCACCCATGGCAAACCCGAGGGCCCAGCCGGCGAGCCGGATTGGACACCCTACCAGGAGGCCGATCGCGCGTGCCTGCTGATCGACAAGCGCGACACGATCGTCAACGACGTCGACGCGCCCATCCGGGCCGCCTGGGGCGCCCAGATGGTGAGCTTCCGCTAGTACCACAAAGCTGAACTCGCTCGTCTTCATTAACTGCAGCTCAGCATCGCTTAGTGCCCATGGTTAGATTGGGCAAGTTATTTCTAAAACCGGGGTTCACATTTGCAGGCGGGTGGAGATGTCAGGGGTGGGTGAGCACTCGATGCCGGAGGATTTCCGCGAACGAGTGCTCGCCGCCGCCTATGATGAACT
Source organism: Mycobacterium sp. UM_CSW (assembly GCF_000455205.1). GTDB lineage: Bacteria > Actinomycetota > Actinomycetes > Mycobacteriales > Mycobacteriaceae > Mycobacterium. Next base: position 12,300 of record NZ_AUWQ01000025.1, on the reverse strand, counting down.
AACTCGTTGGGGCATAGACCGTTTCCGCATTCTGTCGCTGGCTGACCGGCACCGGCTCGACCCAGTGGCGATTCGCCGAGAGTGGGGCGACGAAGACAGCCTCATGCTCGAAGTTTTCTTGGCGTGGCCGAGCAGAGAAGTCACGGCGCCGGATACGGGTTCGCTCCGTACCGACCTGTTTGCTCTGGCGGCCGGGATGACCTACTACGTCAATTCAGAGATTGGGCGCCGTTTACAGATCACACACATAATCGACAACCCGGACTTGCCAAGCGCCCGAATTCGCAGGGAAATTTGGCGAGCTCGCGCGGGCACCCATCGCGTCGTGGTCGACCGCGCACGAGAGCGTGGCGAACTTCGAGACGGTGTCGACGCGCTGACAGTGCTGGAATTGCTGTTCGCACCGATCAACATGCGCGCGCTATTCACCGGCGAGCCGGTCGACGACGAATACTGCCGAATCATCTCTGAGTTGGTCTGGCGCGCCATCGCACGGTGAAGCCGGTCATGATGCGAGCGAACTTGTCTCGCTACTTCGTCCGGGCGGCTGCGGCCTGACTCTTCATCTGGCCGAACAAGTCCACGTAGTACGGCAGGCACTCGGACATGGCCTTGTCGGTGGTGAACAACGGCTCGTATCCGAGATCGCGCCGCGCCTTGTCGATCGAGAAGTAGTTGTCCAGATACAACCGCTCGATGGCCAGCGGCTCCAGCAGCGGCGCCGGTATCCCGAACCGGAAATGCAGCCGCTGCCAACCGCTCATCGCCGCGCGGACCATCGGGCCATTCACGCGCACCCGGGGCCAGTTGACGCCGCAGGCCTCCACCACCGGCCGGGCGAACTCGAACATGTTGATCGGGTCGGCGTCGTTGATGAAGTACGCCTGACCGGGCGCCGTGCCGCCGGGGACCAGATGCTGGGCGGCCAGGATGAAACCGTGAATCAGGTTGTGCACGTAGGAGTTATCGAGCCGGGCGGACTTGCGGCCGATCAGCACCTTGACGTGCCCGGCGATCACGCTTTCGAACAACCTGCGAAACATCGTCTGATCGCCGCGGCCCCAGATGCCGCTGGGCCGGATCGCGCACGTCAGCATGCCCTGAACACCGTTCTGCGCCAATACAAATTGTTCGGCGACCACCTTCGTCTCGGTGTAGAGGTCGTTGAATCTGTTGGTATAGGGCAGCGTCTCGTCGCCCCCGGCGATGTTCTGCCCGCCCATCACCACGCTGTTGGACGAGGTGTAGACGAACCGCTTCACACCGGCCCGCTGCCCGGCGTGCACCAGATTCTCCGTGCCGCCGACGTTGACGGCGAAGCTGCGCTGACGGTATTCCTCGGTGACCGACGCGCCGCCCATCAGCTCGATGAGCGCGGCGGTGTGGAACACGGTGTCGATGCCGTCGACCGCCGCGGCGCAGACGCCCGCATCCGTGATGTCGCCCTGCAGCACCTCCAGCTGTGGATGCGCCGGCAGCGGCGAGGGGGCGCGGTCGAACGAACGCACCTGGTATCCGCGGTCGAGCAGGGTGGTCACCAGGTTCGCGCCGACAAACCCCGAGCCGCCGGTGACCAGGACGCGCCCGAGTTCGGTTGTCAGTGATGGATCACCCATGCGGAAAGCTTAACTGAAACGTGTTCCAATATTGAACCGGTGATTGCCGGCCGATTGAGCGGCAGGGCCGGCGCTCAGCCCTCTTCCGCCTCGCCGGCAGCCAGCGCGTCCTCGACCCGCTTGCGCGCTCCAGCTAAGTGTTCTTCGCACCGTTTAGCCAGCTTTTCGCCTCTTTCCCAGAGCTGCAGCGACGCATCCAGGTCCAAGCCGCCCTGTTCCAGCAGCCGCACCACTTCGATCAGCTCGTCGCGGCACGCTTCATAGCCAAGCTGACTAATGGGCGTAATTGGCCGCCCCGATTCTTCGTCATTGGCCGCCATCGGACACCCCCTCGCTCACGGCCGCCACGGCGCCGTCAGCGACCCGCACCCGAAGCCGCGTGCCCGGCGGCGCGTCGTCGACCGAACGCAGCACCGCCGCGGGCCCCGCGTCGGGAACGGTCTGCACGACGGCATAGCCGCGGGCCAGGGTGGCCGCGGGGCCCAGGGTGGCCAGCCGGGCGCTCAGGTGACCGATGCGGTCGGCCTCGGCGGCAACCAGCCGCCTGATGTCGCGGCGCACCGCCGAGCGGGCGCGGTGGATCTCGTCGGCGCGGGCGGTCAGCGCCGTCAACGGCTCGGCCAGCACCGGCCGGCTGCGCAGCTGGGTCAGCGCGCGCTGTTCGCGGGACACCCAGTTGCGCAGGGCCTGCGCGCTGCGCCGGCGCAGATCATCGATCAGCCGCTGCTCGGCGGCGGTGTCGGGAACCACCTTCTTGGCGGCGTCGGTGGGGGTCGCGGCGCGCAGGTCGGCGACCAGATCGCACAGCGGGTTGTCGGGCTCGTGCCCGATCGCGCTGATCACCGGGGTGCGGCAGGCCGCGATCGCGCGGCACAGGGTTTCGTCGGAGAACGGCAGCAGGTCTTCCACGCTGCCCCCGCCGCGGGCCAGCACGATCACGTCGACGTCCTGGTCGCGGTCGAGTTCGGCCAGCGCCTCGACGATCTGCGCGACCGCGTTGGGCCCCTGGACGGCCGTGTTGCGCACCGCGAAACGCACGCCGGGCCAGCGGGCGCCGGCCACGGTCGTCACGTCGTGTTCGGCGGCGCTGGCACGGCCGGTGATCAGCCCGATCCTGTTGGGCAGGAAGGGGATTGGCCGCTTGAACCGAGGGTCGAAGAGCCCTTCGGCGTCGAGCAGCCGGCGCAGCCGGTCGATGCGCGCCAACAGCTCGCCGATGCCGACCGCGCGAATCTCACTGAGCCGCAACGAGAATGTGCCGCGGCCGGTGTAGAACGACGGCTTGCCGCAGACCACCACCTGGGTGCCTTCGGCGAGTTTCACCGGCGCGTTAGCCACCAGGTCACGCGAACACGTCACGGTCAGCGACATGTCGGCGGCCGGGTCGCGCAGCACCATGAACACCGTCTTGGAGTCGGGGCGCATCGTGATCTGGGCCAGCTGCCCCTCGACCCAGACGATGCCGAGCTTGTCGATCCAGCCCGCGACGCGCACCGCCACCGCGCGCACCGGAAAGGGGTTCTCCGCGGAGTTGGGTTCGGGATTGGCCGCTCGGGTCACTTCGCGTTCGCGCGGGTGATCCTGTTGGCGAGGAGCGTCTGGAACGGCGCCCGGGCCTTGGTGGCCTGTTCGTAGGCCAGCAGGGCCTCGAGCTCGTCCACGCTGAGCTGCTGCAGCCTGGCGCGCAGCTGGGCCAGCGTCAGCGTGGGGTAGTCGAGTTCGGTGGCCACCGCCGGCTGCGCGACGGTCGATTTCGCCGCCGGCTTCTTGGATTGCTTGGCTGGTTTGACGAGCGCGCTGGCGTCCTCGTGCGCGTCGGCCACCGAGTACAGCGCGAACCGGCCCTCGGCCCGCCGCTCGGCTTCGTCGCCGTCGGCCGCTGGGACCCCGTCGTCTTCGGGCAGGTCCTCGTCGAAGGTCGCCCATTCCGGCTTCTCGTCCTTGGGCGGAAAGATCGACTCCAGGGTGGTGTCGCCCTTGATGACCAGCTCGGCGAGGTTCTGCTGAAATCGCATCACTATGTGCGCCGCCGTGCTGGCCAGCGTCATGGGGTACATCAGGATGGTTTTCGGCAGCTTCATGGTCTCCTCGACAGCGACTGTCGCCGCGCCGACTATCAGCCGAACTCCGTACGGTGCAGTGGCCATGGGTCCAAGACTGCCTCAACCCACGGATAAGTCCAAGCCGACCGCCGGCCGGTACCCTGAATGTCATGCCGCCGACTGTTGACATGGGAATTCCCGGCTCTGTGGGACCAGCCAGCTCGGTAGCCCACGACCCAACTCGCAAGAGGGTGCTCCTGGCGGAGCCGCGTGGCTACTGCGCGGGGGTGGACCGGGCCGTCGAGACGGTCGAGCGCGCCCTGGAGAAGCACGGCGCCCCCGTCTACGTGCGCCACGAGATCGTGCACAACCGGCACGTCGTCGACACGCTGAAGAAGGCCGGCGCCGTTTTCGTGCAGGAGACCGACGAAGTGCCCGAGGGTGCCATCGTGGTGTTCTCCGCGCACGGCGTCGCGCCGACCGTCTACGCCGCCGCCGCCGAACGCAACCTGCAGACCATCGATGCCACCTGCCCCCTGGTGACCAAGGTGCACAACGAGGCCAGGCGCTTCGCCCGGGACGACTACGACATCCTGCTCATCGGCCACCAGGGGCACGAGGAGGTCATCGGGACCGCCGGCGAGGCGCCCGAGCACGTGCAGCTGGTCGACGGCGTCGCCGCGGTGGACAACGTGACGGTGCGCGACGAGAACAAGGTGGTCTGGCTCTCGCAGACCACGCTCTCGGTCGACGAGACGATGGAGATCGTCGAGCGGCTGCGCCAACGCTTCCCGAAGCTGCAGGACCCGCCCAGCGACGACATCTGCTACGCGACCCAGAATCGCCAGGTCGCGGTCAAGGCGATGGCGCCCGAATGCGAGCTGGTCATCGTCGTCGGGTCGCGCAACTCGTCGAACTCGGTGCGGCTGGTCGAGGTGGCGCTGGGCGGCGGCACCGCGGCCGCGCACCTGGTCGACTGCGCCGACGACATCGACCCGGCGTGGTTGGAGGGCGTCACGACGGTGGGCGTCACCTCGGGGGCGTCGGTGCCCGAGGTGCTGGTGCGCGGTGTGCTGGAGCGCCTCGCCGACTGCGGCTTCGACGTGGTGCAGCCGGTGACGACGGCCCAGGAGACCCTGGTGTTCGCGCTGCCCCGCGAGATCCGGTCGTCGCGCTAGCTAGCCCTCGTACTCCCAGGATTCAGCCGGGAAGCCGCGCGGCGCGCGGGAACCACCCCGGCGCTCGGCTCGCGGATCCCTGGGCTCGCTCAACGGGGCTTCCCCGCGGTAGCGCACCCGCGAAATTGGGTGGTGGGTCGAGCTGCCGTTGCCGCTCGGGGCGGGGCGACGGCGCCGGGGCTCGTATGACTCGTACCGCTCATAGCGCTCGGGCGCGCTGGGCGGCTCGTACGGCTCGTAGCCGTCGAAGCGGCTGCTCCGAGGAGCCGGCCGGTCATAGGGATCGCGGTGGGCGCGCGGCTCGCGGCGCGTTTCGCGCGGGTCTGGATCGCCCGGCGGCCGTTGGCGGCGCCGTGGCCGCGGCGGGGGTTCGGCGGGGTCGAAGTCACGGGGCGGCGCCGGGCGCCGGCGCCGCGGCCGCTCGGTTGCGGGTTCGCCCTCGTCGTGAAGCGGCGGTCGCGCTCGGCGGGAGTGGCTTCGGCTCGAACGCGCGGCGGACCGCTCGCCCCTCGCCGTCCGGCCGTCCCTCGAGGACCGGCTGGCGGTCCGGGTTCGTTTGGAGCGGGCAGCCGGTGCTTGCTCCGCATCGTCCTCGCGAGGTCCGAGGCCAAGGAGCGAATTCAGTTTCGCCCCAATGCCATTGCCGGCGGAACGGGGTTCCTCTGACGTCTCCTCCGTGGAGTGGGTCGCGGCGCGTGGCTTCCCGAAATACCAGCGCACCAGGCCGATTAGCAGCACACCCCCGGCGGTCCCCAGCATCAGCGGGAAACGCTCGATGAGCGGATAGCCGCAGTTGATCAGGAGATCTTTGAGGTTGCCGAGCTTGCGTCCGTGGAACATCCAGTAGGCGCCGGGGACCGCGCAGAAAAGAATCAACGGTGGCTGAATGATCGCGGTGAACACGCCCTCCTGTCGCACGGCCAGGACCGCGGCCACGCAACCGGCTATATAGAAGCCCGCGAAGACGTGCGTCAGGTCCTTGTGGCCCATCCCGGCGTCGATGCCGTAACCGATGGCGGTCGCGGACACCGCGATGAGCAGGGCCGCCCACCACGGCACACCTGGGATCCTGGGGTGAATCGAGCGGTGGTTGGCCTCAACCGCCGATCTTTCCCGCTGCGCTGACACATGTAGACCGTACCGGGAATGAGCCGAAACGCCCGTAAAGACCTCGTTAGCGACGGTTGGCGTGCCCCCGCAAAAACAAAGCCGCACGCACGAACGAACCGCCGCGGTCGGCCCCTTAGACTTGGTTCCCCGTGAGCCTCAGCCTTGGAATCGTCGGCCTGCCCAACGTCGGCAAGTCGACGCTGTTCAACGCGCTGACCCGCAATAACGTGGTGGCGGCGAACTATCCGTTCGCGACGATCGAACCCAACGAGGGCGTGGTTTCGCTGCCGGATCCGCGGCTGGCCAAGCTGGCGGAGCTTTTCTCCTCCGAGCGCATCGTTGCGGCGCCGGTCACGTTCGTCGACATCGCCGGGCTGGTCAAGGGCGCGTCGGAGGGGGCCGGGCTGGGCAATAAGTTCCTGGCCCACATCCGCGAATGCGACGCCATCTGCCAGGTGGTGCGGGTGTTCTCCGACGACGACGTGACCCACGTCGCGGGCGAGGTGGATCCCAAGTCCGACATCGAGGTCGTCGAGACGGAGTTGATCCTGGCCGACCTGCAGACGCTCGAGCGCGCGCTGCCGCGGCTGGAGAAGGAAGCGCGCACCAACAAGGAGCGCAAGCCCGTCTACGACGCCGCCGTCGCTGCGCAGGCGGTGCTGGACTCCGGCAAGACGCTGTTCGCCGCGGGGAGTGACGTCTCGCTGCTGCGCGAACTGAACCTGCTGACCATCAAGCCGTTCTTGTACGTCTTCAACGCCGACGAGGCGGTGCTGACCGATGCCGCGCGGGTCGCACAGCTGCGCGAGCTCGTCGCGCCGGCCGACGCCGTATTCCTCGACGCCGCAATCGAATCCGAGCTGGTCGAGCTCGACGACGAGTCGGCCGCCGAACTGCTGGAGTCGATCGGGCAGACCGAGCGTGGGCTCGACGCGTTGGCCCGGGCGGGTTTTCACACGCTCAAGCTGCAGACGTTCCTGACGGCGGGGCCGAAAGAGGCGCGGGCGTGGGTAATTCATCAAGGCGACACCGCGCCCAAGGCCGCCGGGGTGATTCACACCGACTTCGAGAAGGGCTTCATCAAGGCCGAGATCGTGTCGTATGACGACCTGATCGCCGCGGGCTCCATGGCGGCGGCCAAGGCGGCCGGCAAGGTCCGCATGGAGGGCAAGGACTACGTCATGGCCGACGGCGACGTGGTCGAGTTCCGGTTCAACGTCTAGGCGAGTGCAAACAAGCGGCGGGCGGCCTCCCTCGCTGCGCCTCCGCGCACGAGTCCGAAGCGACGAGTATCCGCGACTGGTTGAGGTCTGGCGGAGTGCAGTCGACGCCACGCATGAGTTCCTGCGGGAATCGGATCGTGACGAGATCGAGCGGCGTCTGCCCTCCGACTATCTGCCGTATGTTCGCCTGGTTGTGGCCGAACGCGGCGACGAGGTGGTCGGCTTCGCAGGCGTTGCTGACCACAAACTCGAAATGCTGTTCGTGGATGCAGGACACCGCGGCAGCGGAGTCGGGAGTGCGCTTCTGGCGTATGTGATCGACGTGGATTCGGTCCGTTTCGTGGATGTCAACGAGGACAACGCGGAGGCCGTCGCGTTTTATCGCAACCGGGGATTCGCCGTCGTTGGGCGAAGTGATCTCGACGACGACGGGAGACCCTATCCATTGCTCCGGATGGAGCGACTTTCACTGGACGGGTAACTCGGCGGCCGAAGACGTAGGCGCTTCCAACTGGACAGGTGTCCAGCTATCGTGACCATCAGGGTGACGTGACCGGAGGTGGAGCTGAGATGAGCAAGGTTCCGAGCCGCCAGGCTCGTTTGGCGCACGCTGCCAAACACGCTGACTTGTGGAATCAGGGCAAGAAGGACGAGTGGGTGGCGTCGTGGCGCACGATCTGCCCGGGTGAGGTCCGCATGTTCGACCCCGTCGGCACCGAGGAGAAGCACGGGTTCGCCACCGCCACGTCCGAGGCGTTCGACATGTTCCAGTCGATCCTGAAGATCAAGATGATCACGGTGCAGGTCAACGGAAACGAGATGGCTTGGGTGTGCGAGAACCACTTCGGTACCGAGCCGAACGTCCAAATGGCTTACAGCATCGAGACGTTCGCGTGGGACGACGACGGCAACCTGCTCATCAAGACGTACTACCCGATGCCGGAATCCGTTGGCGCCGAAGCGGACCCGTACGCCCATCTCCTGGAGGGGCAGCAGTAGCTACGCGATGGCGGGCGGAAGGACGCTTGGCTCCCCCGACTGGCTACTCGTCTTGGTCAAGGTGAAGCGATGGGCGATGGGTTGGCTGCTGTGATCCGAATATCCGCAAGCGGCCTCGGTGCGGACGACCACCATCGTGCCAGTCCCCGCAACGGGGTCCCAGTTCCATTCTTGGAAGCCCCGATGTGTCGTCCCGTCATTGCAGCGCCACGCCGCGGGATTCGGCGGAAGGGCCAGATGCCAGTGATCAGCGTAGAACTGGGCCTGGCCGGTGGTGTTGGCGAAAGTGACTTGGGTGCAGCCAATACCGCACGACGTGGCCTTGAATGTCAGATCCTGCATACTTCCGTCGACGAAGTGGACGGCGTACATCCCGTTCACCACCTCGTCGGCGGCCATCACCGGCTCGGCTGATGCCGGTGCCGCGACGGGAATAGCCATCGCGGCCAGCGCGATGGTCGCCAGGGGTATCTTCCGCATCGGCGTTTCCTAACTGGTAGCCCTCCGGCAGCACGATACGACCAAGTCACCGGAAAATACAGGCCCTGAATGGGTTTGCCGCGATGAGCGATCCTAGTCCGAAACAGATTTGCATGTCGCCTTTCGGGAGTCACGTCGGGGGCCCCGCGGCGTTAAGGTAAGTCGTGGTCGTTGACGGCGGCGCCGAGACGCAGGGCGAACCCGCGCAGCGTGATGCCGAGTTGGACAGCCGCGAGGAGTCTCTCGCGCGGCGTGAGATCGAGCTCTCGAGGCGCGAGCGCGTCGCCGACGAACGAGAACGCGTCGCGGATGAGCGTGACCGGATCGCCGACGATCGCGAGCAGGCGGCTGACGACCGCGAGCAGGTGGCCGACGACCGAGAGGGTGCGACCGCGCAGCGGGAGCGCGAGCGACTGCGGCGCGTCAACGAACGGGTGCAGCGCAGGAAAGCAGCCGCCAAACGGGAGAACGCCGAAATCAGGCGCGCGGTGGCCGAGAGCCGACGAGGTCTCGAAAACCTCTCGGAGGCGCCGGACGAGGGGAGCGCGACCTAGTGGATCCGTGTGAATTGGCGACGCTGAACCAAACCAGACCGTGGGTCCGCCGGTCCGCGGGCGTGCTGGGCGGCCTGGCCCTGTTCGCCCTCGGCTTGGCCGGCGGCTCCGTGCCCACGGCGCAGGCGGCTCCCGTCCCGACCAATCACTGGTGTCCCGGCGATCAATGGGACCCCGGCTGGGGTACTGCCTACAACTGGGACTGGAATCACTGCCACGACTGGCAAGGCCTGCCGGGTCCGGCCGGCTGGGGACCGTGGGGACCCCCGCCGGGTTGGGCGCCGCCGCAACCACCCCCGCCGTCGTGGGCGCCCGGGGCTCGGCTGATGTGGAACCCCACGGTCAACGCCTGGGGGTTCTGGAACAACGGGATCTGGACCCCGGTTTAGCGCTCTTGTCGGAAGCTTGTCGGTGGCCGCGCCTAGCCTTGCGTCGACGCAAGACACCGCCACAGGGAGGGCTCCATGAAGTTTGTTTCGACCCGCATCATCACCGCCGACGTCAATCGGCTGGTCGGCTTCTACGAGATGGTCACCGAAGCCTCCGCGGTATGGGGGAACGAACTTTTCGCCGAGATCCCGACACCGGTCGGCACACTGGCCATCGGCAGCGACAAGACGGTACCGCTCTTCGGGGAGGGATCGGCCGAGCCGGCGGCAAACCGCAGCGCGATACTGGAATTCCTGGTCGAGGACGTGGACGCGGAATACGATCGGCTGCGCGACCGCGTGGCCGAAGTCGTGACGGAACCTACGACCATGCCGTGGGGGAATCGGGCACTGTTGTTCCGCGATCCCGACGGCAATCTGGTCAACCTGTTCACGCCCGTCACCGACGCGGCCCGCGCCAAATTCGGAATTGGACTGTCGGCGAAGTAGATTCGACGATTCAGCCCCGCGCGACGGCGTGCGCACGCACTGACGGCGCGATCCAGTCCGCCAAGAAGGTGCGTAGCCGCTTTCCGGTGCGTGCGGGGCGTCCGGGGTCCACGATGAGCGACTGCAGCATGCGCAACATCATCTCGACCAGCTCGTCCAGCTTGCTGTCGGCGAATCCCGCTGCGGCCCAGTCGACTTCGAACCTTTCCAGGATCGACCGGCCGAACGAGATCGCCATGTCCGAGGTCACCCCGGCGGTCAGGGCGCTGGCCTTACCCGGCTGGACTACCAGGCTGAGGTACTTGTCGTGGGCGATCTGCTCGTAGGTGTAAGCGATGCCTTCCACCACGGCCTCGGTGGGGTCGGTGATCGACCCCAGATGGGTGGCGAGCCGATTCAGGAAGGCGTCGACGGCCGACAGCGCCGTGGCGCCCAGGAGTGCCTCATGGGTCGGAAAGTAGCGATAGACGGTTTGGCGCGTCACGCCGAGGCTCTGGGCGACCTCGGACACGCTCACGGTGCCGCGTTGGTCGATGGCGGTGCGCGCCGTGTCGATGATGCGAGCGACCGCTTCCTCGTCGTCCGCCGGGATGTCCCCGGACCAGCCGTGTCGTCGCATTGCGTGATCGTCGCACAAAGGGCACTCTAACCTTGACAAGACAAAGAGTCCTGAATGTATGGTCAAACGATGCCGCTGCCGACCGAAAGTCCAGTCAACGGCACCGACGAGAGCCTGACCCGGCGAGGGTTGCGCCACGCGCTGGACGGCACGACGGACATGGCCGAGCGGGAACTCAAGGTGCCGCTGCACTATTACCGCGATCCGAAGATCACCGAGATCGAGGAGTCGCAGATCCTGCGCAAGGTGCCGTTGGCCATCGTCCCGTCGGCTCAGGTGCCGGCGAAGAACGATTACGTGGTCCGCTCGGTGCTGGGCGATTCGCTGCTGGTGACCCGTGACCGCTCCGGCGCCAGCCACGTCTTGCTCAACTACTGCCGCCACCGCGGGGCCATGCCCGCGTGCGGATCCGGCAATGCCTCGCGGTTCGTGTGCCCCTATCACGCCTGGACATACCGGAACACCGGCGAGCTGTTCATGGTTCCCGGCAAGGCCGGCTTCGATTCCATGGATCCGAAGAAATATGGGTTGGTGGAACTGCCGTCCGAGGAACGCCACGGGTTCGTCTGGGCGGTGCTGACCGCCGATGCGACCCTCGACCTCGACGCGCACCTCGGCGCCCTCAACGCCGAGCTCGCGCTGTGGAACTACGAGGCGTACGGATACCACACGCAGCGCGAGTTCACGTCCAAGGTGTCGTGGAAGGGCGCGCTGGAAGCGTTCGCCGAGGGATACCACTTTCCCTACGTCCACGGCGAGAGCCTCATCGGGCAGAACACCCTGGCCAACACGATGGTCTACGACGAGTTCGGCAAGCATCACCGCATCGGCTTCCCGTTCAACTGGATCACCAACGTGGAGACCGACCCCACCGCGTCGACGGAACCGCTGATGAACATGGGGGTGATCTACTGGGTCTATCCGAATCTCATTCTCGCCAACAGCCCTGTGGGCGTGGAGATTATCGACATCCTGCCCGACGGCGAGCCGACGCGCTGCACGGTCCGGCACAGCTGGATGGCCCGCATCCCGGCAACCAACGATGACATGAGGGCCGGATACGACGCGGTCTACGAAGGGGTGCACGCGGCCGTTCGCGACGAGGACTTCGCGATGCTGCCCCAGTGCGGCGAAGGTGTCAGGCACGGGCAACACGACCACATGATCATCGGCCGCAACGAGATTGGCGTCCAGCACATGATCAACGTCTTCGCCCAGGAACTCGGGGTGGCGCTGCAATGACCGCGCCCAAGCGGCCCGAGCAGCTGGACTCACCGCTGCTGCCGATCATCTTCCGCCACACGAGCAGGGCGCAGGTGTGGGTTTACCGGAAGACGAACGGGCGGATCGGGGGCAAATGGCGGATCGGCGCCGGCTTCCGCAAACCGGTACCGACCCTGCTGCTCGAACACCGGAGTCGCAAAACGGGCAAGCCGTACACGGTGCCGCTGCTGTATCTGCGCGATGGGCAGGACGTGGTCGTCGTCGCCTCCCAAGGTGGTCTGCCGAATCATCCGCAGTGGTACCGCAATCTGGTCGCCAGCCCCGATACGACCGTTCAAATCGGCGGCGAGCGGCGACCGGTGCGCGCGGTGACGGCC
>NZ_AUWQ01000024.1 GCF_000455205.1 Mycobacterium sp. UM_CSW | reverse complement strand
AACAGCAGCGCCCCGGCCACCGCGCCGGAGCCCACCGCGGCGAGCGCGGCCTTACGGATCGAAACGAGTGAATTCAACATTGGTGAGCTCCTTCCACGTTGTTGAACAAGAAGCCTGAAACCTTTGGCAACGCCTAGTGCGTCAAATGACGAATATCCATATCTTGCGGTTTATACACACGAAAAACCACCCAATGTGACTTTTATCTAGTCGAACCGATTGGAATGCGATAATGGCGCTCGTATAAATTGGATTTGCACATTTACTGGATCAGTATTTGCTGACCAGCGATTCTAGCTGTTCAGGACGGTTCTACTGAGATCAGTACCTAAGTGAATGCGAAATTAATTAGTTAATGACTTCGCAGTTTGATGAATTTGCTTGCATTTGAGAGCGCTAATCCACCGCGACCCGCCGAGTGCGGTCCAGCGCGCCGGACGCGCCCGGCGGTGATATCAATGGGAGGGTGCCCGACGACGCGCATACTGAGAAGCGGACCTACTGATTGCACCCCAGAGAGGGTCGCCGCGATGACGATCAACCCCAACCGCAACGAGTCCAGCCCGAACCGGTTCGCCCGTTACATTGCCAAGCCGCCGCGGCCCGACCAGACGGGCCCGACCCAGCGCCTCAACATGCTCGGGGCCGCCCCCGCCCAGCCGGCGGGCGGCCGGCGAACCCGACGGACCGTCGATCTGCCGCTGGCCACGCACCGCGCGCTCGACGTCTGGCAGCGCGAGGCCGCGGACCGCATCGGGGTCGCCCGGGTGACCGGCCAGGAGGTCCTCACGGCGCTCATCGATCAGCTGCTGATCGATCCCAAGCTCTCCGCCCAGATCACCCGCGCCATCCAGGCACGCAGGTGACCTGAAGGGGTCAGTCGATCTCCATCTCGCGGAGCTCGCGCTTGAGGATCTTGCCGGTGGGGTTGCGCGGCAGCTCGTCGAGGAACACGACTTCCCGGGGCACCTTGTAGCGCGCCAGGTGGTCGCGGACGTAGTGCTTGACGGTGTCCTCGTCGAGGTCGGCGTCCTCCTTCTTGACCACGAACGCGCGCAGCCGGTGGCCCCACTCCTTGTCCTCGACCCCGATGGCGGTGGCCTCAACGACGTCCGGATGCCCGGTGATGAGGTCCTCGACTTCGGCCGGGAAGACGTTCTCGCCGCCGGAGACGATCATCTCGTCGTCGCGCCCGCTGATGTAGAGCAGGTCGTTCTCGTCGAAGTAGCCGACGTCGCCCGAGGACAACAGCCCGTCGATGATCTGCTTCTTGCCTCCGCCGGTGTATCCCTCGAACGGGAAGGCGTTGCCGACGAAGATCCGCCCGACCTCACCCTTCGGCAACTCCTTGCCGTTGTCGTCGAAGATCTTCACCTTGACGCCCTTGACGACCGGCCCGACCGTCGACGAATTGAATTCCAGGTGCTTGGGCTCGGCGATGGTGGCGAAGGCGATCTCCGTCGAGCCGTACATGTTGTAGATCACCGGGCCCAGGTCCTTGAGCGCCCGTTCCGCCAGTTCCGACCCGAGCGCCGAGCCGGACACGAACACGATCTTCAGGCTGGACAGGTCGGGCTTAGAGTCCATCTTCTCGAGCGCGTCGAGGATGCGGGACAGCATCACCGGGACCACGACCATGGCCGTCACCTTGTGCTTCTCGATGTCCTCCAACACCAGCGGCGGCTTGAATTTGCGCCGCAGCACCAGGGTCGAGCCGAGGAACATCGCGATGGTGCCGTGCAGAAAACCCAGCGCATGGAACATCGGCGCCGGCAGCGACGTCACCTCGCCGGCCTTGAACGGCACGTGCGACAGGATTCCCCCGATGGGCGCCAGCGTCGGCGGGGTGCTGCGGTTCGCGCCCTTGGGGGTGCCGGTGGTGCCGCTGGTCAGGATGATGATCGACGAGTGCTTGCTCGCCTTCGGGGCGGGCTCGGAGCTGCTGCGCTCGATCAGGTCGGCCAGCGTCTCGTCGTCGCTGCCCGACGGCTCGTCCGCATCGGGATTGGATCCCAGCGCCCGTAGCTTGCCCAGCTCCGGCTCGGCCTTGCTGACGGCCTTGGTGTACTCGTCGTCGTAGATGATCAGCTTGGCGCCCTCGCGCTCCGACACCTCACAGATCTGCGGTCCGGAGAATTCGCTGTTGAGCAGGATGATGCGGGCGCCGACCCGGGCGGCACCGAAGTAGGCGATCAGAAACCAGCGGGTGTTGCGCGCCAGGATGGCAACCCCGTCGCCGCCCTTGACGCCCTTGTCGATCAGCCCGTTGGCCACCGCGTGCGCGGCCTCGTCGAGCTCGCGATAGGTGAACTCGCCCTCCTCGTCGATGCAGGCCGCCTTGTCGGGATGGCGCCTCGCGTTGAGCGACGGCAGCATGCCGAACTCGCCCCACTTGTAGATCTCCGCGGCCATCGCGGCGTAGTTCTGCGGTGGCTCGATGCGGAACGCGCCCGATTCGAAGATCTTGCGCACGTAGTGCAGTTCGGCCGCGCCCCGCTCGAGGTACTGCTGAACTTTGGAGACCGCCTGTCCGGGCAGGCCGATGAGGTTAGGCATGAATTCCACCCTATGTGACGTAGGTCGCAGTGCCACTAGTTAATACCCCCCGACCTACCATGATGAACATGACCGGCCCGGTGTCCGTGGAGGTGGCCGGGCGCGAGGTCACCATCACCCACCCCGACAAGGTGGTATTCGAACGCCACGGCGGCTCCGGCCCGCACACCAAGCTCGACCTGGTCCGCTATTACCTGTCCGTCGCCGACGGGGCGCTGCGCGGCGTGGCCGGGCGCCCGATGATCCTCAAGCGCTTCGTGAAGGGCATTTCGCAAGAGGCCGTGTTCCAGAAGCGGGCGCCCGCCAACCGACCGGACTACGTCGACGTCGCCGAACTGCACTACGCCCGCGGCACTTCCGCGGCGGAGGCCGTCGTGCGCGACGCCGCCGGGCTGGCCTGGGTGATCAACCTGGGCTGCGTGGACCTCAATCCGCACCCGGTGCTCGCGGGCGACCTCGATCACCCCGACGAATTGCGCGTCGACCTCGACCCGATGCCCGGCGTCGCGTGGCGACGCATCGTCGACGTCGCGGCGGTGGCCCGCGAGGTGCTGGAGGACTACGGCCTGACCGCGTGGCCGAAGACGTCGGGATCCCGGGGCTTTCACATCTACGCCCGGATCGCCCCGCGCTGGGAGTTCCGCCAGGTGCGGCTGGCCGCCCAGACCGTCGCGCGCGAGGTCGAGCGGCGAATTCCCGAGGCGGCGACCAGCCGTTGGTGGAAGGAGGAGCGCGAGGGCGTGTTCGTCGACTTCAACCAGAACGCCAAGGACCGCACCGTCGCGTCGGCGTATTCCGTGCGGGCCACCCCGGATGCCCGGGTATCGACGCCGCTGCACTGGGACGAGGTCGCCGGCTGCGATCCGGCCGCCTTCACCATCGACACGGTGCCCGCCCGGTTCGCCGAGCTGGGCGACCCGTGGGAGGGCATGGACGACGCGGTCGGCGAGCTGGATCGGCTGCTGATGCTCGCCGAGGAGTTGGGGCCGCCGGAGCGCGCGCCCAAGGGATCGGGCAGCCGCACCGAGAGCGGGCGCGTCTCGTCGAAGCCGCTCATCGAGATCGCCCGCACCAAAACCAAAGACGAGGCGATGGCCGCCCTGGACACCTGGCGCGACCGCCATCCCGAAGCGGCGGCGCTGCTGCAGCCGGCCGACGTCCTGGTCGACGGCATGCGCGGGCCCAGTTCGATCTGGTACCGGATCCGCATCAACCTGCAACATGTCCCGGCCGAGCGGCGCCCACCCCAGGAAGAGCTGATCGCCGACTACAGCCCATGGGTCGGGTACGAAGGTCCGCGAAGGGGATGAGCCGCGCGGCGAAGCGGGTCCGAGCGAAGAAAGCGATAATCTCACGCGATGCGACACGGATGGAATCGGCGGGGATTCCTGCAGCTCACGGGGGCTGCGGGGATGGCCGGGTTCGCCGGAGTGTTAGCGGCCTGTTCGCCACGCAAATCGTCGTCCGCCGCCCCGGGCGGATCGGTGACCGTCACCCACCTGTTCGGTCAGACCGTCATCAAGGAGCCGCCCAAGCGCGTGGTCAGCGCCGGCTACACCGAGCAGGATGACCTGCTGGCCCTGGGCGTGGTTCCCATCGCGGTGACCAATTGGTTCGGCGATCAGCCGTTCGCGGTGTGGCCCTGGGCGCAGTCCAAGCTCGGTGGCGCCCAGCCCGTGGTGTTGAACCTGGACAACGGCATTCAGGTCGACCAGATCGCGGGCCTGAAACCGGACCTGATCGTGGCCATCAACGCCGGCTTGGACGCCGACACCTACCAGAAGCTGTCGGCGATCGCGCCCACCCTCGCGCAGTCGGACGGCGACGCGTTCTTCGAGCCGTGGAAGGAGCAGGCCACCGCCGTCGGGCAGGCGGTGTTCCAGGCCGACCAGATGAAGTCCCTGATCGACGGCGTCGACAAGCAATTCGCCGCCGTCGCCCAAAAGAACCAGCAGTGGACGGGCAAGAAGGCGTTGCTCATGCAGGGCACCCTCTGGCAGGGCACGGTGGTGGCGACCCTGGCGGGCTGGCGGACCGACTTCCTCAACCAAATGGGCCTCGTCATCGCCGACAGCATCAAGCCCTTCGGCACCGATCACCGCGCCGTCATCCCGCGCGATCAGATCAAGGCGGTGCTCGATTCCGCCGACGTGGTGATCTGGACAACCGAAAGCCCGGACGACCAGAAGGCCCTGCTGGCCGACCCCGAGGTGGCGGCCTCGCTGGCGACCGCCCAGAACCGCCACATCTTCACCACCAAGGACCAGGCCGGCGCGATCGCCTTCGCGTCACCGCTGAGCTACCCGCTGGTGGCCGATCAACTGCCGCCGCTGATCGCCAAGATCCTGGGCTGAATCCCGGCTGTTTGAGCGTTCGTTAAGGCACCTCTGGCAGTGCTCGAAAATCCCTCCGAATTCCCTCCCGCCTGCACGGATGCCGGGGTTACCGTTCAGTAATGAGCGTGACGGATATTGGCAGCGGCCTCTCCCAGGAGCTGTCGACCGACCTGGTCGGCAACACCGTGTTCGACTACGGCGACCACGCCCTGATGCTTCAATGCGGCAGCACCGCCGAGGTATTGGCGTGGGTGGACGCGCTGGCCGCGGCGGCCCTGCCCGGCGTCGTCGACGTCGTCCCCGCCGCCCGCACGGTGCTGGTCAAGCTCGACAGCCCGCGCCTGCAGGGAGTCACCCGGCAGCGCCTGCGCAGGATGCGGGTGGCCGCCGACGCGGGGCCCCCGGCGGACCGCAACGCCGACGTGGTGATCGACGTGGTGTACGACGGCCCGGACCTCGCCGAGGTCGCCAGCCATACCGGGCTGTCCACGGCGCAGGTGATCGAGGCCCACACCGCCACCCCGTGGCGGGTCGGATTCAGCGGCTTCGCACCGGGTTTCGCGTACCTGGTCGACGGCGACGCTCGCCTGCGGGTGCCGCGCCGCTCGGAGCCGCGGACGTCGGTGCCGGCCGGCTCCGTCGCCCTGGCCGGCGAGTTCAGCGCGGTGTATCCGCGGCAGTCGCCCGGGGGCTGGCAGCTGATCGGCCACAGCGACGCCGTCCTGTGGGATCTCGACCGGCCCAACCCGGCGCTGCTGACCCGGGGCATGTGGGTTCAGTTCCGCGCCGTCTGAGCAAGGAGATTGCCGTGCCAACCCTGGAAATCTTGCGCACCGGGCCGTTCGCCGTCGTCCAGGACCTCGGCCGCCCGGGGCTGGCCCACCTCGGCGTCAGCCGGTCCGGGGCCGCCGACCGCCGCGCGCACACGCTTGCCAACCGGCTGGTCGCCAACCCCGACGACCGCGCCACCGTCGAAGTGACCTTCGGCGGCTTTTCCGCCCGCGTCCGCGGGGGCGACGTCGACATCGCGGTGACGGGCGCCGACACCGACCCCACCGTGAACGGAATCAAGTTCGGCACCAACAGCATTCACCACGTCCGCGACGGGCAGGTGATCTCGTTGGGCGCCCCGCGGGCCGGGCTGCGAACGTACCTGGCGGTGCGCGGCGGGATCTGCGTGGAGCCCGTCCTGGGCTCGCGCAGCTACGACGTGATGTCGGCAATCGGCCCGGCGCCGTTGCACAGCGGCGACCGGCTGCCGGTCGGCGAGCACACCGACGACTACCCCGAACTCGACCAGGCGCCGGTGGCGGCGATCAGCGAACACCTGGTCGAGGTGCAGGTGGTGCCGGGCCCGCGCGACGACTGGTTCACCGATCCCGACGCCCTGGTGCACACGATTTGGATGGCCTCCAACCGCAGCGACCGGGTCGGAATGCGGCTGGAGGGCCGCCCGCTGCAGCACCGCTGGCCGGACCGGCAGCTGCCCAGCGAGGGCGCTACCCGCGGCGCAATCCAGGTGCCGCCCAACGGATTACCGGTGATCCTCGGACCCGATCACCCGGTCACCGGCGGGTACCCGGTGATCGGCGTGGTCACCGACGAGGACGCCGACAAGATCGCCCAGGTGCGACCGGGCCAGTACGTGCGCCTGCACTGGGCGCGGCCCCGGGGCGGTCGGTCATACTCGTAGGGTGCAAACCCAGGTCCACACTGCGCGCCTGGTCCACACCGCCGATCTCGACAGCGAGACCCGGCAGCGCGTCCGCCAGATGGTCACCGCCGCATTCGCCGGGGATTTCGGCGACCACGACTGGGAGCACTCGCTGGGGGGCATGCACGCCCTGATCTGGCACCATGGCGCGATCATCGCGCACGCGGCCGTCGTCCAGCGGCGACTGCTCTACCGCGGCGACGCGCTGCGCTGCGGCTACGTCGAAGGTGTCGCGGTGCGGGAGGATTTTCGCGGCCGGGGCCTGGTGCACGCCCTGCTCGACGGCGTCGAGCAGGTGATCCGCGGCGCCTACCAAGTAGGTGCCGTCAGTTCGACCGACGTCGCGCGCAGCATCTACGGGGCGCGCGGCTGGCTGCCGTGGCGCGGCCCGACGTCGGTGCTGGCCCCCACCGGTCCGACCCGCACGCCCGACGACGACGGCGCCGTGTTCGTCCTACCGGTCGCGATCAGCCTGGACCCCGCCGCCGAGTTGATGTGCGACTGGCGGGCGGGCGACGTCTGGTAGTCAGCGCGTTTGCGCGCGCGGAATGTATTGCAGCTCACAATAAATCCCGCGGCCGGACGAAGTCACTCGCCTTACCGAATTGCCCCCAGCTATTTACCAGATAACTGGGATTCAACTTACAGGCGATATCGGTCGAATTGAGTTGACTGGCTTCCGCACCAAATGTGAGCATCGAAATGCACGGCGGCCCAAGCTTGTTCGCGATATCCCGCCGTCGAGGAAGGGTGCTGACCGCATGGGCCGTAACCACCGCATCACGGACTGGAATCCGGAGGACGCGGCGGCCTGGGAGGCCGGCAACAAGAACGTCGCCCGTCGCAACCTGCTTTGCACCGTTGCGGGTGACCACGTCGCCTTTTCGATCTGGACGCTTTGGCCGGTGATGACACTGTTCATGCCCGCATCCGTCTATGGCCTCTCGGCCGGCGACAAGCTGCTGCTCGGCGCCGTCGCCACCCTGGTCGGCGGCTGCGCACGCATCCCCTACACGTTGGGCATCGCCACCTTCGGCGGGCGCAACTGGACGGCCTTCTCGGCGTTCGTCTTGTTGATCCCGACCGTCGGCACCATCGTGCTGATGGCGCATCCCGGGCTGCCGCTTTGCCCCTATGTGGTGTGCGCGGCGCTCACCGGCCTGGGCGGCGGCAACTACGCGGCATCGCTGGCCAACGTGAATGCCTTTTACCCGCAGCGCCTCAAGGGCGCGGCGCTGGCGATCAACGCCGGCGTCGGCAATCTCGGCGTCGCCGTCATCCAGCTGATCGGCCTGCTGGTGCTGGCGAGCGCGGGCCACGAAGCGCCGTATTGGGTCTGCGCGGTGTACCTCGTCTTGCTGGCGATCGTCGGCGTCGCCGCGGCTTTGTTCATGGACAACCTCGACCACGGCATCGAGGTCAACACCATGCGCTCGGTCCTCTTCGAGCGCGACACCTATGTGATCTCGCTGCTCTACATCTGCACCTTCGGCTCCTGGATCGGGTTCGCGTTTGCGTTCGGCCAGGTGCTGCAGATCAACTTCCAGGAGGCAGGCGAAACCGCCAAGCACGCGTCGCTGCACGCCGCGCAGATCGCCTTCGTGGGGCCGCTATTCGGCTCGCTGGCGCGCATCTACGGCGGCCGGCTGGCCGACCGACTGGGCGGCAGCCGCGTCACGCTGGGCGTCCTGGGCGGCATGATCGTCGGTGCCGGACTGCTGGCCGCCATCAGCACCGTCGACGGCCGCGACGGCGGCGGCTCGACAACGATGATCGGCTACGTGATCGGCTTCATCGCGCTGTTCGTGTTGTCGGGGATGGGCAACGGGTCGGTATTCAAGATGATCCCGTCCATCTTCGAGGCGCGCAGCCGCGGCCTGGATCTTCCCGATGCCGAGCGGCGGCACTGGTCGAAGGCGATGTCGGGATCGCTGATCGGCTTTTGCTCGGCCGTCGGCGCGCTGGGCGGCGTGGGGATCAACCTGGCGCTGCGCGAGTCCTACCTCAACAGCGGCACCGAAACGTCGGCCTACTGGACGTTTTTGGCGTCCTATGTGTTCGCCGCGATCCTCACCTGGACGCTGTACGTGCGCCGCCCGAGCGCGCCGGAAACCGTCCCCGTAGCAGATCACGCGCGGGTGTGATGGCAGTCGCAACAAGGGCAATGCTGCAGCAATTACGTGGTAACGCAGCGGAAACGTCGCAGGCATACACAGGTCTTATGGCTCAGCCGAGGTCCACGCCGCTGGCCGGCTACCGGGTCGCGGTTACATCATCCCGGCGCGCGGAGGAACTCTGCGCACTGCTGAGCAGGCAGGGCGCGGAGGTCTGCAGCGCGCCCGCGATCAACATGATCGCGCTCCCCGAAGACGACGAATTACAAAGCCACACTGAGGCTTTGATCGCGCAACCGCCCGACATCCT
Organism: Mycobacterium sp. UM_CSW; assembly: GCF_000455205.1. Taxonomy (GTDB): domain Bacteria; phylum Actinomycetota; class Actinomycetes; order Mycobacteriales; family Mycobacteriaceae; genus Mycobacterium. The sequence goes on along the minus strand of NZ_AUWQ01000024.1, from coordinate 24,944 downwards.
GGTGGTGCACACCGGCATCGGCTTCCGGGGCTGGCTTGCCGCCGCCGAAGGATGGGGGCTGGCCAACCAGTTGATCGCGTCGTTGTCGAAGACGCGGATCGTTTCGCGGGGGCCCAAAGGCACGGGCGCGGTGCGCGCCGCCGGGCTGCACGAGGAGTGGTCTCCTGAGTCCGAATCCTCACAAGAGGTGCTCGAGTATCTGCTCGAGTCAGGCGTGTCCGGGCTGCGCATCGCCATCCAGTTGCACGGCGCCGCCGATGCGTGGGACCCGTTCCCCGAGTTCATCGGCGGCCTGCGCTTCGCGGGCGCCGAGGTGATCCCCATCCGGGTGTACCGGTGGAAGTCGACACCGCTGGGCGGTGATTTCGATTTGCTGGTGACCGGGATCGCGCGACGGCAGTTCGACGCCGTCACCTTCACGTCGGCGCCCGCGGCGGCGGCGGTGCTGGAACGCAGTCGCGACCTGGCCGTCGAGGACCAGGTGCTCGACGCCCTGCGCACCGACGTGCACGCGATGTGCGTCGGCCCGGTGACCTCCAAACCGCTGATCCGCAAAGGCGTCCCCACCTCGTCGCCCGCGCGAATGCGGTTGGGCGCGTTGGCCCGCCACATCGCCGAGGAGCTGCCGCTGCTGGGATCGTCCACGGTGCAGGTGGCCGGCCACACGATCGACATCCGCGGAACGTGCGTGCTGGTGGACGGTGACATCAAGCTGCTGTCGCCGTCGGGGATGTCGGTGCTGCGCGCGCTGGCGCAACGGCCCGGCGACGTCGTCGCGCGTTCCGAGCTGTTGCGGGTGCTTCCCGGCAGCAGCAACGATCCGCACGCCGTCGACACGGCCGTGCTCCGGCTGCGAACGGCCTTGGGCGACAAGAACATCATCGCGACGGTGGTCAAGCGGGGTTACCGGCTCGCCATCGACCCTCCGGGCGGCGCCGAATGGAGCTGATCCTGGCCGCGCACGGCACCCGCAGGCCGGGCGGCGTCGCGATGATCGGAGACCTCGCAGCGCAGGTGAGCGCGCTGCTCGACCGCCGGGTGCAGGTCGCGTTCGTCGACGTGTTGGGCCCGACGCCCGGCGAGGTGCTGTCGCGGGCGGCGGCCACCGGCCGCCCGGCCGTCGTGGTCCCGGCCTTCTTGTCGCGCGGATATCACGTGCGCACCGACGTGCCCGCCCACGTGGCGGCCAGCCGCCACCCGAACGTGACCGTCGCGCCCGCGCTCGGCCCGAGTGGGGATATCGCGCGGATAGTCGCCGACCAGCTGACGGAATCCGGTTGGCGCCTGGGTGATTCGGTGATCCTTGCGGCGGCCGGCACCACCGACGAACGGGCGCGAGCCGACCTGCACGTGACCGCGACCACGTTGTCGGCGCTGGTGGGATCGCGGGTGCGGCTCGGATTCGCGGCCACCGGCGATCCGTCCGTGGCCGACGCGGTCGCCGCCGCCCGCCGCGACGGCGCGACTCGCGTCGTCGTCGCCTCCTACCTACTGGCCGACGGCCTGTTCCAACAGCGCCTGCGGGCCAGCGGCGCCGACGTGGTCACCCAACCGCTGGGCACCCATCCCGGCCTGGCGCGCCTGATCGCGAACCGCTTCCGCCGCGCGGCGCCCGGACTTCCGAGGCGGCGAACCCAAGCGCCGCACGCACTTTCGAATCACGCTTGATCTTTGCTCGCATACCGACGATCCTGGCACCATGCCGCGTCGCGAAGAGCCATCGCGTGGGCTGCTTGACCCGGTGGCAAAGATGCTGCGGTTGCCCTTCGGCACACCGGAGTTCATCGACCGGATCGTCACCGGCGGTGTCAACCAGGCTGGCCGCCGGACGTTGTACATGCTGATCACCACCTGGGACGCGGCCGGCGGCGGCCCCTTCGCGGCCAGCGCGATCGCGTCCACCGGACTGGCCAAGACCGCCGAAATCGTGCAGGGCATGTTCATCGGCCCGGTCTTCGGCCCGCTGCTGAAAATCCTCGGGGCCGACAAGGTCGCGGTGCGGGCGTCCCTATGCGCCTCTCAGTTGGTGGGTCTCGGCATCATGCGCTACGGGGTGCGCTCCGAACCGCTGCACTCGATGTCGGTGGAGGCACTCGTCGACGCGATCGGCCCGACGATGCAGCGCTATCTCGTGGGCGATATCGGCTAGGCGGCGGTCCGGCCGATCTGGATGTGCCCCTCGGGGGTGACGCGCGCCGGGTAAACCGGCACAGACACCCGCGGATCGTCCAGGCAGGAGCCGTCCTCGAGCGCGAAAGCCTGCTTGAGGATGGGTGATTGGACGGTGGCACGGCCGCCGCGGTCGCCGACGATGCCGCGCGAAAGCACGGCGGCGCCGGAGAACGGGTCGACATTTCCGACCGCGTGCACCGAGCCGTCGTCCAGCCGGAACAACGCCGCCTGCGAACCGTCGTCGAGGAGGACCCCGACGCCACGACCGGGAATCAGGCTGTCGTAGGGGCAGGCGGTGGTCCACACCTGAATGTCTTGAGCGTCGTTGAGAAGTGTCATCGCGTCTCCTTGATTACGACCGAACCCGCGGCATGCCAATGGGCACAGGCACTTTGCGCCCGGCGCGCTCGGTGAAGGTCACCGTCGAGTCGACGGCGTCGGGGGCGTTGACGAAGGAAACGAACCGCGACAGCTTGTCCGGGTCCTCCAGCACGCCCTTCCATTCGCACTTGTAGTTCTGCACATGCCGCTCCATTGCGGCCTCGAATTCCTGGGCCAGGCCCAGGGAGTCGTCGCACACGACCTCGCGCACGTGATCCAGGCCGCCGTCCAGCGATTCGACCCACGGCGCGGTGCGCTGCAGCCGATCGGCCGTCCGGATGTAGTACATGAGGAACCGGTCGATGTAACGGACCAGCGTCTCGGTGTCCAAATCGCTGGCCAGCAGCTGAGCGTGCTTGGGCGTCATGCCGCCGTTGCCGCCGACGTAGAGGTTCCACCCCTTCTCGGTGGCGATGACGCCCACGTCCTTGCTGCGCGCCTCGGCGCACTCGCGCGCGCATCCGGAGACGCCGAGCTTGATCTTGTGCGGCGCGCGCAGCCCCCGGTAGCGAAGCTCCAGGTCGATGGCCAGCTGCACCGAATCCTGCTGGCCGTAGCGGCACCAGTCGCTGCCCACGCAGCTCTTCACGGTGCGCAAGGCCTTGCCGTAGGCATGCCCGGACTCCATGCCGCCGTCGACCAGCCGCTTCCAGATCTGCGGCAGCTGATCCACGCGCGCGCCGAAAAGGTCGATCCGCTGCCCGCCGGTGATCTTGGTGTAAAGACCGAAGTCCTGCGCGATCTGGCCGATCAGGATCAGGTGCTCCGGCTTGATGTCACCGCCGGGGACCCGCGGGACCACCGAGTAGCTGCCGTTCTTTTGAATGTTGGCCAGGAAGTGGTCGTTGGAATCCTGCAGCGAGGCCTGCTCGCCCTCCAGGATGTGCTCCGAGCCGGTGGACGCCAGGATCGAGGCGACCACCGGTTTGCAGATATCGCAACCCTTTCCGCGGCCGAAGCGCTCCAGCAGGCCCGAGAACGTCCGGATTTCGGTGGCGGTGATGATCTCGAAAAGCTCCGCCCGCGACTGGCTGAAGTGCTCACACAGCGCCTTGGACTGTTCCACGCCCTCGGCTTCCAGCAGCTGCTTCAGCAGCGGCACGCACGACCCGCACGAGGTGCCCGCCGCCGTGCACGACTTGAGCGCGGGCACGTCGGCGCAACCGCCGGCGATCGCGCCCTTCAGCTCGCCCTTGGTGACGTTGTTGCATGAGCAGATCTGCGCCGAATCCGGCAGCGCCCCAACGCCCAGGCCCGTCGCGCCGTCGGCGGTGGCCGGCGCGATCAACGCCAGCGGATCGCCCGGCAACTCGCTGCCGACCATCGGCCGCAGCACCCCGTACGTCGAGGCATCGCCCACCAGCACCCCGCCGAGCAGGGTCTTGGCGTCGTCGGAGAGCACCAGCTTGGCGTAGGTCCGGTTCACCGCGTCGTTGATGGCGACCTCGAGGCAGTTCTCGGTCGCCCCCATCGCGTCGCCGAAGCTGGCGACGTCGACGCCGAGCAGCTTGAGCTTCGTCGACATGTCCGCTTCGCCGAACTCCGCGGCGCCGCCAAGCAGCCGATCCGCCACCACTTCGGCGGAGGTGTAGCCGGGCCCGACCAGGCCGTAGCACCGGCCCCCGATCGCCGCGACCTCGCCGATGGCGTAGATGTCGGGATCGCTTGTCCGGCACGATAAATCGGTGAGCACGCCGCCCCGCTCGGCACGCTCCAGCCCGGCGGCCGCCGCCAGCTCGTCGCGCGGCCGGATGCCGGCCGCGAAGATCACCACGCCGGCATCGATCAGCTCGCCGTCGGTCAGGCACACCCGTGCCGACGTCGAGCCGTCCGGATGCGCGACGGCCTCGATCGACTCCGTGCCCGTCCCCACGTGCACGGCGATGCCGAGTTCGGTGACCATGCGGGCCAGCAGCGCGCCGCCGGCCTCGTCGATCTGCTGGGCCATCAACCGCGGCATCATCTCGACGACGTGGGTCTGCAACCCGAACTGGCGCAGCGCATTAGCGGCCTCCAGCCCCAGCAGTCCGCCGCCGATGACGACCCCCGCGGTCGCGTGGCCGGCCTGCAGCGTCCGCTGGGCGTCGGCGCGGATGGCGTCGAGGTCGTCGAGCGTGCGGTAGACGTGGCACTGCGGCAGGTCGTGACCGGGCACCGGCGGGACGAAGGCGTAGGACCCGGTGGCCAGCACCAGGGCGTCGTAGCCGTGCCGGTGACCGTCGGCGGTCACCACGGTCTTTGTGTCGCGGTCGATTTCGGTGACGCGGGCGTTCAGCAGCAGCCGGACCCGGTCGTCGCCGGCGTAGTCGTTGCCCGGCAGCGCCAGCAGTTGACGGTCCCAGCTCTCGGTGTAGGAGGTCAAGCCGACACGGTCATACGCCGCATCGGCCTCCTCCGCCAAAACCGTGATGCTCCAACGCCCTTCGGTGTCGCGGGCTCGGAGCGCCTCGATTAGCCGATGGCCGACCATGCCGTGCCCGACCACTATGACGTGACGCGCAGCACTGTCCGCGCACCAGTTTTCGGATTGGGCCATGCCATGAGGGTAGGGGCGGGAAATTAACTTGGAATCGCCCAATGTGACACCCACATGACGGCGTGCTCACACCTCACAACGACGGCTGTGAAGCTGTTCGCTGGCGGCGAACGCCCGAGTGGAACTTTAGCGTGGTCGACTCATGTTTGTAGAAATAGCCGGCCGGCAAGGCGCCGGTCACAGCAAACTCACAATGAAGCATAAGGAGATCCCCATGAGCAACCTCGCATTGTGGTCGCGACCGGCCTGGGACACCGACCGCTGGTTGCGCGACTTCTTCGGCCCCGCCGCGGCAACGGACTGGTTCAAGCCGGTGAACAGCGGTTTCACCCCGGCCGCCGAGATCGTCAAGGATGGCGACGACGCGGTACTGCGCCTGGAACTGCCGGGTGTTGACGTCGAGAAGGATGTCAACGTAGAGGTCGAGAACGGTCGCCTGGTCGTCCACGGCGAACACCGCGACGAGCACGCGGAGGAGCAGAACGGCCGCACCCTGCGCGAGATCCGTTACGGGTCCTTCCGCCGGTCGTTCCAGCTGCCCGCGCACGTCACCGGCGAGGCCGTCACCGCCTCGTACGACGCCGGCGTGCTGACCGTGCGGGTCGCCGGTGCGTACGCGGGAACCCAGCCGCAGCGCATCGCGATCACGAAGTAACTCCGCGACCAGACGCAAAAGCCCACGCGCGCAAGGCGTATCGGGGGCTTTTGCGTCTTCTCGCGTTCAGCCCCAGCGGGCCAGCAGCTCCTTGGCCCGGGCCGCCAGTGCGGCCTGCAGGAACGGGCCGAAGCTGACTCGGGCGACCCCGAGCGGGCCGAACGACGCCGGGTCGTCCTGATCGGGCAGCGCGATCGCGTTGATCGGCAGCGGCAACTCGGCGGCCAAGCGCCGCAACGTTTCCGGGTCGTGGCGGCCCACCGGGTACAGGACGTCGGCACCCGCGGCGGCGGCCTCGGTGAGCCGCGCCACCGCCCGTTCGACGCGGTCGGCGTCGTCACCGTCGCGCCGCAGGAACAGGTCGGTGCGCGCGTTGATCACGACGTGCACTCCCGCCGCGTCGGCTGCCGAGCGCAGCGCCCCCACCAGTTCCGCGTGCTCGCCGGCGGACCGCAACCGCTTGCCCTCCGAGTGCACGGTGTCCTCGATGTTCAGCCCGACGGCGCCCACCCCCAGCAGGCCCTCGATCAGGCGCGTCGGCGACTCCCCATACCCCGACTCGACGTCCACGGACACCGGAACGTCGACCGCGGCGGTGATCTGGGCGACCCGGGTCAGCACGTCGTCGAATGCCATGCCCTCGTTGTCGGGCTTGCCGATCGAGTCGGCGAGCGGGTGACTGCCCACGGTCAACGCGGCGAATCCGGCGTCCACCGCCAGGCGGGCCGACCACGCGTCCCACACCGTCGGCAGGATCACCGGGTCGCCCGGCCGGTGCAGTTCGAGCAGCGCGGTGGCGCGCTCGGCGCTCGTTTGGCCCGTCATGGTGTCCGACATTAGGCCGCGACGGTCGCTACTATCGAGGGCGTACTGTGATCCGCAACACCGCCCCTGAAAAGCCCGTAGGAGATCCGTTGAGCACCACGACCGAACTCGCCGAACTGCACGACCTCATCGGTGGCCTGCGGCGGTGCGTGAGCTCATTGCGGGCCCGATACGGCGACAGCCCGGCGATGCGCCGCATCGTCCTGGACGCCGATCGAATCCTGTCCGACGTCGAACTGCTCGACACGGACGTCTCCGAGTTGGACCTGGACCGCGCCACCGTGCAGCAGTCCGGCGAGAAGATCGTCATTCCCGACACCCAATACGACACCGATTTCTGGCGCGATGTCGACGACGAGGGTGTCGGGGGTCACAACAGGTCCTGACAACCTCGGACAACTTCAAGCCCCCCGCGAAACAGGGGGTTTGCTCTGTGTACCCTTCGACAGACAGCCCGTTCGAAGAGGAACACTAGATGAGCGCACCCACGGCGAACCGTCCTGCGTCCGGTGTCTTTTCACCCACGCGCGCCCGCATCCCACAGCGGACCCTACGCACCGACCGGTGGTGGATGTCGCCGTTGCGGATCGACCTGGGCTTCGCGGCTTTCCTCATCTACGCGACAGCCCGCGCGTTTCAGCAGAATTACTTCTTCGTCCCCAAGTACCACTACCTGACGCCGTTCTACTCGCCGTGCGTCAGCAAGGCCTGCGGTGAGGCCGGCGACATCTGGCCGCAGTTCCTGCCCGACGTCTGGTGGCTGCCCTACGCGGCGCTGTCGTTGCCGTTCCTGCTGCTGTTCCGGCTGACCTGTTACTACTACCGGGGCGCCTACTACCGCACGGTGTGGCAGTCGCCCAGCGCCTGCGCGGTGGCCGAGCCCCGCGTGCACTACACCGGCGAGACCAGGTTCCCGCTGATCGTCCAGAACACCCACCGGTACTTCTTCTACATCGCCGTCATCATCTCGGTGATCAACAGCTACGACGCGATCGTCGCGTTTCATTCCGACAGCGGGCCGGGCGGATTCGGCTTCGGCCTGGGCAACCTGATCCTGCTCGGCAACGTCATCATGCTGTGGATCTACACGCTGTCCTGCCATTCCTGCCGGCACGTGACCGGCGGACGGCTCAAGCACTTCTCCAAGAACCCTGTGCGGTACTGGATCTGGACGCAGGTCAGCGCCATCAATACCCGGCACAAGCTGTTCGCGTGGATCACGCTGGGCACCCTGATGCTCACCGACTTCTACATTGCACTGGTGGCCAGCGGCACCATCCCTGACCTGAGATTTGTTGGCTGACAAGCCATTTGACGATCACAGAGAAAAACTGAGCGAGGTTTCATGGTTGAGGTCGAGCGGCATGCCTACGACGTAGTCGTCATCGGCGCCGGCGGCGCGGGATTGCGTGCGGTCATCGAGGCGCGTGAGCGGGGTCTCAAGGTCGCGGTGGTGTGCAAGTCCCTGTTCGGCAAGGCCCACACAGTGATGGCCGAGGGCGGGTGCGCGGCATCCATGGGCAACACCAACCCCAAAGACAACTGGAAGACCCACTTCGGCGACACGATGCGCGGCGGGAAGTTCCTGAACAACTGGCGCATGGCCGAACTGCACGCCAAGGAGGCCCCGGACCGCGTCTGGGAGCTGGAAACCTACGGCGCGCTGTTCGACCGCCTCAAGGACGGCAAGATCAGCCAGCGCAACTTCGGTGGGCACACCTACCCGCGGCTGGCGCACGTCGGCGACCGCACCGGCCTGGAGCTGATCCGCACCATGCAGCAGAAGATCGTTTCGCTGCAGCAGGAGGACTACGCCGAACTCGGCGACTACGAGGCGCGCATTCGGGTGTTCGCGGAGTGCACCATCACCGAACTGATCAAGGACGGCCCTGACAACGGGGGGCGCATCGCCGGGGCGTTCGGCTACTGGCGCGAGAGCGGCAACTTCGTCCTGTTCGAGGCGCCGGCGGTGGTGCTGGCCACCGGCGGGATCGGCAAGTCGTTCAAGGTCACGTCGAACTCCTGGGAGTACACCGGTGACGGGCACGCGCTGGCCCTGCGGGCGGGCGCGTCGCTGATCAACATGGAGTTCGTCCAGTTCCACCCGACCGGCATGGTGTGGCCGCCGAGCGTGAAGGGGATCCTGGTCACCGAGGGTGTGCGCGGTGACGGCGGGGTGCTGAAGAACTCCGACGACAAGCGCTTCATGTTCGACTACATCCCGCCGGTGTTCAAGGGCCAGTACGCCGAAACCGCGGACGAGGCCGACCAGTGGCTCAAGGACAACGACTCGGCCCGTCGCACCCCGGACCTGCTGCCGCGCGACGAGGTCGCGCGCGCGATCAACTCCGAGGTAAAGGCCGGCCGGGGCACCCCGCACGGCGGGGTGTACCTCGACATCGCGTCCCGGCTGACGCCCGATGAGATCAAGCGACGGCTGCCGTCGATGTACCACCAGTTCAAGGAGCTGGCCGGGGTCGACATCACCAGGGAGCCAATGGAAGTCGGGCCGACCTGCCACTACGTGATGGGCGGCGTGGAGGTCGACGCCGACACCGGCGCGGCCACCGTCCCCGGCCTGTTCGCGGCCGGCGAGTGCTCCGGCGGCATGCACGGCTCCAACCGGCTCGGCGGCAACTCGCTGTCGGACCTGCTGGTGTTCGGCCGGCGCGCCGGGCTGGGCGCCGCCGACTACGTGCGGGCGCTGAGCAGCCGCCCGACGGTCGCCGAGGACGCCGTCGAGACCGCGGCCAAGCGGGCGCTGGCCCCCTTCGAGGGAACGACGAACGGCGCCGCGGCCGAGAACCCCTACACCCTGCAGTTGGAACTGCAGCAGTCGATGAACGATCTGGTGGGCATCATCCGCAAGTCGGAGGAGATCTCCGAGGCGCTCGGCCGGCTCGCCAAACTGCGCGAGCGGTTCAAGAACATCCACGTCGAGGGCGGTCGACAGTACAACCCCGGCTGGAACCTGGCCATCGACCTGCGCAACATGCTGCTGGTCAGCGAATGCGTGGCCAAGGCCGCGCTGGAGCGCACCGAGAGCCGCGGCGGGCACACCCGCGACGACCACCCGTCGATGGACTCGTCCTGGCGCAAGGTGTTGCTGGTCTGCCGCGCGGCTGGCGGCGACGAGGTGATCCCGGACATCAGCATCACGCGCGAGGATCAGGTGCCGATGCGGCCCGATCTGCTGGAGCTCTTCGAAATCTCCGAGCTGGAGAAGTACTACACCGACGCAGAACTGGCCGACCACCCAGGACGGAGAGGTTAATGACCTACAACGCCACCATGCGGGTGTGGCGCGGCGACGAGGCCGGCGGCGCGCTAGAGGACTTCACGGTCGAGGTCAACGAGGGCGAGGTGGTGCTCGACATCATCCACCGCCTGCAGCAGACCCAGACGCCCGACCTCGCGGTGCGGTGGAACTGCAAGGCCGGCAAGTGCGGGTCGTGCTCGGCGGAGATCAACGGCTACCCCCGCTTGATGTGCATGACCCGGATGTCCACGTTCGCCGAGGACGAGGTGGTGACGGTCACGCCGCTGCGCACCTTCCCGGTGATCCGCGACCTGGTCACCGACGTCTCGTTCAACTACGAAAAGGCCCGCGAGATACCGTCTTTCGCGCCGCCCAAGGACCTGCAGCCCGGCGAGTACCGGATGGCGCAGGTCGACGTGCAGCGCTCGCAGGAGTTCCGCAAGTGCATCGAGTGCTTCCTGTGCCAGACCGTCTGCCACGTGGTCCGCGACCACGAGGAGAACAAGAAGGCGTTCGCCGGGCCGCGTTACCTGATGCGCATCGCCGAGCTGGAGATGCACCCCCTGGACACGCTCGACCGGCGCAACCAGGCGCAGGAAGAGCACGGCCTCGGCTACTGCAACATCACCAAGTGCTGCACCGAGGTGTGCCCGGAGAACATCAAGATCACCGACAACGCCCTGATCCCGATGAAAGAGCGCGTCGCCGACCGCAAGTACGACCCCGTGGTCTGGTTGGGCAACAAGCTGTTCCGCCGCGGCTAGGGTTCGCCGAGTCTGCGCTCAGAGCGCCGAATTCGCTGCATCACCCGCGCTGAGCGCAGTCTCGATGCTGGCGGCGCGGCTAGGCGCCGAGCCGGCGGAACGTGCTGCGGTGAAACACGATGGGCGCCACTTCGGCGTCGACCGTCACCTCGTTGACCCGCAGCACCACGATGGTGTGGTCCCCCGCCGGGATCAGTTGCTCGATCGCGCTCTCCAGCCACAGGCCGGTGCCCTTGATGAAGACCGCGCCGCTGGTACGCGACACCGTCTCCAGACCGGCAAACCGGTCGCCGGTCTTGGCCGCCAGGGTGCGGGCGGCCTCGTCATGAACCTCGCCGAGCACGCTGATGCCCAGCATCGGAGCGCCCTTGAGCTTGGGCCATGTCGTCGACGTGTTCTGCACACAGAACGACACCAGCGGCGGCTCGAGCGAGACGGGGACGAAGGTGCTGGCGGCCAAGCCTTCTCGGATCCCTTCGACTTCGGCGGCGATGGCCACCACGCCGGACGGAAAGTGGCCGAAGGCCTCACGAAGTGTGGACGGTGTCAGGTTCTTGTTCGAGTTCACCGCGGTCATTCGCCCCTTGCGCCGAGAACGGAATTCTCGCCCCCGACCCTACCTGCCGAATATCCATGGGCTGAAGCCACATCCGGGTGCGCCCGCAGTCTGCTCTTCCACGCGTTGCGGCCGTAGACGGAGAAGATCGGGTCCAACGGATCGTCCCTTTTGGCGGCGCGGGCGGCGAGTGCGCTCAATTCCTCGGGCAGCTCTAGCACCGGGATCTGCGCGTCCAGTCGCGGGTTGAAGAAGTACGGCACCGAAATGCGCTCCTCCGCAGGGCCGCCCAGGTGCACCCGATGCTCGGTGGCCCGCAGGTAACCGCCCGTCGCCACCTCGAGCAACTCACCGATGTTGACGATGAACGCACCCTCCACCGGCGGCACGTCGACCCAGTCGCCGCCCCGAGCGGGCCGCACCTGCAGGCCGCGGCTGCCCGGCTCGGCCAGCAACAGCGTGAGCACCCCGGCGTCGCGGTGCGCGCCCACGCCTTGGGGGCTGGCCGCACGGGCGGGGTAGCGGATGATCTTGATCAGCGTGGCCGGCGCGTCGGCGAACGCGGCGTCGAACGCGTTCGGCGCGCTGCCCAGCGACGCCGCCCAATGCCGCAGCAAGGTGCGGGCCACCGCGGAAAGCGCGGCGTCCCACTCGCCGACGATGCCGCGCAACTCGGGCACGGCCTCGGGCCATTGATTCGGGCCCTGCAGCCACAGGTAGTCCGGCTTGCCGGGGCCGCCGATCGGCGGACGTTCCGGGCCGAGGTCGATCTGCTCGCGCCAGTCCACCCGGCCCCGGGTGAGCTCGCCGCCCAGCCGGGTGTAGCCGCGGAAATGCGGGCTGCGCACCATGGCGATCGCGTCCTTGTCGGCGTCGGGCAGCGCAAACAACCGGCGCGCCGCGGCGAGCAGCCGGGCGGCGAGTTCGCCGGGCACGTCGTGGCCGATCAGGTAGAAGAACCCGACCTCGTGGGCGGCCTCGCGCAGGCCGTCGCGCAGCGCTTCGGAGGCGGCCCGAAGGTCCACCACGGGCAGCGCTGTGACGCGCCTCACGTCCGTCATCCTCACATCATCTCCGCAGGTCGGGCCCGAAAACGGGGACTGCCCAACCGGTTGGTTAGTTAGACGGTGGAATTTAGCTCACACTCGCTTGCTTCGGCGACAATAACGGTTATATTTTAGGGCAGTTACTGGTGGGTAACTTAGACCTAGTACCCAACCACAAGTGGCATTCTCAACGAGGAGGAACGTAGTGAGCCACTACAAGAGCAACGTCCGTGACCAGGTATTCAACCTGTTCGAAGTTTTCGGCGTTGACAAGGCATTAGGCCAAGGCGAGTACAGCGACCTCGACGTCGACACCGCCCAGGAAATGCTGTCCGAGATCAGCCGTCTGGCCGAGGGACCGGTCGCGGAGTCGTTCGTCGAGGGCGACCGCAACCCGCCGGTCTTCGACCCCGAGACCCATTCGGTGACGCTGCCGGAATCCTTCAAGGAGTCCGTCCGCGCCGTCACCGAGGCCGGCTGGGACAAGGCCGGCATCGACGAGGCGCTCGGCGGCATGCCGATGCCCAAGGCGCTGCTGTGGGCGCTGCATGAGCACATCCTGGGCGCCAACCCCGCCGTGTGGATGTACGGCGGCGGCGCCGGGTTCGCCAACATCCTGTACCACCTCGGCACCGAGGAGCAGAAGAAGTGGGCCGTGCTGGCCGCCGAGCGCGGCTGGGGTTCGACCATGGTGCTGACCGAGCCGGACGCCGGTTCGGACGTGGGCGCCGGGCGCACCAAGGCGGTCCAGCAGGAGGACGGCTCCTGGCACATCGACGGTGTGAAGCGCTTCATCACCTCGGGCGACTCCGGTGACCTGTTCGAGAACATCTTCCACCTGGTGCTGGCTCGTCCCGAGGGCGCCGGCCCGGGCACCAAGGGGCTGTCACTGTTCTTCGTGCCCAAGTTCCTGTTCGACTTCGAGACCGGCGAGCTGGGCGAGCGCAACGGCGTATTCGTCACCAACGTCGAGCACAAGATGGGCCTCAAGGTCTCCGCGACCTGCGAGCTCTCGCTCGGTCAGCACGGCGTGCCCGCCAAGGGCTGGCTGGTCGGCGAGGTGCACAACGGCATCGCGCAGATGTTCGAGGTCATCGAGCAGGCCCGCATGATGGTCGGCACCAAGGCGATCGCCACCCTGTCGACCGGCTACCTGAACGCGCTCGAGTACGCCAAGTCCCGCGTGCAGGGCGCCGACATGACCCAGATGACCGACAAGACCGCGCCGCGGGTGACCATCACGCACCACCCGGACGTGCGCCGCTCGCTGATGACCCAGAAGGCCTACGCCGAGGGTCTGCGCGCGCTGTACCTGTTCACCGCGACCTACCAGGACGCGGCGGTCGCCGAGGCGCTGCACGGGGTGGACGCCGAGCTGGCGGTGAAGGTCAACGACCTGATGCTGCCGGTGGTCAAGGGTGTGGGCTCCGAGCAGGCGTACGCCAAGCTCACCGAGAGCCTGCAGACCTTCGGTGGGTCCGGCTTCCTGCAGGACTACCCGATCGAGCAGTACATCCGTGACGCCAAGATCGACTCGCTCTACGAGGGCACCACGGCCATCCAGGCGCAGGACTTCTTCTTCCGCAAGATCGTCCGCGACAAGGGTGTGGCGCTGGCCCACGTGTCCGGGGAGATCCAGAAGTTCGTCGACAGCGAGTCCGGCAACGGCCGGCTCAAGACCGAGCGCGAGCTGCTCGGCAAGGCGCTGACCGACGTGCAGGCCATGGCGGCCACCCTGACCGGCTACCTGATGGCCGCGCAGGAGGACGTCACCAGCCTCTACAAGGTGGGCCTGGGCTCGGTGCGCTTCCTGATGAGCGTCGGCGACCTGGTCATCGGCTGGTTGCTGCAGCGTCAGGCCGCGGTCGCGGTGGCGGCGCTGGACGCCGGCGCCAGCGGCGCCGAGCGGTCCTTCTACGAGGGCAAGATCGCGGTGGCATCGTTCTTCGCGAAGAACTTCCTGCCCCTGCTGGCCAGCACCCGCGAGGTCATCGAGACGCTGGACAACGACATCATGGAGCTCGACGAGGCGGCGTTCTAGGCCGTCTGGGCACGCCCAGCTGAATTACCAAGGTCCCCCGCTTCCACGTTGAAGCGGGGGACCTTGTGTCTGTGGCCCGGGCGAGCAAAAAAGACCGCCGCTGGATCCCCTCACTCCAGCGGCGGCCCTTTTCGCCCCCCCGTCGCTGACCGGCGGTCGATTAGGGGACGCCCCGTATTGCCGTCGGGGTCGGGGGGTCAGACCACAACACGGGGCTATCCGGACGGTCGAATACCCGCGTGCCCGGGTTCGTAACCGAGTGTGACCGAATTCATTCGCCCCGATGGTCGAGGCGGCCGGTCAGGCCTCCAGGATCGCCGCGACGCCCTGGCCGCCGGCCGCGCAGATGGAGATCAGCGCCCGAAGCGTGCCGCCGCCCTTCTGCTCGGCTTTCTTCTCGGCCAGCTGCTTGGCGGCCTGCGCCAGGATCCGACCGCCGGTGGCCGCGAAGGGATGGCCCGCGGCCAGCGACGACCCGTTGACGTTGAGCTTGGACCGGTCGATCGACCCGAGCGCGGCGTCGAGCCCCAGCCGCTCCTTGCAGTACTCCTCGGATTCCCACGCCTGCAGGTGCGCGAGCACCACCGACGCGAACGCCTCGTGGATCTCGTAGAAATCGAAGTCCTGCAGGCTGAGTCCGTTTCTCGCCAGCAGGCGGGGCACCGCGTACGTCGGCGCCATCAGCAGCCCGTCGCGCCCGTTGACGTAGTCCACGGCGGCGGTCTCGGCGTCCACCAGGTAGGCCAGCGGCGTCAACGAGTGGGCAGCCGCCCACTCGTCGCTGGCCAGCAGCGCGACCGACGCGCCGTCCGTCAGGGGGGTGGAGTTGCCGGCCGTCATCGTCGCGTCCCCGTTCTTCACCCCGAAGACGGGACGCAGCGTCGCGAGCTTTTCGGTGCTGGCGTTGGGCCGCAGATTGTCGTCGCGGTAGAGCCCGAGGAACGGGGTGACGAGGTCGTCGAAGAAGCCCCGGTCGTAGGCGGCGGCCATGTTGCGGTGGCTGGCCACGGCCAACGCGTCCTGGTCGACGCGTTTGATGCCCATCTGCTTGGCGGTGATGGCGGCGTGCTCGCCCATCGACAACCCGGTGCGCGGCTCGCTGTTGGCCGGGATCTCGATCCCCATGGTGGCGGGCAGCGTGCCCACCAGCTTGAGCCGTTGCAGGTTCGACTTGGACCTGCGCAGCTTGAGCAGCTGGCGGCGCAGGTTGTCGCCCAGGCCGATCGGCGGGTCGGAGGTGGTGTCCACCCCACCGGCCGCGGCCACCTCGTACCGACCGGAGGCGACGCCGTCGGCCGCGGCGATCGCGGCCTGCAGCCCCGTCCCGCACGCCTGCTGGACGTCGAACGCGGGCGTGTACGACGACAGCTCGGAACCCAGCACGCATTCGCGGGTCAGGTTGAAGTCGCGGCTGTGCTTGAGCACGGCGCCGCCGACGACGACGCCCAGCCGCTCGCCGGCCAGCCCGAACCGGTCCACCAGCCCGTCCAGGGCCGCGGTGAACATGTCCTGGTTGGACGTCTCGGCGTATGCGCCGTCCGATCGCGCGAACGGGATGCGATTGCCGCCCAGTACCGCGACTGGTCGCCTGGTGTTAGAACTCGCTGGGGCCACTTTTCTCTCCGTGCATCTCCGGGTACATCACTTTTGAACCGGCCGTTGTTCGCCATAGTACCCACTGTTCTTACTCTGAAGTAAGTTCGTCTCGATACGGTTGGTGGATAACGGGCGCGACAGGCCCGAACACACATGGAAGGCAGCTCAGTGGCTCCAAAAGGCTCGTCCGATCTGTTCTCGCAGGTGGTCAACTCCGGCCCCGGATCGTTTCTGGCAAAGCAACTCGGCATTCCGCAGCCCGAGACGCTGCGTCGCTACCGGCCGGGCGAACCGCCGCTGCCGGGGTCGCTGCTGATCGGCGGTGAGGGCCGGGTGGTCGAGCCGCTGCGCGCCGCCCTGGATTCCGACTACGACGTGGTGGGCGCCAACCTGGGCGGCCGCTGGGCCGACAAGTTCGGCGGGCTGGTGTTCGACGCCACCGGGATCACGACGCCCGCCGGGCTCAAGGGCCTCTACGAGTTCTTCACCCCGGTGCTGCGCAACCTGGGCCACAACGCGCGCGTCGTGGTCGTCGGCACCACACCCGACGCCGCCGGCAGCACCGACGAGCGCATCGCGCAGCGCGCACTCGAGGGCTTCACCCGCTCGCTCGGCAAGGAGCTGCGCAACGGGTCGACCGCGCAGCTGGTGTACTTGTCGCCGCACGCGAAACCCGCCGCGACCGGACTGGAATCCACGATGCGATTCCTCCTGTCCGGCAAGTCCGCCTACGTCGACGGCCAGGTCTTCTACGTCGGCGAGGCCGACTCCACCCCGCCCGCCGACTGGGAACGGCCGCTGGACGGCAAGGTGGCGATCGTGACCGGCGCCGCCCGCGGCATCGGCGCCTGCATCGCCGAGGTGTTCGCCCGCGACGGCGCCCGCGTCGTCGCGATCGACGTGGAGTCGGCCGCCGAGGCCTTGGCCGAGACCGCCAGCCGGGTCGGGGGCACCCCGTTGTGGCTGGACGTCACCGCCGACGACGCGGTCGACAAGATCACCGAGCACCTGAACGACCACTACGGCGGGCACGCCGACGTCCTGGTCAACAACGCCGGCATCACCCGCGACAAGCTGCTGGTGAACATGGACGAGGCGCGCTGGGACGCCGTGCTGTCGGTCAATCTGCTTGCCCCGCAACGGCTCACCGAGGGCCTGGTCGGCAACGGCAGCATCGGCGAGGGGGGCCGGGTGATCGGCCTGTCGTCGATGGCCGGCATCGCGGGCAACCGCGGGCAGACCAACTACGCCACCACCAAGGCCGGCATGATCGGCCTTACCCAGGCGCTGGCGCCTGGGCTCTACGAGAAGGGCATCACGATCAACGCGGTCGCGCCGGGCTTCATCGAAACCCAAATGACGGCGGCCATCCCGCTGGCCACCCGCGAGGTGGGCCGCCGGATGAACTCGCTGCTGCAGGGCGGGCAGCCCGTCGACGTCGCCGAGACGATCGCCTACTTCGCCAGCCCGGCGTCAAACGCGGTGACCGGCAACGTCATTCGCGTCTGCGGCCAGGCGATGTTGGGGGCATGATGAACCAGCCCAGCGGTTTGCGGAACATGCTGCGCGCGGCGGCCGGGGCGCTGCCCCTGCTGCCCCGCTCCGACCAGCTGCCCAGCCGCACGGTGACCGTCGAGGAACTGCCCATCGACCAGTCGAACGTGGCCGAGTACGCGGGCGTCACGGGCCTGCGCTACGGCAACCACGTGCCGCTGACCTACCCGTTCGCGTTGACCTTTCCCGCGATGATGTCGCTGGTGACCGGCTTCGACTTTCCTTTTGCCGCAATGGGTTCGGTGCACACCGAGAACCGCATCACGCAGTACCGCCCGATCGCGGTGACCGACACGGTCGGGGTGCGCGTGCACGCCGAGAACCTGCGCGAGCACCGCAAGGGCCTACTGGTGGACCTGGTGACCGATGTCAGCGTCGGTAACGACGTCGCGTGGCACCAGGTGACCACCTTCCTGCACCAGCAGCGCACCAGCCTGTCCGACGAGCCCAAACCACCGCCGCAGAAGCAGCCGAAGCTGCCTCCGCCCAGCACGGTGCTGCGGATCAGCCCCGGCCAGATCCGTCGCTACGCGGCCGTCGGCGGTGACCACAACCCGATCCACACCAACCCGGTCGCCGCCAAGCTGTTCGGGTTCCCGACCGTCATCGCGCACGGGATGTTCAGCGCCGCAGCGGTTCTGGCCAACATCGAGGCCCGGATTCCCGACGAGGCGCAGTACTCGGTGCGGTTCGGCAAGCCGCTGGTGCTGCCCGGCACCGCGGGGCTGTACATCGACCAGGGCGACGACGGCGGCTGGGATATCTCGCTGCTCAACATCGCGAAGGGATATCCCTACCTGACCGGCAGCGTCCGCGCCCTCTAGCCCGTCCGCGCCGGCCTGCGGCCGACCGCGAGCACCTTCAATCCGTATGCGCCGCAGGCGGTCAGCAGGAACACTCCGAACAGCCACAGCGGCGGGTGGGCGAGCTCCCAGACGAAGATCGCCGCCCAGATCGGCGAGCCCTGGGTCACCGCGAGCACGCCGGCGGCCCCGGCCAGTGAGACGGCCGGGGTGTGCATGTGTGTCCCGGCCGCCCAATTGACCGCCAGCACCAGGGCCGATCCCGCGGCCGCGCCGGTGGCCAGCGAGGGGGTGAGCATTCCGCCGGCGCCGCCGGCGCGCAGGAACAGCGCCGTCAGCAGCGGTTTCAACACCAGGATGACCAGGGCCGCCGACAGGGTCATGCGGCTGGCGAGGCTGACGGTCAGGATGCTGCGGCCGTTGCCGGGCAGCTCGGGCCACCAGTGCGAGCAGATGCCCATCACCAGGCCGGCGCCCGCCAGCGCCGGAACCAGGACCCACGATCGCATCACCCGGGACGGCCGCGCGACCGCCATCAGCCACTTGAACGCCAATCCCACCGCGAGGGCGACCGGCGCCAGGATCAGCCCGTGCGCGGTCAGCAGGTACGACGATTCGGCGCTGGGCCAAACCAGGCTCGGCTGATCGTGGGTTTCGGCCGAGCAGATCGCGACGGCAAGGCTGGACGTGAGGCAGGCGGCGCCCACCGCCCGCGGGTGCCAGGTGTTCAGCATGATTCGCACCGCGAACAACGCGCCGGCCAGCGGCACGGCGTACACGGCGCCCAGGCCCGCCCCGGCCGCGCAGGCCAGCAAGACCTGGCGGTCGTGGCTGGACAGCCGCTTCAGCCACGCGGTGGCGAAATCGCCCAGGGCAGCGGCGAATTGGCGCGGGGCGCCCTCGCGGCCCAGGGAGGCGCCGGAGCCGACCAGCAGCACCTGCAACACGGCGTCGACGCTCCATGCCAGCCGAGGGATCGGCTCGCGACGGGCGATGGTCTGGGCCAGCGGCGGCACCGGGGTGCGGCGCCGCAGGATCCACCAACCAAGGCCCGCCAGCGCCCCGCCGACCATCGGCCCCAGCGCGCGCCGGACCGGGCTGCTACCGGTGATCCCGTTGAGTAGCGTGCCGAAACTGTAGTGGTAGGTGACGTGCTCGACGAACCGCAGCACCTCCGTCGTCGCCAACCCGGCGACCCCGGCCAGCAACCCGACGATGACTACCGCGCAAAAGAAGTCGAGGTTGCGAGCCGACGAGTGCACCCCACGAATGTAGGGGCTAGCCGGCTTATCCGGCTTGTGAGGCGGCTTCCCGATCCTCCGGCGTGCCGCGCAGACCGTGCCAGAACAGGTCGAACATCAGCTCGGCCGCCTCGTCGACGCCGATGTCGCCGGTGGACAGCCGGTTGGCCATCGCCTCGCCGCCGCCGACCAGCGCCACCGCCATCATCTGATACTCGGCATCCGAGCGTGGGGTGCGGCTGCCCGCCCGCATCAGCTCGGCCACCAATTCGATGATCTGCTCACGTCCCTCGCGCACCGTGTGCGCGAACGCCTGCGAGCTGATGGCCTGGGTGTACATCACGATCCAGGACGCGCGGTTGGCGTCGATGTAACGCATGAACGACCCGATAGCGTTGCGCAGCAGGTCCTTTGGGCTCTGGGCGAAGTTGATGTCGGCGCGCACCGCGTCGACGAACCGCCCCAGCTCGCGGTCCAGGCAGGCGCCGAACAGGTCCTCCTTGGAGCCGTAGTACAGGTACAGCATCGGCTTGGAGATCTGCGCCTCGGCGGCGATCGCGTCCATCGACGTCTCGTGATAACCGTTGACGGAGAACATTTGCACGGCGGCGTCGAGCATCTGCTGTTCGCGGACAGCACGCGGTAACCGCTTGGTACCACCCGCCATCGTTGTTGCCTCTCTAGCCGCCAATCTGACTACAGGGTAACGAGGACGGGGCGCATTAGTGGCTGCATGTTCGATTGGCGCCCTTCATCGTCGCCACCCGCACCACCGACGCGTCGACCGCCGGCATCGGCAGTTCGCCGGCGGCCACGGCCTTTTCCAGCCGGTCCAGGACCGCGGGCACCTCTTCGATGCTGACCCACAGCGCCACGTCGGTACCCGCCTGCAGCGCGCGCAGCACCGCCTCCGACACGCCGTAGCGATCGGAGATCGCGGCCATGCTGGACAGGTCGTCGCTGAACACCGGCCCGTTGAAGGGCGGGGCGCCGTAGCCGGTGCCGTCGCGCAGCAACTGCACCGCGGCCCGGCTCAGGCTGGCGGGGTCGTCGCCGGTCAGCCCGGGGACCTGCAGGTGACCGATCATGACTGCGACCGGGAGGTGGGCCACCAGCGTCCGATAAGGCACGAGGTCGCTGGTCTGTAGGTCGCTCAGCGGCGGCGTGACGACGCCGCCCTTGTGGGAATCGCCCGAGCCGTGTCCATGGCCGGGGAAGTGCTTGAGCACCGGCAGCAGCCCGGCGTCGCGCAGGCCCTGGGCGTAGGCCCCGGCGTAGGCGGTGACGGTGTTCGGGTCCGCGCCGAACGAGCGGTCACCGATCACGCCGTCCGGGGCATCGGTGACGTCGACCACAGGGGCGAAGTCGATGGTGATACCCAGGTCGCGCATCTTCTTGCCGCGCTCCACTTCGAGGTCGTGGACTTGCTGGACCGTCTGCGTCTGCGCCAGCTGCCGGGCCGACGGGGCCACCCCGATCAGCGACTTCAACCGCGATACCCGGCCACCTTCCTCGTCGACGCCGACCGCCAGCGGCAGGGGCCCTGCACTGTGGGCGACCTCGGCCAGCCCGCCCTTGAAAATCGAGAGGTCCGTCCAGCCACCGATGATGATCCCGCCGACGTGGGAGTCGTTGACGACGGTTCGGGCTTCGTCGGCGTTCCGCACGCCCACCATCAGCAGTTGTGCCAGCTTGTCGCGGGTCGACAGCGCGGCCGGGACGGCCGGCGGATCGGCGCACACCGGCGGCGCGGGGGCGGCGGCCGGCTTGCTCGACGAGGCCGCCGGCGGGCGGGCGGCATGGTGGCCACAGCCGGCCAGCAGGGCGGTCGCGGCGACGAGCACGGCCAGGATGCGGGGGAAGGGCATCGGGCCATGTTGTCACGGCGGGCGTTTCGTCCCGTGCTCCAGGGGGCATCGCCGGTAGGTTGGCAATCAGCCCATTTGCCTGGCAGGGAGGAGCCGGCGATGGCCGGGTTTTCGTTGGTCGCTGCGGCCAGCATCGCGGTGGGGTTGTCGCTCGGCGCCGCCGCGACCGTCGGCGTGACGCTGGCGATGGACGACCACAAGGCGGTGCCCGTGCAGACCGCACCGCGCAGCCCCGCCGGGCCGTATCTGGTGAATTACGGCTCTCGCTGCTGGCATGGTCATTGCGTGCCGTGGCCGTGACTCGCCGGCCCGGCCGGCGAGCGGCGTTCTGCTAGGTTGGCGCTAGTCCCCGAGAAATTCCAGGAGCCGTTTCATGAACCGGATCATCGCGCCCGCCGCCGCGAGCGTCGTGGTTGGTCTGTTGCTGGGTGCGGCCGCGATCTTCGGGATCACCTTGATGGTGCAGCAGGACACGAAGCCGCCACTCCCCGGGGGCGATCCGCAGTCGTCAGTGCTCAACCGGGTCGAGTACGGCAACCGTAGCTAGCCCGAGTAGGACCCGGGCCGGCGCGCCGTCCCCCTGCTCGTCGGCTGCGCCGCTCTCCCGCCGGTGGTTGCTGTTGGTCGGCGCCGTCGCGCTGGCGCTGACGTTCGCGCAGTCGCCCGGGCAGGTCTCGCCCGACACCAAGCTCGACCTCACCGCCAACCCGCTGCGCTTCCTGGCCCGCGCGACCAACCTGTGGAACAGCGAACTGCCGTTCGGCCAGGCGCAGAACCAGGCCTATGGCTACCTGTTTCCGCACGGCACCTTCTTTCTGGTCGGCCACGCGCTCGGGGTGCCGGGCTGGGTGACCCAGCGGCTGTGGTGGGCTCTGCTCCTCACGGTCGGGTTCTGGGGGCTGCTGCGGGTGGCCGAGGCGCTGGGCATCGGCAGCCCGTCGTCGCGAGTGATCGGCGCGGCGGCGTTCGCGCTGTCCCCGCGGGTGCTGACCACGCTCGGCTCGATCTCGTCGGAAACCCTGCCGATGATGCTGGCGCCGTGGGTGTTGTTGCCGACGATCCTGGCGCTACGGGCCGCCGGCGACAGGTCGGTACGGGTGCTGGCCGCGCAGGCCGGGCTGGCGGTCGCGCTGATGGGCGCGGTCAACGCCATCGCGACGTTGGCCGCTTGCCTGCCGGCGGTGATCTGGTGGGCGTGTCACCGCCCGAACCGGTTGTGGTGGCGCTACACGGCGTGGTGGGCACTGGCGCTGGCCCTGGCCACGCTGTGGTGGGTGGTGGCGCTGGTCTGCCTGCGCCACGTCAGCCCGCCGTTCCTGGACTTCATCGAATCCTCCGGCGTGACGACGCAGTGGTCGTCGCTGACCGAGATTCTGCGCGGCACCGACAGCTGGACCCCGTTCGTGGCGCCGACCGCCACGGCCGGCGCGCCGTTGGTGACCGGGTCGGCGGCCGTCCTGGCCACCAGCCTGGTCGCGGCGGCCGGGCTGGCCGGCTTGGCCGGCGCGGGAATGCCGGCGCGAGGCCGGCTCGTGACCATGCTGCTGGTCGGCGTGGTCTTGATGGCCGTCGGTTACAGCGGCGGGCTGGGGTCGCCCTTCGCCCACGAGGTGCAGGCTTTCATGGACGCGACCGGCGCGCCGCTGCGTAACGTGCACAAGCTGGGACCGGTGATCCGCATCCCGGTGGCGCTGGGCGTCGCCCAGCTGCTGGGCCGGGTCGCGCTGCCGGGCAGCGCGCCGCGCTCGGCGTGGCTGCGCGCGCTAGCCCATCCCGAGCGCGACAAGCGGGCCGCCGTGGCGGTCGTGGTCCTGACGGCGCTGATGGTCAGCACCTCGCTGGCGTGGACCGGCCGGCTCGCCCCGCCGGGCACGTTCGGCGCGATCCCGGCGTACTGGCACCAGGCCGCCGACTGGCTGGACGAACACAACACCGGTACACCGGTTTCCGGGCGGGTGCTGGTGGTCCCCGGGGCGCCGTTCGCCACCCAGTCGTGGGGCACCACCCACGACGAGCCGCTGCAGGTGCTCGGCCACAGCCCGTGGGGCGTGCGCGACTCCATCCCGTTGACCCCGCCGCAGACCATCCGGGCACTGGATTCGGTTCAGCGCCTGTTCGCCGCCGGGCAACCCTCGGTCGGCCTTGCCGATACCCTTGCCCGCCAAGGCATTTCGTATGTCGTGCTGCGCAACGATCTGGATCCGGAGACGTCGCGCTCGGCGCGGCCCATCCTGGTGCACCGCGCCGTCGAGGGCTCGCCGGGGTTGCAGAAGGTGGCGCAGTTCGGCGCTCCCGTCGGGCCCGGCACGCTGGCGGGCTTCGTCGCCGACGGCGGCCTGCGGCCGCGGTTCCCGGCGGTCGAGATCTACCGCGTCGCGGTTGCCGGTGATCCGGGCGCGCCGTATTTCGTCGACGCCGACCGGCTGCCCCGGGTCGCCGGGGGCCCCGAGGTGCTGCTGCGCCTGGATGAGCGGCGACGGCTGCTGGGCCAGCCGCCGCTGGGCCCGGTGCTGATGGGCGCCGACGCCCACGCCGCCGGCCTGCCCGCACCCCTCGTCACGGTCACCGACACCCCAGCGGCCCGCGAAACCGACTACGGCCGCGTCGACCAGCATTCGTCGGCCGTCCGGGCGGCCGGCGACGCGAGGCACACCTTCAACCGCGTCCCCGACTATCCGGTCCCGGGCGCCGACATGGTGTTCGGCGCCTGGAACGGCGGCCGCATCACCGTGTCGAGCTCGTCGTCGGACTCCACCGCCATGCCCGACGTCGCGCCGGCGACCTCCCCCGCCGCGGCCGTCGACGGCGACTCGGCGACGGCGTGGGTGTCCAACGCGCTGCAGGCCGCCGTCGGGCAGTGGCTGCGCGTCGACTTCGACCACCCGGTCACCAACGGCTCCCTCACCATCACGCCGAGCGCCACCGCCGTCGGCGCCCAGGTCCGCCGCATCCTGGTCGAGACGGCCAACGGCAGCACCACGCTGCGGTTCGACGAGCCCGGCAAGCCGCTCGCGGTGGCGCTGCCGTACGGCGAAACGCCGTGGGTGCGGATCACCGCCGCCGGCACCGACGACGGCTCCCCCGGCGTGCAGTTCGGCATCACCGACCTGTCGATCACCCAGTACGACGCGTCCGGCTTCGCCCATCCGGTCAGCCTGCGGCACACCGTGCGGGTGCCCGGGCCGCCGGCGGGCGCGGCGGTCGCCGGGTGGGACCTGGGATCGGAGCTGCTCGGCAGGCCGGGTTGCGCGGCGGCGCCCGGCGGTGTGCGATGCGCGGCATCGATGGCACTGGCTCCGGAAGAGCCGGTCAACTTCAGCCGCACCCTGACCGTCACGGACCCGGTGTCGGTGACGCCGACGGTGTGGGTGCGGCCACGGCAGGGGCCCAAGCTGGCCGACCTGGTCGCCGAGCCGAATACCACTCGGGCCCAAGGGGATTCGGACGTGGTGGACATCCTGGGGTCCGCGTTCGCGGCGACCGACGGCGACCCGGCCACTGCGTGGACCGCACCGCAGCGGGTGGTGCAGCACAAGTCGCCGCCGACGCTGACCCTCACCCTGCCGCGGGCCACCGAGGTCACCGGGCTGCGCGTGGCGCCCAGCGCGTCGACGCTGCCGGCGCACCCGACGGTGGTGGCGGTCGAC
>NZ_AUWQ01000023.1 GCF_000455205.1 Mycobacterium sp. UM_CSW | reverse complement strand
GGAGCGCCGGATGGCGGGCAGCGTCAATGTGATTCGCTGCGGCGGCGGTTTGGGGGAGTCCTCGACGCCGACCACCATGCGGCTGGTCTCGTGCACGGCCGGGGTGTCCGGGAAGAGGGAGTTGATGTGGCCCTCTGGCCCCATTCCCAGCAGGTGGACGTCGAAATTCGGCACGGGCTGGCCGGGTTCGGCGTTGGCGGCCAGCAGCTGCTCGTAGGCCAGCGCCGCGGCCGCGAGGTCCGCGCCGAATTCGCCGTCGCTGGCCGGCATTGCGTGCACCTGGCTCGACGGGATGTCGACGTGATCGAGCAGGGCCTCCCGCGCCTGCTTGTCGTTGCGCTCGTCGTCGTCCTCGGGCACGTAGCGCTCGTCCCCCCAGAACAGGTGCACCTTGGACCAGTCGATCTGGTCACGACGGGTGGCGAGGTAGCGCAGCAGGCCGATGCCGTTGCCGCCGCCGGTCAGCACGATCAGGGCCCGGCCCCGCGCCGCCGCGGCGTCCTGGATGGTCTTGACCAGCCGTTCACCCGCGGCCTCGACGAGGGCGTCGCCGTCCTTGAAAACTTCGACGGTCGGGCTCATACGTACTGCACCTTCTTGATCCCCTCCAGCGCTGTTCGGTAGACCTCGTCGGCGTCCAGCCGCCGCAGGTCCTCGGCCAGGCATTCACCGGTTTCCCTGCGCGCCAACGGAACCAGGGCGTCCGGGCGCGCCGTGCGGCTCAGGGTGGCGGTCCTGCCCTCCTGGGGCCGGCTGAGTGTGATGGTCTCGCTCTGGCGGGTCAGCTCGACCTTGAGCTCACCGACCGCCCGGCGCACCGGACCGTCGATGCGGCTGGCCAGCCAGCCCGCCAGGATGTCGAGCGCGGGCTCGGTCTTGAGGCCGGAAACCACCGCCGACTCGATCGGTTCGTGCGGCGGCTGGTCCACGGCGGAGGTCAGCAGCGCCCGCCAGTAGGTGATGCGCGCCCAGCACAGGTCGGTATCGCCGGCGCTGTACCCGGGCAGGCGGCTCTTGATCGCCGACAACGGGTCGATGCCGTTGGTGGCGTCGGTGATGCGCCGGATTGCCAACTTGCCCAACGGGTCCTGCGCTGGCTTCTCCGGGGCGATGTCGGGCCACCACGCCACGACGGGGATGTCGGGCAGCAGGAACGGGATGACCACGCTGGCGGCGTGGCCCGACAGCGGCCCGGACAGGTTGAGGATCACCACTTCGCTGGCGCCGGTGTCGCCGCCGGAGCGCAGCTGGGCGTCCAGGCGCGGTTGGTCGGCGTACGGGTCGCCCCGCATCGTGACGATGATGCGGCTCGGGTGCTCGTGGCTCGCGTCGTTGGCCGCCTTGAGCGATTCCTCGAGCACGTCCTCGCTGTCGGGCGCGACGAGCAGCGTCAGCACCCGCCCCATCGTGACGGCGCCGGCCTTCTCGCGCAGCTCGCTCAGTTTCTTGTTGACCGCGGTGGTGGTCGTGTCGGGCAAATCGACGATCATTGGCGCCGCTCCTCAGCATCACTGCGTTCTGCATCGTCGCCGGCGCGGATCACGGCCGCCGCCATTCCCTGCCCGTGCGGCGCAGCATCTCGAACGCCGATTCCGGGCCCCAGGTGCCGGCCTCGTAGGGGTCGGGCTTGCCATGCGAAGCCCAGTTCTCGAGGACGGGATCGAGGATCTCCCAGGCCAATTCGACTTCCTCGTTGACCGGGAACAGGGATGGCTCACCGAGCAGCACGTCGAGGATGAGCTGCTCGTAGGCCTCCGGTGATTCCTCGGCGAACGCCGATCCGTAGGAGAAGTCCATGTTGACGTCGCGGACCTCCATGGCGGTGCCCGGCACCTTGGAGCCGAACCGCAGGGTGGTGCCCTCGTCGGGCTGCACCCGGATGACCATCGCGTTGGCGCCCAGCTCGTCGGTCATGGTCGCGTCGAACGGCAGATGCGGTGCGCGCTTGAAGATCAGGGCGATCTCGGTCACCCTGCGGCCCAGGCGTTTACCGGTTCGCAGGTAGAACGGCACGCCGGCCCAGCGGCGGGTGTCGACCTCGAGCGTGATCGCGGCGAACGTCTCCGTGGTGGAGTCCTTCGAGAACCCCTCCTCGTCGAGCAGCCCGACGACCTTCTCGCCGCCCTGCCAGCCAGCGGTGTATTGGCCGCGGCTGGTGGTCTCGTCGAGCGGTTCGGCGAGCTGCGTCGCCGAGAGCACCTTGATCTTCTCCGTTTGCAGCGCAGCCGGATTGAAGCTCACCGGCTCCTCCATCGCGGTCAGCGCCAGCAGCTGCATGAGGTGGTTCTGGATGACGTCGCGGGCCGCGCCGATGCCGTCGTAGTAGCCGGCCCGGCCACCCAGCCCGATGTCCTCGGCCATGGTGATCTGCACGTGGTCGACGTAGTGGGCGTTCCAGATCGGGTCGAACAACTGGTTGGCGAACCGCAGCGCCAGGATGTTGCGGACCGTCTCCTTGCCCAGATAGTGGTCGATGCGGAACACCGCCTCCTCCGGGAAGACAGCGTTGACGGTTTTGTTCAGCTCGCGGGCGCTTTCCAGGTCGTGACCGAACGGCTTTTCGATGACGACCCGGCTCCACCGGTCGCCCTGCGGGCGGGCCAACCCGGACTTGTGCAGCTGCTCGCACACCACCGGGAAGGCGTTCGGAGGGATCGCCAGGTAGAAGGCGTGGTTGCCGCCGGTGCCGCGCTCGGCGTCGAGCTTCTCCAGCGTCTCGGCGAGCCGGGCGAACGCCTCGTCGTCATCGAAAGCGCCTGGCACGAAACGGAATCCCTCGGCCAGCCGCTCCCAGTTCTCCTCCCGGAACGGCGTGCGGCAGTGCTCCTTGACGGCCTGGTAGACCACCTTGCGGAAATCCTGCGTCTGCCAGTCCCGGCGGGCAAAACCCACCAGCGAAAAGGTGGGCGGCAGCAACCCCCGGTTGGCCAGGTCGTAGATGGCCGGCATCACCTTCTTGCGGGCCAGGTCGCCGGTGACCCCGAAGATCACCATGCCGCACGGGCCGGCGATCCGGGGCAGCCGCTTGTCCTGCTTGTCCCGCAACGGGTTTCGCCACTGCGCGGCGTCGCGGGAGCCCGCCTTCGAGCCCGCCGGGCTCATTTGCCGAGGGAATCGAGTTGCTTCTGCGTCTCTTCCAACAGCTCGGTCCAGGACTCCACGAACTTTTCCACGCCCTCTTTTTCCAGCACCACGAAGACGTCGGTCAGGTCGACGCCGACCGCGGCCAGCTTGTCGAACACCTCCTGAGCGGCCGATGCGGTGCCGCTGACGGTGTCGCCCTTGATTTCACCGTGATCGGCGACGGCGTCGATCGTCTTCTCCGGCATGGTGTTAACCGTGTTCGGGGCGACCAGCTCGGTGACGTAGAGGGTGTCGGAGTAGTCGGGGTTCTTGACCCCCGTCGACGCCCACAGCGGCCGCTGCACGCGCGCCCCATCGGACTTGAGCGACTCGTAGCGATCGCCGCCCTTGAAGACCTCTTCGTAGGCGGCGTACGCCAAGCGGGCGTTGGCGACGCCGGCCTTGCCCCGCAGCGCGAGCGCGTCTTCGGAGCCGATCTTTTCCAGCCGCTTGTCGACCTCGGTGTCCACCCGGGAGACGAAGAACGATGCCACCGAATGGATCTTGGACAGGTCGTGCCCGGCCTCGCGGGCCTTCTCCAGCCCGGCCAGGTAGGCGTCCATCACCTGGCGGTGCCGCTCGACGGAGAAGATCAGCGTGACGTTGACCGAAATCCCCTCCGCCAGAACGGAAGTGATGGCCGGAATGCCGGCCTTGGTCGCCGGGATCTTGATGAACAAGTTGGGTCGATCGACGATCTTCCACAGCTCGACGGCCTGCGCGGTGGTCTTGTCGGTCTCGGCGGCGAGTCGCGGGTCGACCTCGATGGACACCCGGCCGTCGACACCGTCGGAGGCCTCCCACTGCGGCCGCAGCACGTCGCACGCGTTGCGGACGTCGTCGGTGGTGACCGTGCGAATAGTGGCGTCCACGTCGGCACCGCGTTCGGCCAACTCGGAGATCTGCTCGTCGTAGGTGTCGCTGTCGGCGAGCGCCTTCTGGAAGATCGAGGGGTTGGTGGTCACGCCGACAACGCTTTTGGTGTCGATCAGCTCCTGCAGGTTGCCCGACTGTAGCCGCTCGCGCGACAAGTCATCCAGCCAAACGGACACCCCTGCTGCGCTCAACGCCGCGAGGTTGGGGTTCTGACTGGCCATGTGAATCACCCTTTCTCAGTTATCGACTACCTGCTCCGCGGCCGCCGCGACGGCTTCGGCGGTAAAGCCGAACTCACGGAACAAAGTCTTGTAATCGGCGGATTCGCCGTAGTGCTCGATCGACACGATGCGACCGGTGTCGCCGACGAGCTTGTGCCAGGACTGCGCGATCCCCGCCTCGACCGCCACCCGCGCCGACACCGACGGGGGCAGCACGCTGTCGCGGTACTCCTCGGGCTGCGACTCGAACCACTCGACGCACGGCATGGACACCACGCGTGCCACGATGTCCCTGTCCGCCAGCAGGTTTCGCGCCTCGACCGCGAGCTGAACCTCGGAGCCCGTGGCGATCAGCACGACGTCCGGCTCGTCGCCGCCGTCATCACCGAGGATGTAGCCGCCGCGGCCGACACCCTCGAAGTTGGTGCCCTCCAGGACCGGCACGCCCTGGCGGGTCAGGATCAGCCCGACCGGACCGCTGCCGTTGCCGCGGGCCAGAATGGTGCGCCACGCGTACGCAGTCTCGTTGGCGTCGGCCGGGCGCACCACCGACAGGTGGGGGATGGCGCGCAGCGCGGCCAGGTGCTCGATCGGCTGGTGCGTCGGGCCGTCCTCGCCCAGCCCGATCGAATCGTGCGTCCACACGTAGATGGTGTCGATGTTCATCAGCGACGCCAGGCGCACGGCCGGGCGCATGTAGTCGGAGAACTGCAGGAACGTGCCGCCGTAGGCGCGGGTCGGGCCGTGCAGCACGATGCCGGACAGGATGGCGCCCATCGCGTGTTCGCGAACGCCGAAGTGCAGTGTGCGACCGTACCAGTCGGCGGTGTAGTCCTTCGTCGAAATCGACGGGGGCCCAAACGATTTGACGTTGTCCATGGTGGTGTTGTTGCTGCCCGCCAGGTCGGCCGAACCGCCCCACAGCTCGGGCAGTTTCGGCCCCACCGCGTTGAGCACCTTGCCGGACGCCGCGCGGGTGGCCAGCGGCTTGTCCTCCGGGGTCCAGGTCGGGACGTCGGCGTCCCAGCCGTCGGGCAGCTTCTCGGCGGTCAGCCGGTCAAGCAGCGCTTTGCGTTCGGGTTCGCGCTGCGCCCAGGCGTCGAATTCGGGTTGCCACTTTTCGTGTGCTTCCTTGCCCCGGTCCACCAACTTGCGGGTGTGGGCGAGCACCTCGTCGCGCACCTCGAAGTTCTTATCCGGGTCGAAGCCCAGGATCTTCTTGACGGCCGCGACCTCTTCGTCGCCGAGGGCGGCGCCGTGCGCCTTGCCGGTGTTCATCAGCTTGGGCGCCGGGTAGCCGATGATGGTGCGCAGCTCGATGAACGACGGCCGGTCGGTGACGGCCTTGGCGTTGGCGATGGCCTCCTCGATGCCGACGACGTTCTCGCCGCCCTCCACCCGCTGCACGTGCCAGCCGTAGGCCTCGTAACGCGCGGCGGTGTCCTCGCACAGCGCGATGTTGGTGTCGTCCTCGATGGAGATCTGGTTGTGGTCGTAGAACACGATCAGGTTGCCCAGCTGCTGCACGGCCGCCAGCGACGACGCCTCGGACGTCACGCCCTCCTCGATGTCCCCATCGGAGGCGATCACGAAGATGAAGTGATCGAACGGGCTGGTGCCCGGCTCGGCGTCCGGGTCGAACAGGCCGCGCTCGTAGCGCGACGCCATCGCCATCCCGACCGACGACGCCAGGCCCTGACCGAGCGGGCCGGTGGTGATCTCAACGCCCTTGGTGTGCCGGAACTCCGGGTGCCCGGGCGTCTTGGATCCCCACGTGCGCAACGACTCGATGTCCGACAGCTCCAGGCCGAACCCGCCCAGGTACAGCTGCAGGTACAGCGTGAGGCTGCTGTGCCCGGCCGACAGCACGAACCGGTCACGACCCAGCCAGTAGGTGTCGCTGGGGTCGTGGCGCATCGTGCGCTGAAACAGGGTGTAGGCCAGCGGGGCCAGGCTCATCGCCGTTCCGGGGTGGCCGTTGCCGACTTTTTGGACCGCGTCCGCGGCCAGCACCCGGATCGTGTCGACCGCGGCCGAATCGATCTCGGTCCAGTCGTCGGGGAGGTGCGGTTGGGTCAGCGTGGAGATCTCTTCGAGTGTCGTCACAGCCTCAGTCCTTGGGTCATCAAGCTGATATTGCCTACCCTAATGCGGGAGTGCCGGCTCCTGCAGTGCAGAGTTCTGTAGTACCCAACGCCGGCCGCTGTGAAAATACGCCCCGGTCGCCTGGGCTTTGCAATCTGTTCGGAATTCTCGGAAGAATCCCTTTCGGACCCTCCGGGCAGGCGGCCGCCGGCACGCGGTCTACCATCGTGCGTAGTAGATGCTGCGCGCTGCTGCGACCCCGAGGAGTTATTGCGTGAGCGTTCGCGGGCGCGTCGCGCCGAGTCGAGAGGCACCGGGCCGGGTGCAAGGCACGGTCCTGGCGTACCTGGCGCTCACCAAGCCGCGGGTCATCGAGTTGCTGCTCGTCACCGCGATCCCGGCGATGCTGCTCGCCCACCGCGGCACCGTGAACCCGCTGCTGATCCTCAACACGCTGATCGGCGGGATGCTGGCCGCCGGCGGCGCCAACACGCTCAACTGCGTGGCCGACGCCGACATCGACAAGGTGATGAAGCGCACTGCGCGCAGGCCGTTGGCGCGCGCCGCGGTGCCGACGCGAAACGCCCTGGTCCTGGGGCTGGTGCTCAGCGTGGGCTCGTTCTTCTGGCTCTGGTGGACGACCAACCTGCTGTCCGGGCTACTGGCCGTGGCCACCATCGCGTTCTACGTGTTCGTCTACACGCTGTTGCTCAAGCGCCGCACGTCGCAAAACGTCGTATGGGGCGGGGCGGCGGGCTGCATGCCGGTGATGATCGGCTGGTCCGCGGTCACCGGCACCATCTCCTGGCCGGCGCTGGTGATGTTCGCGATCATCTTCTTCTGGACGCCGCCGCACACCTGGGCCTTGGCGATGCGGTACAAGGACGACTACAAGGCGGCCGGCGTCCCGATGCTGCCCGCGGTGGCGACCGAACGTCAGGTCACCAAGCAGATCCTGATCTACACCTGGCTGACCGTGCTCGCGACGCTGGCGCTGGCGCTGGCCACCGGCTGGCTCTACGCTACGGTCGCCCTGCTGGCCGGGGTGTGGTTCCTGGCGATGGCGCATCAGCTGTACGCCGGTGTGCGCGCCGGCGAGCCGGTCAAGCCGCTGCGGCTGTTCCTGCAGTCGAACAACTACCTCGCGGTGGTGTTCTGCGCGCTGGCGGTCGACTCGGTGATCGCGCTGCCGACGCTGCTGTAGCACCGGTCACACCCGTCTCTCCGCGAGGCGGCACCCTTTGTGCCCGCCTCACAGCGACAACCTTTGTGGTGGAAGAGGTGTCGCTGCGAGGCGGGCAAAACGTCGACCCCTTCCCTTTTGGGGCTGCTGTGATAGGTGCGCCGAACCGTTATGGCAGCAGCACGATCGAGCCCGTCGTCTTGCGGCCCTGCAGGTCCTGGTGTGCGCGCGCCGCTTCGGCGAGCGGATAGCGGCCGCCCACCTCGATGGTGATGCCGCCGCTGGCGATCGCGTCGAACAGTTCGCCTGCGCGCCAATGGAATTCGTCGCCGGTGCGGATGAAGTGCGCCAGCGACGGCCGGGTCAAGAACACCGACCCCGCGGCGTTGAGGCGCTGCGGGTCGAACGGCGGGACGGGTCCGCTGGCGGCGCCGAACAGCGCGAGGGTGCCCCGGACCGCCAGGCTGGCCAGGCTGGCGTCGAAAGTCGTCGCGCCGACGCCGTCGTATACCGCGGCCACCCCTTCGCCCCCCGTCAATTCGCGGATCTTCTGGCCGAATTCGCCTGGGTCGTCGGGGTAGGAGAGCACCTCGGCGGCGCCGGCCTCCTTGGACATCCGCTCCTTCTCCGGCGTGGAGACGGTGGTGATGACCCGCGCCCCGAGCAAGGTGGCCCACTGGGTCAGGATCAGCCCGACCCCGCCGGCGCCCGCGTGCACCAGCACGGTGTCACCGCTTTTGACGGGATACACCGACTTCAGCAGGTAGTGCGCGGTCAGGCCCTTGAGCATCACCGAGGCGGCCACCTCGGACGTCACGCCATCCGGCACCTTCGCGGTCAAAGCCGCTGGGGCGGTGGCGAATTCGGCGTAGGCGCCCGAGGCCGCGGCGGTGCCCACCCGGTCGCCCTCGCTGAAATCGTCGACCCCGTCGCCCGTGGCGACGACGGTGCCGGCGGTCTCCTGGCCGAGGATGAACGGCACCTCGCGCGGGTACTGCCCCGAGCGGAAATAGGTGTCGATGTAGTTGACGCCAATCGCCTCGGCCTTGATCAAGAGTTCGCCGGGGCCGGGCGTGGGCTCGGGGACGTCGACATACCGCAGGACTTCGGGACCACCGGTTTCGCTGATTTCGATTGCGTGCATGTGGATATCATGCCCGGGCATGAAGCTGGCCCGCCCGGACGTCTTCCATCCGCGCATCGTGCTGGCGGGTGATCCCCGACACCCCGACGATGCGGGGCTGGTGCCCGCGCTGCGAACCCGCGCGCTGCACGCGCGCTGGTTGCCCTGGGACGACCCGCGGACCGTCGGCGCCGACCTGGTGATCCTGCGCCGCGCCCCCGAACCACGCGACGACTTCCTGGCCTGGATCCGCCGGGTGCGCCACCTGCTCAACCCGCCCGACGCGGTCGCGTGGAACCTCGGCGAGCGGTACCTGCGCGACCTCGAGGACGACGGGGTACCGGTGCTGACGGGCGGGACGGCTCGGTCGGCGCTGGTATTCATCGGCGGGCAGCGGTCGCACGCGTGGCCGGTCGAGCCGGAGTTCGAGTCGTGGGACCTCGGATACGCCGCCATCGCGTCGGCGGCGCAACGCGCCGGAATCGGCTCGCGCGAGCTGCTTTACGCGCGCGCCGACCTGGCGGGGGACCGGCTGGTGGGGCTCGACCTGGTGGCGCCGTCGCTGGGCTGGTCGCAGCTTGACGCCGACACCCGCGGGCGGGCCCAGCGCGAGTTCGCCCTCGCCGTGGAGTCAGCCTGCGAGCGGCTGGGCCTCGGTCCGTTGTCGCGTCGACGCCCATAGCGCCGCCGTCGCCGCCGTGCAGGCGGCCGCGCCGGCCACGTGCACCGCGACCAGGGCGGCGGGCACCCCGGTGTAGTACTGGGTGGTCCCGACCGCGGCCTGCGCGCACACCAGCGCGACCAGCACGCCCAGCCGCAGCCGGATCGCCCGGGTCGCGCCCACCGCCAGCAGCCCGAAGCCGAGCCCGACCAGCAGCGCCAGGTAGGAGACCAGCAGCGACGAATGGGCGTGCACCAGCGTGGTGATCTCGACCTTCAGCCGGGGCACCGTGCGGCTGGGGCTGCGGTCGCCGGCGTGCGGGCCGGCGGCGGTCACCAGCGTGCCGGTGACCAGCACCGCCGCCAGGTTCACCGCGCTCAGCGCGGTCAGCCCGCGCAGCGGCCGCGCCACCGCGTAGTGGATCACGCCATCGTCCGGCTCGCCCACCTTGACGTAGAGCAGCACCGACAGCCACACCATCGTCATCGACGTCAGCAGGTGCACGGCGACGGTCCACCACAGCAACCCGGTGCGCACGGTGATGCCGCCGATCACCGCCTGCACCACCGTCGACACCGGCATCAGCCACGCGTAGACCAGGACCTCGGTGCGCCGGCGCGCGCGGGTCACGGCCAGCACGGCCAACGCCGCGGTGATCACCACGGCGAAGGTGATCATCCGGTTGCCGAACTCGACGGCCTGGTGGATCCGTGGCACCTCGGCCACCGCGACCGGGGTGAAGCTGCCGGGAAAGCACTGCGGCCAGGTGGGGCAGCCCAGCCCCGAGGCGGTGACGCGCACGATCGCGCCGGTGACCGCGATGCCGCCTTGCGTGAGGATGACGAGGGCGGCGACGACGCGCTGGGCGCGCAGGCTGGGGTCGGGGAGCAGGTCCACCAACCGCCGCAGCGTTCGTCGTAGCACCGCCCGATGGTAAGCCAACAAAAACTACGGTCTGTAGTACGGGCCCGTTGCGCCGAAATTGCCGCCATGGCTGTGAATGGGCGCGACCCGCGACCATGGCGGCAATCTCGGCGACCTCAGCGCGGGTCCGTTAGGTAAAGCGGAACCAGCGCCGGGCGGCCAGCGCGGCCAGCGCGCCCCACACCGCCAGCACGACGACTCCGAACCAGTCCACCGACAGCGTCATCGCCTGGGAGAGGGCCTCGGTGAGCGCGCCCGACGGGGTGAGCCGGGAAAGCCATTTCACCACCGGCGGGATCATCCTGGTTTCCAGAGTGAGCGCGCCCAGGCCGGCGAAGACGAACCACATCAGGTTGGCCACCGCGAGCACGATCTCGGCGCGCAGCGTCCCGCCGAGCAACAGCCCAAGCGCCGCGAAGCCGGCGGTGCCCAGCGCGATGACGGCCGCGCCCAACAGCAACGCCGCGGGCGCGGGCCGCCAGCCGAGCGCAAAACCGATGGCGCCCAACAGGATTGCCTGCAGGAACACCACCGTGACGACCGCCAGCGACTTTCCGGCGATGATGCCCCAGACCGGCAGGGGGGTGGCCCCGAGCCGTTTCAGCGCGCCGTAGCGGCGATCGAACGCGACGGCGATGGCCTGCCCGGTGAAGGCGGTCGAGATCACCGCGAGGGCCATGATCACCGGGACGAACGTGGCCGCGCGGTTGCGGCCGAAGTCGCCGAAGGGCAGCAGGGTCAGCCCCACCAACAGCGTGATCGGGATGAACATGGTCAGCAGCAATTGCTCGCCGTTGCGCAGCAGCAGCTTGAGTTCCAGGCCGAACTGCGCCGCGAGCATCCGCGGCACGGGGCTGGGGCGCGGGTCGGGTTTGAAGGTCCCCGCGGGGAAGGTGTTCGACTGGGTCCGTGAATGAGTCACGGCCGTAGCTTCCTGCCGGTGAGGTCGAGGAAGACGTCCTCGAGGCTGCGTTGCTCGACGCGCATGTCGGTGGCCAGCACGTCGATTTGTGCGCACCACGCCGTGACGGTTGCCAGCACCTGCGGGTCGACCGGGCCCTCGACCAGGTACTCGCCCGGTGTCACCTCGGTGGCCTTGTAGTCCTCCGGCAGCGCGGACGCCAGCAGGGACAGGTCGAGGCGCGGCGGCGCGGTGAACCGCAGCTGGTCCTTGGCGCCCGCGCGCATCAGTTCGGTCGGGGTGCCCGACGCTACCGTCACCCCGTGGTCGATGATCACCAGCCGATCGGCGAGTTCCTCGGCCTCCTTGAGCTGGTGCGTGGTCAGCAGCACGGTCACGCCGTCGCGGCGTAGCGCGTCGATGAGCTCCCAGACCAGCAACCGGGCGTGGGCGTCCATGCCGGCGGTGGGCTCGTCGAGGAACACCAGCTCGGGCCGGCCGACCAGCGCACAGGCCAGCGCCAGCCGTTGCTGCTGCCCGCCGGAGAGCCGCCGGTAGGTGGTGCGGGCGGCGTCGGTGAGGCCGAGGGTGTCCAGCAGCCATGCCGGGTCCAGCGGGTCGGCGGAGTAGGCGGCCACCAGGTTGAGCATTTCGCCCGCCCGCGCCGCGGGATAGCCGCCGCCGCCCTGCAGCATCACCCCGATCCGCGCGCGCAGGCGCGCGTTGTCGGCGACGGGGTCCAGGCCGAGCACCCGGATCGTGCCGGCGTCGGGACGCGCGAAGCCCTCGCACATCTCGACCGTCGTGGTCTTACCGGCGCCGTTGGGCCCGAGCAGGGCCAGCACCTCGGCGGCGTGCACCTCCAGATCGAGGTTCGAGACGGCCTCGACGGCGGCCGCGCCGGACCCGTATTGCTTGGTGACCCCGCGCAACCGCACGACAGTGTCGGGCGTTTCGGGGAGCGGGCTCACGTGGAATCAGCGTAGGCGTCGGGTGCCGCCTCGGAGCGAGGGGCGGTCCTGGGGGGCTCGGCGGGCAGCGTGACGGCCGTCTGGCCGTTGGTTTCCGGGCCCGTCGGCCGCAGTTGGCGCCACGGCAGACGGGTGTAGGTCAACGCGATGAGCACCGCCACGATCAGGCTGCTGGCCAGCGTGGCGTCCACGATCTGAAAGAGGGCGAAACGGTCGCCATTGGCCGTCGGACCGAAGATGCCGACGACGAGGGTGATGACGATCACCGCCACCCGGAAGCCTGGGCGCGTCGCCCACGCGGCCAGCGGGATGATGGCCCACAGCAGATACCACGGCTGCACCACCGGGAACAGCAACACGCAGATGCCCAGCGCGACACCCAGGCCGCCGATCGGGTGCAGCCGCCCGCGGAAGACGGCCACCAGCAACCAGGCCACCAGCACCATGATGATTAGCACGCCGATGCCACGGGTCAGCCCCAGCACGGCGGTGGTGTGATCGCCGAGGCCCAGCAGGATGCCCACCTGCCCGGTACCCAGGGCCAGCAGCGTCGGCGGCGACATCCAGCTGCGCACCACGTTGGCGGTGCCCAGCGTGTAGATCCAGCCGAATCCCAGCCCGCTGGCCCAGCCGACCAGGGCCATCACGGCCAGTGCCAGCGCCGCCATCCCACCGCCCGCCAGCAGCAGCGCGCGCAGGTTGCCGCCGCAGCGGTAGGCCAGCGCCATCGTGACGAATCCGAGCGCCAGCAGCGACGGCAGCTTCACCTGCGAGGACAGGGTGATCAGAATCGCGCCCGCCAGCAGCATCCCCAACGGCTCCCAGCTCGGGCCCGGCCGCCACGAGGTGGGCAGCAGTCGCGGAGAGTCGATGCCGCGCAGCGCGAACTCGGCGCCGGCCAGCATCAGCCCGAGCATCAGCGCCTCGTTGTGGACGCCGGCGACCAGGTGCATGATCAGCAGCGGATTGGCGGCCCCCAGCCACAGGGCGCTCACCTCGGCGACGCCGCAGCGCCGGGCCAGCCGCGGGGTGGCCCACACGATCAGGCCGACCCCGATCAGCACCACGATCCGGTGGCACAGCACGGCGGCGACGATGTTCTCCCCGGTCAGCGCCGAGATGCCGCGCCCGATCCACAGGAACAACGGGCCGTACGGTGCGGGCGTCTCGCGCCACAGCGTCGGCACCGACAGCGTGAACACGTGGCCGAGGCCCAGCCCGGACGCCGGGCCCACCTTGTAGGGGTCGAGCCCCTCCAGCGAGATCTGGCTCTGGGCCAGGTACGAGTAGACGTCCTTGCTGTACATCGGCGGCGCGATCAGCAGCGGCAGCGTCCACAGCAGCAGGGTGCGGTCCAGGTCCCCGCGCGACATTTTCCGGTTGCCCAGCGCAAACCGCCCCAGCATCAGCCAGGCCAGCGCCATCATCACCGCGCCCGTCGTCGTCATCGTCAGCGACACCGTCTGGATGCGCGACGGCAGGTTGAGCAGCCGGACCCCGAATGTCGGGTCCTGTACGACGGGCCGCGCCCCGGCGCCCAGCGCGCCGATCGCCATCAGGACGGTGCCGGTGGCGCCGAACAGGCGGGTGCGCTGCAGCGCGGTGAGCTCGGTATCGTTCAGCGGCGAACCCACCGCTTGCTCGTCGCCGTGCAGGCTGGCGATCGACGAGCTCAGCGTGTGGTGGCGGGCTGCCATCAGAGCAGCGTAGCGGCACGCCCTTGTGACCAGCGCAACGCGCAGACAGGGGACCCTTGGTGGACCGATCCCCGGAATTGCGTCACACTGGTGTTGTGAAAATCCGAACCAGCCTCGATGAGGCGCCCGTGGCTCCCGTCGGCGCCGCGGTGCCGGACGGTCACACCCGCCGCGCCATCGTGCGCCTGCTGCTGGAATCCGGATCGATCACCGCCGTCGAGATCGGGGATCGGCTCGGGCTGACGCCCGCCGGCGTGCGGCGTCACCTCGACGCGCTGATCGAGGCGGGTGACGCCGAGTCGGTGGCCGCCGAGCCATGGCAGCAGGTAGGCCGTGGGCGCCCCGCCAAGCGCTTCCGGCTGACCGGGGCCGGCCGGGCCAAGCTCGACCACGCCTACGACGACCTGGCCGCGGCGGCCATGCGCCAGCTGCGGGAGATCGGCGGCGAGGGCGCCGTCCGCACCTTCGCCCGGCGGCGCATCGACGCGATCCTGGCCGGGGTCGAGGCGGCCGACAGCGGCGACGACGCCGAGGTCGAGGCGGCGGCCGAGCGGGTCGCCGGCGCGCTGACCAAGGCCGGTTACGTCGCGACCACGACGCGGGTGGGCGGGCCGATCCACGGTGTGCAGATCTGCCAGCACCACTGCCCGGTGTCCCACGTCGCCGAGGAATTTCCCGAGTTGTGTGAAGCCGAGCAGCAGGCCATGGCCGAGGTGCTCGGAACCCACGTGCAGCGGTTGGCGACCATCGTCAACGGAAACTGCGCCTGCACCACCCATGTACCACTCACGGTTCCGGCGGCCAGCCCACGTCGCGACACCACGAACACCGAAGGAGCGTCGTTATGACCCTTGAGGCCGAC
This sequence comes from Mycobacterium sp. UM_CSW, assembly GCF_000455205.1. Taxonomy (GTDB): domain Bacteria; phylum Actinomycetota; class Actinomycetes; order Mycobacteriales; family Mycobacteriaceae; genus Mycobacterium. Next base: position 94,629 of record NZ_AUWQ01000023.1, on the reverse strand, counting down.
AGGGCCCCTGCCCAGCCGCTGACCCAGGAGGAGGCGATCGCCTCGCTGGGGCGGTACGGCTACGGCTGGGCGGACTCCGACGTCGCGGGCGCCAGCGCGCAGCGCGGACTGTCCGAGGCGGTGGTGCGCGACATCTCGGCGAAGAAGAACGAGCCCGAGTGGATGCTGCAGACCCGGCTCAAGGCGCTGCGCATCTTCGAGCGCAAGCCCATGCCGAACTGGGGCTCCAACCTCGAGGGCATCGACTTCGACAACATCAAGTACTTCGTGCGTTCCACCGAGAAGCAGGCCGCAACCTGGGATGACCTCCCCGAGGACATCCGCAACACCTACGACCGGCTGGGCATCCCGGAGGCGGAGAAGCAGCGGCTGGTGGCGGGCGTCGCGGCCCAGTATGAGTCCGAGGTGGTCTACCACCAGATCCGGGAAGACCTTGAGGCGCAAGGGGTTATCTTCCTCGACACCGACACGGGCCTGCGGGAGCATCCCGAGGTCTTCAAGGAGTACTTCGGCACGGTGATCCCGGCGGGGGACAACAAGTTCTCCGCGCTGAACACCGCGGTGTGGAGCGGGGGCTCGTTCATCTACGTGCCGCCGGGCGTGCACGTCGACATCCCGCTGCAGGCCTACTTCCGGATCAACACCGAGAACATGGGCCAGTTCGAACGCACGCTGATAATCGTCGACGAGAATGCCTACGTCCACTACATCGAGGGCTGTACCGCTCCGATCTACAAGTCGGATTCGCTGCACTCCGCGGTGGTGGAGATCATCGTAAAGCCCGGTGGCCGTTGCCGTTACACGACAATCCAGAACTGGTCGGGCAACGTCTACAACCTGGTCACCAAGCGGGCCCGCGCCGAGGCCGGCGCCACCATGGAGTGGGTCGACGGCAACATCGGCTCCAAGGTGACGATGAAGTACCCGGCGGTCTGGATGACCGGCGAGCACGCCAAGGGCGAGGTGCTTTCGGTGGCGTTCGCCGGCGAGGACCAGCACCAGGACACCGGCGCCAAGATGCTGCACCTGGCGCCCAACACCTCGAGCAACATCGTGTCCAAGTCGGTCGCCCGCGGCGGCGGCCGCACCTCCTACCGCGGCCTGGTGCAGGTGAACAAGGGCGCGCACGGATCGCGCTCGAGCGTGAAATGCGATGCGCTGCTGGTCGATACGATCAGCCGCAGCGACACCTACCCCTATGTCGACATCCGCGAGGACGACGTCACCATGGGCCACGAGGCCACGGTGTCGAAGGTCAGCGAAAACCAGCTGTTCTACCTGATGAGCCGCGGGCTGACCGAGGACGAGGCGATGGCGATGGTGGTGCGCGGCTTCGTCGAGCCGATCGCCAAAGAGCTGCCGATGGAGTACGCGCTGGAGCTCAACCGGCTGATCGAGCTGCAGATGGAGGGCGCGGTCGGATGACCGCTACTGCTCTGAATAAAGGCGAGCTCTTCGCGTCCTTCGACGTTGACGCCTTCGAGGTTCCGCACGGCCGCGACGAGCTGTGGCGCTTCACGCCGCTGCGGCGGCTGCGCGGCCTGCACGACGGTTCCGCAAAGGCCACCGGCCGCGCCGAGATCGCCGTCGACCAGCGGCCCGGCGTGCAGGTCGAGATCGTCCGCCGCGGCGACGAGCGGCTCGGCCAGGGCGGTGCCCCCGCCGATCGCGTTGCCGCTCAAGCATTTTCGTCCTTCAATTCCGCGACCGTCGTCACCGTCGGCCGGGACACCCGGATCGCCGAGCCGATCAACATCACCGTCACCGGCCCCGGTGATGGCGCCGTGGCCTACGGGCATCTGCAGATCCGCGTGGAAGAGCTCGGCGAGGCGGTGGTGGTCATCGACCAGCGCGGCGGCGGAACCTATGCCGACAACGTCGAATTCGTCGTCGACGACGCCGCCCGGCTGACGGTCGTGTGGATCGCCGACTGGGCCGACGACATGGTGCACCTGAGCGCGCATCACGCCAGGCTGGGCAAGGACTCGGTGCTGCGGCACGTCACCGTCACGCTGGGCGGTGAGGTGGTGCGGATGTCGGCCAACGTGCGATTTTCCGGTCCCGGAGGGGACGCCGAGTTGCTGGGCCTGTACTTCGCCGACGACGGCCAGCACCTCGAGTCGCGGCTGCTGGTGGACCACGCGCGGCCCGACTGCAAGTCGAACGTGCTGTACAAGGGTGCGCTGCAAGGGGATCCGGAGTCCGCGCTGCCCGACGCGCACACGGTCTGGGTGGGCGACGTGCTGATCCGCGCCGAAGCCACCGGCACCGACACCTTCGAGGTGAACCGCAACCTGGTGCTCACCGACGGCGCGCGCGCCGACTCGGTGCCCAACCTCGAGATCGAGACCGGCGAGATCGCCGGCGCCGGACACGCCAGCGCCACCGGGCGTTTCGACGACGAGCAACTGTTCTACCTGCGTTCGCGCGGCATCCCGGAGGATCAGGCCCGCCGCCTGGTGGTCCGCGGGTTCTTCGGGGAGATCATCTCGAAGATCGCGGTGCCCGAGGTACGCGAACGCCTGACCGCAGCCATCGAACACGAACTGGCCATTACGGAGAAAACAACCACATCATGACGACCCTGGAAATCAAAGACCTGCACGTCAGCGTCGACGACCCCAACGCCGCCGAGGGCGAGCGCGAGATCCCCATCCTCAAGGGCGTGGACCTGACGGTGAAATCCGGTGAGACGCATGCGCTGATGGGCCCCAACGGGTCCGGCAAGTCGACGCTGTCCTACGCGATCGCCGGTCACCCCAAGTACCGCGTCACCTCCGGGTCGATCACGCTGGACGGCGAGGACGTGCTGGCGATGAGCGTCGACGAGCGCGCGCGTGCCGGGATATTTCTCGCGATGCAGTACCCCGTCGAGGTGCCCGGGGTGTCGGTGTCGAACTTCCTGCGCTCGGCCGCGACGGCCATCCGCGGCGAGGCCCCGAAGCTGCGCCACTGGGTCAAAGAGGTCAAGGGGGCGATGACGTCCCTCGAGATCGATCCCGTCTTCGCCGAGCGCAGCGTCAACGAGGGTTTCTCCGGCGGCGAGAAGAAGCGTCACGAGATCCTGCAGCTGGAGCTGCTCAAGCCCAAGATCGCGATCCTCGACGAGACCGACTCGGGGCTGGACGTCGACGCGCTGCGGGTGGTCAGCGACGGCGTGAACCGCTACGCCGAGACCGAGCACGGCGGAATCCTGTTGATCACGCACTACACCCGCATCCTGCGCTATATCCACCCGGAGTACGTGCACGTGTTCGTGGGCGGCCGCATCGCCGAGTCCGGCGGTCCGGAGCTGGCCGACGAACTCGAGCAGAACGGATATGTGCGCTTCTCCCAAGCGGCGGCCACCGGGGCCTGAGATGTTGGACCTCGCGGCCATCCGTGCCGACTTCCCGATCCTCAAGCGCATCATGCGCGGGGGAAACCAGTTGGCGTACTTGGACTCCGGCGCGACCTCGCAGCGTCCGCTGCAGGTGCTCGACGCCGAGCGGGAATTTCTGCTGACCTCCAACGGCGCGGTGCATCGCGGGGCGCACCAGCTGATGGAGGAGGCTACGGACGCCTACGAGCAGGGGCGGTCCGACATCGCGGCCTTCGTGGGCGCCGACGCCGACGAGCTGGTGTTCACCAAGAACGCCACCGAGGCGCTCAACCTGGTTTCATACGTGCTGGGCGACAACCGTTTCGAGCACGCCGTCGGGTCCGGCGATGTCATCGTGACAACCGAGCTCGAGCACCACGCCAACCTGGTCCCGTGGCAGGAGCTGGCCCGGCGCACCGGGGCGACGTTGCGCTGGTACGGCGTCACGGATGACGGGCGCATCGATCTCGACTCGCTGCAACTCGACGAGCGAGTCAAAGTGCTTGCGTTCAGCCACCATTCGAACGTCACCGGCGCCGTCGCGCCGGTGGGCGAGCTGGTCGGGCGCGCCAAGGCCGTGGGCGCGCTGACCGTGCTGGACGCCTGCCAGTCGGTGCCGCACCGGCCGGTCGATTTCCATGCGCTCGACGTCGACTTCGCCGCGTTCTCCGGCCACAAGATGCTGGGCCCCACCGGGATCGGCGTGCTGTACGGGCGTGGCGAGCTGTTGTCGTCCGCGCCGCCGTTTCTCACCGGCGGTTCGATGATCGAGACGGTCGCCATGGAGGTCAGCACCTACGCGGCGCCGCCGCAGCGCTTCGAGGCCGGCACCCCGATGACCTCCCAGGTGGTCGGATTGGCAGCCGCCGCACGCTATCTCGACGCCATCGGCATGGACGCGGTGGAGGCCCACGAACGCGAGCTGGTCGCCGCGGCCATCGACGGCCTGTCCGGCATCGAAGGCCTGCGCATCGTCGGGCCGACGTCGATGGAGAACCGGGGCTCCCCGGTGGCGTTCGTCGTCGACGGCGTGCATGCCCACGACGTCGGCCAGGTGCTCGACGACGACGGCGTGGCGGTGCGGGTGGGCCACCACTGCGCGTTGCCGTTGCACCGCCGGTTCGGCGTGGCGGCCACCGCGCGGGCGTCGTTCGCGGTCTACAACACCCACGACGAGGTCGAGCGACTGGTGGCCGGCGTGCGACGCGCGCTGGATTTCTTTGGGAGAGAATGACGTTGCGCCTCGAACAGATCTATCAGGACGTGATCCTCGATCACTACAAGCACCCGCAGCACCGGGGGCTGCGGGAGCCGTTCGGCGCGCAGGTGTACCACGTCAACCCCGTCTGCGGTGACGAGATCACCCTGCGGGTTGCGCTGTCCGACGACGGTGAAACCATCACCGACGTCTCGTACGACGGGCAGGGCTGCTCGATCAGCCAGGCGTCGACGTCAGTGCTGACCCAGCAGGTGATCGGCCGCAGCGTCGGGGAGGCACTCAAGACCACCACCGCGTTCAGCGAGATGGTGTCCTCGCGCGGCACGATCGACGGTGACGAGGACGTGTTGGGCGACGGGGTCGCGTTCGCCGGCGTCGCAAAATATCCGGCGCGAGTGAAGTGCGCACTGCTCGGCTGGATGGCTTTCAAGGACGCCCTGGCTCAGGCCAGCGCAGGCTTCGAGGAGGACCAAAAATGAGCGAAACCACCGCACCGAACGACGAGTTCCTCGCCGACGTCGAGGAGGCGATGCGCGACGTCGTCGACCCCGAATTGGGCATCAATGTCGTCGATCTCGGCCTGGTTTACGGCCTCAACGTGGAGGAGGGCGACGAGGGAACCGTCGCCCTGATCGACATGACGTTGACGTCGGCGGCCTGCCCGCTGACCGACGTCATCGAGGACCAGTCGCGCAGCGCGCTGGTCGGCAGCGGTCTGGTCGACGACCTGCGGATCAACTGGGTGTGGAACCCGCCGTGGGGACCCGACAAGATCACCGAGGACGGTCGCGAGCAGCTGCGCGCCCTCGGCTTCACCGTCTGAGTCCCGCGCGCCCCTTTACAGGTGGAAGGGGAGGTGGGGCAGGTGCAGGTGGTGGTGCGGATGCCCCATCGGCGGGCACGTCTCCAGGCTGATGGTCATCGCGTGCAGCACGCCGGCGTCCTGAGTTCCCTGCGCCCCCATGCACTTTCCGTTCGTGATCGCCTGGGCGTCCGAAGCCGTCTGCTTCTGGTAGGACGTCGTGTCCGCGACCGTCACGTTCGTGGGCGTCGGTTGGGGACCGATACCGCTGACCGCGATGGTGTTGCCGGAGACCGAGCTGACCGTGCCGTAGAACCCGGCCGGCGGCGGGCACTTGCCGTCGACGGCCGGGGTGACCGTCACCGATTGGGCGGTGACCGCGCCGGGGGTGGGCGCGCTCTGTGGGGTGGCGCGCACGTTGACGCAGCTGCCGGGGGTGACGTCGGCGAGCTGGGCCGGCGAGGTCTCGACGACCCTGGTCTGCGGCGTGAAGTCCACCGTGGCCGACCCGGTCCGTGTCCTGAGCTGGATCGTGCCGCCGGACACCGACTGGACCAGGCCCTCGACGTAATCCTTGGCGGGAGGCGGCGGAGCGGGGGCCGGCGGCGGCACCGGGTCGGCGGCCGGGCTCCGCGGGGTCGCCGTCACGGTCGGTTTCGCGGTGGTGCCGGTGTTGCTTGCCGTGCCACCCGAGTGGCACATGGCGACGCTCAGCGCGATGAAAGCCACGACCGTGACGAGCGCGATCTGGGCCAGCCGAGGCTTCACCGTGCTGGCAGACATCGACGCGGCTCCGATCGTGAGGCGGGTGGGAGCGGGGTACCCGCTCGCACCCGAACATTCACTCTCCCGTAACCGGGATCACCCGCGCGGCTTGCCCGGGCACTTCCCGTCGACGGCCGCCCGCACGTTGATGCTGGTCGCCTGCAGCGTGCCGCCGTTGTCCAGGCTGCCGCGCGCGTTGATGCACTTGCCCTGTGCGATCGCGTCGGGCGTGGCGGTCGCCAGCTTGGAGTACTTGGTCTGATCGTCGACGGTCACGGGCGTCTGCGTGCTGTTACCGCTGGCGTCGGTGCCCGCGACGGTGATGGTGTTACCGGTCACCGACGCGACCGAGCCCAGCAACGGCTTTGGCTTGGCGGGCGCCGGCGACGGTGAGCCGGAAGGCGGCGGCGTGGTGGTCGAACCCTGACCGGACCCTTTGGCCGGAGGGCAGGTGCCGTTGACGGAGGGGCTGACGCGGACCGACGCCGCGGTGGCCGGCTGCCCGCTCTGGATCTCCTTGGTTGGCCGCACAGTGACGCAGCTGCCCTGGGTGACGTCGCTCAGCGTGGCCGGAGCGACCTCGGTGATCTTGGTTGTGGACGTGAAGTTGATTGCGGCGTTGCTGTTGTCTTCTTTCGTGACCTGGATCGAGTTGCCGGCGACCGACGCGATCAGCCCGCTCACCTTGGCCTCGCCCTGGGGCGGTGCCTGCGAGGTGGCGGTGGAGGTCACCGTCGACGTGGAGGTGGATGTCGACGTCGGAGCCGACTGGTTCGACGAACCGCAGGCGGCGACGGACAGCGCGGCGGCCCCCGTGACGGCGAGGATGGCGAAGCGGGTGAGTCGAGGAGCGGGACAGCTTGCTGATATCAACGTTTTCCCCCATTCGTGAGTTGGACCACGAAAAGGTGTACCCGCTCGAGCTGTGCCGGAACTGTGAAGCGTCAGAACGCGTCTTCGGAGACCCGCATGATGTCGTCGTCGATGGATTCGAGGACCCTGCGCTGCGCGGTCAGCCGGGGCAGCATGTTCTTGGCGAAGAACTTCGCCGTCGCGATCTTGCCCTGATAGAAGCTCTTGTCGCTCGCGGAGGGCGCGTCGGACAGTGCGGCGTGGGCGATGCCGGCCTGCACTAGCAACCGCCAGCCGATGAGCAGGTCGCCGACCGCGAGGAGGTAGCGCACCGATCCCAGCCCCACCTTGTAAATCTCGGTCGGGTGCTGCGTGGCCGACATCAGGTAGCCGGTCAGCGCGGCCGTCATCGCGGTGACCTCGTCCAGCGCGGTCTGCAGCAACTCGGCCAGCGGTTTCAGGTCGCCGTCGCAGGCGTCGATGGTGTTGCTGATCTGCGCCACCACAAACTGCAGGGCCTGTCCGTGGTCGCGAACGATCTTGCGGAAGAAGAAGTCGAGCGCCTGGATCGCGGTGGTGCCCTCGTAGAGCGAATCGATCTTGGAGTCGCGGATGTACTGCTCGAGCGGGTAGTCGACCAGGAAGCCCGAGCCCCCCAGCGTCTGCAGCGATTCGGTCAGAACCTCATAGGCCCGCTCCGAGCTCACCCCCTTGACGATCGGCAGCAGCAGGTCGTCGATGCGGTGCGCCATGTCGGCGTCGGCACCCGAAACCCGTTGTGCCACATCAGGATCCTGATGCGCGGCGGCATACATGTAAAGCGCCCGCAGCCCCTCGGCGTACGCCTTCTGGGTCATCAGGCTGCGACGTACGTCGGGGTGGTGCATGATCGTGACACGCGGCGCGGTCTTGTCGGTCATCTGGGTGAGGTCGGCTCCTTGCACGCGCTCCTTGGCAAACGCCAGCGCGTTCAGGTAGCCCGTGGAAAGGGTGCCCGCGGCCTTCACCCCGATCGTCATGCGGGCCTGCTCGATCACGGTGAACATCTGCGCGATCCCGTTGTGCACGTCGCCGACGAGGTAGCCGACGGCGGGCACGTCGCCGTCGCCAAAGGTCAATTCGCACGTCGGCGAGGACTTGATGCCCATCTTGTGTTCCAGCCCGGTGGCGAAAACGCCGTTGCGGGAACCCAGTTCGAACGTTTCGGGGTCGAACAGATACTTCGGCACATAGAACAGGCTCAATCCCTTGGTGCCCGGGCCGGCGCCCTCCGGCCGGGCCAGCACGAGGTGGAAGATGTTCTCGGCCGTCTCGCCCACGTCGCCGCCGGAAATGAACCGCTTGACGCCCTCGATGTGCCAGGTGCCGTCGGGTTGTTGGGTGGCCTTGGCGCGGCCCGCCCCGACGTCGGATCCGGCGTCGGGCTCGGTGAGCACCATGGTGGCCTGCCAACCGCGCTCCACACCCATTGCGGCCCAACGCTTTTGCTCTTCGTTGCCCTCGACGAAAAGCGCCTGGGCCATGAAGTAGCCCAGGCAGAAGAAGTTCGCCGACGGGTTAGCGCAGATAATCATCTCGTTGACCGCCCACACCAGCGGCGCCGGCGCCGACATGCCGCCGATCTCCTCGTCCAGGTTCAGCCGCCACCATTCGGCGTCCTTGATCGCCTGGACCGTCTTGGCCAGCTCGTCCGGCACGCTGATCGAGTGTGTGGCCGGGTCGAACACCGGCGGGTTGCGGTCGGCGGCCGCGAACGACTCCGCAACCGGACCCTCCGCCAGGCGAGCGGCCTCGGACAGGATCGTTCGGACGGTGTCCTCGTCGAGGTCGCTGTAGCTCCCGGTGCCGAGCACGGCGCCCAGTTCGAGAACCTCGAACAGGTTGAACTCGAGATCGCGGACGTTTGCGATGTAGTGCCCCAACGCGGTTCCCTCCCGCCCGATACGTCAGCGCCAAGTCTGTCGGACGCGGGAAAACGTACGCAACCGTAAGTAGGGGCCGCTACCGCTACCCGTGCGCGCCGTTTACGCCGAACAGCAGCCCGCGCTGGCCGCCGGTGCCATTGGGATGACCGCCGGCCCCGCCGTTGCCGATCAAAATGGCGTTGCCGCCGTTGCCGCCGTTGATGTTGGCGTTGCCTCCTGCTCCGCCATTGCCGATCAACCCGGCCTGGCCACCCTGCCCACCGATGCCGCCCATCGGGGCGGCGCCACCGTCACCGCCGCTGCCGACGAAAAACCCGCCGGTGCCGCCGGCTCCGGCCTGGCCGGCGTTGGATGCGAGTCCGCCGGTGCCGCCTTGGCCGAACAAGTAGGCCCTACCGCCGTTGCCGGCAACGCCGAGGGAGGTGCCGCCGCCGTCGCCTCCGTTTCCGTACAGAAGGCCGCCGTTGCCGCCAGCCCCGCCGGCTCCCATTCCGTTAGGGCTAGTACCGCCGGCGCCGCCTGCTCCGAACAACAATGCGGAGCCGCCGAGGCCGCCGGAGCCACCGCCGCCGCCGCTGGCGCCCCCGGCGCCGCCGCCGCCGAAGAACAGACCGCCAGTGCCGCCGGCGCCCCCGTTCGCTCCCAGCCCACCCACACCGCCGGCCCCACCGAAACCGAAGAGGCCCGCGTCGCCGCCCCGGCCGCCAGCCTGCCCGCCGTTGCCATCCGCGCCACGCCCGCCGTTGCCGAACAAGATTCCGCCGGCCTCGCCGTTCGCGCCGGGCGTAGCGCCGTTGTTCCCGTTGCCGATCAGGGGCCGGCCGAGCAGCAGCCGGGTCGGCTCGTTGATCAGGTCAAACAGCGGCTTGAGGGGGTTGGTGCCGGCGGCTTCGGTGGCGGCGTACGCTGCGGCGCCGCCGAGCAGGTTTTGCACGAATTGGTCGTGAAACGCAGCGATCTCGGCGCTGAGCGCCTGATAGCTCTGGCCGTGCGCGTCGAACACCGCGGCGATTGCGGCGGACACCTCATCGGCCGCGGCGGCAGGCACTGAGGTCGTCTGGGCCGCCACCGCGGAATTGACCTCGTTAATTGCCGAACCAATCCGGGCGAGATTCCCGGCTGCCCCTGACACCAACTCCGTATCCGCGACCAGAAATGACATCCCGCACCTCCCGGTGATGCGTCAGCGACTGCAGAATCCTATCGCGTATTCAGCAGCTGTGGAGTACGAAATTGTTTGCTGCCGTCGGGGTGGATTTGATGGCTCAGGCAGGCGACTCGCGTCGTATTTCGGGCCCGCGGCTTGGATTGCTGCCCAGGTGAGAGCAAACGCGGGAACATCACGTCAGTTACCAACGTTAAGCGCACTGTGACTACACGCGATCTCACTGCTGAGCAGTTCAACGAGACCATCGAGGGCAACGACATCGTGCTGGTCGACTTTTGGGCCTCCTGGTGCGGCCCATGCCGCCAGTTCGCCCCGACGTTCCAGGCGTCCTCGGAGAAGCATCCCGACATCGTCTACGCCAAGGTGGACACCGAGGCCGAGCAACAGCTCGCGGCGGCCGCCCAGATCCGGTCCATCCCCACGCTGATGGCCTTCAAGAAGGGCAAGCTGCTGTTCAACCAGGCCGGCGCGCTACCGGCGGCGGCCCTGGAGGACCTGGTCCAGCAAATCAAGGCCTTCGACATCGAGGCGGCCGAGGCCGCCCAGGCTGAGCAGGCCTAAACCAGTTGCCGCTGCAGCGCGGCGACGTCCCACAGCGGCGCCCCGCCGCGGCCTTCGGCGACGCGGAGGTAAATCGACTTCAGCGTCTCGAGGTAACGCGTAACCGACTCGCGGGCGACCGGGTTGTCGGGGAAAAACACCATCGCGTGCGTTTCCTTTTCATACCGGTTGACGCGTAAGTCGAATCGAGCCGGGACCCCGCCGTCGTGATGGATCTTGATGTTGGAACCGCCCCACTCCGACTTCACGATGGTGGACAGGGGAGGGCTGCTGGCGTCGAGGTGGAACAACAACGGAACGCGCCCTTGCGGCATCCGCAGCCACGGCGCCAGTTCCAGCACGCGAGAGAACGGCACGTTCGCCAGGGCCTTGCCCGAATCGAACGACTGCTGCGCGGCGCGCACGGCGGCACCGAACGATGACGAGCCGACGGGGATGGTGATCGGGACGAAGCCGGTGAACCAACCGATCGTCAGGAACTCGTCCCGAGAGCCGCGGGTGTCACAGGCGACAAGCCCGTAATACGTTTCGGCGCCGGTCAATTCGTACTGCGCGAGGGCCGCGGACGCAAACACGCCGCCGCTGAAGCGGCCGCCCGCTGCTATGCACGCGTCTTCGAAATCGGCCGTCTGATGTTCGTCCATCAGCCGGACGAACATCAGGTCGCAGGCCCCCGACCCGTCGCCCAGCGACACCGGGCATTCCGGCAGGGTGCCGTCATTTTGTTCGAAGAAGTCCACCCAGGCCTGCACCTGCGGGGAATCCAGCGTCAGGGCCGAGGTGTATTCGTGTTGCTGGACACAGTATTTCTCGTAGCTGCCCGCGGCCGGAAGCGCCGGCGGCGCGCCGCCGGCCAGCAGCGAGGTATACATCAGATACAGCTCCATGCGGATCGCGCCGAGAAACTGCGCGTCGATGTAGAGATGGTCGATGCTGAAGCAGAAGGTGAAGTGGTCCGCGCGCTGGATTACCGCAAAGCGGAAGCAATCCCATTCCAACGGGCTCGGCGTTGCCACGATGTGCTCGCGAAATTCCTCCGGCGTCATGTCGTCGTGCTTGACCGGAACGCATTGGATATCGGCCGGATTGCCAACCGTGTGTCGCAAAATCCGGTCACCGTCGGCAAACTCGAACCAGCTGTGATACGTGTCATGCCGGCGAAGATGCGTGTTGATGACGTAGGTCAGGACCCGGATGTCGCAGCGGCCGGCCATGTCCCAGCTGCCGATGCACAGCCTCGACATGTCGAGCCCGCGGGCGGCGTGGTCAACGAAATTGCGCAGGTGGCGGGCTTGTTGGTGGCTGGCCGGGACGGCGCTTACCGGGGCTTGCCGGACCTTGTTGAGCGAGGCCGGCGAAGGATGCCAGCACACGACCGCCCCCGGGTCTGGCAACCAGTCATGGATTGCCCCGAACGCCTCTTCGCCTGGGATGAACACATTCCCTCCCTAGTCTGCTTCATCGCCTGGACACAGCGGATTCATAGCTCTACCATTGCTTTGCCGAACGGCGTTCCTACCTCCACTGGCCGGATCCGGTTGCGGGACAGCACATTTGAGCGCCAGTGCCCTGCTTTTGTCGCCCGCGCAAGACATCTCAACGGGCCGTAGCTGACACGCGCCCAATGGTGGCTAAAGATAGCAGACCAAACCAAGCGCCGTGGGGCGTTTCGACGACATTTAACGTACGGTCGCGTACCGAAACCCGACCCGCGGGGCCGCGGCGCAATCGCCCCGAAGTACGAACGCGACCCTGCCCGTTCCCGGTAGAGTCGCGCCCATGTGGGGCACGGTGCTGGCATTGGCACTGGTCGCGGGGGTAGACCCGGGACGACTCGGCGTCGCCCTCCTGCTGTGTTCGCGGCGACGGCCCGTGCTCCATCTTGTTGCCCTCTGGCTGGGCGGGCTGGCGGTCGGCGTGGCCCTGGCCCTAGGCGCGCTCGTCGGGTTGCACGACGTCGCGCTCGGGGTGATGGATCGGGTGGAGGTCGCCACCTCGAGTTCCACAGCGGGGCGGATTCAGGTCGCGATGGGCGTGCTCGCGCTGGTGATCGCCGCGTCGATCGCGATTGGTGGTTCGGTGCGCCGCCCGGTGGCGGTGCCCGCCGGCGCCCCCCTTCACCAGGCCGAACCCACGGCATTCTCGCGGATATCGGCGCGCGCCCTGCAGGCGCTGCAGGCCGGCCCGCCGTGGATCACCTTCCTCGTCGGGGTGGGGTTGACGACCGACTTCCGCTACCTGGCGGCGCTCACCGTCATCCTGGCCTCCGGGGCCGCCCTGGGCACCCAAATCAGCGCCGCCGCGGCGTACACGCTGGTGGGCCTGGCGTTTGCTGAAATCCCGCTGGTCTGCCATTTGGCGGCGCCGGCCCGGACCGGTGCGACGATGTCGCGCGTGCACGACTGGGTGCAGGCCCGCAGGCGGGCGGTCCTCGGGATCGTGGTGGCGGTCCTGGGCGTTTTCCTGATGACGACCGGCCTGGGCCACGTCTGACCCAGCACGCGTTACCTTTCACGGGTGAGCCTGGTACTGGTAGAGCAACCGCGGCCCGGAGTCGCGCTGATAACCCTCAATCGGCCCGAACGGATGAACTCCATGGCCTTCGACGTCATGGTGCCGCTGAAAGAGGCCCTCGAGAAGGTCACCTACGACAATTCCGTGCGCGTCGTGGTGCTGACCGGGGCGGGCCGAGGGTTCTCCTCGGGCGCCGATCACAAGTCCGCAGGCACGGTGCCGCACGTCGCCGGGCTGACCCGCCCGACGTACGCGCTGAGGTCGATGGAGCTGCTCGACGACGTGATCCTGGGGCTGCGGCGGTTGCACCAACCGGTGATCGCCGCAGTCAACGGCCCCGCCATCGGCGGCGGGCTGTGCCTGGCCCTGGCCGCCGACATCCGGGTCGCCTCGACCAGTGCCTACTTCCGGGCCGCGGGCATCAACAACGGACTGACCGCCAGCGAACTGGGGCTGTCCTACCTGCTGCCCAGGGCCATCGGGTCGTCGCGCGCGTTCGAGATCATGCTGACCGGCCGCGACATCAGCGCCGAGGAGGCCGAGCGCATCGGGCTGGTGTCCTGCCAAGTGCCCGACGCCCAGCTGCTGGACACCTGCTACGCGATCGCCGCGCGGATCGCCGCGTTCTCGCGCCCGGGAATCGAGTTGACCAAGCGCACGCTGTGGAGTGGACTCGACGCCGGTAGCCTGGAGGGGCACATGCAAGCCGAAGGCCTAGGACAGCTCTTCGTCCGCCTGCTCACCGCCAACTTCGAGGAAGCGGTTGCCGCGCGCGCGGAGAAGCGGCCACCGGTTTTCACCGACGACAAATAACCAGCACACAAGGGAGCGGATGTGATCACGGCCACGGACCTCGAGGTCCGCGCTGGTGCGCGCATCTTGCTCTCACCCGACGGCCCGGACCTGCGAGTGCAGCCCGGCGACCGCATCGGGCTGGTCGGCCGCAACGGGGCCGGCAAGACCACGACCCTGCGCATCCTGGCTGGCGAGAGCCAGCCCTACGCCGGATCGGTGGCCCAGATCGGCGAAATCGGTTATCTCCCACAGGATCCCAAAGAGGGAGATCTCGACGTCCTGGCCCGCGACCGAGTGCTGTCGGCCCGCGGATTGGACGTGCTGCTCACCGATTTGGAGAAGCAGCAGGCGCTGATGGCCGAGGTCGCCGACGACGACGCGCGGGACCGCGCGATCCGTCGCTACGGGCAGCTGGAGGAGCGCTTCGTGGCGTTGGGCGGCTACGGCGCCGAGAGCGAGGCCGGCCGCATCTGCGCGAGTCTCGGCCTGCCGGAACGGGTGCTGACGCAGAAGTTGCGCACGCTGTCCGGCGGGCAGCGCCGCCGCGTGGAGCTGGCCCGCATCCTGTTCGCCGCGTCCGATAGCGGCGCCGGGTCGTCCACCACCCTGCTGCTGGACGAGCCGACCAACCACCTCGACGCGGATTCGCTTGGCTGGCTGCGCGATTTCCTGCGGGCGCACACCGGCGGGCTCGTGCTCATCAGCCACAACGTCGAGCTGCTCGCCGACGTCGTCAACCGGGTGTGGTTCCTGGACGCGGTGCGCGGCGAGGTCGACGTCTACAACATGGGCTGGCAGAAGTACCTCGACGCCCGGGCGACGGACGAGCAGCGCCGCCGCCGCGAACGCGCCAATGCCGAGCGCAAGGCGGCGGCGCTGCGCACCCAGGCCGCCAAGCTGGGCGCCAAGGCCACCAAAGCCGTTGCGGCGCAGAACATGCTGCGCCGCGCCGACCGGATGATGGCCGCGCTCGACGAGGAACGGGTCGCCGACAAGGTGGCCCGGATCAAGTTCCCCACCCCGGCCCCGTGCGGACGCACGCCACTGGTCGCCAAGGGGCTTTCCAAGTCGTATGGGTCGCTCGAGGTGTTCAGCGGTGTCGACCTCGCCATCGACCGCGGCTCGCGCGTGGTCGTGCTGGGCCTCAACGGGGCGGGCAAAACCACGCTGCTGCGCCTGCTGGCCGGCGTCGAGACCCCCGACAGCGGGGCCCTTGAGCCGGGACACGGTTTGCGGATCGGATATTTCGCGCAGGAGCACGACACGCTCGACAACGACGCGACGGTCTGGGAGAACATCCGGCACGCCGCGCCCGAGTCTGGTGAGCAGGAGCTGCGCGGCCTGCTCGGGGCGTTCATGTTCAGCGGTCCGCAGCTCGACCAACCGGCGGGGACGCTCTCCGGCGGCGAGAAGACCCGGCTCGCGCTGGCCGGCCTGGTGGCCTCCACGGCCAACGTGCTGCTGCTCGACGAACCCACCAACAACCTCGATCCCGCGTCGCGCGAACAGGTGCTCGACGCGCTGCGCAGCTACCTCGGCGCGGTCGTGCTGGTGACCCACGACCCGGGCGCGGCCGAGGCCCTCGACCCGCAACGCGTCGTGCTGTTGCCCGACGGCACCGAGGACTACTGGTCCGACGATTACCGGGATCTCATCGAACTGGCCTGATTTCGCCAAATCGGCCCGCGGCCGGCGACGGCTTCTTACTCTATGTGCTTGGGGATCGAGCCCACAGCATGGAGGGGACGTTGAAGACCGCAGTGCGCAAGCCGAAGAAGACGCGCGAGCAGATGTTGCACGAACTGCGCAACGCCTACGAGGGCGGCGCCAGCATCCGCAAGCTGGTGGCCACCACCGGCAGGTCGTACGGATCGGTTCACAGCATGCTGCTCGAGTCCGGCACCACGCTGCGCGGTCGCGGCGGCCCCAACCACACTTCGGCCCGGCGCCAGTCCGCGCGGGCGTAGCGTCACTGCGAAGTTACGTCCCCTCATTCGCAGTGGCGTTACGCCTGCGCCCCAGACTCCTTGCGCCGCACCGACTTTTCCACCAGATCGAGGACCGCGGACAGCCGGCGCGGATCCTCACCGGATGCCAGCCGGGCCACCAAGCCGTCGAGCACCAGTTCTAGGTAGCACTGCAGGACGTCGCCGGGAACGTCGTCGCGTACCCGGTGCGCCTCCTTTTGCCGGCGCAGCCGATCGGTGGTCGCCGCCGCAAGTTCAGCGGAGCGATCCGCCCAGCCCTGGCTGAAAACCGGATCGTTGCGCAGCTTGCGCGCGATCTCCAACCGGGTCGCGAGCCAGTCGAATTGGTCGGGCGCGGCGAGCATGTCGCGCATCACCTGGATCAGGCCCTCCCGGGACGCCACGTCGGCCATCCGCTCGGCGTCCTCGTGCGCCAGCGCGAAGAACAACGCGTCCTTGTCGCGGAAGTGATGGAAGATCGCGCCGCGCGACATCCCGATCGCCTTTTCCAGCCGGCGCACCGTGGCCTTGTCGTAGCCGTATTCGGCGAAGCAATGTCGGGCACCGTCGAGGATCTGGCGGCGGCGAGCCGCCAGATGGTCCTCGCTGACTTTTGGCACAGGCGGCGACGGCTATGACTTCAGCATGTTGCGCAGCACGTACTGCAGGATGCCGCCGTTGCGGTAGTAGTCGGCCTCGCCGGGGGTGTCGATGCGCACCACCGCGTCGAACTCGATCGGGTCACCACCGTCCTTAGTGGCCTCGACCTTCACCGTCTTCGGGGTCTTCCCGTCGTTGAGCGCCTCGATGCCGGTGATGTCGAAGACCTCGGTCCCGTCTAGTCCCAAGTCTCCGGCGGTCTTGCCCTCCGGGAACTGCAGCGGGATGACGCCCATGCCGATCAGGTTGGACCGGTGGATGCGCTCGAACGACTCGGCGATCACCGCCCGCACGCCCAGCAGCAGCGTGCCCTTGGCCGCCCAGTCGCGTGACGAGCCCGACCCGTATTCCTTGCCGCCCAGCACGACCAGCGGAATGTTCTGTGCCGCATAGTTTTGCGCTGCGTCGTAGATGAACGCCTGCGGACCGCCGTCCTGGGTGAAGTCGCGCGTGTAGCCGCCGGCGACGTCATCGAGCAACTGGTTGCGCAGCCGGATGTTGGCGAAGGTGCCGCGAATCATCACCTCGTGGTTGCCGCGCCGCGAGCCGAAGGAGTTGTAATCCTTGCGGTCCACGCCGTGCTCGTCGAGGTACTGGGCCGCGGGCGTGCCGGGCTTGATGCTGCCGGCGGGGGAGATGTGGTCGGTGGTGACCGAATCGCCCAGCAGCGCCAGCACCCGGGCCCCGGAGATGTCCTTGACCGGCTCCGGGTCGGCCGACATGCCCTCGAAGTACGGGGGCTTGCGCACGTACGTCGAATCCGGATCCCACTCAAAGGTATTGCCGCTGGGGGTCGGCAGGTTGCGCCAGCGCTCGTCGCCCTTGAACACGTCGGCGTAGTTCTTGGTGAACATCTCCTGGCTGATCGCCGAGGCGATGGTGTCCGAGACATCCTTCTGCGACGGCCAAATGTCCTTTAAGTAGACCTCTTTGCCTTCCTTATCAGTACCGAGCGGCTGCTGATCGAAGTCGAAGTCCATGGTCCCGGCCAGCGCGTAGGCGACCACCAGCGGCGGCGACGCCAGGTAGTTCATCTTCACGTCGGGGTTGATCCGGCCCTCGAAGTTCCGGTTGCCGCTCAGCACCGCCGCCACCGAAAGGTCGTTGTCGTTGATGGCCTTTGAGATCTCGTCGGGCAGCGGGCCGGAGTTGCCGATGCACGTCGTGCAGCCGTAGCCGACGAGATAGAAGCCGAGCTTCTCCAGGTACGGCCACAGGCCGGCCTTGTCGTAGTAGTCGTGGACCACCTGGGAGCCCGGCGCCATCGTGGTCTTCACCCACGGCTTGGACGCGAGCCCCTTCTCGACGGCATTGCGCGCCAGCAGCGCCGCGCCCAGCATCACCTCCGGGTTGGAGGTGTTGGTGCACGACGTGATCGCGGCGATCACCACGGCACCGTGGTCGAGCACGAACTCGCCGCGCTCGTCGGAGCGCACCGTCACCGGGCTGCTCACCCGGCCCTTCGCGTGCTTCGCGGCCGACTCCACTTTCGGGGCGTCGTCGGCGTGCCCATTCTCCAGCGCCCCCGGGTCACTCGCCGGGAAGGACTCGTCGACTGCCTCGTCCAGCTTCGAGTAGTCCTTCTTGTCGGGGTCGTCGCCGACGTAGCTCGTAATCTGTTCGCGGAACGTCGCTTTCGCCTCCGACAACGCGATCCGGTCCTGCGGGCGCTTGGGTCCGGCGATCGACGGCACCACATCGGACAGGTTGAGTTCGAGGTATTCGGAGAAGGCCGGCTCGTGCTTGGGGTCGTGCCACATGCCCTGCTCCTTGGCGTACGCCTCGACCAGTGCCAGCTGCTCGTCGGTGCGCCCGGTGAAGCGCAGGTAGGAGATGGTCTCCTCGTCGATCGGGAAAATGGCTGCGGTGGAACCGAATTCGGGGCTCATGTTGCCCAGGGTGGCGCGGTTGGCCAGCGGCACCTCGGCCACGCCCTCGCCGTAGAACTCGACGAACTTGCCGACCACGCCGTGCTTGCGCAGCATCTCGGTCACCGTCAGCACGACGTCGGTGGCCGTGACGCCGGCCTGGATCTCACCGGTCAGCTTGAAGCCGACGACCCGGGGGATGAGCATCGACACCGGCTGGCCCAGCATCGCGGCCTCGGCCTCGATGCCGCCCACGCCCCAGCCGAGCACGCCGAGGCCGTTGACCATCGTGGTGTGCGAGTCGGTGCCCACGCAGGTGTCGGGATACGCCACCCCGTCGCGGTCCATCACGACGCTCGCCAGGTACTCGATGTTGACCTGGTGCACGATGCCGGTGCCCGGCGGCACCACCTTGAAGTCGTCGAAAGCGCCTTGCCCCCAACGCAAGAACTGGTAGCGCTCGCCGTTGCGCTGGTACTCGATCTCGACGTTGCGCTCGAACGCGTCCGCGGTGCCGAACAGGTCGGCGATCACCGAGTGGTCGATCACCAGGTCGGCGGGGGCCAGGGGGTTGACCTTGGCCGGGCTGCCGCCGAGGTCGCCGATGGCCTCGCGCATGGTGGCCAGGTCGACGATGCACGGCACGCCGGTGAAGTCCTGCATCACCACGCGGGCCGGCGTGTACTGGATCTCAATGCTGGGCTCCGCCTTGGGATCCCAGTTCGCGATGGCCTCGATGTGGTCCTTGGTGATGTTGCTGCCGTCCTCGTTGCGCAGCAGGTTCTCGGCCAGCACCTTGAGGCTGTAGGGGAGTTTCTCGGTATTGGGGACGGCGTCTAGGCGGTAGATCTGGTAACTCTTGTCGCCGACCTTGAGGGTGTCGCGGGCTCCGAACGAGTTCACAGAATCAGTCACTTCAACTCCCAAGGATTAAGTTCTCCCGCCGACGGGCCATGTCGGCGGTGCGGTACCACTTTAACAGTACGCTTGTCCTGTATTACGGCGGGTGCCCCTAATCCCAGTCTTGTCGCGCGCGGCGCGGGTTTAAAGCCCCATTACAGTGTCGGCATGACCGGGCACCCGATCCTGCCGCTCTACATTCCGGTGGACGTCGACATGACCGCGATCAAGGCGCAGGTCGCCGCCACCGGCGTCAGCGCCCCGCCGGCCGCGATGCCCGGCCTGCTCGACATCGTCAACCAGGCGCACGCCGACGGCATCAACCTCAAGATCGTGCTGCTCGACCACAACCCGCCGAACGACACCCCTCTGCGCGACATCTCCACCGTCGTCGGCGCCGACTATCACGACGCCACCGTGCTGACATTGAGCCCGAGTTACGTCGGCACCTACAGCACGCAATTTCCGCGCGTGACGCTCGAGGCCGGCGAGGACAACGCCAAGACGGGCAACCCAGTCGTCTCGGCGCAGCATTTCCTGCACGAGTTGAATACGCCCGAGTTCCCCTGGACGGGCCTGACCATCTTCCTGCTGATCGCGGTGCTCGCGGCGGCCGTGGGCACCCGATTTCTACAGTTGCGCGCCAAGCGCGCAGCAACGCCGGCCGAGGCGCCGGGAACGACGGCGGAAGCGCCCGACGGCGCCTAGTAACGGCGTCTGACACGCGCATCCGGCGCGGGTCAACTGATGGGGCGGTCGCCCCAGACTCAGCGCGGCAAACACCGCAGGTCACCGTTCGGTCACATTAAACGCACGTCAAGAGTGCAGTTTGTGACTAGCGTTTCCACCGCGTCATATGTGACGTACGGTGCAAATGGTGCTCGTGTTGTTTGTGGCGTTTTCAGAAAGGCCGTGCCTGGCGCCGCCCGTCCGCGTTGAGCCGTAGGAGACCTGTCGAATGAGACGTACGCGCTGGGGACCCTCTGCGCGACCGGCCATCAGGTTGCTCCGGCCGGTCGTTCCGTCGGTGCTGAGCGTGGCCATGCTGATGTCCACCCCGGGCCTGGCCGACGCCGACCCCGCCGCGGACAGCATGGCCGCGTTGATCGCGAACGTCGCCAAGGCCAACCAGCGCCTGGAAGACCTGACGGCCGAAATCCAGACCGAGCAGGAAAGCGTCAACAAGGCACTGGTCGACGTCGAGACCGCGCGGGACAACGCGACCGCCGCCGAGCACGACGTCGAGGCCAGCCAGCAGGCCGTCAAGGACGCCAACGCGGCGATCGCCGCGGCCCAGCACCGGTTCAACACCTTCGCGGCGGCCACCTACATGAACGGGCCGTCGGGCAGCTACCTGACCGCGACCAGCCCGGAAGACATGATCGCGACCCAAAGCGCCGCCGAGACCCTGACCGCGAGCTCCCAGGCGGTAATGGACAAGCTGCAGCGCGCCCGGACCGAGCAGGTGAACAAGGAGTCGGCGGCGCGGCTGGCCAAGCAGAAGGCCGACAAGGCCGCCGCCGACGCCAAGGCCAGCCAGGACGCCGCGGTGGCCGCGCTCACCGATTCCAAGCGCAAGTTCAACGACCAGCGTGAACTGGCCACCCGCCTGGCCGACGAGCGGGACCAGGCCCAGGCGAAACTCGTAGCGGCCCAGCGTGAATGGGCGGCGGAGCACGGCTCGTCCGGCGTCGCGGTCTCGGGGGACCGGTGGGATCCGGGTGCCCCGGCCGGCGCCCCGCATTCCGGCGGCCGCCGGTGGGATGGCCTGTGGGACCCGACGTTGCCCATGGTGCCCAGCGCCAACGTCCCCGGTGACCCGATCGCCGTCATCAACCAGGTGCTGGGCATCTCGGCCACGTCGACGCAGGTCACCGCCGGCATGGGCCGAAGCTTCTTGCAGCAGCTGGGCATCCTCAAGCCCGATGACACCGGCATCACCAACGCCGCACCCGGCGGCACCGCCGGCCGCATCCCCCGGGTGTACGGGCGGCAGGCCACCGAGTACGTGATCCGGCGCGGCATGTCGCAGATCGGCGTGCCCTATTCGTGGGGCGGCGGCAACGCGGCCGGGCCCAGCAAGGGCATCGACTCCGGCGCCGGGATCACCGGCTTCGACTGTTCGGGCCTGGTCCTGTACTCGTTCGCCGGCGTGGGGATCAAGCTGCCGCACTACTCGGGGTCGCAGTACAACCTGGGCCGCAAGATCCCGTCGGCGCAGATGCGCCGCGGGGACGTCATCTTCTACGGACCTGGCGGCAGCCAGCACGTGACGATCTACCTCGGCGACGGCCAGATGCTCGAGGCTCCCGACATCGGATTGAAGGTTCGCGTCGCGCCCGTGCGCACCAGCGGGATGACGCCGTACGTGGTCCGCTACATCGAATGGTGACGACCAACTACTGAACGAGGAGCTATGCGCCGCAATAGGTTTCGCCTGATCAACTTCGCCTGGATCACCGCTGTGGTGGCCGGGTTGATGTTGTCTGTGGCCAGCCCCGCTCCCGTGGTTAGGGCCGACCCCGGCCAGTGGGACCCCACCCTGCCGGCCACCATCAGCGCCGGAGCGCCGGGCGATCCGCTCGCCGTGGCCAACGCCTCGCTGCAGGCCACCGCCCAAGCGACCCAGACCACGCTGGACCTCGGCAAGCAATTCCTCGGCGGGCTCGGGATCAACCTCGGCGGTGACCCGGCGCCGACGGCGGCGACCCCCACCAACCCCGGCGGCAAGATCCCGCGGGTCTACGGCCGGCAGGCCATCGAATATGTGATCAAGCGGATGGGATCGCAGATGGGTGTCCCGTATTCGTGGGGCGGCGGCTCGCTGGACGGGCCCAGCAAGGGCGTCGGCGACGGGGCCAACATCAACGGCTTCGACTGCTCGGGGCTGATGCGCTACGGCTTCGCCGGTGTCGGCGTGCTCATCCCACGGTTCTCCGGTGACCAGTACAACGCCGGTCGCCACATTCCGCCCGACCAGGCGAGGCGCGGCGACCTCATCTTCTACGGCCCGAACGGCGGCCAGCACGTCACCATGTACCTGGGCAACGGGCAGATGCTCGAGGCGTCCAGCCTCGCCGGCAAGGTCACCGTCAGCCCGGTGCGCAAGCCCGGCATGACGCCGTTCCTGACTAGGATCATCGAGTACTGATCGCGGGGCCGGCGAGGCATCAACCGGGCGAGCGTCGACGGAAACCGGCTGGCCTGGAATAGTTGGTCCAGGGCACGTCGCTGCCCGGCAGTCGTGTCCAGATGAGCGTGGAGGGTTCTTGATGACATCAGCAGGTGGGCCGCCCCCGGGCGCCAGCAATTACCCGGGCCAGGGTGGTCCGTCCGGCCCTCCGGCGCACGAGGCGCCTCCAGGCGGCGGTAACGGGCTGGCCGCCGAGGTCCACACGCTGGAGCGGGCCATCTTCGAGGTCAAGCGGATCATCGTCGGGCAGGACCAGCTCGTGGAGCGGATGCTGGTCGGCCTGTTGTCCAAGGGGCACGTGTTGCTCGAGGGTGTCCCCGGCGTTGCCAAGACGCTGGCCGTGGAGACGTTCGCGCGCGTGGTCGGCGGGACGTTCGCGCGCATCCAGTTCACGCCCGACCTGGTGCCCACCGACATCATCGGTACCCGCATCTACCGGCAAGGCAAGGAGGAGTTCGACACCGAGCTCGGCCCGGTGGTGGTCAACTTCCTGCTCGCCGACGAGATCAACCGCGCGCCGGCGAAGGTGCAGTCGGCGCTGCTGGAGGTCATGCAGGAGCGCCACGTGTCGATCGGCGGCAAGACCTTCCCGCTGCCCAACCCGTTCCTGGTGATGGCCACCCAGAACCCGATCGAGCACGAGGGCGTCTACCCGCTGCCCGAGGCCCAGCGCGACCGCTTCCTGTTCAAGATCAATGTCGGCTACCCGTCGCCGGAGGAGGAGCGGGAGATCATCTACCGGATGGGCGTCAAGCCGCCGGTGCCCAAGCAGATCCTCAACACCGGCGACCTGCTGCGGCTGCAGGACATCGCGTCCAACGTCTTCGTCCACCACGCGCTGGTCGACTACGTGGTGCGCGTCGTCACCGCCACCCGCAACCCCGAGCAGCTCGGCATGAACGACGTCAAGACCTGGGTCTCGTTCGGTGCGTCACCGCGCGCCTCGCTGGGCATCATCGCCGGCGCCCGCTCGCTGGCGCTGGTCCGCGGTCGCGACTACGTGATCCCGCAGGATGTCGTGGAGGTCATTCCCGACGTGCTGCGGCACCGGCTGATACTCACCTATGACGCGCTCGCCGACGAGATCTCGCCGGAGATCGTCATCAACCGGATCCTGCAGACGGTGGCCCTGCCGCAGGTGAATGCCGTTCCGCAGCAAGGTCATTCGGTTCCCCCGGTGATGCAGACCGTGGCGGCCAGCGGTCGGTGACCGAACCCCACAAGGCGGTGCGTCATCCGCCATCGTTCGAGCGCGGGCAGATTGACGACCCGAAGCTGTCGGCGGCGCTGCGCCAGCTCGAGCTCACGGTCAAGCGCAAGCTCGACGGGGTCCTGCACGGCGACCACCTCGGCCTGATCCCGGGGCCGGGTACCGAGCCGGGGGAGTCGCGCGAGTACCAGCCCGGCGACGACGTCCGGCGGATGGACTGGGCCGTCACCGCGCGCACCATGCACCCGCACGTCCGGCAGATGATCGCCGACCGCGAGCTGGAGACGTGGATGGTGGTCGACATGTCGGCCAGCCTGGACTTCGGCACCACGGTGTGCGAGAAGCGCGACCTGGCCGTGGCCGCCGCGGCGGCGATCACGTTCCTCAACAGTGGCGGCGGCAACAGGCTCGGCGCGATCATCGCCACCGGCGCGACGATCACCCGGGTCCCGGCCCGCTCGGGGCGCCAGCACGAGCAGACGCTGCTGCGCACCATCGCCACCACGCCCAGGGCACCGGTCGGCGTGCGCGGCGATTTGGCGACCGCGATCGACGCGTTGCGCCGGCCCGAGCGCCGCCGCGGCATGGCCGTCATCATCAGCGACTTCCTGGGCCCCATCAACTGGATGCGCCCCCTGCGGGCGATCGCGGCCCGCCACGAGGTGCTGGCGATCGAGGTGCTCGACCCGCGCGACGTCGAGCTGCCCGACATCGGCGACGTGGTCTTGCAGGACGCGGAAACCGGGGTCACCCGGGAATTCACCATCGACGCCCAGCTGCGTGACGACTTCGCCAAGGCGGCCGCGGCCCACCGCGCCGAGGTGTCCCGCACCATCCGCAGCTGCGGGGCCCCGGTGCTGACGCTGCGCACCGACCGGGACTGGATCGCCGACATCGTCCGCTTCGTCGAGTCCCGCCGTCGCGGGGCACTGGCGGGCCGGCAGTGACACTGCCCCTGCTGGGCCCGATGACGCTGTCGGGCTTCGCGCACGCTTGGTTTTTCCTTTTCCTGTTTGCCGCCGTCGGGTTGGCCGCGCTGTACATCGTGCTGCAACTCGCGCGGCAGCGGCGGATGCTGCGATTCGCGAACATGGAGCTGCTGGAAAGCGTTGCACCGCAACGTCCTTCGCGTTGGCGGCACGTGCCGGCGATCCTGCTGGTGTTGGCGCTGGTGCTGTTCACGATCGCGATGGCGGGGCCGACGAACGACGTCCGGATCCCGCGCAACCGCGCGGTGGTGATGCTGGTGATTGACGTGTCGCAGTCGATGCGCGCCACCGACGTTCCGCCCAATCGCATGGCGGCCGCGCAGGAGGCCGCCAAGCAGTTCGCCGACGAGCTGACACCCGGCATCAACCTGGGCCTGATCGAGTATGCGGGGACCGCGACCGTGCTGGTGTCCCCGACCACCAACCGGGAAGCGACCAAGAACGCGCTGGACAAGCTCCAGTTCGCCGACCGCACCGCGACCGGGGAAGGCATCTTCACCGCGTTGCAGGCCATCGCCACCGTCGGCGCGGTGATCGGCGGCGGCGACACGCCCCCACCCGCACGCATCGTGTTGTTCTCCGACGGCAAGGAGACGATGCCGACCAACCCCGACAACCCCAAGGGCGCCTTCACCGCCGCGCGCACCGCCAAGGACCAGGGCGTGCCCATCTCGACGATCTCGTTCGGCACGCCCTACGGCTTCGTCGAGATCAACGACCAGCGCCAGCCCGTTCCCGTCGACGACTCCACCATGAAGAAGGTCGCCGAGCTCTCCGGTGGGAACTGGTACAACGCCGCCAGCCTGGCCGAGCTGAAAGCCGTCTACGCGTCGCTGCAGCAGCAGATCGGCTACGAGACGATCAAGGGCGACGCCAGCACGGGCTGGCTGCGGCTGGGTGCGCTGGTCCTGGCCCTCGCGGGGCTGGCCGCGCTGCTGATCAACCGGCGCCTGCCGACGTGATTCTGCCGCCGAGCGTCACGCCAGCGTGACGGTGGGCGTCGAGCGTCGCGCTAGTGTGACGCTCGCGGCACGACAGGGGGCAGATTTCGGGGCACGCGCCGCGAGGCGATAGGTTGACGGGGTGACTGACACAGCCACCGAAACCGCTACGGACGTCCCCGCGGGCAAGCCTCCCTTCGTATCTCGCTCGGTCCTGGTGACGGGCGGAAACCGGGGGATCGGTCTGGCGATCGCCCAGCGGCTGGCCGCCGACGGGCACAAGGTGGCCGTCACGCACCGCGGGTCCGGGGCGCCCGAGGGGCTGTTCGGCGTGGTGTGTGACGTCACCGACAAGGACGCCGTCGACCGCGCGTTCAAAGAGGTCGAGGAGCACCAAGGCCCGGTCGAGGTGCTGGTGTCCAACGCCGGCATCTCCAAAGACGCCTTCCTGATCCGGATGACCGAGGAGCGGTTCGAAGAGGTCATCAACGCCAACCTCACCGGGGCGTTCCGGGTGGCCCAGCGGGCGTCGCGCAGCATGCAGAAGAAGCGGTTCGGCCGCATCATCTTCATCGGGTCGGTGTCCGGCATGTGGGGCATCGGTAACCAGTCCAACTACGCGGCCGCCAAGGCCGGCCTGATCGGCATGGCACGATCGATCTCGCGTGAGCTGTCCAAGGCGGGCGTGACGGCCAACGTGGTCGCCCCCGGCTACATCGACACCGAGATGACGCGCTCGCTGGACGAGCGCATCCAGGCGGGCGCACTGGAATTCATCCCGGCCAAGCGGGTCGGCACCGCCGCCGAAGTCGCCGGGGCGGTCAGCTTCCTGGCTTCCGAGGATGCGAGCTACATCGCCGGCGCGGTCATCCCGGTCGACGGCGGCATGGGCATGGGCCACTGATTCACGAAGCACGAAAAAGACGAGAAGGACGGATATGGCAGGACTGCTCGAAGGCAAACGGATTCTGGTCACCGGAATCATCACCGACTCGTCGATCGCTTTCCACATCGCGCGGGTGGCCCAGGAGCAGGGGGCCGAACTGGTGCTGACCGGATTCGACCGGCTGCGGCTGATCCAGCGCATCGCCGACCGGTTGCCGGCCAAGGCCCCGCTGATCGAACTCGACGTGCAGGACGAGAAGCACCTCGCCACCCTGGCCGACCGGGTCACCGAGGTGATCGGCGAGGGCAACAAGCTTGACGGCGTGGTGCATTCGATCGGCTTCATGCCGCAGAGCGGGATGGGCATCAACCCCTTCTTCGACGCCCCCTACGAGGACGTCGCCAAGGGTATTCACATCTCCGCGTATTCGTATGCCTCGCTGGCCAAGGCGCTGCTGCCGATCATGAACCCCGGCGGCGGGATTGTCGGCATGGACTTCGACCCGTCGCGCGCGATGCCGGCCTACAACTGGATGACCGTCGCCAAGAGCGCGCTGGAGTCGGTGAACCGGTTCGTGGCTCGAGAGGCCGGCAAGTACGGTGTGCGCTCGAATCTCGTTGCCGCTGGGCCGATTCGGACCCTCGCAATGAGCGCGATCGTCGGCGGTGCGCTCGGCGAAGAGGCGGGCGCCCAGATTCACCTGCTCGAGGAAGGCTGGGATCAGCGCGCGCCGTTGGGCTGGAACATGAAGGACGCGACGCCGGTCGCCAAGACGGTGTGTGCGCTGCTGTCCGACTGGCTACCGGCCACCACCGGCACCGTCATCTACGCCGACGGCGGCGCCAGCACCCAGTTGCTTTAGCGCGTAATGGATTTCGACGCCGTCCTGCTCTTGTCCTTCGGCGGGCCGGAGGGCCCCGAGCAGGTGCGGCCGTTCCTGGAGAACGTCACCCGGGGCCGCAACGTGCCGCCCGAGCGCCTCGACGAAGTCGCCGAGCACTACCTGCATTTCGGCGGAGTATCGCCGATCAACGGCATCAACCGCGCCCTGATCGCCGAGCTGCGCGCGGAACTGGATCTGCCGGTGTATTTCGGCAACCGGAATTGGCAACCCTACGTCGAGGACACCGTCGCGACCATGCGGGACAACGGTGTTCGCCGCGCCGCGGTGTTCACCACGTCGGCGTGGAGCGGATATTCCAGCTGCACGCAGTATGTCGAAGACATCGCCCGGGCCCGCCGGGTGGCCGGGCCGGGCTCACCCGAATTGGTAAAGCTGCGGCCGTATTTCGACCATCCGCTTTTCGTCGAGATGTTCGCCGGGGCCGTCACCGCCGCCGCCGAAACGGTGCCGAAGGGCGCCCGGCTGGTCTTCACCGCGCATTCGGTCCCGGTGGCCGCCGACCAGCGCTTCGGTCCCCAGCTCTACAGCCGCCAAGTCGCCTATGCCGCAAGGCTGGTCGCGGCGGCCGCCGGCTACACCGACTACGACCTGGCCTGGCAGTCGCGCTCTGGCCCGCCGCAGGTGCCGTGGTTGGAGCCGAGCGTCGAGGACCACCTCGCGACGCTGACGGGCACCGAGGCCGTCGTCGTCTGCCCGATCGGGTTTGTTGCCGACCACATCGAGGTGGTGTGGGATCTCGACCACGAGTTGCGGTTACAGGCCGAGGCCGCGGGGTTGGCCTTCGCCCGCGCCGCAACTCCCAACGCCGACAGGCGATTCGCCCGGCTCGCCGCCGACCTGATCGACGAGCTCCGTCACGGCCGGGCGCCGACCCGGGTCACCGGAAGGGATCCGGTGCCGGGCTGCCTCGCCAGCGTCAACGGCGCGCCGTGCCGCCCGCCGCATTGCATGGCGCGCCAACAGGATTAGCGGGTCGCCGCCATCAGACTTAGCGGCGATCGCGAGCGCGGCGTAGCCGGGCGAAGCGGGTCGCGCCATCAGACGTAGTCGGCGATCGCGAGCGCGGCGTAGCCGGGCGAAGCGGGTGGCCGCCAACAGGATTAGTCGGCCCAAGCCGATTGCAGGATCGCGTCGACCGCGGCCATCCGCGCCGAACGCACCACGGTGGTCAGCGGGCGCAGCGCGTCGGTGGCGATCTGCGCCTGTGACGACGACTGCGTGATGCCCGCGGCGATGCGATCCGCGGGGGAATCGGACCGGCTCAGCCCGGCGCTGACGGCGATGATGGCGTCAACGTGCGCGGCGTTCTCCAGCACCCGCAGGGCTCGCGACGGCGCATGGTCGGGAATGCGGTGCTGCCGTGCCGATTCCAGCAGCTGCTCAACGAGCCCGCGCGGATCGTCGACGTCGGCGGCGGCGCCCAAGCCGATGGCGCCGAGGGCATCCGCGGCCGAGCGTACGGCGGACCGCAGCGCGTATTCCGCGTCCCCGAGCTCGTAGTGGTGCAGCGGCGGCGCGCCGGGCAGTGAGTACACGGTCCACGACAGCGCACACAATTCTGGTAGGTCCGCGTCGTCGTTGGCGCCGTCCAGATCGCCGTAGCTGAACTCGGGGACCAGCCCGACGGCGGTGGTCGGATCGTCGGGGTTGGCGATGATCACGGCCTCGCCGGAGGCCAGCGCGTCGCTCTCGAACTGCGTCCCCGCTGCCAGCCCACGAACGTCGCCGGGGACCGGCAGCACCACGCTGATGGTCCCGCGCAAACGAGCCGGCAACCCTGCGGACGCCGGCACGGACGGCCGGCCGACCGCCGCGCGCAGCGTCTGCAGCAGTGTGACCGTCCCGGCGTCGTGCACATCGGGCCACGGCAGTCCCGTGTGGCCGGCGGCGACGGCATCATACGCCGTGACCGATTGCTTTGGCGCCCAAAGGGATAACGCGTCCAACACATCGTCGGGCGCGGCCTTGCCCGCGAGCCAGGCGTTGGCCCACAGGGACAGCGAGACACTGGGACACCACATGATCTCGGAGTGTAGTTGTTTGGTCCGGCAAAGGCGGATTACGCGTATTCTGACCGCATGCCCGCCGCGGTGATTTGGCTCATATTCGCGCTGGTGCTGGCCGGTGCGGAGGCGCTGACGGGCGACATGTCGCTGTTGATGCTTTCCGGGGGCGCGCTGGCCGCCGCGGGCACCACTTGGCTGGTGGGCTGGCCGATCTGGGCCGAGGCGGCGGTGTTCGTGGTCGTCTCGGTGCTGCTGCTGGTCTTGGTGCGGCCGGCGCTGCGGCGTCGGCTCACACCCGCGAAGGGGCTGCCGACCGGCATCAAAGCGCTGGAGGGCAAGAGCGCGCTGGTGCTCGACCGCGTCGCCCGCGACGAGGGTCAGGTGAAGCTGGACGGTCAGGTATGGACGGCCCGGCCACTCAACGACAACGATGTCTACGAACCCGGCGAACGGGTGACGGTCATGCAGATCAACGGCGCCACCGCGGTGGTGTTCAAGGACATGTAATACCTCTGAAGAAACGGGAGGAAGCACCATGGCTGGGATCGCTCTTTTGTTGGTGGCCCTTGCGATCATCGTCTTTGGGATCATCGTGGTGGCGAAGTCCGTCGCGCTGATCCCGCAGGCAGAGGCCGCGGTGATCGAGCGGCTGGGCCGTTACAGCCGCACGGTCAGCGGGCAGCTCACGTTGCTGGTGCCGTTCATCGACCGCGTGCGCGCCCGGGTGGACCTGCGCGAGCGGGTGGTGTCATTCCCGCCGCAGCCGGTGATCACCGAGGACAACCTGACCCTCAACATCGACACCGTGGTGTATTTCCAGGTCACCGTCCCACAGGCTGCGGTCTACGAGATCAGCAACTACATCGTCGGCGTCGAGCAGCTCACCACGACCACGCTGCGCAACGTGGTCGGCGGGATGACGCTCGAGCAGACGCTGACCTCCCGCGACATGATCAACGGCCAGCTGCGCGGCGTGCTCGACGAGGCCACCGGCCGCTGGGGCCTGCGGGTCGCCCGGGTAGAGCTGCGCAGCATCGACCCACCGCCGTCCATCCAGGCCTCGATGGAAAAGCAGATGAAGGCGGACCGGGAAAAGCGGGCCATGATCCTGACCGCCGAAGGGAACCGGCAGGCCGCGATCACTCAGGCCGAGGGAGCCAAGCAGGCGCAGATCCTGGCCGCCGAGGGCGCCAAGCAGGCCGCGATCCTGGCCGCCGAGGCCGACCGGCAGTCCCGCATGCTGCGCGCCCAGGGTGAGCGCGCGGCGGCCTACCTGCGGGCGCAGGGGCAGGCCAAGGCCATCGAGAAGACGTTCGCCGCGATCAAGGCCGGCAGGCCCACCCCGGAGATGCTCGCCTACCAGTACCTGCAGACGCTGCCGGAGATGGCGCGCGGTGACGCTAACAAGGTGTGGGTGGTGCCCAGCGACTTCAGCTCGGCGTTGCAGGGCTTCACCAAACTGCTGGGTGCCCCCGGCGAGGACGGCGTATTCCGGTTCCAGCCATCCCCGGTCGACGACGTCCCCAAGCACGCCGCCGAGTCCGACGACGCCGACATCGCCGACTGGTTCTCCACCGAGACCGACCCCGCGATCGCCCAGGCGGTGGCCAAGGCCGAGGCGAGCGCCCGCGCGCCGGTGGACGGCGAGCCCGGCGCGCCGCCGCAGCTGACCCAATAGGCTCGCTTGCATGAGTGCGCTGACTTCACCGAAAACCTATGCGGCGCTTGCCGTGTTCCACGCCGTCGACGCGGTGGCGTGCGGGGTGCAGGTCGCCCCGATCAAGAAAGTTCTGGACGACGTCGGGGTGCCGGACGAGATCCGACCCGTGCTGCCGGTCGTCAAGGCGGCCGCGGCGGTCGGCCTGCTCTCGGTCACCCGGTTCCCCGGCTTGGCGAGGCTGACGACGGCGATGCTGACGCTGTATTTCACCCTGGCCGTCGGCGCGCACATCCGGGCGCGGGACAAGATCGTCAACGCGGTGCCCGCCGCGACGTTTTTGGCCACCTTCGCGGCGATGACGATCAAGGGTCCGGAGCGGGATTAGTCCCCGCTTCAATCTTGGCGAACGATTGCGCTTTTCGGCCGAGCCCGGACGGGGATCGAATAGTTGCGCGGCGTTTCGGGTAACTGACCTACCCAATGAGTGGAAATGCTGAGGTCCGGGCCGCCGATCGCCGAGCGGCGCATCGGTCCATCCAGGGCACGGCCATCGGCAACTTCATGGAGGCGTACGACTTCACCCTGTTCAGCCTCGTCGCCACGCTCCTTGCGCAGACGTTCTATCCCGGGAGCAATTCCGACGCGGGCAACCTGATCGCCACGTTCGGCACGATGACGGCGGGATTCGTCGTCCGGCCCCTCGGTGGGTTCATCTTCGGCCCGCTCGGCGACCGGATCGGGCGCAAGCCCGTGCTGGTGATGACGATCTCGCTGATGGCGGTCTGCGGCGCCTTGACCGGCGCACTGCCCGGCTACCACACCATCGGGATCTGGGCGCCCATCCTGCTCACGGTCATTCGCATCGGTCAGGGACTTTCCTCCGGCGGCGAATACGCGGGCGCCATGACGTTCATCGCCGAACACGCCCCCGACCACAAACGCGGGATGATGGCCGGATTTCTCCCGGTGGGCACGCTCGGCGGGTTCGTCGTGGGCGCCGTGCTGGTGACGGGCCTGCAAACGGCGCTGTCGAGCGCCGAGATGCTGAGCTGGGGCTGGCGCATCCCGTTTCTGCTGGCCGCGCCGCTCGGCCTGGTCGCGATCTACCTGCGTTCGCGGATCGAGGAGTCGCCCGGTTACGAGAAGGTGCATAAGGTCGCGGTGCCGGTCTCCGTCCGCACCCAGTTCGTGCTGACCGTCGTGCGGCAGTGGAAAGGGTTACTGATCTGCCTCGGGGTGGAGCTCGCGGTCACCGACACCAGCTACATGGTCAGCGGGTACGTGCCGACATATCTCAAGAAGACCGCGGGCGTGGGGGACACCGCGGCCCTGGTGATGGTCCTGGTGGTGCTGGCGGTCCTGACGGTCGGGGTGCTCCTGGTCGCGATGCTGTCCGACCGCATCGGGGTCAAACCGCTGATGTGGACGGGCTGCGGGCTGCTGGTCGGGGTCTCGCTGCCGGCGTTCGCGTTGATGCGGTTCGGCGGGGCGTATCCGACGAAGTTCGCCGGCGTGGCGCTCGTCGCCTTGCCCATGCTCTTCCTGAGTAGCCTCGAGCCGGCGATCCTGCCCGCGCTGTTTCCCACCCACGTGCGCTACGGCGCGGTGTCGATCGGGTTCAACATCGCGGTTTCGGCCTTCGGCGGCACCACGCCATTGATCGCCGAGACGCTGGTGGCCGGAACCGGCAATCCGATGATGCCCGCGTACATGCTGATGTTCGCCGGGCTGGTCGGCGCCGTCACGTTGATCTTCGCCCCGGAGGTGGCGGGCAAGCCGCTGCTTGGTTCCGGTGTCGTCGACCTCAGCGCGGCAGCGGCGGCACGGGCGGAGCCGGCATGACGCTTGGCGCGGTGCCCGACGGCGGCGCCGGGAACTTGAAGCGAACCTGAAGATAGCGGGCTGGACAGGCAGGTCCAGCAAAGTGGCGCTAACAATGAGGCATGGTGAGTAACCCGCGCGCGGGCAGGCACCCGGCGGCCGGCACACCGCGGGTGCTGGTGGTCGAGGATTCCGAGACGATCCGGGAGATGGTCAGCGAGGCGCTGACCGACGCCGGATACCACGCCGACGCCTGCCCCGACGGCGACGGTCTGGAGGCCGCGCTCGACGGCCTGCGACCGGACTTGGTGGTGCTCGACGTGATGCTGCCGGGCCGCGACGGATTCGAGCTCATCGAGGTAATCCGCGATTGGGGCGACGCGGGCATCGTGCTGATCACCGCGCGTGACGGCCTCGACGACCGGCTGCGCGGCCTCGACGGCGGGGCCGACGACTACGTGTCAAGCCGTTCGAGCTGGCCGAACTCGTGTCGCGGGTCGGTGCGGTGTTGCGCCGGCGGGGACGGCTGCCGCGGGCGCTCCAGGTGGGCGACCTGATGCTCGACGTCGACGCGGGGGTCGCCGTGCGCGCGGGACATCCGCTGGACCTGACCGCCACCGAGCTGCGGTTGCTGCGATTCCTGGTCGAACAGCGCAGCCGAATCGTGAGCGCCCCGCAGATCCTGAACGCGGTGTGGGGCTACGACGCCTACGACCCCAACCTGGTGCAGGTGCACATCAGCGGGCTGCGCCGCAAGCTCGAGGCACACGGCCCGCGAATCGTGCACACGGTCCGCGGCATCGGCTACCGCATGCAGGCCCACCGATCATGACGGCACCAGCCGATCCGGCGACCCCGACGCCGTCGCTGCAGCGCCGGGTCGTCGTCGTCGCTATCGGCGTGCTCGCCGTCGTGTTGCTGATCCTGGGCGTGATCATCGACGTCACCGTGCGCGCCCAGGCCCGTCGAAACCTCAACGACCGGCTTCTCGCGGCCACCTCCCGCGCGGACGCCCTGGCGATCGCGCGCACGCCGCCGCAGCAGATCGCCGCCCAACTGGGCGGCGGCACCGTGCGCGCGCTCGTGGTCACCGCGGACGGCACGGCCTACGGCGACCCGGCGATCAGCCCGCAGACCACCGCCGGCGCGTTCGTTCCCCCGCTTGGGCCACCGCCACCGCCGCCGCCCGGTTACCCGCCGTTCGGGCCGCCGCCGGGCGTGCCGCCCCCGCCGCCGGACGCGACCGCCACCGAGCTGGTGCATCCGTTGCCCGACGGCGGTCGCGTGATCCTGGTGGCGGACACGACGCAGACCACGCAGGTGACCCGGGAGCTGCGCCAGCTGATGATCGGCGCGGGTGTGGCGACGCTGGTGGTGGCGGCGCTGCTGCTGATCGCGGTCAGCCGGGTCGCGCTGCGGCCACTGGACCGGCTCACCGCGCTGGCCACCAACATCGCGACGGGTGATCGCGGCCGACGATTGCGCCCGAAGCGCGCCGATACCGAATTAGGCCGTGCCGCAGCAGCTTTCGACGGAATGCTGGAGGCGCTGGAAGCCTCCGAGCGGCGGGCCCAGCACTCGGCCGAGGATGCCCGGCGCGCCGAGGCGGCCACCCGGCGATTTCTCGTCGACGCGGCGCACGAGCTGCGGACGCCGATCGCCGGCATCCAGGCGGCCGCCGAACAACTCGTCAGCAACGCCGGCCAGCAGCGCGACGACGCGGCCCGTGCCCAGCACCGCCGTGCCAGCCTGCTGCTGTCCGACGCCCGCCGCGCCGGGCGCCTGGTGGCCGACATGCTCGACCTGAGCCGAATCGACGCGGGACTGCCGCTGGATCTGCAAGATGTCGACCTCGCCGCTGTCGTCGACGCCGAAGCCGACCGGGCGGCCTTGCTGGCGCCTGGCGTCACGGTCATCCGGACCGGCCCGGACGAACTGCGAATGAAAGCGGACCCGAACCGGCTGGCGCAGATCCTGTCCAACCTGCTCGACAACGCCCGGCGCTACACCCCCGAGGCCGGCGCCATCCACGTCGACCTGCGCTCCCGCGACCACGCGGCCGAGGTCACCGTCACCGACACCGGCCCCGGCATTCCCGACGACGAACGCGACCGCATCTTCGAGCGGCTGGTGCGCCTGGATGCCGGGCGCGCCCGCGACCACGGCGGTGCCGGGCTGGGCCTGCCGATCGCCAGGGCGCTGGCGCGCGCCCATGGCGGGGAGCTGACGTGCCTGCCGCGCGAGGGCGGGGCTCAATTCCGGCTCAGCCTGCCGCTCGACGCGGGCGTGAATTGAGGGAGCGGTGGTCGCCCCAACCGGATTGTTGGGGCGACCACCGCTCGCCGGTGCGCTGGACGGCCGGCGTCAGAATCCCGGCGGCGGTGGAGGTGGTCCGCCGGGATGCTGCCCAAAGGGTCCGCCCGGTGCACCGGGCCCGGGCGGGGGAGCCCCGAACGGTCCGCCAGGACCCCCCGGACCCGGCGGCGGTCCGGGTTGCCCCGGTCCCGGTGGTGGCGGCGGCGGATCGGCGCTGGCCACCGCGGCGCCGAAGCCGGCCGCGGCCACCCCGAGGGCGCCCGCGAGCAACGAACCGGCGATCGCTTGCTTGATCTTCATTGTCGGTTTCTCCTTTGCTGCGTTATCGGGCCGGCGGTGGTGACGACGGCGGGGACGCCGGACCGCCGGGAGGGGCCGGGAGGCCGGGCTGCGGCGGCTGGCCCGGCGGCGGCGGGGCGGCCCAGGGCGGCGGCGGGTGCCAGGCGAACGGCGGTGGCGGCGGGGGACCCAGGGCGCCCGGCGGCGGCGGAAAACCCCAGCCCGGCGGTGGGGGCGCGGGGGCCCAGAGGCCGATCAGGGTGGCGGCACCGAACGCGCCGACGGCGAGCCCGGCCAACCCGCTGCCGACCGCGACGCCCACGGGGTGCCGCTGCAGGACCGAAGGTGGGGTAGCGGGCTGCGTGGTGTGTGTCGATTCCTCGCTGGTCACTGTGCCTCCTCGTTGCTCGGGTGATGCCGGCGACGTTAGAAAGGCGATCTGAAATCAACCTGAAGAGCGGCCCTCAGTGCCCATATCTTCAGGTTTGGTTCAGAAATCCGCGGGCGACGTCAGCGGACGACGGCCGGTTCTGGGGAGGGCGTGGCGGTGTGCGCCTTACGGCGGTGGTGGCGCCGGAACTGGCGGATCTCGACGATCAGCCCGGTCAGCCCCAAGGCGCCGGTGCACAGCGACACCAAAAGCAGCAGCGGGCTGGGGTGGCTGGCGAGGGCGTCACCGAGGATCACCACGGCCGCGGTGCCAGGCAGCAAACCCGCCAGCGTTGCCAACGTGTACGGCACAGCCCGCACCGCCGAGGCGCCGGCGGCGTAGTTGATCGCCGAAAACGGTACGGCGGGGATCAACCTCAGCGAGAAGACCGCGAGCCAGCCGCGTTCGCGCAGGCGCTCGTCGACCGTGTCGATCGCGCGGTGGCGAACCAGGCGGTTGAGCTGCCACCCGGCCGCGCGCACCAGCAGCATCGCGATCACCGCGCTCGCGGTGCTGGCGGTCACCGCG
Organism: Mycobacterium sp. UM_CSW; assembly: GCF_000455205.1. GTDB lineage: Bacteria > Actinomycetota > Actinomycetes > Mycobacteriales > Mycobacteriaceae > Mycobacterium. Next base: position 58,109 of record NZ_AUWQ01000023.1, on the reverse strand, counting down.
ATGGCGATCCCCAGCGGGGGGCCGAACAGCAGCCCGGCGGCCAGGGTGAACGCGGTGCGGGGCACCGGCACCACGGTGACCACGATGTGCGCGGCGAGGAACGCCAACGGGAACCAGGGGCCGACCGACTCGGCCCAATCCCGCATCTGCACCGGCGTCGGCAGGGGAAGCCAGGTGGCCACCACGATCAGGACTGTGATACCGACCACTGTCGCGACCGTCCGGGGCCCGGACAGCCGACGTGCCCTCGCGCCCACGACGCAGCCGGCGTCGCGGAGTCTTCGGGTGATTTTGCAGGTGGCGGAAGCCGTCACGGCTGTCAAGGTTACGGGGCGGAGGAGGATAAGTCCTTTCAGAAGCCTGGCGTTTCCTTGCCGCACTCGGCCGGGACGCCCCGACCACCGGTGCGCGCGGTTTTTTGCGGGGAGGCCCCATCAATTAGCCTCGTTAGCAAGTGGCGGAGCCCCATTTGCAGGGATAAAGGGAGCAATCGGTGTCCATTGATGTACCCGAGCGCGTCGGACTGGAACAGGTTCGCGGGCGTTGGCGCACTGCGGTCGCGGGTGTGCTGTCGAAGAGCTCGCGCAAGGATCCCGAGCAACTGGGTGACGAGCCCGAACGGCTGCTGGAAAGCCCGACTTACGACGGGATCGCGGTTCGGGCGCTCTACACCGCCCTCGACGAGCTGCCCGAACCGGCGCTGCCCGGCGAGTGGCCCTACGTGCGTGGCGGCGACGCGGCGCGCGACGTCGACGCCGGCTGGAAGGTCGCCGAGGCGTTCCCCGCGCCGGGCTGCGACGACCCCAACGCCGCGGTGCTGTCCGCCCTCACCGACGGGGTCAGCGCGCTGCTGCTCCGGATAGGAAAGTCGGGGGTGTCGGCCGGCGAGATCGGGCAGCTGCTCTCGGGCGTGTACCTGGACCTGGTTCCGGTGATCCTCGACGCGGGCGCCGACTACGCCGAGGCCAGCGACGCCCTGCTGGCGTTGGTCGACCGGGTGGACGACGACAAGCGCGGCGCCCTGTCGATCGACCTTGGCGCGGACCCGCTGACCGCGTCGCTGAGCGGCCGGGAATCCCCGTCCACGGAACAAGTGGTGGCCGTGGCCACGCGGGTGGCCGGGAGCCACGGCGTGCGAGCGATCACCGTCGACGGTCCCGCCTTCCACAACCTGGGCGCCAACGCGAGCTGGGAGCTGGCCGGCAGCGTCGCGGCCGGGGTGGCCTACCTGCGTCTGCTCACCGAGGCCGGGGTTCCGGTCGGCCAGGCGCTACGGCAGATCAGCTTCCGGCTGGCCGCCGACGACGACCAGTTCACCACCATCGCCAAGTTCCGGGCCGCACGTCAGCTGTGGGCGCGCGTTGCCGAGGTGGTCGGCGAGCCGGACGCCGGCGCGGCGCTGGTGCACGCCCAGACGTCGCTGCCGATGATGACCCAGCGCGACCCGTGGGTGAACATGCTGCGCGGCACGGTGGCCGCGTTCGGCGCGGGCGTCGGCGGCGCCGACACCGTGCTGGTATTGCCGTTCGACGTGGCCATCCCCGGCGGTTTTCCCGGCGTAGGCGCCGGCTTCGCACGCCGCATCGCCCGCAACACGCAGCTGCTGCTGCTGGAGGAGTCGCACGTCGGGCGGGTGCTGGATCCGGCCGGCGGGTCCTGGTACGTCGAGGACCTCACCGAGCAGTTGGCGCAGCGGGCGTGGCAGCAGTTCCAGGCCGCTGAAGAATGGGCGGAGCGCGGCGGGTTCGCCGCCGCCCGCGACTACATCACCGAGCAGATCGCCGAGGTCGCCGCGCGGCGCGCCGACGACATCGCGCATCGCCGCACCGCGATCACCGGTGTCAACGAATACCCGAACCTCGAGGAACCGCCTTTAACGCAGGCCGAGACGCAGGTTGAGCCGCAAGAGGATTCGCCATCCGGCGTCCGACGCTACGCGGCAGAGTTCGAGGCGCTGCGGAACCGTTCCGACGCCTTCCTGGCGCGCACGGGTTCGCGCCCCAAGGCGCTGCTGCTGCCACTCGGCCCCTCGGCCGAGCACAACATTCGGACGACGTTCGCGGCCAACCTGCTGGCGTCGGGCGGCATCGAGGCGATCAACCCGGGGCCGGTGGACGCCGCCGGGGTCGGGGCCGCGGTGGCCGGCGCGGATTCGACGGTGGCGATTATCTGCGGCACCGACAAGCGGTATCACGACGAGGCCTCGGGCGTCGTCGAGGCGGCCCGAAGCGCCGGTGCGGAGAGGGTCTATCTGGCGGGCCCGGAGAAGGCGCTGAGCGAGCTGGACGACGCCGCACCCCGGCCGGACGAGTACCTGACCGCGAAAATCAATGCGGTGCAAGCCATGTCGAACCTGCTCACCCGGTTGGGAGCGTAGCGCCATGACGATGACCACACCCGCGATCGGTAGCTTCGCCGAGGTCCCGCTGCACGGTAATCGCAAAGTGCCGCCGGCCACCGAGGCAGCCCTGCAAAAGTACGACGCCGCGGATTGGCACACCCCCGAAGGCATCGACGTCAAACCGGTGTACATCGCCGCCGACCGCGCCGCCGCGGCGGCCGAGGGCTATCCGCTGAACAGTTTCCCGGGCGAGCCCCCATTCGTGCGCGGCCCTTATCCGACGATGTACGTCAACCAGCCCTGGACTATTCGCCAATACGCGGGGTTCTCCACGGCGGCGGATTCCAACGCCTTCTACCGTCGCAACCTCGCCGCCGGCCAGAAGGGCTTGTCAGTCGCCTTCGACCTGGCCACCCACCGTGGCTACGACTCCGACCACCCCCGCGTTCAGGGCGACGTCGGAATGGCCGGTGTGGCAATCGATTCCATCCTCGACATCCGCCAGCTGTTCGACGGCATCGACCTGTCGGCGGTGTCGGTGTCGATGACCATGAACGGCGCCGTGCTGCCGATCCTGGCGCTGTACGTGGTAGCCGCCGAGGAGCAGGGGGTGCCGCCGGAGAAATTGGCCGGCACCATCCAGAACGACATCCTCAAAGAGTTCATGGTGCGCAACACCTACATCTATCCGCCCAAGCCGTCGATGCGCATCATCTCCGACATCTTCGCCTACACCAGCGCCAAGATGCCCAAGTTCAACTCCATCTCGATCTCCGGGTATCACATCCAAGAGGCCGGCGCGACAGCGGATTTGGAGCTGGCCTACACCTTGGCCGACGGCGTCGACTACATCAAGGCGGGCCTGGACGCCGGGCTGGACATCGACAAATTCGCACCCAGGCTGTCGTTCTTCTGGGGCATCGGCATGAACTTCTTCATGGAGGTCGCCAAGCTGCGCGCCGGGCGGCTGCTGTGGAGCGAACTCGTCGCAGGGTTCGGCGCCAAGAACCCGAAATCCCTTTCCCTGCGCACGCATTCGCAAACCTCGGGCTGGTCGCTGACCGCCCAGGACGCCTTCAACAACGTCGCGCGCACCTGCATCGAGGCCATGGCCGCCACCCAGGGCCACACGCAGTCGCTGCACACCAACGCGCTGGACGAGGCGCTCGCGCTGCCCACCGACTTCTCGGCCCGGATCGCGCGCAACACCCAGCTGCTGTTGGCGCAGGAGTCGGGCACCACCAGGCCGATCGACCCGTGGGGCGGCTCCTATTACGTGGAGTGGCTCACTCATCGGCTCGCGCAAGCGGCCCGCGGCCACATGGCCGAGATCGCCGAGCACGGCGGCATGGCCCAGGCCATCGACGACGGCATCCCCAAGATGCGCATCGAGGAGGCGGCCGCGCGCACCCAGGCGCGCATCGACTCGGGCCAGCAGCCCGTGATCGGGGTCAACAAGTACCAGGTCGACGAGGACCAGGAAATCGAGGTGCTCAAGGTCGAGAACAGCCGGGTGCGGGCCGAGCAGCTGGCGAAACTGCGCGAGCTGCGGGCCGGCCGGGACCAGGCGGCCGTCGACGCCGCGCTGGCCGAGCTGTCCCGCGCGGCGGCCGCGCACGGTCGCGCGGGCGAAGATGGGCTGGGCAACAACCTGCTGGCGCTGTCCATCGACGCCGCCCGGGCCAAGGCCACCGTGGGCGAGATTTCCGACGCGTTGGAGAAGGTATATGGCCGTCACCAGGCGGAGATCCGTACCATCGCCGGGGTCTACCGTCACGAAGCCGGAAAGGCAACCAACATCGCAAGCGCCACGGAATTGGTCCAGAAATTCGCCGAGGCCGACGGTCGCCGGCCCAGGATTCTGGTGGCCAAAATGGGCCAGGACGGCCACGACCGTGGGCAGAAGGTGATCGCGACGGCGTTCGCCGACATCGGGTTCGACGTCGACGTCGGGTCGCTGTTCTCCACGCCCGAGGAGGTGGCGCGCCAGGCCGCCGACAACGACGTGCACGTCGTCGGGGTGTCGTCGCTGGCCGCCGGCCATCTGACGCTGGTGCCGGCGCTGCGCGACGCGCTGGCTGCGGTGGGACGGCCCGACATCATGATCGTGGTCGGCGGCGTCATCCCGCCGGGCGACTTCGACGAGCTGTACGCCGCCGGGGCCACCGCCATCTTCCCGCCGGGGACAGTGATCGCCGACGCCGCGATCGGCCTGCTGCACAAGCTTGCCGAGCGGCTTGAATACAAGCTCGATTAGCCGCCCATTTACCAATTGCGTTGGTAATCATGGATTGTCACCGGCGCGCCCGAATCATCGCCCGATGGGGGGCTGCGATGCATTCATATTCGGCCATTGAGCGACGGATATCGCGAATTTTGTAAGCCGTTCTACCGTTTTACCATCGCAGTTCTTTGGGCCAAATGGTCACATTCTCTACCGCGCTGACCCGGCATGGGCTATTCTCCGGCTAACCTTTGTCGGGAAAGGTGCCTTTATGCCGGTGTCGGCCATTTCCACCTATCCGGCGGACCACTTAATTCCGCATCGATACCCGTACCTTACCGGCAGGCTCCCGTGGGCTTACGCACTCACCTCGGCCTGGGTGATCGGCTGGGTTATCGCCCACATGTATTTCCAGCGGGTTGTCTTTTCCAACGATTTATGGTGGTTGCAGTACTACGTCGGCAGTTACGCACCGGGATTCGTTCGACGCGGGCTCGGGGGTGAACTGATCCGCATCTTCGCGCCCGGCCACTACTTCACCGCCGCGTATGCGATCCTGTGGGCGTCCATCGTGGTCTGGTTGACCGCCCTCGCCGTGCTGACGTGGCGGATTTTTACCAGTGGAGCCCGGTCTCAGCGCAGGGCAATGCTTGCCCTCCTGGTTCCGGTCCTGCCCTTCTCGCTTTCCTATGCCATCTACAGCCCACATCCCGAACTCTTCGGCATGACCGCGCTGTTGGCCTATACCGTTTCCCTCACCGCGGTGAGAACCTCCCGCGCCAGAATGAGCCTCAGCGCCCTGTATGGAATCGGGATAGCCGTGCTGGCCCTGATGCACGAGGCGATTCCGCTCGAGTTCGCGCTCGGAGCGGTATTGGCGATCGTCGTGCTCGCGAAGGATTCGACGCGTGCCACCCAGCGAATGTGCGCCGTCTTGGCGGTCGGTCCGGGGATCGTATCGACCCTGTTGGTCGCCGCGCTGGGGCGCCGCGATGTCGCGGCGCAAATTTGTGCCCAAGTCCCGCACGGGATGATCGAGCATCCGTGGGGCGTTTCGACAACGCCGCAGAAAGCGCTCGACTACATGCTCGGTCGGGTCGAGAGCCGCACGGATTTTCACGACTTCATGTGCGCTAAAGTCATACCGATTTTCGACTCCGACACGGCCGGCGCCGTCTACATGGTTTTACAGTGGGGTTTCTTCCCGCTGCTCGGCGCCTTCGTCCTCGGGGTGGTGTACTTCGCCGGCACGGCATGGACAATTCGCTATTTCTCCGGTGTTCCGATCCGTGTTTTCCTCGGCGAATTACGCCATAATCTCGTGCTGCCGTTGCTCGGGGCGGCATTGGTGGTTCCGCTCTTTGTCACCGCCGTCGATTGGACTCGGTGGTGGATCTTGATCACCTTCGACGTGGCCGCCGTGTACTTCCTCTACGCGATCAAGCGGCCGGAGATCGAGCAGGCGCCGTCTAGGCGAAGCGTGCTGCTGTTCGTGTACATCGTCGTCGCGCTGGCGTTGCTTCCGACCGGGGCCGCGAACAACGTCGGCGTATGGAGCGTGCACCTTTTCTGAGCCGATGGCCCTATACGCTGGGGGATCGTGTCGGGAATCGAGGCATTGGCCGAGGCGGTCCGTAATGGCGATCGCGCGGCGCTGCCGCGGGCGATCACGCTGCTGGAATCCACCCGCGCCGACCATCGGGAGAAAGCGCAGCAGCTGCTGCTGGAGCTGATGCCACACTCGGGCAACGCGCGCCGCGTCGGCATCAGCGGGACGCCCGGGGTGGGCAAGTCCACCAGCATCGAGGCGCTCGGCATGTACCTGATCGAGCGGGACCATCGGGTGGCCGTGCTGGCCGTCGACCCGTCGTCGACCCGCACCGGCGGCTCGATCCTGGGCGACAAGACCCGGATGGCCCGCCTGGCGGTGCACCCGGACGCCTACATCCGTCCGTCCCCGACGTCAGGCACGTTAGGCGGGGTGGCCAAGGCCACGCGGGAAACCATCGTTCTGCTGGAGGCCGCCGGGTTCGACGTCATACTCGTCGAGACCGTCGGCGTCGGCCAGTCCGAGGTGGCCGTGGCAAACATGGTGGACACTTTCGTGTTGCTGACCCTGGCGCGCAGCGGCGATCAGCTGCAGGGCATCAAGAAGGGCGCGCTGGAGCTGGCCGACATCGTCGTGGTCAACAAAGCCGACGGGGAGCACCTGCCCGAGGCGCGCAAGGCCGCGCGCGAGCTGTCCGCGGCGATCAGGCTGATCCACCCGGGCGAAACGCTCTGGCGGCCACCGGTTCTCACGATGAGCGCGACCGAGGGCACCGGCCTGGCCGAGCTCTGGGACACGATCGAGCGCCATCGCCGGGTGCTATCCGAAGCCGGGGAACTCGACGAGCGCCGCCGGGCCCAGCAGGTCGACTGGACCTGGCAGATGGTCCGCGACACGGTGCTGGACCGGGTGATGTCCAACCCGGGCGTCCGCAAAATCCGCGCCGACCTGGAACGGCAGGTCAAGGCGGGGGAGCTGACCCCCGCGCTGGCGGCCCAGCAAATCCTCAAGGCCGCGTCCGCCTAACGGAAAGGTAACTTAGCCTCCGTTTTCCCGGCGGAAGGTATGAAATCCAAGTAAATTCGATAGCGTGACGATGGAGTCTCGGGTCGCTCGCCGCGCGGTCCCTGTACAGGATGGCCCTGACGCAGGCCATCGTGTGTCCGGCGCGGCGGACCCCCATTTTGCGTGCGTCGTTCGCGCCTTCTCCACGATGTTCCCGGCCCGCCGGTTCGGCGGCGGGGCGCTGGCCGTCTACGTCGACGGCCAGCCCGCGGTCGACGTGTGGACCGGCTGGGCGGACCGGGGCGGTCAGGTGCCGTGGTCGGCCGACACCGCCCCCATGGTGTTCTCGGCAACCAAGGGCATGGCCGCCACGGTCATCCACCGGCTCGCCGACCGTGGGCTCATCGACTACGAGGCTCCCGTCGCCGAGTACTGGCCGGACTTCGCCGCCAACGGCAAAGCCGAGCTCACCGTGCGCGAGGTGATGAGGCACGCCGCCGGCCTGTCGGGCCTGCGCGGCGCCACGCAGGAAGACTTGTTCGATCACCTCGTGATGGAGCAGCGGCTGGCGGCCGCCCCGCCGGGGCGCCTGCTGGGCAAGTCCGCCTATCACGCGCTGACATTCGGCTGGCTGATGTCCGGTCTCGGCCGGGCGGTGACCGGTAAAGGCATGCGCGCGCTGATCCGTGAAGAACTCGCCGAGCCGCTGGGCACCGACGGCATGCACCTGGGCCGCCCGCCGGCCGAGTCGCCGACGCGGGTGGCCCAGATCATCACGCCGCAGAACTTGGTGGGCAACCCGGTCCTGTCCTACGTGACGCGCAAGGTCGCCAACGAGCTGTCCGGGGGATGGCGGTCCATGTACTTCCCCGGCATGATCGCCGCCGTCCAGGGCGAGATGCCGATGCTGGACGCCGAAATCCCGGCGGCCAACGGGGTGGTGACGGCCCGCGCGCTGGCCCGGATGTACGGCGCGATCGCCAACCACGGGGAGATCGACGGCATCCAGTTCCTGTCCCGTGAACTCGTCGCGGGCCTGACCGGCCGGCGGAGCCTGCGGCCGGACCGAAACCTGTTCGTGCCGTTGGCTTTCCACCTCGGCTACCACAGCCTGCCGTATGCCAATGTGATGCCCGGCTTCGGTCACGTCGGACTGGGCGGTTCGCTTGGCTGGGCCGACCCTGCCCAAGGTGTGGCGTTCTCGCTGGTGCACAACCGGCTGCTGACGCCGTTCGTGATGACCGATCACGCGGCGTTCGTCGGCATCTACAAGCTGATCCGCGACGCCGCCGCGAAGGTACGGAAGCGCGGGCTGCAGCCGGTGACCGAGTTCGGGGCGCCCTTCTCGGAGCCGGGAGCCGTCGCCGGCTAGGGCTGGCTGACCTCGGAATCTTCCAGGCGGAAGCCGACTTTCATCGTCACCTGGACGTGTCCGACGGCCCCGTCGACCAGGTGGCCACGGATCGAGTCCACCTCGAACCAGTCCAGGCCGCGCATGGTCTGCGACGCCCGCGCCAGACCGCTGCGGATGGCGGCGTCGACCCCGTCGGGCGAGGATCCAACGATCTCGATCACGCGGTAGGTGTGATTGCTCATAGCGATCCCTCCGGGGGGCTCCCACTGAAAACTCCGACTTCGGACACGTCAATCTCGTACGCTCCCATAATCGGGATTCAGATAGGTAGGTATTCGCCCTCGTCGTCGTCCGAACCTTGGGTCGGGTTGGGCGGGGCGCGCAGCGGCGGCGGGCAGGTCGGAAGTCGGCTGGCGTTTGGGTTTACGAACGCGGCGTACTTCGGGGTTCCACGGCAGCATAAAGCCGCGATCTGCGATGCGCCTGGCGCGAAAACGTCGGTCGCCAGGGCTGCTTGGCTAGGGGGTCAGTTGTCAAATGGGTGAGCAGGTTGAGAGTTATTCGGCCCTCGGCCTACAACATCGCACTGCGGCGACAGATGAAAATGGACGGACCCCTTCTGTACCACCGGACCCATCACTTGGAAAACGACGGCAGAAGGGCACGTTTGCCTTAGTGGCCGCAATCAGTTGCGTTGTCTTCGGCGCCAAGCTGGCCACCATTTCGGCCCTCGGTTCGCCGATGCCCTTCTACGATCAGTGGTACGGGGAAGCAGCGAACCTGTACTCGCCGTACCTGAAGGGCGCACTGTCCTGCGCCAACCTGTTCGCCCCGCACAATGAACACCGCATCTTTGTGTTCCGGTTGTTCGCACTCTTACATTTGGAACTCGCGGGCGAGTGGAATACACGCCTCGAGATGATCCTGGGCGCGATCGTCCATACCGCGACGATCATCTGGCTTTCGGCATTGCTGCTGCCCTTGGTCGCGGTGCGATGCCGCGTACTCCTGGCGGGTTTCATCGCACTTCTGTTTGCGCTTCCAATTGGCTACGAGAACACACTGTCGGGGTTTCAGAGCCAGGTCTACCTCGCGCTGTTCTTCGGCATCGCGGCCCTGGTCGCCTTCGCCTTCGCGCGCCCGTTCTCCGTGCGCTGGTTTTGCGGATTGGCCGCCGCGATCCTCAGTTACTTCTCGTTTGCGACAGGCGTGGCCGCCGTTCTCGCGGCGGGCGCGCTCGTGAGCTTGCAGTTGGCAACCAAAGCCAGAAGACGGGGCGGCCGGGAGTTCGCCGGCGTCGCCGTCCTGGCATCGATCGGTCTGGCGATGATCGGATGGTCGGTCTCGTCCGCCCATCCGACGAGCACCACTCCGTGGACGTTTATCCAGGGATTGCTCCTGGTCGGCGGCCAGTCGATCGTCGGATTGGTCCCGGTGGTCTGGTTTTGCCTGCACACGCTGAAGCGGCGACCGGACCTGTCCGATCGGGCCTGGGTCGCGGTCGGAATCGGCGGGTGGCTCTGCATCCAGCTGGTGCTCCTGGCCTACGGCCGTGGAGCCTCGGTCGCGGTGCGGTATCTCGACATCGTCCTGCTGGTCTATCCCGTTGCGCTGATGGCGATGTTCGCGCTCTTCGACGGGGCGCGGGTCGCACGGTTCGGCCGGTACGCGAAACCGGCCGCCGTCGCGTGGGTGTTCGTTGTCGCCGCCGGGGCCGCGGCGACGGGCTGGATATCCGTGATCGGGGCGATCGGGTGGGGCGAATCGGCACACCAACAGGAGGTCGACGTCCAGGCCTACCTCACCACCCGGAACGTCGACGAGCTCAAAGCAAAGGGCGGGCACGGCCAGATGTTCGACCTTTCCTACCCGCACCCGCAACAGCTGGCACAAACTTTGGAAGATCGAGATATCAGGGCGATACTGCCGCACCAATTCCGACCTGCCGACGCCGACAACGCCGGAGTTCGCAACCGTTTGCTGCTCAGGGGACGACTCGCGAGCGGCACGGCTACGACGGTTCACCTCGTACTTGCGCTAGCCCCCGTATTGCTGGCGCTGGGAATCGGTTTATTCTTCGCGGCCGGCGCGCGATGGAGCCTGCAAACCCAGCGTCAGTGACCGCGGATGCCGTTGGCTTCCGCCGGGATTCGGCCGGAGCGACGGATGGAGTCCAAAGGCGTCGCCCAGGACCGGCGTCCCGAAATTACGACCGTGTTGCCGCGTGCGCCGTCTGCGAGTCGCGGAACCACCGATCCAGGATCAGGAAGCGGCCGACCCACACGACGCCGAACCCCAGCACCTGCACCGAGAACACGGCAGCACCATGGATGGCCGTGGTGTCACCGGCCATCGCGTCATCGACTAGAGAAGTGAAAAGCGTTGCCAGTGACACCGCCAGCATCACGACCAGCCAGAACACGATCACCTGTCTGCGCAGGTTCTCCGCCGACGTCGCCCGCCAGACGAAGTGCTTGTTAGCGAAGAAGTTGGGAACGGTGACGATGGCCGCCGCGAGGAGCGACGCGGCGGTGTAGCTATTGAGCCACACCCCCATCACCTGGATCAGGCCCTGGCCGATAGGCAGAAAGGCGGCCGCTACGGCTGCGTAGCGTAGCTTCTTGCGCGTTTCGACCGTGTGGGCGTTCGCGACGGAGCCCCCCAGGAGCTGCATGGTGAGCAAAGTACTCGGGGACTCGTCGCCGCGGGCTGAAATTGGCGGAACTCACGCGGTGAATGGCTTTCGGCGTTAGCCAGGTCCTCGGCGGTAACGTACGTCGAAGGTCATTCACATACTTTTCAGACGAAATTCAGCCGGTGGCATACTCGAGCCGTTGCCAGAGGCGCTGCGCCTCAAGGCTTCCGACGCTGTCGGACAGTCGGGAGCTCCGGCCTGGGTTGATATTTTCCCGAAACGCCGCGTGGTGGCCCGAGATCTCGTACGCTCCAACCAACGGAACCACGTTAGCAATACGAACTTGTGGTTGTTCAACCCGTGGGGGGCTTGAAGCAAGGAGCGGAGGGGCTTTCGAATGGCAGCTCAAACCGATCAACGCATCTGCATTATCGGCGGCGCCGGGCACGTCGGGCTGCCGCTGGCGCTCGTGCTTGCGGACGAGGGTTTCCACGTCGACATTCTCGACACGAACACCACAGCGCTGAAAACGATCATGGCCGGCCGAATGCCATTCGTCGAGAACGGGGCCCAGGATCTGCTTAAGCGGCTGTTGCCGACCGGCCGTATCTCGGCAACGACCGATTCGTGGGCGGTCAGGAATTCCGACATCGTGATCTGCGTCGTCGGGACGCCGGTGGACGAGTATCTGACACCGCAGGCGCACACCTTCTTCCGCATCATCGACGAGATCAGTCCGTACTTTCACGACGGACAGACGCTCATCTTGCGGAGCACCGTTTACCCAGGACTAAGCCAGCGCGTCCACGACTTGTTCTCCGAGCGCGGGGTTGGCGTTCACGTCACTTTTTGCCCCGAGCGCATCGCGCAGGGTCACTCCATCCGTGAGCTGCGCGAGATTCCGCAGATCATCAGCGGGTTCGACGAGGAAGGGTGTCGGATCGTTCGCGAGCTCTTCTCGCGGATAACCCCCGAGATCATCGAGGTAGAGCCGCAGGAAGCCGAGCTGGCCAAGTTGTTCTGCAACGCTTACCGCTACATCCAGTTCGCGGTCGCCAATCAGTTCTACCTGCTCAGCCGTGAGGCCGGGCTCGACTTCGACCGCATTCATCACGCGGCGACATACCAGAACAAGCGCGTCGACAGCCTGCCCAGGGCCGGGCTGGCGGCGGGCCCGTGCCTGTTGAAGGACACCATGCAGCTTGCGGGGTTCAGCAACAACAACTTCATGCTGGGACACGCGGCCATGCTGATCAACGAGGGCCAGCCCCAGTTCATCGTCAACATGCTCAAGCGCCGGGTTGATCTGCGCAACAAGACCGTTGGCCTGCTCGGCATGACGTTCAAGGCGGACTGTGATGACACGCGCGACTCGCTCAGCTTCAAACTCCGGCACCTCCTGATGCTCGAGGCCAAGCAGGTGATGCTGCACGATCCGTTCCTGGACGGCCCGGAGTACTACGCACTCGATGTCGTGTTGGGCCGCGCCGATGTCATCGTCATCGGCGTGCCGCACTCGATCTACCGCGGTCTGCAGATTCCGGAAGACAAGATTGTCGAGGATGTCTGGGGTTGCCTGGAGGTCAAGCAGGCTGAAGCGGACGCGCCGAACGGAGCCTCGTTGGCGACGCTGAGCATGGGAAACCCGGCCCCGTGAAAGTTCTCGTCACTGGCAGCGCGGGATTCATCAATGGGTACGTTGTCGACGAGCTGCTGCGCGCGGGCCACGAGGTCGTCGGCGTCGACAATTACTCGAAATATGGGAAGGTCAAGAAAAGCTACGACGATCACCCGCGGTATCACTTCGTCGAGGGCGACGTCAAAGACCTGAACCTGATGTTCCAGCTGATCGAGGGCTGCGAGCAGATGGTGGCCAGCGCGGCCCGCATCGGCGGCATAACCTATTTCCACGAGTACGCCTACGACCTGTTGGCCGAGAACGAACGCATCGCCGCCGCCCATTTCGACACCGCCATCTACGCGTACCGCAAGGGCTGGCTCAAGAAGATCAATGTGATCAGTTCGTCGATGGTGTTCGAAAACGCCACCGTCTTCCCCACGCCGGAGAAGCACATCACCGAATGCCCGCCTCCGACAAGCACTTACGGCTTTCAGAAGCTGGCCTGTGAGTATTTCGCGCATGGTGCCTATGAGCAGTATGGCCTTCCGTACACGATCATCCGCCCGTTCAACTGTGTGGGGACCGGCGAACAGCGGGCACTGGGTGGGCGCGAAATCCCAAGCGGTAATGTCAAACTCGCCATGAGTCACGTCGTGCCGGACCTCGTTCAGAAGGTGGCGAAGGGTCAGGACCCGCTACGCATCCTCGGCGACGGCACCCAGGTGCGGCACTACACCTACGGCGGTGACCTGGCCCGCGGCATTCGGACCTGCATGGAGCATCCGGCCGCGCTGAACGGGGACTTCAACCTCTCGACGCCCGAACCGACCACGGTGTTGGAGCTGGCGGAGGCGATCTGGAAGAAGATGCGTCCGGGCACTCCGTTTCGCTATGAAAGCGACCCGCCGTTCGAGCACGACGTCCAGTTACGCTCACCGGACGTTCACAAGGCTTCCGAGGTTCTCGGCTTCGAGGCGGTGACAACGCTCGATGCCATGCTGGACGAGGTCATTCCCTGGATCGTCGACGCCGTCCAGGCCGGGACCATCTGACGTGGATTGTTTTGCCACCATTGGAACGTGATGCACATCGCGGGTGAACCCGACCTCCAGCAGCTCTATCGCAATCGCTTCGGTCATGCCCGCGAGTCGCGGTCGGCCATCTGGGCGGTATTGGTGCGGGACTTCTTCCAGGCGTGGATCAGCCGCAGCGACACGGTGGTAGACCTCGGCTGTGGCTACGGCGAGTTCCTGAACCACGTGCATGCGGCGCATCGGATCGGGATCGATCTGAACCCGGACAGCGCGGCCATGCTCGATCCCGAGGTCGAGTTCCATCACGGCCGAGCCGACGACCTCGGGTTCCTCGAGGAGGATTCGGTCGACGTCGTCTTCACGAGCAACTTCTTGGAGCACATGCGGGGCAAAGATGACGTCGAGCGGACCATCGCCGAGGCGCGTCGGGTGCTCAAGCCGGGCGGGCATCTCATCGCGATGGGGCCGAATATCCGTCTGGTCCCGGGTGCCTATTGGGATTTCTGGGATCACACCGTGCCGATCAGCGATCGCTCCCTGATCGAACTGCTGGAGGCCTCCGACTTCGAGATCGTGGAGAGCTACGACCGGTTCATGCCGTACACGGCGTCGTCGTCGTTGCCGCAGGTTCCGATTTTGGTGCGCCTGTATCTGCTTTTTAAGCCGGCGTGGCGAATCTTGGGCAAGCAGTTCGTGATTCGCGCTCGCAAGCCCGGACCTGGATCGGAGACGGGCGATCAGCGTCTGGTGAGTGTGGTAATCCCGGTCTACAACGAGGGCGGGAACATTCAGGTCTGCATCAGGAGGCTTACCGAGGCGTTGGCGGAGACCCCGCACGAACTGCTCGTCTGTTACGACTTCGATGAGGACGACACGCTGCCGGCGCTGGCCGCCATGCCCGACAGGCCCGCCACCGTCCGGTTGGTTCGCAACTCGATCGGAAAGGGTGTGGCGAATGCGCTGATCGCCGGCTTCGCGGCCGCGCGTGGTGACGTCGTGGTCACGAGCATGGCAGACCTGTCGGATCCGCCCTCGGCGATTCCCTTGATGGCGGCCAAGATTCGTGAAGAGGGTGCAGCTGTGGTCAGCGGGTCGCGGTATATGCGCGGCGGTAGCCAGCGCGGGGGCCCCAGGTTGAAGACGCTGATGTCACGGACGGCGGGGCTCAGCCTCCATTACGTGGGCGGCATTGCGACTCATGACGCAACGACGAACTTTCGCGCCTACAGCCGCCGTTTTCTCGACGAGGTTCCGGTGGAGAGTGAGCGGGGGTTCGAGGTGGGGCTGGAGCTCACGACGAAGGCGCACCTTTTGGGTTATCGGGTCGATGAAGTCCCGAGCAGCTGGGAGGACCGAACCGCCGGCACAAGCAGGTTCGACCTGGTCGGCTGGTTGCCTTCTTATCTGCATTGGTATGGATTGGCGATGCGGGGCCCCATGCTGCGGTGGACGGGCGGCGGGCTGGCATCGCTCGGGGCGCTTGGGTTGCTGCGGCGGTATAGGGGAGGCGATCTTCGGCGGGGGACGCGAAAGAAATTGTCGCCACGATGAATCTGGATTGACCGGGGGACGTCATTCGATGGGCGAACAGGACGAATTGGTACTCGACCCAGCAGGCGGAAGCTCCCAACCCGAGCCGACCGCGCCTGCTGCCGACGATCGTGGCGAGACCACCGCGCAGCCCGCGAACGCACCCGTGGAGAAACCGCAACGCCCGAGAGGCATGGTGGCGATTATGGCGGCGGTCGCCTGCACGGTCGCCGGTTCCAGGCTGATTGTCATTTGGGCGCTCGGTTCGCCGGTGCCGTTGTTGGATCAGTGGAATGGGGAAGGCCAGAAAGTCTACGGACCTTATCTCCGGGGGACACTGTCCTTCGCCGACCTCTTCGCCCCGCACAATTCACACCGTATTTTCATTTTTCGGCTGCTCTCGCTGGCCCATCTCGAGCTGGCCGGCGAGTGGAACACACGCCTGGAGATGATTTTCGGTGCGCTCGCGCTCACCGCCGTGGCCACCTGGCTCGCGGCCTTGCTGATGCCCCTCGTCGCGCCGCAATGCCAGTTGCTTCTGGCCTGTTTCGTCGCATTCGTGTTTGCGTTTCCGATCGGCTACGAGAACGCGCTATCCGGGTTTCAGTCAATGGTGTACATCTCGTTGCTTTTTGCCGTCGCGGCGCTGGTTGCTTTCGCCACCGCGGAAGCGTTCTCCTTACGATGGTTCGGTGGATTGGTGGCCGCGGTCCTCAGTTGCCTTTCTTTCGCGTCAGGTGTGTCCACCGTTCTGGCTGTCGGTTTACTGGTGGGGCTGCAGCTGGCGACCAGGGTCAGGAAGCGCAGCGGTCGTGAGCTCGCCGCCGTCGTCGTTATTGCATCAACCGCTGTGGCGACGATCCTCTGGGAGGCATCGGACGCGAACCCGTTGTCCACTCCGCGGACCTTCATCGAGGGATTGGTCCTGTTCACCGCGAGGATCATCCTTCCGATGATCCCGACGGTTTGGTTCTGTTGGCACACGCTTATGACGCGCCCGGCGATCTCTGACCGCGCCTGGGCAGCAGTAGGAATCGCTGGGTGGGTTGTCATCCAGGTTGTACTACTCGCATACGGTCGTGGAAACCTCGTGGCGCCACGCTATTTGGACATGCTCCTGCTCGCCTACCCACTCGGGCTGGTGGGCGTGCTAACCCTTGCTGGCCAAGCGCAAGCCAGGCGGCCCGGCCGAGTCGCGAGATCCTTGACTGCGACGTACGTGTTCTTCCTCGTAGCGATCGTCGCAGCGATGGGCAACGTGGGAGTGCTCGGGTCGATCAAATGGTCTGAAGCGGCACGCCAACAGGAAGTCGAGGTGAAGGCCTATCTCGCCACCAACGACCTTGACCATCTCAAACCAAAGGACGGCCCGGGTCTTGAGGCGCAACTCTATTTCCCCCCGCAGCAGCTCGCCGAGATTCTGGCAGACCCGGATGTCAGGGCGGTCCTGCCGCCAGAATTCCGTCCCCCTGGCGCCGACATCGCAACGGCGCGAAACCGTATGTGGCTGAAGGGATCTCTCGCTGAGGGGACGGCCGCCGCGGTTCACGTCATACTTTCGATCGGGCCCGTGTTGCTGGCGTTGGGGGTCAGCTTGTTCTTCGCCGTCGCAGCGCGACGGAGCCTTGCAGGTGCTGAGCGTGATGCTGTGGTGAACGCTGGGCCCTAGGTAACCCGATCACCCGCACTCGACGGGCTTGGGCGCCCTGCCCCTTCGAATACCGAAGTCTGGCCGGTGGGATCGACGCGGACCAAACGTCCCCGGCTGCCGTCTAGACGTCAACATGACGATCGATCGCATCCGTACGCTTCGCGATGACGGTGTCCGAGTTGGCCAAATCGAAATCCGCTCGCGGAGTAAGCGTTTAACCTGGGTCGGCCATTGTGCCTTGTGGTTCTCTCTCCGTGGTACTGCGGCCGGCTCAGCGTTGATGTGGTCCCGACCGCGCGCGGCGGGTCTGCCAGCCGTCGACGATGTGTCGTCTCAAACGGTCGAGCGTTCGGCGGGTCATCTCCAGCGCCGCCCAATGAAAGTACGACGGCAGCCGCTTCTTCAGCTCTTTGTCCTTGCGTTTACTTATCCCGGCCATGTCGTTGTAACGTGCCACGACGACGTCCATGTAGCGGGTGACGAGCGCCGGGTTGGAGAAGCAGCGGATATTGAAATCCCAGTCGGCCCACACCGGATAGCGAAGGTTGAATGGCCCGATGCCGGCGAAGAGCTCACTACGGTAGAAGATCGCCTGGTGACAGATATTCTGCTCGAAAAGCAAACGGTCGAGGTCGAAGGGGCCAGCGTACCGGGACGAGTTCGAGCGCATGATGACATCGCCATAGATGAGGTCGCTGTGATCGTGGTCGTCGAGGAATGCAGCTACATGGGCAAGCGTGTCCGCCTCGTATAAGGCGTCATCCGCACCCAAGAAAAGGAGCCAGTCACCCTTGGCCATGCTCACGCCGCGGTTCATGGCATCGTAGGCGCCCTTATCGGGGCCCGAGTGAATGACCAGACGCGTGCCGAGGCGAGAGGCGAAGCTGTTGGCGATGTCGAGGGTGGCGTCCGTCGAACCTCCGTCGACCAGCACCACCTCAAAGTCCTTGCAGGTTTGGGAAGCGATACTGTCGAGGCACCTGCGCAGCGTCGCTGCAACATTAAATGTGGGCACGATGATCGAAAACAGCGGAACCGCAGGCATTTCAGTCAATCTTCCGGCCGGAAGAAGATGCCGTCGGCTTGGAGCGTCCGACCATCGCGCATATCCGCAAGGCAAGCTGATAGCCCAGTCGGTGTGAAGCCCAACGAATAAGCGACATCGCGGATAGACGGTCGCGCTCGGTGCACGAAATCTCGTTTCCAGTCGAGTCCTGGATCGTATCGGGCGGCCTCGATGCCGGTGCGACGCAATGTGTTACGAGCAGCGCGCGACAAATTCATTGCGTCACACTAACACGCGATAATTGCTCACGAAGGCGACTTCACTGCCGCAGTGCACTGGTGTTCGAGCGATACCAGGCCACCGTTGTCTCGATGCCGTCGCGCAGGGCGATCTTGGAATGCCAACCAGCTTCCCGGAGAACCGAGACGTCCAGGAGTTTGCGTGGTGTGCCGTCTGGTTTGGTTGAGTCCCACCGCGTCTCGCCAGAATAGCCGACCGCTTCGGCCACCATATCGGCGATCTCGGCAATGGTGTGATCAGTACCGGTGCCCACGTTGACTTGGTTCGGTCCGTCGAAGTGCTCCAAGAGATACAAACAAGCAGTCGCCAGATCGTCGACATGCAGCAGCTCGCGCCGCGGAGTTCCGGTGCCCCAGTTAGTCACTTCCGGGGTCCCACTGGCTCTCGCGTCGTCGTACCGGCGAATCAGCGCCGGTAGCAGGTGCGAGCTCGACGCCGAGAAGTTGTCACCCGGTCCGTACAAGTTGGTCGGCATAGCAGAGATCCAAGCTAACCCGTATTGGCGTCGGATGGCCTGCACTTGCAGGATGCCCGCGATCTTCGCAATGGCGTAAGCGTCGTTCGTCGGCTCCAAAGGTCCGGTGAGCAACGAGCTTTCCTTGATGGGCTGTGGACTGTATTTCGGATAGATGCAAGACGATCCGAGGAACAGGAGCCGCGGTACACGAGCGGCGGCGGCAGCGTCAAGGAGGTTGACCTGGATCTGAAGGTTTTCGGACAGAAACTCGGCGGGATAGGTGTCGTTCGCTAGTATCCCGCCAACTCTGGCAGCAGCGTCCACGATGACTTGGGGCTTGGAATCAAGAATGAAGTCGAATGTCGCCGGTCGATCCCTCAAGTCAAGTTCGGCGTGTGATCGCACAAGGACATTGGTGAAGCCCTCGGCCTCAAATTTTCTTAGCAGAGCAGAGCCAACCAGCCCGCGGTGGCCCGCTATATACACGGGCGCTGCGCGGTCCAGGACACCGACTGGTTGGTTCGCTGTGCTCATGGTTTCTCTGATCCGAGCGTACGTTACCGGTGCCATACGCCCGTGCAGGCCGATTTAAATGGTGCAGCTTCAACTACGAGAGGGCAAGAGGCTGGCGGCTCAGCAGCACGTCAGCGTGGTCTAGATGATAGAAGTCGCTATAAGCAGCCTTGGTGATGTGTGGCACCTTGCGCTCGAAGGCCCAGCGGTAGTCATTGTGCAGGTCGTAAACGTAAAAGCCCCGCTCTTGGAACGGCGTCAGCGCTCCTTCGATCGGCGCCCGCGCCTCAAGTGCCACTACCAGTCTCGGATTGGAGAATCCACCGACGATTTGTGGCGTTAGAGCGGTTTCCGCGCCCTCGATGTCGAGCTTGATGAACGAGACCCGCTCAGCGTCGGCGCCCACTATTGAGGTGAGCGTGTCAGCGGCTACAGTCACGGGAATCCAACTCTTCCCCATGACGTCGCGGTCGGGATCTCCCTCGGCGGGTGGGCTGAGCCGCGACCACGCGTCAATCTCGGGGTGCAGGTAAAACGTAATCTCGCCCTTTTCTTCCGCGCATGCCGCTGCGACGACATCGACGATGCTCGATGCCCCATTGAGTTCGACGTTGGCGCGCAGCCGCCGCACGGTGTCGGGTCCGGCCTCGATCGCGATGACCTTGCCAGACGGCCCAACACGCCGCGCGAATAGAAGGGAGAAGTAGCCGATGTTGGCTCCTGCGTCGACGCAGACATCACCTTCCTCTACGTGCCGCAGAATGAACTCGGATAGAACCGGTTCGTAAACGCCGCGAACACGTATCCAGAAGGTGATGATTGAACTGTCCCGACCGGCTACAAACTTCGTTCCGTACTCTGACTCCACTGGTGTCTCATCGGCCTCAATGTCGAGCGCTGTGAGCAGCCCACGGCCTCGATTCACGAAAGCCTGCTTGGTCGAGAGGGGTATGCGGTCACTTGCAATGCATGCGCGCATGGATCCGACCAGGGCCTGGCACGCGCGTCGCTTGGCCGAGTCGAGGATGCTGCAACTCCTTCCGATCGCGCCGTTGCGGGGCCACGTGAGCTGAGTTAGGCGAAGACTATCAGCATCAGCACGTTCGTTGGCGATGCGCCTATGCATCACAGCCAGCGGTGGTGTGCGCTCGTCTCCTCGACCGCCGAGCCGCTAGTTGTGCGAGCGCTGAATGCAGTTCGATAGCGCGGCTCTGCAACGCGCATCGACGCCACCGCTCCAACCGACCCGCTCTCGTAGACAGAATCTGACGGAGGGCGACGATGCTGTGATCGACGACCGACAACGAAGTTTTCGTTCTCACATGCTGCCTCGACGAACGCTGCGGGGCCGTCGAGCCCCTCAAAAGGGCGGAATGTAGGACAAAAGCGGAGAAAAGTACCTGGGATCGTTCGGGAAAGCCACATGACGAGCCCGCACTTGCGAGAGTATGGGCGGCGATCGGTTGGCAGATGAAGGGGGCCTTGTGAAGATATCGGTCATCGGATGCGGCTACGTCGGCCTGGTGACGGGCGCCTGCTTGGCGGACAGTGGCAATGACGTGGTCTGCGTCGACATCGACCAGGCCAAGGTAGATGAGCTTCTCGCGGGTGGCGTCCCTATCTATGAGCCCGGCCTGGGGGAACTGATCGAAAGGAATCGCGAGAACGGGTGCATCGACTTCACGACCGACAAGCGCCGCGGCGTCGAGCATGGAGACGTGATATTCATCGCCGTCGCTACGCCCATGAGCGATGGCGGCGAGGCCGATCTCTCCTACGTCTACGCCGTGGCAGAGGATATCGGGTCGCATATGGATCGCTATAAGGTCGTGGTCGACAAGTCGACCGTCCCGGTTGGCACTGCCGACGAGGTTCGAGCGATTATCGGCAAGAAGGCAAAGCACGAGTTCGACGTCGTGTCCAATCCCGAATTCCTTAAAGAAGGCACAGCGATCGCCGACTTCATGAAACCCGACCGTGTGGTGGTCGGCGGTGACTCGAAGCGCGCCCTCGACATCATGCGAGAGGTTTACGAGCCATACCTGCGCACTTTCAATCCCTTGATCACCATGGACATCAGAAGTGCCGAGATGACGAAATACGCGGCCAATTGCTTCCTCGCCACCAAGATTTCCTTCATCAACGAGATTTCGAACCTGTGCGAGAAGGCTGGCGCTGATATTTCCGCTGTGCGGGAAGCTATCGGGGCAGACAGCCGCATTCGTTATGAATTCCTGTTCCCCGGGGTGGGCTACGGCGGCTCGTGCTTGCCGAAAGACGTTCAGGCGCTTATACATACCGCCGCGAGCCTGGGCTTGGACACGCGACTGCTGCGAGCGGTCGACGAGGTCAACAGCGGGCAGAAATCCGCCTTGGTGTCCAAGATCATGACTCATTTTGGAGGCCAGTCGCCTGCTTCCACCCTGGAAGGCTTGTCCTTCGGGCTTTGGGGGCTCAGCTTCAAGCCCCAGACCGACGATATGCGCGAGGCCCCATCCGTCGTCATCGCGAGGAGGCTGGTCGAGCTGGGGGCAACCGTGCGGGCCTATGATCCCGAAGCGACCATGCAGGCGAAAAGGGTGCTGGGGGAGTCGGTCGAGTATGCCGAGAACATGTACGAGGCCGCCGAGGGCGCCGATGCCCTGCTCCTGGTCACCGAGTGGAAGCAGTTCCAGCGGCCATCGTGGCAGCGCCTCAAGTCGGTGATGCGGGGATTCGTCGTGTTCGATGGTCGAAATATCTATGACCCAAAGCGGCTGCGGGCCGAAGGTTTTGAGTACTACGGCATGGGCCGGAACTGAAATTGGAGAGCAAATAATGAGAGCCCTCGTCGCCGGCGCCGCTGGCTTCCTGGGATCCCATCTCTGTGACCGTCTTCGCCGCGACGGCATCGAGGTTCTTGGGCTGGACAACTTCTACACCGGCAGTCGCGAAAACATCAGTCATCTCGAGGATGATCCGGGTTTCAGTTTCTTCGAGCACGACATCACACAGCCGCTGGACGCGGCTGTGGCGGGCCCGCTGGACCTTGTCTTCAACATGGCCTGTCCGGCGTCGCCGCTCACTTATCAACGCGACCCTCTGTTCACCCTCGAGACGAACTACAGCGGGGTAAAGAATCTCCTCGAACTGTCGCGCGCGAAGGAAGCGATTATGCTTCAATCCTCCACCAGCGAGGTCTATGGGGATCCCACGGTGCATCCCCAGGTCGAGAGCTATTGGGGCAACGTCAACTGCTTCGGCGTGCGGAGTTGCTATGACGAGGGTAAGCGGATTGCGGAGACGCTGATGCTGGAATACGCGCGCCGCTACGGGGTTCGGATCAAAGTCGTTCGCATCTTCAACACCTACGGCCCACGGATGGACCCCAAGGACGGCCGAATCGTCGCCACCTTCATCGTCCAGGCGCTGCGAGGTGAACCGATCACGGTGTTTGGGGACGGCAGCCAAACCCGTTCCTTCTGCTATGTAGATGACCTCATCGACGGACTCATCAGGATGGCCGCAAGCGAGCCCTCGTTCATCGGACCCGTCAACCTTGGCAGCACGGCTGAATTCACCGCCGAGGAGGCCGCGAGCCTCATCAAAGAGATGACCGGATCTGCATCGACGACCGTCTACAAGGCCCTGCCTCCGGACGATCCGAGGCAGCGCAAACCAGACATCAGCCTCGCCGAGTCCCAGCTCGGGTGGCGTCCTCAAGTCCCCTTCGCGCAGGGAGTGGCGCGGACCATTGAATATTTCAAGAACAGGACCGGATGAAGCTTTCGGCACTCTTCAGAGTTATCGCAAGGATGGGACAGTGACCACGTCGCCCCCGATCATCTTGATCGTCTTTAACAGGCCCGACACCACCAGGCAGGTGTTCGAGACGATCAGGGCCGCAAAGCCCGAGAAGCTCATGGTGATTGCCGACGGTCCTCGCAGCAACCGGCCGGACGAGGCAGAGAAGTGCGCAGCGACACGCGAGATCATCGAAGAAGTCGACTGGGACTGCGAAGTCCATAGAAATTTCTCGGAGACCAATATGGGCTGCCGGCTCCGCGTGTCCTCGGGCATTTCGTGGGCCTTCGAGCTGGTCGATAAGGCGATAATTCTCGAGGACGACTGCGTGCCGTCTTCTTCGTTTTTCCACTACTGCGCAGACCTTCTCGATCGCTACGAGAGCGACGAGCGCATCATGATGGTGTCGGGGGACAATCATCTCTTCGGGCACGCCGGGACTTCGGATAGCTATTACTTCTCGAGGTATCCCCACATTTGGGGTTGGGCGACGTGGAGGCGGGCCTGGGCGAAGTATGACCTCAACATGATGCACTGGCCGGAGATCAGGGATAGGAAGCTCTTTGATCAGTACCTACCGAAGCTGAGCGAACGCTACCACTGGGAGTCCGCATTTCAGAGCGTTTACGACGGCAAGCTTGATACTTGGGATTACCAATGGGTGTACAGCATTTGGGCGAACTCGGGCCTATGCGTTGCTCCTGCCCGTAACTTAGTGCGTAACATTGGCTTTCACCACGCTGGTACGCACACAACGGGGGACACTATCTACTCTTCCCTGGTCGCCGAAGACTTGGAATGGCCCCTCATCCACCCGACCGCCCTCCTTGCGAGTTCTGACATAGATCAACTAGAGGCGAGGCTGCGCATCTCTAATACGGAGGCCTCGCCGTTGCGGCTTGGAATTGCCGCCTCCGCGCTCAAGCTGCTAGCCAAACGGGCAACGCGCCACAGCAAAAGCTGTTAGGCAGCTCGTTTCATTGTGCGAGCGCCGGCTTGTCGATCCACGGCTTGCCCTCGCACTCCAGCGCCGCGATGTCGGCGTCCACCATGAGCCTGGCCAGGTCGCCGGTGTGAACCGACGCCGTCCAACCAAGCGTTTCGGCCGCCTTCGACGCGTCGCCGATGAGCGCGTCCACCTCGGTGGGTCGCAGATAGCGCTCGTCAAACTTGATGTGCTTCTCCCAATCGAGGCCGGCGTGCTCGAACGCCGCCTGCGCGAACTCCCGCACGGTGTAGCCGCGTCCCGTCGCGAGAACGAAGTCCTCCGGTTCGGAAGCCTGCAGCATCCGCCACATGCCTTCGACGTACTCCGGCGCGTACCCCCAGTCGCGCACCGCATCCAAATTGCCCATGAACAGCTCGGATTGAACACCCGCCTTAATGCGGGCCACGGCCCGGGTGATCTTTCGGGTGACGAATGTTTCACCGCGCCTTGGGGATTCGTGGTTGAACAAGATGCCGTTGACCGCGAACAAGCCGTACGCTTCCCGGTAATTGCGAGTTGCCCAGTACGAGTAGACCTTCGCCGCACCGTACGGCGAGCGCGGATAGAACGGCGTCAGCTCGTTCTGGGGTGGCGGCGACGCGCCGAACATCTCCGACGAGGACGCCTGGTAGAAGCGGCAGTGCACCTTGGAAAGCCGGACCGCTTCGAGCAGTCGCATGGATCCCATGCCGGTGGTGTCGCCGGTATGCACGGGTTCGTCGAAACTGACGCGCACGTGCGACTGCGCCGCGAGGTTGTACACCTCGTCGGGTTCGATGGTGCTGAGCAGAGTTACGAGGCGGGTTCCGTCGATGAGATCCCCGTAGTGCAGGTACAACCGAGCGTCGGGGTCGTGCGGATCGACGTAGAGGTGATCGATCCGTGAGGTGTTGAACGTGGAGGCCCGACGTATCAGCCCGTGGACCTCGTAGCCTTTGCTGAGCAACAGTTCGGCAAGGTAGGAGCCGTCCTGTCCTGTTATTCCAGTTATGAGCGCTCGCTTCACCAATTTCTCACCTCTGTCGATCCAGACCTCTCCCCGAATCTCATGGATCGTGGGGCCTACTGACCCTACTCCGCCGCCATGGCCAGGCACTGCCGTCGCTTCATATTAGAGGCCGAACGCACCGCTAGTCGGTGCTACAGCTGCGTAGTTGTCAGGGCAAACCTGCGACGAAGGACCGCCCGGTTGGATAGATTGTGGAGACGATCGATCGCCAGGTATGCCCCGGTCGCCGGTCGTGTCGTCGGGCCGGGAGGGAGGGTATGCGCGTGCAGTGCCGAATTTGCGGTTCCTCTGCCGAGATCGCGTTCGATCACAAGGTGCTCGGCAGGCACGATTGCCACTACTACTATTGCGCCGGCTGTGGCGGTCTGCAGACCGAAGAGCCCTACTGGTTGGACGAAGCCTATGACAGCCCCGTCGCGTCCGCGGACACGGGGATTTTGGTGCGCAACCTCGACCTTGCGCGAGTGACTTCGCTGGTCTTGTTTTTCCTGTTCGACCACCGTGGTCGCTTCCTCGACGCAGCCGGAGGCTACGGCATCTTCACCCGTCTCATGCGGGACATCGGCTTCGACTATTACTGGGCGGACAAATACAGCCCTAATCTGGTCGCGAGGGGCTTCGAGATGGTCGAGGGCGCGGACCTGCCTTACACCGCGGTCACAGCCTTCGAAGTCATGGAGCACCTGCCGGACCCGGTGGCGTTTGTCGATGAGATCCTGACCAGTACCGGTACCGACACGATCATCTTTTCCACGGAATTGTTTGCTGGGCAGCCTCCCGCCCCTGATGAGTGGTGGTATTACTGCTTCGCCACGGGGCAGCACATCAGCTTCTATCAGAAGCGGACACTGGAGCTGATCGGCAAGCGCTTCGGTATGCACCTGTACAGCTCGGGGATGTATCACATCTGGACACGAGCGAAAATCAACCCGGTGGCCCTGCGTCTTCTCATGTCACCGCGTGTTTCAGGTCTCCTGCACTGGTTACCGCGGCGCGCCCTTGCCTCCCGAGTCATGACCGACCACGAGCGACTGATGGCGGCAGTTAGCGACTAGAAAGTCAGCACCTCGCGATAGATCCCCGCCGTCGCCGCAGCGCAGTCATCCCACGAAAATGCTTTCAGTCGGGCGCGGCCGCGCGCCCGCAAATCCGCCTGCAATTCGTCACTTGTCACGACGCGCTCCAGGGTTGCCCGCAGGTCCTCGACGCTATTGGGATCGAAGTACGCGCCGGCTGACCCGACCACCTCCGGGATTGGGCCCGAATCGCTGCACACGACTGGACATCCGTAGTTCATGGCTTCGAGCGGAGGAATGCCAAACCCCTCGTACTTGGACGGATAGATGAACGCGGTAGCCGACCGGTAGCGAGCGACGAGCTCACGGTCTGACCCGGATTCGAACCGCACCAGGTCGGCAACACCCAGTCTCTCAACCTCTTCGACCTCTTCGGGCGCGACAGCCCTTCCGCCGAAAGCGATGAGGTCGAATTCTCTCAGTATTGGAGAGCTGGCGAACGCCTGCAGCAGAGCCGTGAAGTTCTTGTAGCCGTAGCGATTTCCCACGTAGAGAAGCGACGGCCGGTCGGTAGGTTCTTGCTCCCCAGGCGACTCCACGTCCACCGAATAGCCCAGGTGGACAACGCTTGTGCGCGCCGGGTCGATGCCGAAGAGACGTACCAGGTCTCCGCGGGTGTTCTCGGAAATGCAGATCACGTGGTCGGCCCGATTGACGGCGGCTCGCTTGGCGGCGGTCGCCTGTGCGGCGTCGGGGAACTCGTCGGCGAACAGCTCGTGGATCATGTCGTAGACGGTCACGACGCGCCGGCGCGCCCTGCCAACGGGTTTGGTGGCGTAATAGGTCTCGTGCAGGATGTCAGGATTTGCTTTGCGCAATGCGATCGGCGCGGCGAACTTGTTCACGACGCCCACAACGCGCGCGGTGTCTTTGAACTTGTCAGGCACATACCTGCCACGCGTGAAGCTGCGGGCGGAATCGGCCGTCAGATAGTTGTTGACGTGCAACGGAGCCACGATGGACACCTCCGACACGCCGTGGGCGGGTAGTCGGCGAGCCAGCTCGAAGAAATAGCGCGAGATGCCGCCGTATCGCTGGATGGAGAAGATCTGGTGGTCGAACGCGACCTTCACCGGTGCTCACTCAAAGCGCACTCGGCCTCAACCATTGCCGTGACGACATCCGGCATCCGGTACGTCGGAGACCAGCCGAGGATTTCGCGGGCCCTGGAAGCATCGCCGAGCCCTTCTGCAAGATCCGTAGGCCGCATCAGGGCCTCGGAAAGGTCCGTATGTTCGTGCCAGTCGAGCCCGACCTGGGCGAAAGCGGTCTCCGCAAACTCTTCGAGAGTGTGGCTTTCGCCAGTGGCGATCACGAAGTCCGACCCGGTGGACTGCTGCAGCATGCGCCACATTGCGTCCACATATTCCGGGGCCCACCCCCAATCTCGTTTGATACGAACGTTGCCCAGCGTCAGACGCGAGCGTTCACCCTTGGCGATGCGCACCGCCGCCGCGACGATCTTCTTCGTCACGAAACGTTCAGGGCGCAAGGGGGATTCGTGGTTGAACAGCACGCCGGTGCTCGCGTGCAGCCCGTACGCGTCACGGTAGTTGGCGACGAGCCAATGCGCCGTTGCCTTTGCCACCGCGTACGGACTACGGGGATGAAATGGCGTGTCTTCTTTTGCAGCGTGGCCTCCCGTATCCCCGAAGCACTCACTAGATCCGGCGTTGTAGAAGCGGATCGGTTCGTCGAGAAAACGTATCGCTTCAAGCAGATTTAGCGTCCCCGCGGCGATACTTTCGAGCGTTTCCACCGGTTGCTCGAAGGATAGGCCTACCGAGCTTTGCCCGGCCATGTTGTAGACCTCTTGGGGGGCGGTTCTGCGCAGCACGGTCAGGACGCTGCGAAAATCATTCGCTGCCATGGACTCCAGGTGCACGCGGTCCCGAATGCCGAGCCACGCGAGATTGGCGAATCCGCCGATCTGCGCATCGCGTGATGTGCCCCACACCTCATAGCCCTTGTCGAGCA
This sequence comes from Mycobacterium sp. UM_CSW, assembly GCF_000455205.1. GTDB lineage: Bacteria > Actinomycetota > Actinomycetes > Mycobacteriales > Mycobacteriaceae > Mycobacterium. Next base: position 30,056 of record NZ_AUWQ01000023.1, on the reverse strand, counting down.
GCAGGCGCGCCAGGTACGCGCCGTCCTGACCTGAGATGCCGCATATCAGCGCTCTCATGCCGCCCTCCTGATTCTTGTGACGGAGATACCCGTGAGCTTGGCGGTGTGCGCACGGTCTAGCCGCCATCGGTCCCTATTGAACCACCGCACAGCAATCGCCCGAACCTGCGGATAAGTCGTGGCCGGGCGGCGCAACAACGGCTCGGACCCTGGCATGATGACGTGAAGTGCCAAGTAGTTCCGGGTCATGTCCCGCATTGGCGGGCGGTCGCCGCCAAGGTCGAGGGGTTCGCCGAGGTGTTCGATGCCGCCGTTGCGGTGACAGGACACACCACCGATCAACGAATGAATTCGCCAGTTACGCCACGAGATACGCCGCGGCAAGGTAGCGTCCCAACTGATGTGGGCGATAGTGGTGGTAGCCGGGTTGGGAATGGCGATTGACCCCGTGAGGCTGGGGCTCGCCGTGGTCATGCTGGCCCGGCGGAAACCCATGCTGAATCTGGCCGCGTTCTGGCTGGGTGGCATCGCAGCGGGCATTTCTATCTCCGTAGCAGTGCTGCTGCTGATGCGCGATGTCGCGCTGGTAGCGATCCGAAACCTGGTAACCGCGGTCGGGGAGCTCAGGTCCGGGACCTTTATCCTCGAGGGCCCCCGCATCATGATCACCGTCGGTGTGATCTCGCTGGTGGGATTGGCCGTCATGATGGCCCGCGCAAAGGCGGCGACACAGGTCGGTGCGGCGCAGCCAGCCGTGGGCGGCGGCAACACTGCGGTCCTCGTGGAGGAGGAGCGCCCACAGAGCCGATTCGCGCGGATGGGGGCCAGGACGCACGCCATGTTGGACGGTGATTCCCTGTGGCCGGCGTTCGCGGTCGGCGTCATAACGTCGTTTCCGCCCTACGAAGGCGTGGTGGTGCTGGCCTTCATCATGGCATCGGGGACGTCTCTCACCACGCAGTTCAGCGCATTCATCATCTTCACCCTCATGGTGCTTGCCGTGATCGAGATTCCCCTGGTCAGCTACTTGGTGATCCCGGGCAAAACCGAAGCTGTGATGCTGAGGATTCAGCACTGGCTGCGGAAATACCGCGCGCAGATCGCTCAAGTCATCCTCGGCGGCACCGGGGTCACATTTTTGGTGCAGGGCATCGCTGCTCTTTGACATCGTTGATGATGGCGTCACATCGGTGACTCCCGACCGGGCTGACGATGTGCCCGCAACCCCGCTGGTCTCGGTCTGCGTGCCGATGTACAACAACGGCGCGACCATCGAGCGCTGCCTGCGCAGCATCCTGGACCAGGACAGCGTCGACTTCGAGATCATCGTCGTCGATGACGACTCGTCGGATGACGGCGCCGCCGTCGCCGCCGCGATGCTGCGGCCGGGGGACCGGCTGGTCAAGAATCAACCGCGCCTCGGGCTCAGCGGCAACCACAACAAATGCCTGGAACTGGCGCGCGGCACCTGCGTTCAGTTCGTGCACGGCGACGACTGGCTGCTGCCCGGCGCCCTGGCGACCCTCGCGGGATGCTTCGAGGACCCGGCCGTCGGGCTCGCGTTCGCGCCCCGGCAGGTGGTGGGTGACGACGAGCGGTGGCAGCGCCGATACGGCAAGATGTACACGCATTTCCGGAACCTCCGGGAACGCAATGACGGGCGGTCGTTGGTGCGGCAGGCGGCGCTGGGCGGCCTGAGGGACAACTGGGTGGGCGAGCCCACCTGCGTGATGTTCCGGCGCCGGCTGGCACTCGATGTCGGGGGCCTGCGCAACGACATCTACCAACTCGTCGACCTGGACTTCTGGTTGCGCCTGATGCTGCGGTCGACCGTTTGCTTTGTTCCCCGGGAACTGTCGGTGCGCAGTCACATGAAGGGGACCGAAACCACGTACCTGATGAAGTCCCGCGGCTACCTGCTCGATCAGCTGCGCATCCTCAGTTGGCTGGCCGTCGATCCGGCGTCACCCCGCTCGATCCGAATCATCGCCCGGCTGTGGTGGTTTCCCGCATGGCTGGCGCTGGTCGTGGAGATCGCGGTCTTCGGGCCGCAGCGGGCGCAGCATCTGAAGACTCTGGCGCAGGCCACTTTTCGCGAATTCCCCCGCGCGCGGGCGCTAGCCGTGAATCTCGGCGGTCAGGCCGAATTCGTCCAACGTCCGTGAGACGTCCTCGCGCAGCGCGGCTTGGGAGTTCGTCCGCTCGGCGAGGTAGGCGTTGACCGCGAGGAAGATTTTTCCGTGGATCCGCCCCGAAGCGACGAACAGTTGCCCGCCCATGCGTTCGAGGGCGCGCCGGTTGATGCCCGGTTCGATCAGCCGCCCGAATGCGTAGTCGGCGTCGGTCCCGTCCGGGCGGTTCGTCGCCGGAGGCATATCCCCGACGTTAGAGCAGCCGATGGGAAGGCTGGCGACACCCAATCCCATTCCCGCCGCGCGCCGTGCAGCCCATTTGGGCGCCAGCGAGGCCAGCGGCAGCGGCCCCAGCAGCTCCTCGGTGATTTCGGTGAGGTCGGCGAACGCCTGCTTGAACTTGAGACGGACCTCCCCGAGGTCGGAGGACAGGCGCGCCGGGTCGACCGAAATGGTGGGGAATACCACTGCGTTGCCACGCGTGTCGTCTTCGGTGCGGTCGCTGACCGGGAACGCCAGCGTGACCGTTCCGTCGTCGCAGACGCGCCCCATTCGCACGCCGAGCCTGCCCGCGAATCCCGCGAGAAGCGTGAAGCTGTTTCCGCCAATGGTTTTCGCGCACGCGTCCCAGGCCGTCACGTCGACGTAGGCCGTCAAGTACGGCACCACGACGGGCCGATCGTGGGCGGCCCTGCGCGGCGAAGGCGGTGGCGAGGTCATCGAGGCGACGACGTCCTTGCGCCGGTGTCGGGCGATGCGCACCGTGGCCGCCACCGCGCGCGCCAGCTCGGGGGCCGACGCGATCGTTTGCCGGGCGTCCTGTAGCGCTGCCCGTCCGCGGGTGCGCGAACCTGGGCCGGGGTAGCCCAGGTGGCGGGTTCGTCCCTCCGCCGCGTCGGAGATGGCCTGCAGGATCCCGAGGCCGTCGACCAGGGTGTGCGACGTGGTCAGGCAAACCGCGGTCCCGCCGTCGTCGAGGGGGAGGACCCCGAGGTGCCAGCCGGGCCCGTATTCGGGATCCAGCGGCAGGCAGGCCCGCTCATGCAACCAGTCATTCAGATCCGCACGGGAGCGCGGTGTTTCGGCGATCTCGATGTCGGCGGGTCCGCGCGCGACCACCCAGCGGTCACGCGCGAAAGGCAGCGGCGAGGGTTCGACCAGCCGCCCGAGCAACCCGTATCCGAGGTTTCGGTGGAAGCGGCGCAATCCGTCAACGTTTGCGGGGCGGTTGTAAATCCAGCTGAACTGCACGTGCGCCCCGTAGCCAAGCGCCCGCAGACCGAGGAAAGACGCCTGGTCCATGTGTGCGAGTCGATTGTCCACCGCGTACACGGTAGTTTATTTGCCAGCAGGGGCGGAGCGCTTTGTGCGCGGGGGACATCGGGGGCGGCCGGGGGGCCGCGCGGTTGTAACCTGGCCGTTCCGGGCCGGAAACGCTTTCGACGAAGGTAGTGTGTTGTCCGTGGTTCAGTCATCTATCCCTGGTGTGCTGCGCGAACGCGCGAGCTTGCAGCCCAATGACGCGGCGTTCACATACATTGACTACGACCAGGATTGGGACGGCGTCCGACAGACCCTGACGTGGTCGGAGCTGTACAAGCGCGTGGTCAACCTCGGCGAACAGCTCAGGGCCAGCGGGTCGCCCGGTGACCGGGCCCTGATCCTCGCCCCCAATGGACTCGACTACGTCCTGGGCTTTCTCGGCGCCCTGCAGGCCGGGCTGGTCGCGGTTCCGCTTTCGGTTCCCTATGGCGGTGCGCACGACGAACGCACCATCTCGGTGCTGGCCGACACCTCGCCCGCCGTCGTCCTCACGACGTCCGCGGTCGTCGACAACGTCGCCGCGTCGGTGCAGACCGGACAGGCAAAATCCGCGCCCTCGATCGTCGAACTCGATTTGCTGGACCTCGAAACTCGGCAGCGCCCCACCGGCCCCAGACCGCGCGCCGGCGCCGACGACGGGTCGGACTTCATCTATCTGCAGTACACCTCCGGATCCACCCGCACGCCGGCCGGGGTCATGGTCTCCAGCAGGAACGTCTTCGCCAACTTCGAGCAGATCATGAGCGACTTCTTTGCGCCCGAGGGCGGGGTGGCGCCTCCCGGGATGACGGTGGTGACCTGGCTGCCGCTCTACCACGACATGGGTCTGCTGTTGGGCATCATCATGCCGATCCTGGCCGGCGTACCGACGGTGCTGTCCAGCCCGGTGGGGTTCCTGCAGCGACCGGCTCGCTGGATGCACATGATGGCCCAGAACGACTGCACGATCTCGGCGGGGCCGAACTTCGCCTACGAGCTCGCGGTGCGCAAGACCTCCGACGACGACATGGCCGGGCACGACCTCGGCGTCGTTCACACGATCCTCAACGGCAGCGAGCGCGTGCAGCCGGCAACGCTCAAGCGATTCACGGACCGGTTCGCCCCCTTCAACTTCGACCCCCGGGCGCTGCGGCCTTGCTACGGCATGGCGGAGGCCACGGTGTATATGTCGACCCGCCAGGTGGGCGACCCGCCCGAGATCGGTTATTTCGATTCCGAGAAGCTGCCCGGCGGCGAGGCGGTGCGGTGTGAAACCGGAAGTGGCACACCGCTGGTCAGTTACGGCAACCCCACATCGATGCTGCACCGCATCGTCGACCCCGACACTGGTCGCGAGTGCCCGGAGGGGACGGTCGGTGAGATCTGGGTGCACGGCGAGAACGTCGCCGCCGGTTATTGGCAGAAGCCCGAAGAGACGGCGCGGACCTTCGGGGCGACGATCGTCGAGCCGTCGCAGGGCACACCCGAAGGCCCCTGGCTGAGAACGGGCGACTCGGGCTTCTTCTCCAGCGGCGAGATGTTCATCATCGGACGGATCAAGGACCTGCTGATTGTCTACGGGCGCAACCATTCTCCCGACGACATCGAGGCGACCATCCAGGAGATCACCGCGGGACGTTGCGCGGCGATCGCAGTTCCCGACAAGGGCGTCGAGAAGCTGGTCGCGATCATCGAGATGAAGAAGCGCGGCGCCTCCGAGGAGGAGGCAGCGGACAAGCTGCGCGGCGTCAAACGCGAAGTCACCTCCGCGATTTCGAAGTCTCACGGGCTGAAGGTGGCGGATCTCGTTCTCGTATCACCGGGTTCGATACCCATCACCACGAGTGGCAAGATCAGGCGATCGCAGTGCGTCGAGCTCTACCGGCAGGACGAGTTCGTCCGGTTGGACGGCTAGGCGTTTCGGAATTCTCTGAACGCCGAGATTGACGCTAGCGCGTGGTCCACTCGTACTTCTTCGCGACCACGTCAACCTCGACGAAAATTTTCGAGGCTAGAGAAGCGGGTGCTTGCCGTGCCCGTTGCCATTGGTGGGCTGCTGCGCCGGGGCGCCCGTCCCGAACAGCGGCAACGGATTGCCGCGGTCGTCGTCGGCTGATTGTTCACTGTGCCCGTTGCCGTTCGAATGCCCGTTTCCGTTGGCGCCGACCGTGATTGGCCGGGGCGACAGGAAGTCCTGGCCGAACAGCGGCAGCGGGTGGCCGACATAGCGATCGCCCTTGTGGCTGCCGTTGCCGTTGGTGGGCGGGGCGGAATCCAACCCCGGATCGCGAAGATCGTCGGTCAGCTGACCCGACAGGCCGCTGAGGTCGAACAGCGGGAGCGCGTGGTTCGAAAGACGTTGTCTCTTCGACCGTTTCCCGTTCTTGGCGGCCGCGGGGCCGGACGCCGTCTTGGCGACACCGTTGGGCCGTGTCCGACGCGACTTCGTCCGCGGCTTGTGCCCGGGCGGAACGAGTTTCAGGCGAACGAGCAGGTCGTCGGGAATCAACGGCTCGCTCGGCGCGCTCGTCGCCGAGGACGCGCCCGCCGGTCCCAGAGCGGCCGGGCTCGGAATCACCTTCATCTTGACCAGCTGATCGGTCAGCTGATTGAGCTGGTGCTGCTTCTTCTGGTGGGCCGCGTAAACCTGGGCGGGCGTCTTGCCGAGGTGTGAAGGCCACCAGTTCTTTTGGCCGATCAGCGCGGCCATGGCCGGCACGGTGATCGAGCGCACCAGGAACGTGTCGATCAGAATGCCCATCCCGAGGATGAAGCCGGCCTCGGCCATCGTGTAGATGCTGGCGCTCATCAACCCGAACATCGAGGCCGCGAAGATCAGGCCGGCCGACGTGATCACGCCACCGGTCGAACCCACCGTGCGAATGACGCCGACCCGCACGCCGTGCGGCGACTCGTCGCGGATGCGCGAGATGAGCAGCATGTTGTAGTCCGCGCCGACCGCGACGAGCAGGATGAAGGACAGCCCGGGCAGGCTCCAGTGCAGGTTCTGCCCGAGCAGCAGCTGGAACACCAAGACGCCCAAACCCATTGCCGACAGGTAGGAAAGCAGCACCGAACCGATGAGGTACAGCGGCGCAACCACCGCACGCAACAGGCCGACCAAGATCAGGAACACGATCATGATCGTGGCGAAGACGATGTAGCCGATGTCGTTGTTGTAATAGTTACGCGTGTCGGCAAGCCCGCTCGGCACACCCGCCACCTGCACCGTGGCGTCCGACAGCTCGGTGTTGGGCTGCGCCGACTGCGCGGCCTTGATGATCTTCGGGATCTGGTCCATGGCATCGGTGGAGAACGGGTTGAGTCCGCTCTGGATCAGATACCGCGCCGCGTGCCCGTCGGGGGACAGGAAGATCGCGGCGCCCTGCTTGAATTCGTCCCTCGTCAGGATCTGCGGTGGGATGTTGAAGCCGGACATCGACGGCTTGTTGTCGGTGTCGTGCTTCATGCTCAACAGGAATTGCGACGCCTCGTTGAGGCCGCTGCCGATCTGTCGGGTGGAATCGACGAGTTGTTTCACCCCACCGGCGATCGCGCGGCTGCCGTCGGCAAGCGCGTTGGCGCCCTGTTGCGCCTGGCCCATCGTGGTCTGCAGATCCCTGATCGTCTTCATGGCGCTGGAGGCCTGAGTCAGCGTTTGCTGGGCGGTGTTCAGCGTCTGCCCGACGGTCTGCGATTTCCCGGCCGCTTGCAGGTTGTGAGCCATGATCTTGATGGAGTTGAGGGTTCCGTCGTTGTTTGCCTGCACCATCGCGGCCAACCCCGAACGTGAGCTCACGCAGCCCGGGTCGGCGTTGCAGTCCGGGCTGTTATTGAGGGCGTTCAACATCGGTGTGGCCCACGCGGCGATGTTTTCGGCGTTCATGGTGGACATGTTGAGGTTGTCGCCGAGCGTCTTCATCCGCCCGGTGAGGGCGGCGCCCTGGTCGAGCGCGGCGATGGTGCTATCGCCGCCCGCCATCTGCTCCATCGCCGTCAGCGCGCTGACCGCGGGGCCGAGGCTGGTCAGGGCGCCGTTGACCTGATCGCGCAGCATCGCCAGGGCGTCGGCCAACTGATTGGAGCCGTTGACCAGGCGGTCCAGATCGCTGTCGTGCTCGGTGATCTGGCGGGATCCGTCGTCAAGCTTGCTGCCGACCTCACCGGCCTGGAACGAGATCTTGGTCTGCTCCAGCGGTTCGCCGTTGGGCCGGGTCAGCCCGCGCACCATCGTGATGTCGGGCAGCTGGCTCACCCGGGCGGCCATCTGCTCCAGGTCCGCGAGGGCGGCCGGCGTCCTCAGGTCGTGGGAGGGCGACTTGATGAACAGCACCATGGGTGTCAGCGCGTTCGCCGGGAAATGGCGATTCATCACGTCATACCCCTTGGAGCTGTCCACGGAGGCGGGCATCGTCTTGAGGTCGTCGTAGTTGAAGCGCATCACCGCCGTGCAACTGGCCAAACCGATGAGCACGATCAGGCTTCCGATCAGGTGGACGCGCGGCCGGCGCACGACGCGCGTGCCCATGATTCGCCACATCCGGGTGGTGAGGTCGCGACGCGGCTTGATCCAGCCACGACGTCCGGCGAGCACCAACAGGGCGGGCAACAGGGTGACCGCACACAGGAATGCCACGATGACCGAAATCGAAATCGCCGGACCGACGGTCGAAAACACTTCCAGCTTGGTGAACACCATTGCGAGGAACGCGACCGCGACGGTGGCCGCCGACGCGGCGATCACCTTGCCGATCGACATCAGCGCCATCTTGACCGCTTCGTCGGACGTGTGGCCCTTTCGCACATAGTCGTGATAGCGGCTGATCAGGAAGACGGCATAGTCCGTCCCCGCCCCGACCATGACGGCGGTCATCAGGACGAGGGTCTGCAGGGCGAACGGCAGGCCGATCTCGCTCAGCCCGGACAGGACGCCCTGCGACGTTCCGATCGACGCACCGATGTTGATCAGCGGTACCAACATCGTGATGATGTTGCGGTAAATCAGGAAAAGGATGGCCAGCACCGACACCACGGTGCCGATCTCAATGAAATGCGCGTCTTCGAGCGCCATTTCGGTCGCGTCGGCGATCGTGGCCAGCGGCCCGCTGACGTGGGCGGTCAGCGAGGTTCCCGCGGTTACCTCTTTGGCGATGTCTTTGACGTGGTGGTAGGCCGCGATCGTCGACGGCGCGGTGCCGGCGCCTGGGAACGAGATCGGCAGGATGAAGGCCTTGCCGTCCTTGCTCGCCAGGACCTCGCGCATCTGAGGGTTGGTCAAAAAGTCCTGCACCGTCAGCTTGTCGGCCTTGTCCTGGCGCAGCTTGTCCACCAGCCTGGCGTAGACGGCCTCGTCGGCAGGTGTGATGCCGTTCTCGTCGCTGAGCAGGATCATCAGCAGGGAACCGCCGCCGCCCAGCGGATTGTCGCCGCCCCCGTCCCCGGCGGCGTCCGGGGCCTTCTTGGCGTCTCCGCCCGCTTTAGGGGCGCCGGGCATCGCGAAGGCCTTGGCCATTTCCTGGTTGACGACCACCGTCGGGGCGTTGTCCGGGAGGGCCTTCGGCTCGCGCTTGCTGGCCTGGACCGGCAACGGCGGAAAGACCAGTGCCAGGGTGACCGCCACCCCGATCCAGCCCGCGATGACAAGCAGGGGCCACCGCACGACGATGTCGCCTATGCGGTCGAAGATTCCCCCAGGCTTGGCTGCCTCGCCCGTGCCAGTCCGGCTCGACACGCCAACCACCCTACAATCCGGCGCACACTCGCGTGGGCTAATCAAGATCTGGGCGGTGACCGTGACATTGCTGTGATCTTGGGGTAAACGCGCTGGTCAAGGCCGCAATTGCCGGTCGCGAAGCGGTCAAGGCGGCTATTCGCCGTGTAGCGCCGCGGATCCGTGCAACACTCTTGCCGTGGCTCTCAAATACCGCCTGCAATCCAACCCGCTCGTCGGCAAGCTCACCACGAAGTACTTTCTGCCCCTCGGCACCCGCCAGGTCGGCGACGACGTGGTTTTCTTCAACTTCGGCTACGAAGAGGACCCTCCGATGGGCCTGCCGTTGGCGCCGTCCGACGAACCCAACCGCTACTGCATTCAGCTCTATCACGTGACCGCCTCGCAGGTGGATCTCACCGGCAAAAAGGTGCTGGAGGTCAGTTGCGGGGCCGGCGGGGGCGCGTCCTACATCGTGCGGAACCTGGGCCCGGCCTCCTACACCGGGCTGGATCTGAACCCCGCCAGCATCGACAAGTGCCGGGAACGCCACCAGCTGCCCGGCCTGGATTTCGTACAGGGCGATGCCGAAAACCTGCCCTTCGGCGACGGCTCCTTCGACGCGGTGGTCAACGTCGAGGCCTCGCATCAGTACCCCCACTTCTCCCGCTTCCTCGAGGAGGTGGCGCGCGTGCTGCGGCCCGGGGGGCATTTCCTGTACACCGATTCCCGCCGCGCTCCCGTCGTCGGCGAGTGGGAGGCGGCGCTGGCCGCCGCGCCGCTGCGCAAGGTCTCGGAAAGGGACATCGACGCGGAGGCCAAGCGCGGGCTGGACGCCAACACGCGGCGGACCCAGCAGCAGATCAGCGACCGCCTGCCCGGATTCATGAACTCCCTGATCCGTTACGGCGTCGGGGTGATGGACTGGGATCTGCGCCGCGCCGGGGGCTTCTCTTACCGCGTCTACCACTTCGTCAAGGATTGATGGGCTCGACTCCGTCATGAAGTTTGCGTTGGCGAGCTACGGAACTCGCGGCGACATCGAGCCGTGCGCCGCCATCGGCCGGGAGCTGCAGCGCCGGGGGCACGACGTGCGGGTTGCGGTGCCGCCCAATCTGATCGGCTTCGTCGAGTCGGCCGGGCTGCCCGCCGTCGCCTACGGGCAGCGGGATTCCCAGCAACAGCTGGACGAGGATTTCCTGCATAACTCGTGGAAGTTCCAAAACCCGGTCAAGCTGGCGCGCGAGGCGATGGAGCCGGTCCGGGCGGGCTTCGAAGAGCTGGGCGCCGCGCTCAACTCGCTCGTGGACGGTGTCGACCTGCTGCTGACCGGCCAGCTCTATCAGGAGATCGCCGCCAACGTCGCCGAGCGCTACGACATTCCGTTGGCCGCGTTGCACTTCTACCCGATGCGGCCCAACGGCCACGTGGCGTTTCCCGCGCGGTTGCCCGCGCCGCTGGTGCGCTCGACGATGAAGACCCTCGACTGGATGTATTGGCGGTTCACCCGGGGCGCCGACGACGCGCAGCGCCGGGATTTGGGTCTGCCGAATGCCACTTGCCCTGCGCCGCAACGCATGTCGGAACTGGGCGCGCTGGAGATCCAGGCCTACGACGCGCTTTGTTTTCCCGGGTTGGCCGAGGAATGGGGCGCCCGGCGGCCGTTCGTCGGCGCGCTGACCATGGAGTCGCCCACCGATGCCGACGACGAGGTCGCGTCGTGGATCACCGCCGGAACGCCGCCCATCTATTTCGGGTTCGGCAGCATGCCCGCCGGGTCGCTCGCGGATCTGGCCACGATGATCGGCGGGGCCTGTGCGGAGCTGGGCGAGCGGGCGCTGATCTGCTCGCGGGCGCAGGACGGCGGCGTCCCCGCATTCGACCATGTGAAGGTTGTCTCGGCGGTCAATCACGCCGCGATATTTCCGACCTGTCGCGCCGTTGTGCACCACGGCGGTTCCGGCACCACAGCCGCGGGGTTACGGGCCGGCGTCCCCACGCTGATCCTCTGGATCACCTCCGACCAGCCGATCTGGGCGGCCCAGATCAAACAGCTGAAAGTCGGCTCGGGCCGCCGCTTCTCGAGCACCACCCGCAAAACGTTGGTCGCCGACCTCAAATCGGTCCTCGCGCCCGCCTATGTCAGCCGGGCGCGCGACGTCGCCTCGCGGATGACAAAGCCCGCCGAGAGCGTCGCCAGCGCCGCCGATCTGCTGGAAAAAGCCGCCCGACGCGGGGGTTTGGACTGATGGCGGAACGCCCCGCGGGGTTGCGCGGCTCGGGGTACGCTCCCGGTGTGTCCCTACTGATCACGGTGCCGGTCTTCGGCCAGCACGAGTACACACACGCGCTCGTAGCGGATTTGGAGCGCGAGGGCGCCGACTACTTGATCGTCGACAATCGCGGCGACTACCCGAAGATCGGCAACGAACGCGTCGCCACGCCGGGCACGAACCTGGGGTGGGCCGGGGGCAGCGAGCTCGGCTTCCGAACCGCGTTCGCGGAGGGCTACTCCCACGCGATGACGCTCAACAACGACACCCGGCTGTCCCGGGGATTCGTCGCCGCCCTGCTCGACCCGCGCCTGCCCGCGGACGTCGGGATGGTGGGGCCGCTGTTCAACATCGGATTCCCCTACGCGGTGGTCGAGGGAATACCGGACGCCGCGAGCTACGTTCCGCGGCCGCAGTATCGGGTGGTGCCCGCCATCGAGGGCACGGCGCTGGCGATGTCCCGGGAATGCTGGGAAGCCGTCGGGGGAATGGATCTCGACACCTTCGGCCGCTACGGCTGGGGGCTCGACCTCGACCTCGCGCTGCGGGCGCGAAAAGCCGGATTCGGCGTGTACACAACGGAAATGGCCTACGTCAACCATTTCGGGCGCAGGACCGCCAAGGTTCACTTCGGCGGCCTGAAGTACCACTGGGGCTCCAGCCGGGCGATGATTCTGGGGTTGCGCAAGACGCACGGCTGGTTCGCGGCCATGGGCATCCTGCGCGAGATGGGTGCGGCACACCACCGCAAGTGGTACAAGTCTTACCCGCTCGTCCAGCGCGACGCGGCCGCCAGCCGGCAGCCGTAACGGCACCGGCCGTTCAGACGCCGACGCGGACGCTCTGCTCCAGGAGGTCGGCGGCGGTGACCACCCCGACGGCCGGTTTGGACATCTGCGGTGCGATCTCACGGGCCCGGGCCACGTAGTCCGGCGCGAGGATCTTGCGCAGCTGCCTAACCAACGATTTGCGGGTGATGGTCGAAAGCTTCTTGGCGGAGCCGACTTTCAGCCGTTTGACCTGGGTCGCCCAGATGAACTGGTCGGCCACGTCCCACAGGATCAACGTCGGGAGCCCGGCTCGTAGGCTCGCCGCCGTCGTGCCCGCCCCGCCATGGTGGGCGGCCGCCCGACACATGGGCAAGATCGTGCTGTAGTTGACGTGTCCGACCAGCTTGATGTGCTCACTATGCGGAGCGGGCTCGGAACCGTCGGCGCCGGAATAGATCAGCGCGCGTTCGCCCAACTCGGCGCAGGCGTCGGCGATCATGGCCACCGTCTCGGCGGGGGAGCTGACCGGAGTGCTGCCAAAACCGAAGTAGATCGGCGGCTTTCCCGCGGCGATCCACGACGCGACCTCATCGTCGGTCTCCGCGGCCAACTCCAGGGTCAACGAACCCACGAAGGGGCGCTTGCCATTCCACTCCGCCGCCAGCCCGGGGAACAAGGCCCGGTCGTAGGCCTGGATTTCGAGCGTTCCGCCGTCGGCCATCCGCTGCCACGCGGGCACCGTCGTGGGCGGCAGGCCCAGCTCGCGGCGCTGCGCGTCCTCGTCCGCCTTGGTGAAGCGGTTATACAGCCGCCAGCCCGCCGACAGCGTGGTGCGGACGATCGGCGCCGGCGACGGCAGAAACGGAACGCCGATCTGACCGTTGACCCGCACCGGGAAATGATGCAGCCCCGCCACCGGAATGTCGTAGTATTCTGCGACATTCGCCACCACCCCGTGGTAGGTCTGGCCCGTCAGCAGCAGGTCCGCCCCGTCGGCCAGCGAGGTGAGCGTCCGGCTCATCTCCGCCCAGCCCTCGACGAAAAGCGACTTGAAGGTGCGCATGAAGTCGGCCGGGTTCTGGGGTTTGAAGGCGTTGTGGGTGAAGTCGGCGACCGCCACCACCTGATCACGCGTGTCCGGCCCGTAGGAGACGGCGGGCACCCCGGCCGACTCGACGAAGTCAACCAGGTTGGGCGGCACCGCCATTCGGACATCGTGGCCCCGGCGCCGGAGTTCCACGCCGACCGTGGCACCGGGCTCGATGTCGCCGCGGGTACCGTGGGCCGCCAAGACAAACTTCATCGACGGAGCTCAGCCTTCCACTTCGCTCGAGGACGAAGCGCTTCGCAGCTTACCTGGCTACGCGAACCGGCACCTCGGCCAGCTTGCCCGCGACGACCCGGTCGAACACCGACTTCAACGCCTCCGTGTAGCGAATCACGGATTCGCGGGCGACCGGGTTGTTCGGGTAGGACACCATGATCGAGACCTCGTCGAACAGCCGGAAGACCGTCGAGTACATGTACGCCGGGCTGCGGCCATCGGTGAACGCGGTCGCGTTCACGCCGTCCAGGGCGGTGGCGACGATGCCGGACAGGGGAGGAAGGCCCGCGTCCATGTAGCTCATCATGGTGAACTGGGGTCCGTGCTTGCGGAGCCAGGGCGCCAATTCCAGCACGCGGTCGAACGGCACGTTCGCCAGATCCATGTTCGCGTCGAAGGAGGCCTGCGCCGCGCGGGCCGTTTCCTCGAACGAGTTCGGGTCGACGGGCACGGTGAACGGCACCACGCCGGTGAACCAGCCCACCGTCATGAAGTCCGCCGGGCTCTTGCGCTTGTCGGTGGGGGTAAGCCCGTAATACGTTTCCGCGCCGGTCAATTCGTACTGAGCCAGGGCGGCGCAGGCGAACAGGCCACCGCTGAACCGGGCTCCCGCCTGCCGGCACAGCGCCTCGAACTGGGCCGTTTGGTCGGGGCCGAGCAACCGCTCGACATGGGTGTCACCGCCGCACGGAATCGACTGGTCACCTAGCGGCAGCGGGAAGTCGGGCAGGGTCCCGCCGTTGGCTTCGGCGAACTCGATCCACTTGCGCACCTCCGGGGACTCCAGCGTCATCCCCGACACGATGTTGTGCTCCCGCATGCAGAAGTCGTCGTAGCTGGCCGCCGGCGGCAGCGAGACCGGCGCCTTGCCCTCGATGAGCGCGGTGTAGTTCATCAAGATCTCGACGTACAGCCCGGCGAGCAACATCGGATCGCAGTGCAGGTGGTCGACGACCGCATACAGCGCGAAGTGGTCCTCGTGCTGGACGATGCCGAACCGGAAGCAGTCCCACTGCAGCGGATCGGGCGTGGCGAGCACGTGTTCGCGCCACTCGAGCTCCGTCATCACGCCGTACTCCTTCGCGACGAAGTTGATGTCGCGCGGGTTCTTCAGGGTGTGCCGGACGATGTTCTTGTCGTCGGTGTACTCGAACCAGCTGTGGTACGTCGCGTGGCGGCGCAGGTGCGCGTTGATGACGTAGGTCATCGCGCGGATGTCGCAGCGCCCGGGCACATCCCAGGACCCCATGATCGCCCGCGAATAATCCAGCCCACGCTCACCGAACTCGACGAACCCGCGAAGGTGACCCGCCTGCATGGAGCTGGGCGGCACCGGGCTCACCGGCGCCTGCCGAGCCTTCGCGATGCAGCCGGGCGTGGGCTGCCACGTCACGACCGAACCCGCGCCCGGGTACCAGTCGTACGCGTTGCCCACTCGCAGGCTGTCGTGCTCAGAGCCTCCACCTATGAACACGTTTCCCTCCTTAAATACCGGCCTAAGCAGTGCAGTCGACTTTGACGTAGGACCTATCTCACGCGGGTGCCGCAGCGTCCTCCTTAGGAGCCAGCTTCGAAAACAGGTGATCCGCCAAGCCGCGCACCGTGGTGATGTCGGCCGAGGTGATGCGTACCCCCGTCTGCGCCTCGATGTGCGTGCGCAATTCGAGATTGCCCAGCGAGTCGAGGCCGTACTCGGAAAGCGGGTGGTCCACGTCGATGTTGCGGCGCAGGATCAGGCCGATCTGCTCGGAGAGCAGGCGCCGCAGCCGGGTGGGCCACTCGTCGAGCGGCAGGTCGGACAGCTCGGCGCGCAGTTTGCTTGAGCCCGAACGCTTTTCGCCGGCCGACTTGAACATCTCGAGGAACTTGCTGCGCTCCGCGAAGGACGCGATCCACGGCGTCCCGATGAGCGGGCTGTAGCCGGTGTACGCGCGGTCGTGGCGCAGCAGCGCCTCGAACGCGTAGGCGCCCTCGTCGGGAGCGATCGCGGCGCCACTGCCTTCTGCGAAGTCCGCGCCGCGGCCGATCTCGCCCCAGGCGCCCCAGGCGATCGCGGTGGCCGGCAGGCCCTGCGCGCGCCGCCAGTGGGTGAAGGCGTCCAGCCAGCTGTTGGCCGCGGCGTAGGCGCCCTGGCCCGGCGAGCCCAGCAGGGCCGCCGCCGACGAGAACGAGCAGAACCAGTCCAGGTCCGCGGATGCGGTGGCCTCGTGTAGGTTCCACGCGCCGTACACCTTTGGCGCCCAGTCACGGTCGATCAGCTCATCGGTGATGTTGGTCAGGGTGGCGTCCTCGACCACCGCGGCGGCGTGCAGCACGCCCCGCAACGGCAGCCCGGTGGCGGTCGCCGTGGCCACCAGCCGCTGTGCGACGTCGGCCTGGGCGATGTCACCGCACTCCACGATCACGTCAGAACCTATCGCTCGGACGAGCTCGATCGTTTCAAGCGCCTTCTGCGAGGGCTCGGAACGCGAGGTGAGCACGATCCGGCCCGCACCGGACGCGGCCATCTTCTCGGCCAGGAACAGCCCCAGGCCGCCCAGACCACCGGTGATGATGTACGAGCCGTCGCGCCGGAAGACCGGTGCCTGCTCGGGCGGCAGCACCACGCTGCTGCGGCCGGCCCGCGGGATGTCGAGGATGAGCTTGCCGGTGTGCTCGGCCGCGCTCATCACGCGAATCGCGGTGGCCGCCTCGGAGAGCGGGTAGTGCGTGCTCTCGGGCATCGGCAGCACGCCCTCGGCGGTCAGCCGGTAGACGGTGCTCAGCACCTGGCTGACCTGGCTGGGGTGGCTGACCGACATCAGGCCCAGGTCCACGCCCCAGAACGCCAGGTTGCGGCGGAACGGGAAGAGACCCAGCTTGGTGTCGCCGTAGATGTCGCGCTTGCCGATCTCGACGAACCGTCCGCCCAGGGCGAGCAGCTTGATCCCGGCCAGCTGCGCGGCACCGGTCACCGAGTTGAGCACGATGTCCACGCCGTAGCCGTCGGTGTCGCGCCGGATCTGCTCGGCGAACTCGACCGTGCGCGAATCGTAGACATGCTCAATTCCCATGTCGCGCAACAGCTGTCGACGCTGCTCGCTGCCGGCCGTGGCGAAGATCTCGGCCCCGGCCGCGCGGGCGATGGCGATCGCCGCCTGCCCGACGCCGCCGGTGCCCGAGTGGATCAGCACCTTGTCGCCGGCCTTGATCCGGGCCAGTTCGTTCAGCCCGTACCAGGCGGTGGCGTGCGCGGTGGTCACCGCTGCCGCCTGTGCGTCGCTCAGCCCCTCGGGCAGCGTGGTGGCCAGGCGCGCGTCGCACGTGACGAACGTGGCCCAGCAGCCGTTGGGGGACATGCCGCCGACGTGGTCGCCGACCTTGTGGTTGGTGACGTCGGGTCCGACGGCCGTGACCACGCCCGCGAAGTCCGTGCCCAGCTGGGGCAGGATGTTGTCCAGGCTCTGGTAGCGGCCGAACGCGTTCAGCACGTCGGCGAAGTTGATGCTCGACGCGGTGACCGCCACCTCGATCTGCCCCGGTCCCGGCGGAACCCGGTCGAACGCGGCGAACTCCATCGTCTGCAGGTCGCCCGGTGTGCGGATCTGCATCCGCATGCCGTCGGTCTCGTGGTCGACGACGGTGGACAGCCGCTCTTCGGGACGCAGCGGGGTGGGGCACAGGCGCGCGCTGTACCACTCGTCGTTGCGCCAGGCCGTCTCGTCCTCGCCCGGGCCCGTCATCAGCAGCTGGCGCACCACCTGCTCGGCGCCGGTCTGCTCGTCGACGTCGATGTGGGTGGTGTGCAGGTGCGGGTGCTCGGCACCGATCACCCGCAGCAGGCCGCGCAGGCCGCCCTGGTCGAGGTTGGGAACGTCCTCCGACAGCACCTTTTGGGCGTTTCGGGTGACGACGAACAACCGGGGCGACTCGCCCTGCAGTTCCGGGAGCTCGCGGGCGATGCGCACCACGTGGTGCACCAAATCACCGCCACGCACGGCGCTTTCGTCGTCCGGGTTGCCGTTCTTCGGCTCCGTCACCACGACCACGCCGGCGAACTCGCCCTTCTCGACCTCGTCGCGCAGCCGTACGGCCATGGCCCGGTGGTCGGCCTGGTGCGGCCAGGACAAGGTCTTGCATTCCGCGTCGTGCAGCTTCATCGCGTCGGTGAACGCTGCGGCCACCAGGTCGGCGGCGTCGGAGGTGCTGATCAGCAGCCATGCGCCGGTCTCGGCGGCGGCGGCCTCGGGCAGCTGGCGTTGCTGCCATTCCACCGTCAGCAGGCGCTCCGCCATCACCTTGGCCCGCTCGCCGCTCGGCGAGATGCCGGTGCCCATCTGCAGCCCGCGCACGGTCAGCAGCACGGTGCCGTGCTTGTCCAGCACGTCGAGGTCGGCCTCGACCGCTCCGCCGCTCGCCGAGGTCACCCGCGAGTAGCAGTAGCGGGCAGTGCTGACGGGGCCGTGGACCCGAAGCCGGCGAACACCGAGCGGCAACAGCAGGCCGCCCAGGCTGGCGTTCGCGACGCTGGGGTGCGCGGCGACCGACTGGAAGCAGGCGTCGAGCAGCGCCGGGTGGACCCCGTAATTCGTCTGCTGGGTCCGGATCACGCTGGGCAGCCCGATCTCGGCCAGCACCGTGGTGCCGGTTCCCTCGGCGGTGTGCGCGCCGGCCAGGCCGGTGAAGGCGGGACCGTACTGGATGCCGCACAGGTCCATGGCGTCGCGGAGGTCGGCGCCCTCCAGGCGGCTCGGGTGGGCGTCGAGCAGCTCGTCGATGTCCTGCACGGACGGCTGGTCTTCGTCGTCGACGTCGTGCAGCACCGCGGACGCGCGGCGGGCCTGGACGCCGTCCTCGTTGGTTTCCACCACGAAGGTGAGCGCACCGGGCGTCTCAGCGGTGGCGGTGAGGCTGATGTGGGTTTCCTCGTCGAGCATCAGCATCTGCTCGAAGCGGACGTCGCGAACCTCGGACGCCTCGCCGAAGACGGTGCGCGCGGCGGCCAGCGCCATCTCGCAGTAGGCCGCACCCGGCAGCGTGGCCGTGCCGTGGACCTGGTGGTCGGCCAGCCAGGGCAGCGTCGCCGTGCCGATGTCGGCCTGCCAGACGTGGCGTTCCGGCTCCTCGGGCAGGCGGACGTGCTGGCCCATCAGCGGGTGCACCGCGACGCTGGAGGCCAGCGCGCGCGAGCTGTGGCCCTCGCGGCTCAACAGCAGCGACCGGTGCGTCCACGCAGGCAGCGGCGCGTCCACCAGGTGACCGCCCGGGTACAGCACGGAGAAGTCGACCGTGGCGCCGGTGGCGTACAGGTCACCCAGCAAGCCGCGCAGGCCGTGGGGCAGCGGCTGTTCGCGCCGCATCGCGGCGAGCGCGGCCACCGTCATGTCGAGGCTGCGGGCGGTCTGGTCGACCGCGTGGGTCAGCAGCGGGTGGGGTGAGAGCTCGCCGAAGACGCGGTAGCCGTCTTCCAGCGCCGCCTGCACCGCGGCCGAGAAACGGACCGTGTGACGCAGGTTGTCGACCCAGTAGTTGGCGTCGCAGTAGGGCTCCTCGCGGGGGTCGAACGAGGTGGCCGAGTAGTAGGAGACCTCCGGGGTCAGCGGCTCGATCTCGGCCAGCACGTCGTACAGCTCGTCGAGGATCGGGTCGACCTGCGGCGAGTGCGATGCCACGTCGACGGCCACCTCGCGGGCCATCACCTCACGCTGCTCCCACACCGCCACCAGTTCGCGGACCGTCTCGGTCGCGCCGCCGATGACGGTGGACTGCGGGGAGGCCACCACCGCCACCACGGCGTCGTTGACGCCGCGCGCCATCAGCTCCGAAAGCACTTGCTGGGCAGGCAGTTCCACGGACGCCATGGCGCCCGAGCCGGCGATCTTGGTCATCAGTCGCGAGCGGCGGCAGATGACCCGCACCCCGTCCTCGAGCGACAGCGCCCCGGCGACCACGGCCGCCGCGGACTCGCCCATCGAGTGGCCGATCACCGCGCCGGGCCGGACCCCGTAGGACTTCATCGTGGCCGCCAGCGCGACCTGCATGGCGAAGATCGTCGGCTGGACCCGGTCGATGCCGGTGACCTTCTCGGGCGCGGTCAGCGCTTCGGTCACGGAGAACCCGGACTCGTGGGCGATCAGCGGCTCGATCTCGGCGATGGCCGCCGCGAAGGCGGGCTCGTTCGCCAGCAGGTCGGTGCCCATGGTTGCCCACTGCGACCCCTGCCCGGAGAAGACCCAGACCGGGCCGCGCTCCTCCTGGCCGACGACTTCCTGGAACAGGGCGTCACCGTTGGCGACGTCCCGCAGGGCCGTCAGCAGCTCCGCGGTGTCGCTGGCCAGCACCGTGGTGCGCACGGAGCGGTGCCCCCGCTTGCGGGCCAGCGTGTAGGCCAGGTCCGGCGCCGCCAGCTCGGTGGCGTGGGCCTCGACCCAGTCCGCGAGCCGTGCGGCGGTTTCGCGCAGGCTGTCGTCCGAGGTGGCCGACAGCGGGAACAGCAGCGTGCCATCGCGGCCGGCCCGGGTCGCGGCGCCGTTGCGCGACAAGGGTTCTGGGGCTTCCTCGACGATGGCGTGCACGTTGGTGCCGGAGATTCCGTACGCCGACACCGCCGCGCGCCGCGGTTGATCGCCATTCAGCGGCCACGGCGTATTCTCTTGCGGCACAAACAATCCGGTGTCGATCCGGGCCATTTCGTCGGGCAGGCTTTCGAAGTGCAGGTTCTTGGGAACCACGCCGTGCTGGACGGAGAGAACCGCCTTCATCATCCCCAGCGCACCGGCGGCCGCCTGGGTGTGCCCGAAGTTCGTCTTCGAGGCGCCGAGCACGCAGGGGTTGCCGATGCCGTATACCTCGGCCAGGCTGCCGTATTCGATCGGGTCGCCGACCGGGGTGCCCGTGCCGTGCGCCTCGACCATGCCGACGGTGCTGGCGTCGACGCCGGCCGCCGCGAGCGCCGTGCGGTAGACCGCCGCCTGCGCCTCGCCGGACGGCATCGCGATGTTCATGGTGTGGCCGTCCTGGTTGGCGGCCGTGGCGCGGATCACACCGAGGATCCGGTCGCCGTCGCGCTGCGCGTCGGTCAGGCGCTTGAGCAGCAGCACCACGCAGCCCTCGCCGGAGACGAAGCCGTCGGCCTTGACGTCGAACGCGAAGCAGTGCCCGGTGCCGGACAGCATGCCCCCCGCCGAAGCGGAAGCGGACCTGCGCGGCTCCATCATCACGTTCACGCCACCGGCGAACGCGAGGTTGCTCTCTCCGTCGTTGAGGCTGCGGCAGGCCTGGTGGATGGCGAACAGGCCGGAAGAGCACGCGGTGTCGATGGTGACGGCGGGACCGTGCAGGCCGAGTGCGTAGGCGATGCGCCCGGAGGCCATGCAGGAGATGGTGCCCGGGTTTCCATAGGGACCGTCAAAGGCGTCGGTGGCGGCGTGGACGAATTGGTAGTCGCCGTAGTTCAATCCGACGAAAACGCCCGTTTCCTCGGCCATGGTGTCCTTGGTGAGGCCGGCATGTTCCATGGCCTCCCACGCGGTTTCCATGAGCAACCGGTGCTGCGGGTCCATCGCGGTGGCTTCTTTTTCGGTGATGCCGAAGAACTCGGGGTCGAAGTCGCCGACGTTGTCCAGGAACGAGCCCCACTTGCAGACCGACCGGCCCGGGACGCCCGGCTCGGGGTCGTAGTAGTAGTCGACGTCCCAGCGTTCGGCGGGAATTTCCTTGACAAGGTCGTCGCCACGGAGCAACGCTTCCCAAAAGAGGTCAGGTGAGTTGATACCCCCTGGCAGCCGGCATGCCATCCCGATGACGGCAACCGGAGTCACGCCTGCCTTATCCACTGTCCTTCACCTCTCCTTGCCTATCCACAAGTTCCTATCACTGCTGCTCGCTCTTATCTGGGCTTCGAGAAATCTCGTCGAATTTTTTTGTGCGAGCTGGCAACTCCGCCGCAACGCGCAAAAAACCCACCGACCCCCGGATCGAAGCCCACCCGTAAGAACATGGCGCGATCAGCAGCGTAGCGGCTTCGCTTCTCACGCGTGGAAAAATCGTGCGAACGTACAAAAATTTAACAATGCCCTGGCCAGGGCCGGTCGACGTCGGGCTTGGCCGAAGGCCCAGACGCATACTTTTGGGACGGTATTTGGCCATAACGTCGTACCGCCGTCGCCGCCAGAGGCGCTGTCCGCCAAGGTGTCCGGGCGTTTACCTGCCCGAACGGGCGTGACCAGGGACGTTGTCAGCGCGCGGCGTCGAGGGCGGGCTGAGGCGGCCCGACCCGCGCGGGCCGAGACGGAGACCAAATTGGGCGCACCGATGCACTGCATCGAGGATGCGTAATCACGCCATGCTAGGGGCTATTGCGAAACTCCGCAGGGAAATCGCTGAAATCTTTAAGATTGCAAGTTAAGTCCCAACTGAATTGTGGCGAGATTCATACTTTGTCGCGATTGGCGTGTCCGGTTCGGGGCCGAACCGTGGCGGCTGGCGCGGGGCGTGGGCGCCGTCCGGGGGGACTGATCACGGTCCGATCACGGCAGCCCCCGGCTTTGAATTCATTCGCTGGGGAGGGACGGGCTGGGCCCGCGCGGCGAGCCGGCCCGAAGCCGACGGCGTCGGGGTATCCAGGTGGGCGCCAACGGCATTCGCACGCGCGGCCCCGGCGCAACCCGCGCCGGAACCGCGGTTTTCACCGCCCGGTTCCGCGTTGCGGCGTTGGGGCTCCGGGCTTTTCGTTCATGATTCTTCGCCTCTGGCGACTGCTGCCGCTGGCTACCATTGCCGGTGAACGCGAGGTGTCCACCAGTGGACGGAGTGCTCACACCATGACCCCACCAACTGGGCAGGCCCGGGTCCCCCGACTGCCGCTTGACGTGGCCAAGGCCGCCGCCGACGAGGCCGCGGTACCCGACTACATGGCGGAGCTCAGCATCTTCCAGGTTCTGCTCAACCATCCGCCGCTGGCGCGTGGCATCAACGACCTGCTGGCCACGATGCTCTGGCACGGCGCCCTCGACCCGCGCCTGCGCGAACTGGTCATCATGCGGATCGGCTGGCTCACCGCGTGCGACTACGAGTGGACGCAGCATTGGCGGGTCGCGTCGGGGTTGGGCGTGAGCGCCGACGACCTCGTCGGCGTGCGCGATTGGCACGGGTATGAGGGCTTCGGGCCGGCCGAGCGCGCGGTGCTGGCGGCCACCGACGACGTGGTCCGCGACGGCGCGGTGAGCGCCGAGAGCTGGGCCGCGTGTGAACGCGAATTGCACGGCGATACAACGGTTCTCATCGAGCTGGTCACCGCCATCGGGGCGTGGCGGATGGTTTCGTCGATCCTGCGCAGCCTCCAGGTCCCCTTGGAAGAGGGCGTGGCCAGCTGGCCGCCGGACGGCCGGTCGCCCTAACCGATTGACTTATCAGTCAGTAACTCTTAGCGTCGGGCGATGCGAACCAGGGTCGCCGAGATGCTCGGCGTTGAGTTTCCGATCTGCGCCTTCAGCCACTGTCGCGACGTGGTGGCCGCGGTAACCAACGCCGGCGGGTTCGGGATCCTCGGCGCCGTCGCGCACAGTCCCCAGCGCCTGCACAACGAGCTCACCTGGATCGAGGAGCAGACGGGCGGCAAACCCTACGGCGTCGACCTGCTGTTGCCGCCCAAGTACGTCGGTGCCGAGCAGGGCGGGATCGACGCCAAACAGGCACGCGAGCTGCTGCCCGAGGAGCACCGTGCGTTCATCGAGGACATCCTGTCCCGCTACGGCGTCGTGGCCGCCGCCGAGGAGCCCAGTGCGTCGGCCGGGGGCCTGAACATCTCGCCCAAGGGCTACGAGCCGCTGCTCGACGTGGCGTTCGAGCACGACATCCGGCTGATCGCCAGCGCGCTCGGGCCGCCGCCCGCCGACCTCGTCCAGCGCGCCCATGACCGGGGCGTCGTGGTGGCCGCGCTCGCGGGCACCACGCAACACGCGCGGCGGCACGCGGCCGCGGGCGTGGACCTGATCGTCGCGCAGGGCACCGAGGCGGGCGGGCACACCGGCGAGGTGGCGACCATGGTGCTGGTCCCCGAGGTGGTGGACGCCGTGTCGCCGGTCCCGGTTCTGGCGGCCGGCGGGATCGCGCGGGGCCGCCAGGTCGCCGCCGCGCTGGCGCTGGGGGCCGAAGGGGTGTGGTGCGGCTCGGTGTGGCTGACCACCGAAGAGGCCGAGACGGTCCCCGTGGTCAAGGAGAAGTTCTTGGCGGCCAGCTCCTCGGACACGGTGCGCTCCCGGTCGATGACCGGGAAGCCGGCGCGGATGCTGCGCACGGCCTGGACCGACGAGTGGGAGCGGCCCGACACCCCCGATCCGCTCGGCATGCCGCTGCAGACCGCGCTGGTCACCGGCTCTCAGGTGCGCATCAACCAGGCCGCGACCAATCCGGACTCCAAGGCGCGTGAGCTGGCGACGTACTTCGTCGGCCAGGTGGTCGGTTCGCTCGACCGGGTCCGGCCGGTGCGCTCGGTGGTGCTCGACATGGTTGAGGAGTTCATCGACACCATCGGCCGGCTCGACGGCCTGGTCGGTACGTGACCAGCGCGACCCGCCGGCGCCGCGCGGTCAGCGACGAGGACAAGTCGCAGCGGCGCGAGCAGATCGTGTCGGCCGCCAAAGAAGTGTTCGCGCGCAAGGGTTTTCATGCGACGACGATCGCCGACATCGCGAAGCGGGCCGGCCTGGCCTACGGCTCGGTCTATTGGTACTTCGCCTCCAAGGACGAGCTGTTCCACGCGTTGATGGCGGCCGAGGAGGGCGCGCTGCGCGCCCATGTCGCTGCGGCGTTGGGGGCTCCGACCGCGAACGCCGGGCAGGAGGAGTCGCTTCGGGTCGCGGTGCGGGCGACGCTGGAGTTCTTCGAGTCCGACAAGGCGACGGTCAAGCTGTTGCTGCGGGATCCCTGCGCGCTGGGCGAGCGCTTCGAAAAACATCTCGGCGGGATCTACGAGCGGTTCATCGACGACATCGAAAGCTTCATCGTCGCCGCCCAGGAGCGCGGCGAGGTGATCAGCGCCCCGCCGCGCATGGTGGCGTACACACTGGCCGCGCTGGTGGGCCAGTTGGCGCAACGGCGGCTGAACACCGACGACGACGTCACCGCTGCTCAGGTGGCCGATTTCGTGGTGGCACTGGTGCTCGACGGGCTGCGCCCGCGCGGTGCCGATGAAACTTGTTAAATCCTGTGTGCCCGCGTAATGACTGCATAAAGATTCGGCCACACCGACCAGATCACATTGACCGTGTCGTGGCGGTCATGCATGATCGGTCGCGTATGCACCTCGTTAGGTGAGGCGTCTACACGAATACAGGCCACTGACCCCGAACGTCGAAAGACGCCCCGGGTCAGGACAGCTCCTCCCGGCTTAAGGGTTGAGCCCAGGTGGCTTCCGAGGGATCGGACACGTCGTGTAGTGCCAAAGCTCTGACGAGAGGGGTGCGGATCTCCGGCGGTTCGCCGGTTTCTGTACTCCTTTGGTGCGCGTGGATCGCGCGGGCAACCGCACGCGTCGTGACGTCGAGGAGGTGAGGGACGTATGAGTTCCAGCGATAGTCCGGATCGAAGTCCGGGCTGTGTTCCGTCCCGATCCGACCTGAAGCGCGACGTTCTCGGCTGAGTCGCCAACGCTAATCGGCTTACCCGCCAAGCGTTCTCGGATCGGAACCACAACGGGATGGGACACGTCAGTCCAGTCAACGTTCGTTTGAGTTCCGTCAGGAGACGATCATGACCGCAGTTCTGCACGACGAAGTGGTAACCGTCGCGCCCGCCCGCAAGCTGACCGTGGTGCGCGACACGACCCCGGCCCCCGCGCCCAAGAAGGCAACGCGTCGTGAGGGCACGACCATCGTCATCAGCGACCCGCTGGTGGACGGCGCCGCCCACTTCTTGGCCATCGGGGTGCGTCACGTGTACGCCGCGCTGTGGCGCGTTGGCGTGCTCGATGTCCGGGCCTAACTGCCTCCAAGGGGCTACCCGGCCGCAGGTCTTCCCTGAGACCAGGTAGCCCCTTGGAGTGCAGGGTTTGAGTAGAATCGAGACACTAGGCATCGATCCGGCGATCACCGGGGAGCCTTCGGAAGAACGGCCAGCAGGCTCAGTAGAACCGAACGGGTAGGCCCGTCACAGCCCTCATCGAGCGGTCGCGTGAGAGCGCGGCAAGCGGGGTGGTACCGCGGCGCTCGCGCACCTTGCGCGTCGTCGTCCCCGGCCTGAGCATGATGGCCACAGGAGACGACACAGATCGTGACCGAGAACGCTGACGTCAAGGCGTACCCCAAGCCGGCCGGCGGTGCGCCCGATTTTCCGGCGCTCGAAGTCGAGGTTCTCGACTACTGGGCGCGCGACGACACCTTCCGCGCCAGCATCGCCCGCCGCGACGGCGCCCCGGAGTACGTGTTCTACGACGGGCCGCCGTTCGCCAACGGGCTGCCCCACTACGGTCACCTGCTCACCGGGTACGTCAAGGACATCGTGCCGCGGTACCGGACCATGCGCGGCTACAAGGTGGAGCGCCGGTTCGGCTGGGACACGCACGGGCTGCCCGCCGAACTGGAAGTCGAACGCCAGCTCGGCATCAACGACAAGTCCCAGATCGACGACATGGGGATCGCCGCGTTCAACGAAGCCTGCCGCGAATCGGTGCTGCGCTACACCGACGAGTGGCAGGCGTACGTGACGCGCCAGGCCCGATGGGTCGACTTCGACAACGACTACAAGACGCTGGATCCCAGCTACATGGAGTCGGTGATCTGGGCGTTCAAACAGCTGTGGGACAAGGGCCTGGCGTATGAGGGCTATCGGGTGCTGCCGTACTGCTGGCGCGACGAAACCCCGCTGTCCAACCACGAATTGCGGATGGACGACGACGTCTACCAGAGCCGCCAGGACCCGGCCCTGACCGTCGGTTTCAAGGTGGACGGGGGTGAGCTCGACGGCGCCTATCTGTTGGTGTGGACGACGACACCGTGGACGCTGCCGTCGAACCTCGCGGTGGCCGTGAACCCCGAGGTGACCTACGTGGCGGTCGAGGCGGACGGCCGCCGCTTCGTGCTGGCGGAGGCGCGGCTGGCCGCGTATGCGCGGGAATTGGGTGAAGAGCCGGACGTGCTGGGTACCTATCGGGGCGCGGACCTGCTGGGTCTGCGCTACGTTCCGCCGTTCCCGTATTTCATGGACACCCCCAACGCATTCCGGGTGCTGCCCGGTGACTTCGTGACCACCGAGGACGGCACCGGGATCGTGCACATGGCGCCGGCCTACGGCGAGGACGACATGGCGACCTGTGAGGCGGCCGGCATCGTGCCCGTCACCCCGGTCGATTCGAAGGGCCGGTTCGACGCAAGCGTCCCGGATTACCAGGGGCAGCGCGTCTTTGACGCGAATCCGCACATTATCCGCGACCTGAAGAATGGCAGCGGTCCGGCGGCGGCCAACGGCGCCGTGCTTATCCGCCACGAGACCTACGAGCACCCCTACCCGCACTGCTGGCGGTGCCGCAATCCGCTGATCTACCGGGCGGTGTCGTCGTGGTTCGTCGCCGTCACCGAATTCCGCGACCGCATGGTCGAACTCAACCAGCAGATCACCTGGTACCCCGAACACGTCAAGGACGGCCAGTTCGGCAAGTGGCTGCAGGGCGCGCGGGACTGGTCGATCTCGCGAAACCGCTACTGGGGCACGCCGATTCCGGTGTGGAAGTCCGATGATCCGGCCTACCCGCGCGTCGACGTGTACGGCAGCCTCGACGAGCTGGAACGCGACTTCGGGGTGCGGCCCACCAACTTGCACCGGCCCTACATCGACGAGCTGACTCGGCCCAACCCCGACGATCCCACGGGGCGCAGCACGATGCGGCGCATCCCCGACGTGCTCGACGTGTGGTTCGACTCGGGCTCGATGCCGTATGCCCAGGTGCACTACCCGTTCGAAAACCGCGACTGGTTCGACGGGCACTACCCGGGCGACTTCATCGTCGAGTACATCGGCCAGACGCGCGGCTGGTTCTACACCCTGCACGTGCTGGCCACCGCGCTGTTCGACCGTCCGGCGTTCAAAACGTGTGTCGCGCACGGCATCGTGCTCGGCTCCGACGGCCAGAAGATGAGCAAGTCGCTGCGCAACTACCCCGACGTCTCGGAGGTGTTCGATCGCGACGGCTCCGACGCGATGCGGTGGTTCCTGATGGCCTCGCCGATCCTGCGCGGGGGCAACCTGATCGTCACCGAACAGGGCATCCGCGAAGGCGTGCGTCAGGTGCTGCTGCCGTTGTGGAACGCCTACAGTTTTTTGGCCCTTTACGCGCCGAAAGTCGGCAACTGGCGCACGGATTCGGCCAATGTGCTGGATCGCTATATCCTGGCCAAGCTGGCGGAGCTGCGCGACGAGCTCACCGCGTCGATGGATGTCTGCGACATCTCGGGGGCCTGCGAGCAGCTGCGCCAGTTCACCGAGGCGCTGACGAATTGGTATGTGCGACGGTCGCGTTCGCGGTTCTGGGAGGAAGACGCCGACGCCATCGACACGTTGCACACGGTGCTGGAGGTGACCGCCCGCCTGGCCGCCCCGTTGTTGCCGTCGGTGACGGAGATCATCTGGCGCGGTCTGACGTTCGAGCGCTCGGTGCATTTGACCGATTGGCCGGACGCGGACGCGCTGCCCGCGGATGCCGGCTTGGTCGCCGCCATGGATCAGGTCCGGGAAGTCTGCTCGGCGGCGTCGTCGTTGCGCAAGGCGAAGAAGCTGCGGGTGCGCCTGCCGTTGCCGAAACTGACCGTGGCCGTTGAGAATCCGCAGCGGCTCGAGCCGTTTGTCGACCTGATCGCCGACGAGCTCAACGTCAAGCGGGTCGAACTGACCGACGCGATCGACACATACGGCCGGTTCGAGCTCACCGTCAACGCGCGGGTGGCCGGGCCGCGGCTGGGCAAGGACGTGCAGGCGGCGATCAAGGCCGTCAAGGCCGGCGAGGGCGTCGTCAACCCCGACGGCACCCTGACGGCGGGTCCCGCCGTCCTACAGCCCGACGAGTACAGCTCCCGGCTGGTCGCCGCCGACCCGGATTACACCGCGGCGCTGCCCGACGGGTCCGGTCTGGTGGTCCTCGATGGCACGGTGACCCCGGAATTGGAGGCCGAGGGCTGGGCCAAGGACCGGATCCGCGAGCTGCAGGAACTACGCAAGTCGACCGGGCTGGACGTGTCCGACCGCATCAGCGTGGTGATGTCGGTGCCCGGCGAGCGGGCCGACTGGGCGCAGACGCACCGCGACCTGATCGCGGGGGAGATCCTCGCCACCAGCTTCGAGTTCGGCGAGCCCGCTGACGGCTCGGAGATCGGCGACGGCGTACGAGTGGCGATCAGTAAGGCCTGACCGCGAAAGTGCAACTAGCGAAACATTTCTCGAGTACGGGCGTCGGTAGTCGCACTTTCGCGACTTGTCGGAGCGCCGTGGCAGTCTGCGGCTATGGGGAAGGGGACACCGTTTGTCGGCACGCATGCCGTCGACGCCGGCGCGTTGACGCGACGCGAGCTTCGACGCTCATGCACACGGATTTATCGCAACGTCTACCAACGCCGCGACAGCGCGCTGACCGCGAAAGACAGCGTGATTGCGGCCTGGCTTTGGTCGGGAAAGCAAGCGGTCGTGGCGGGAAACTCCGCGGCCGCACTGCTCGGCGCAGAGTGGGTCGATCCCGAGTCGCCGGCGGACCTCATCAGCGGGCGCAAACGTCCGCCACCGCTGATCGTCAGCCGCAACGAATCGCTTCTGGAGGGTGAGGTCACCGCCGTCAACGGCGTTGCGGTCACCTCGCCGGCCCGCACCGCCTTCGACCTGGGGCGGCGTCCGGGCCTGGTTCCTGCCGTCATCGCGGTCGATGCGTTGGCGAGGGCTACCGGGCTCGCGGCCGAGCAGGTCGAACCGCTGACGGTGGCACACCGTGGCGCCCGCGGTATGAAGCAGCTGCGACAGGTGCTCGCTCTCGTCGATGCGGGCGCGGAATCGCCTCAGGAAACCAGGACCAGACTCGCGATCATCTCCGCCGGCTTGCCCAGACCCAATACCCAAATCGCGATCTACAACGAGTGCGGCGCGGTCATCGCTCGCATAGACATGGGGTGGGAGCGGTGGCTCGTCGGCGTCGAATACGACGGCGCCCAGCACTGGATCAACGCGCGCGTCCGAGCCAACGACATCGACCGCGCGGCCGAGTTACAGCGCCGGGGCTGGCGCATTATTCGGGTGAGTGCCGATCTATTGCGGAATCGGCCGGACATCCTAATCGCCCGGATCCGCGAAGCTCTGCGGGCCGCGGGCTGCGAGTGCTGACCGCGAAAGTGCAGCTAGCGACCTATTTCGCGAGTAATGGCGTCCGCAGTTGCACCCTCGCGGAAAAAAGTTTCCAAAAAAGTGTCCGACCCATTGTGGGTGGCTGCTCGTACCTATGACAGCGGCCCAACGGGGGCCGCGACGACATTAAGGGAACACACCATGAGCACCATCGAAGACTTCCAATCCGCTACTTTCGCCGCCATCCCGCAC
>NZ_AUWQ01000022.1 GCF_000455205.1 Mycobacterium sp. UM_CSW | reverse complement strand
GGGTGGTGGTATGTCGACCGGGCCTGGTGGGGGTCTGTCCACTGGACCGGGTGGAGGATTGAGCTCTGGACCTGGCGGAGGGTTGAGCTCTGGCCCCGGAGGCGGGTTGTCGACTGGCGGTGGAACGCACTACCGCAGCAACATCCCGCCGATCCAGGTCTTTTTACCTTATCTACGCGAGAACGGCTATGGCTGGGCGGCCGACATGCTCGCGAGTGCGCACAATCTCAAGGCCTGAGATTCGTCCTATGCGGTCCGCATCAAATTGGTAACCACTCAATGCACGCTGCAAGGAAAATGCCGACGAGTGACCCCAACATTATTGCTGCACGGATGCAACTAGTCCTGGATGGGCAAGATGACTGGTGATGAGATCTCAGTCAATCTTGGCGACGCAACGCCCCGACATCTGCTGGTGGATTGGGCGAACGATCAGGATGCATGGGTGCGTCAGCTCACAGCGGAGACGATTCTGTCGCATCAGGCGCCCAGCGAAGACCTCCTGGACGACGTCTACAGGACGTTCTTGGGCGAAAAAGGCCTAGGCGAAGCCGGCCCCGAAATCCCGACCCTCGAGCTGTCGGCCGCTGAGTCCTCGGAAGAAGAGACGCTCGAACTTGTCAGTCTTGCCGGAGTAGAGGGTGTTAACGCTCTGGCTACTGACCAACAGCTGGACTTCGACCCCGATTTGACCATCCTCTTCGGGCAGAATGGGTCGGGCAAAACCGGCTACGCCCGCATCCTCAAGCGCATTTCCGCGGTCCGTACGGCAGAAGACATCCTGCCTAATGCGCATGTCGTGCAGCTGGATTCGCCGCCGCCTCCCTCAGCCGATATCGGGTATCGGCTGTCGGGGAGCAACCTCTCCATCCACTGGAGAAATGAGGTTGGGCTCGCTCCATTTACCCGCATTAGCGTCTTCGACGCTGGTGCGGTTTCGCTGCACGTCGACAACGATCTCGGGTACGTCTACACGCCAGCCGAGCTTGCGCTGTTCGCGCACGTGGCTGCGGGAATACAGGGCGTTCAACAACGCATCGCCGCCGAAGTTACCAGCCTGACGCCCGGTAGTAACCCGCTTCTGTCGAAGTTCACTCGCGGCACGGCGGTATATCCGCTGATCGAAACTCTGGGATCGGCGACCGATCTCGCCGAACTCGATGCCATGGCGGCACTACCGGAAGACGCTGAAGCAGACCGCGAACGCCTCGAAAGTGAAGTCGCGGCACTGCGGTCCAACACATTGGATGCGCTCGTCGCGAATGCTCAAGAGACGGAACGTCACCTCACGCGCCTTCATTCGGTTCTGACTTCGGTGACGAGTTTCAATGAGGATGCGTATGAGGCTGCGAGGGCCGGGCTGGAAACCGCTGAGAGGCGGCGCGCAGAAGCGCGCGAGCAACTCTTCAGCCCCAACGAGCTGCCCGGGTCGCCGGATGAAAACTGGCAGGAGTTCGTAATAGCAGGTGACCGCTATCGTCAGCACCTCGGCAAAGACCACTACCCACGCGATGGCGATGCGTGTCTGTATTGCATGCAAGAGCTAAGTCCAGCTGCATTAGATCTCCTGACCCGCTACCGAACTTTCCTAGATGAGACGCTCGTCCAGCAGGTCACGGAAGCAAAGACTGCGGTCGAAAAGGCTGGCTTGATTCTCGATGTAACGGAATTGACTCGCGCTAGCGAGTTCGCAACCGAGCAACGCGACGGAGAAAGTCCTCCGGTCTGGGCTGCCGCGGCAGTCGAAGCCTTGGACTTGGCTCGAAACACTGCACACGAGACTACTCAAGCAAAAGCCTTGTCGGAGAGCGGAACCGCGATCAAGGCGAACACGTCAGCCGCCGCAGTGGCACCCGTGCTGGCGTCCGCTTCCGCTACCGCCAAGCGGTTAGTCGAAGATCTTGCGAACGCTGCGACCGCGCTTGCGGAGAAGCAAAAGGACCTTGCTGAACTGACGGCACGTCTTGAGCTCAAGCGCAACATAGCAGTCGCGCGCGACTATATCCGTCGCGCCAGGCGGGCGGAACAACTCAACAAGCTTTCGCGCGTCATCTCGAACGGTGCCGCCAAACATCTAACGGCGCAGTCGAAACTAGCGAGTGAAGACCTGGTGAATAGGAACTTCGAAACCCTGTTTCACGAGGAATGTGAACGACTGCGAGCACCACAAGTCGCGCTGCGTTTTCAGGGACGGAGCGGACAGGCCCAACGGAAGAAAGTCGTTGCGAGCTACAGGCCGTCGTCGGTGCTCTCCGAGGGGGAGCAAAAGGTTCTTGCCCTTGCGGACTTCCTAGCTGAGAGCCGGATGCGTGATACCAAAGCGCCACTGGTATTCGATGACCCCGTCACAAGCTTGGACTACCGTCGGCTCGACGAGGTCGCGGCAAGAATTCAGAACCTTGCCGAGACACATCAAGTCATCGTGCTGACTCACAACATCATGTTCGCATCGGCCCTTATCTCGGGGCGGCAGAGCAAGAAACTCCGAGCGAAGATCTACGAGGTCCGTGATGGCGGCGAGACCAAGGGAATCCTGGCGCCCGACGTGGAGCCTCGTCTCGACACGCCCGCCGATCTAGCCAAGAGAATCAACACGAAGTTGCAAGAAATTCCGAGTGCCCAGCCGGTCGTCCAGGACGCACTGATCAAGGAGACCTACGATCTCATCCGTGCATGGTGCGAGGCCTTCGTGGAGCAGGAGCTGCTTCAGAACGTCACTCAGCGCTACCGGAAGAACATTATGATGACGCGCCTATCGAAGATTGACACCAGCCGCCTTGATGCCGCGGTCGCGGTTATCGAGCCACTGTTCGACCGAGCGTGCGAGCGCATGACTGGCCATGCGCACGCCGCGGAGTACATGAGCACTAAGCCCACCGTCGCAGAGCTGCAAGAAGACTGGGAAAGGGCAAAGGCAGCCCGCGCCGCCTACCGCGGCTAAGCCGTACGGCAAGACATCCAAATTCCGCCCACTTCACCGACCGTCACGCCTCATGCTTTCAGGCTGCCAACCTGGGACGGCCTTGTCGGAGGTTCATGCTCCGGTAGTCCGCCGCTTGAAGCTGTCGGCAGCCTCCTTCAACGCGTCAGGCTGCGAGTGGACATAGGTGCGCATTGTGAACGACACATCGGCATGCCCTAACCACGCCGCCACCAAAACAATTGGCACCTTCTGGAGTGTCATCAGGGTTGCACAGGTGTGCCGCGCGTCGTGCAATCTGAGCTGAGGAACGTTGAGATCGGCGATCGCTGAACCCCATAGCTTCGACAATGTCGAAGGATGGTATGGCTCGCCGGCCTCGTTGCACACGACGTATCCTAGATCGCTGTAAGCGGCTCCGAGGTAGAGCTTTTCGGCGGCCTGACGAGCTTTGGCGGCTTTCAACTCGGCGAGCAGCGGGTCAGGGATAGGCAGTGTCCTATTTGAAGATTGGGTCTTTACATCGTTGGATTCCACGGCCTTCCCCTTGATGTCGAGGCGTGTTCGGCCGATTCGTATCAGCTTGTTTTCGAGGTCGATGTCTTCCCACCGTTGCCCCGCGATTTCCCCGCGCCGCATTCCCGTCAATGCCATGTGCCAAGCGTGGCGGTTGCGGTCGTCTTCGATGCCGGTGAGCACGACCGCGACTTGTGCTGGGGTAAAGGTTTGCGCGCCTCGGGGTTTGCCTGCGACCCGGTCAACGACCAGTGCGACATTGCGGACCAGCAGGCCCTCAGCCATGAGTTGGCCGAGAACTTGTCGCAGTGCCGTGAGCATATAGTTACATGATCGTGCGCTCCATGGTCTGCGTGTGCGGCCGCCCGACCCTTCCATGCCGCCTTGCCGCAGCTTCGCGATGACGTCGTCGATGTGTCGGCGGGTTAGTTTCTGGACCGGGATATCGCCGAGCTCACTTCGGATCGGTTGTAGTACATACTCATAGCCGGCGGCGGTCGTCGGCTTGATCCTGTGGCGCGAGGCCAGCCATTCAGCGCAGGCTTCCTCGACCGTTAGCTTCGTTGGCTGAACATAAGTTCCGGAAGCCACTTTGCCTTGCACTTCTGCGAGCGCTTTGCGTGCCTCTTGCTCGGTGGCGTATCGGCGCCGGAGCTGCTTGCGTTTTCCGTTGACGTAGCCAGTGTCGACGGTCAACTGGTACCGGACTGCTGGTTTGGCGCTACCGCGCTGGGTAATCTCGACGCGCCGAATTTGGGGAGGGAGTTGACGACGTTCAGGCATCTTCGGGACTTCGTCTGCGAGGCGTTCGAATCAGGATGCGAGGCGCCGGTGCTGCTCGATGAACTGCTCAAGATCCTCCGGGCGCACTCTGCGGCTGCTGCCGATTTGGATCCAGGGTAGCTTGCCACTGTCGAAGAGCCGATATACCGACGATCTGCTAATTCGTAGCGCAACGACGACGTCCGCAACAGTCAACAGTTGTGCTCGACAAGTTTGGACGGCCGAGTCGACAGGGTCATGCCGACTGATGGAGGTGCTCATTGACTCACTGTACGAAGACTCAAGCGCTGGTGCGATAGCCAAAGGAAAGTTTCTACATCCGTATCAAGACGTCGAAAGTACTGTTCACCAGGATTTCCCGTTGCTTCGCGATCGGCGGGGACCTTGTGAGAACCCGCAGCAGCGGCGCTTGATGGCATCAGAAAGTATCGGCGTTGACAGTGGCATAACGAAGGTTACCGCTCGTAGGGTCCGATTGTGACAGGGCATGCGGGGCGAGCGGATTTGGGACAGTGGCGATGCGCTGGCCCGCCGTGTCCGAGCATCGTTGAGAACGCGCGAAAGCGGTCAGTGCTACTGAGTCATATAGTGTTTCATCTTGCGCGGTACCGCATGTCCTTGGCGGCCTTAGCAGAGTTCGAACGGCGCCATGAAAACGCCCAATACGCCGAGGATCTTGAGGACGCGTATCTCCGCCTTGAAAGCATGATGAGGCAATTCAGTAGCGAATGCGACGACGCCCATGCGGGTTGGGCTCAGTTGCAGAGTTTAACCGAATCGTCACAGCACAGATCTGCTGAGATCTGACTTCGATAGCCGTGTCCCAACGGCGTGGGCAGCTGGCGATTTTGGTCTTGACAAGCCCGTCTTCAGGGTTGGTGATCGCACGCGGCTGGGTCCGGTCAGGTGGCGTAAACGGCTGGTGCAACGGCAACGCTCACCTTGAAGTGTTGGTGGCTGAACAACTTTCGATCATGTTGTGATCGGGTGATGCAGGATGGCTTGAACGGCTAGTTGTCGGTCGGCTCCGGCCACGTTGGGCGGTTGCCTAAGGCCGATGTCGAATAGAGGATACGCGCCAGTGCGACCCGTATTCGGCGTGAACTTGGCCGATGCAATGAGCTGACCGCTGGGTTGGCATTTTGAGTAGTTTGGCGGTCGAAGCTCACGCGTCTTAACTTCGCTGGAGCGTGGTACACAACATGTCGGTGCGAGGTGTCTTCGGTCGTATCCGCGGAGCCCTTCGGGCCGGTGTATGTCGAGGTCGCAACCGGCACTGTGGGTTGTCCGACTGGCCCCGGGCCAGATTGCTGGCTGGTGTCAGATGTGAGGCATTACTGCCGATCTGCTATCAGGAAACCGATGTGGTGTCGCGCCGCCATCGCGTCAGGTGATCAGCTCGAAGTGGCTCCCAACTTGTGCTTATAGGTATCAGCTAACGCGTACCTCTAGTACCGGGCGGCTCTTGGGAGAAGCACATGCGCTAGGTCGCGAGCAGCGTGCAGCACCTGGCTGTCGAGCTCATTCTTGCGGGCGCGGGCGGTGAGCTGATTCAGGAACCAGGCGCAGTTGTAGGGGTCGTCGAGTAGGTGCAATTCGATGTCGGCGGTTGTTGGCGGGCGCGGGACTAGCACTGGTCGAATGATGGCGGGGGAGCGCCGGGGAACTTCGACAACCTGAATTGCGAGGCCGGCGCGTTGAGCGGCGGCGCGTTCAGCGTGCGCTGCGCGGCGACAGGTAGTGGAGCACCAGATTTTTCGCCGCCCGCGTCGCGGCCCGTCACCTGGTAGAGGACCGTCTACCGGCTGCCCACAGCGCGGGCAGGCAGGGTCCATTTTGGCGCCATTCATACCCGTCAATCTTAAAACGTCACGACGATAGGTTGCGATACCGAGACCTAAGTGCAAGAGGTGTGATGTCGACGCGGATCTGAGAAAGGGCATCGACGCCGGTGGTTGTTGACGGGGCGGGCGATGGCGCAGTGGGCCGATGGGGACGGGGTGGGTTATGCGCGCAATCAGTACGGTGTGCAGGCGGTTGGGCAGGCGAGGCGGGCAGACGGCGAGGGCATATCGGAAGGGCCACGCGAAGGTGCTCTCGGCCCGGCGGTCGTTAGCGGTGGCGAACAGAGGGCGACTGTAGGTGCAGCGACGGCGGCGCGATCCTTTCTGGCGCGACCCGCCATCGAGGCTGATGTAGCTGGGCTGTACCCATGATCGGTCAACCCAGCTGGAACAGCGGATGGCTGGCGAGTGACTGGCGTGGGCTGGCGAGTGACTGGCGTGGGCCGGCGCGTACTGCATGGAGGAGGGGAAGGTTCGGCGGACGCGGAGCAATCGGATGGCGAGTCGGTGATACCCAGGACATCTCTTCTGGCAATGGCTGGCGAACGACTGGTGTGGGCGAGCGCCGCATGTGGCCTCGGCTGCTTGGGACGCGCAGTTGCCGCCGTGTCGTTTGTTCACAATTAAGACAAGACGGTGCGTGCCATTGCGTCGTCGCGGGCGCAGTCAGCGATACCCGCGGTGGTCGCGGAGCGCCAAGTGTCGCCAGGAGCCGGGCCGCCGGCGAATCTAGCGTTCGGTCTGATCCAAGCGCTGCGGCCACGACAATGGATCAAAAATGTCCGCGTTGCGCCGCACCGCTGGCCACTTTGTGGGGCAACGTCCGCCAGGACTACGCGTACAAGGTGCTACCGCTTTGTGGTGTTCTGCTTGGCCACCAAACGTCTATTTTCGTACGGCTCTGTTGACTGTCACCGCCATGATTAGTTCACGCACGTTTGGCTGCCGCTTGGAGAGCCTGGAGTGCGGTGTAAAGATCGGTCTGCACGATCGTTCAGCGGCCGCTTGAGCACCGCTGTCAAGGAGGCAACATGTCCCTGGCTCGTAGTGGAGTTCCGGATACTCGGCCGTCTCCCTCTTGATGCTTGCTTCATGCGACGATGCGTCCGGTGTTCTCGACCGAGGCTGAAGGACTCGTCCACAACCGCCCGAAAACCGCTCCGGAATGTAGTTCGTCGATAAAATGATCTTCGTGAAACGTCCCGGAAAGTCCTGGCGCACAACTTGATTGGCGAAGCCCGCCGTCCAACGGTGAGAGGAGGCGGGCCACCCGGCCCCAACCGGTTACGGCGCCCGCGTGGGAGCCGCTCCCGGCGCTACCGCCCCTCACTCCGGACGGCCTCGGTCACCCCGGTTCGTGCGTCAGCCGAACCCGGCAAGCGCCAGGCGCAGCGTCTCTTCCAGCTGAACGTGAAACTCCGAGGCCTCGACACCCCGGGTCAGCCAGCGATCGATCACGAATTTGACCGTGGCCAAGCCGGTGTGCACCAACAGCGCGGGGCGGATGTCGGCCGCGGCGTCGACGCCCATGCGAGACGCCACTTGCTCGACGAGCTCGCGATGTTCGGTTTCGGTGACCAGCACCGATTGACTCAATAGATGCGGGGCTGTGGCGACAGCCTGCCGCCACGTTTCCAGCGTCTGTGCCTGAGTGGCCTCGGCCTCCTGGGCGCGCGCGACGAACAGCCGGATCAACGCCTCGACCGGCGACTCGTCCAGCGGTCTGGCGCCGTAAGCCTCGACGATCTCGGCACTGGCCTCCCGGAGCGGACCGACCAGCAGGCCCTCCTTGGTGGGCGCGTGCCGGAAATACGTGCTGATCGATATGCCGGCCGCCGCCGCGATGTCTTCGGTGGTCACCGCGTCGAACCCGCGCCGGGCGAAAAGCCGCTGGGCGGTCTGCTGGATCTGCGAAATCAACTCAGCACGGCGGCGGTCCCGCAACAAGTCAATCTTTGCTGAGGGCATGCCTTCACCTTCGTCAATCCGACATACCAGTCCGCTGGTGCCGCCCAGCGGCGATCCAGATGAGTGACTCTACACTATTGAAAGTCCCTATCAACTAGTCTAGTGTGACTCAGCACACGCCGATGAGCTGGGAGATCTTCGGATCTGAAAGCATTATCTTTACAAAGTTGGGCCGCGGAGCGCTCGGCGATCGCCGTTCAGCACCAGCGGCAGGGTGGTGGGGAAAGCGCCGATGACGGCGGTAACTGGTAAGTGGTAGACGGTGGCATAAATTTTGCTAGACATACGACAAATAGCCGCGCGATGACGACAGAACAAGACGGCACTGTCGCCATCGCCAACTGGTCCACCGGATACGTCAAGCGTCACCCAATTGCCTCACTGACCACCGTCGGCGAGCAGTTCATCCTCGGCACGCGCACCATCCAGTACTTCTTCATCGATCTCGTCACCGGCCGATTCCAGTGGCAGGAGTTCGTCCGCCAGGGCGCGTTCATGGCCGGGACCGCGGTGCTCCCGACGATCCTGGTGTCCCTGCCGATCAGCGTCACGCTGTCCATCCAGTTCGCCTTGCTCGCCGGCCAGGTGGGTGCCACCTCGCTGGCGGGCGCGGCCAGCGGGCTCGCCGTCATCCGGCAGGGCGCGTCGTTGGTGGCCGCCGTGCTGATGGCGTCGGCCGTCGGGTCGGCGATCACCGCCGACCTGGGTTCGCGGACCATGCGCGAAGAGACCGACGCGATGGAGGTGATGGGGGTCTCGGTGATCCGGCGCTTGGTTGTCCCCCGCCTGGCCGCCGCGGTGATGATCGGCGTGGCGCTCACCGGCGTCGTGTGTTTCGTCGGTTTTTTCGCCAGTTACATGTTCAACGTGTACTTCCAGAACGGCGCACCGGGCAGCTTCGTGTCGACGTTCGCGTCGTTCGCGACCACCGGGGACATGATCCTGGCCCTGCTCAAGGCCATCGTGTTCGGCGCCATCGTGGCCGTCGTGTCCAGCCAGAAGGGCCTGTCCACCAAGGGCGGCCCGACGGGCGTCGCGAACTCGGTCAACGCCGCCGTCGTCGAGGCGATCCTGCTGCTGATGATCGTCAACGTCGCCATCAGCCAGCTGTACATTATGTTGTCGCCCAGGACGGGCCTGTGACATGACGGTCTCCGCCTATCGACCGTTCGCACCGGTGACGGTCCCGATCATCCGGCTGTACCGCCAGGCCACTCCGCCGATCATCCGCCTCGGCCACCTGCTGGTGTTCTTCATCCGGGCGATGGTTGCGGTGCCGCTCGCCTTGCGCCAGTACCGCGGCGAATTTCTGCGGCTGTTGTCGAACATCACCTGGGGCAACGGCTCGATCGTGGTGGGCGGAGGCACCGCCGGCGTCGCCGTGGTGCTCGGGATGACCGTCGGCGCGCTGGTGGGCATCGAGGGCTACAACTTCCTGGACCTGCTCGGCCTGGGCCCGGCGACCGGCTTCGTCTCGTCGTTGGTGAACACCCGCGAGCTGGCGCCGCTGATGGCGTCGTTGTCGTTCGCCATGCAGGGCGGCTGCCGCTTCACCGCACAGCTGGGGTCGATGCGCATCGCCGAGGAAATCGATGCCCTGGAATCCGTTGCGATCCGGCCGATTCCGTATCTGGTGACGACCCGGCTGATCGCGTCGGTGGCGGCGATCGTGCCGCTGTATGCGGCCTGCCTAGCGATCGGTTACCTGACCACCCAGGTCGTCGTCGGCATCAGCAGCGGCGGCTCGACCGGTTCTTACCTGCACTACTTCACGCTGATGCTGGCCGGACAGGACATCGTCTACTCGTTGATCAAGGCCGTCATCTTCGTGTGGATCGCGTCGACGATCCAGTGCTACTACGGCTATTACGCGACCGGCGGGCCCGAGGGCGTCGGCGTGGCCGCCGGACACGGCATGCGGGCCAGTATCACCGTCGTGATCATTGTCAACATGCTGCTCACCATGGCGCTGTGGGGCGTGGACGCCGGCGCGAGGTTCGGTGGTTAGACATGCCGAATTCCTTTGAGCTGGACGGGCGCGGCCCGTCGGACCGGCAGCTACTCGCTACCGGAGTCGCGGTCGTCGTCGTGGCGTCCCTGCTCACCCTGGCGATGTTGGTCAAATCCACGGGCAGGCTCAACGACTACGTTCGGGTGGTCGCCGACCTGGTCAACGTCGGCGACGGGCTCCCGCAGAAGTCGGACGTCAAGTATCACGGCGTGCTCGTCGGAATGGTCGACGACGTGACTCCAGCGGCCAACGGCAAACCCAACTACGTCCACATCGACCTGAAACCCGAATTCGCCAAGTCAATTCCGGCGGCGGTGACCGCGCGCGTGGTGCCCAGCAACGTGTTCGCCGTGTCGTCGGTTCAGCTGGTCGGCAACGGGCCCGGTGCGTCGATCCGGCCAGGCGACCACATCCCCGAGGACACCCGGCTGCCGACCGTGCTGTTCCAAACCACCGTCAGCAAGCTACGCGACCTGCTGGCCGCCGCCGGTCGCGGCCGTGACGACCGGTCGGTGGGGATCCTGGCCGCGCTCGGCGCCGCCACCGATCACCGCCGCGTCTCGTTGCTGAACGCCGGGGCGCAGCTGAATCGCCTTCTGGACCAGCTCAATTCGATCGTCGGCACGGACACCGGCCCGTCGACGGTATCCGCGCTCATCGATGCCGCACAGGGATTGCAGCAGACCGCGCCGGATCTGCTCGACGCCTTGCACCAGGCCGTCGAGCCGATGCAGACGTTCGCCGAGACGCGCGAGCAGGTGGTCTCGCTGCTTTCGGGCGCCGACTACACGCTGGCCACGACGCAGACGTCGTTCAACAATCACATCGACCAGCTGATCCGGATCACCACCGATTTCACGCCGGTGCTGGGCGTCTTGGCGATGAAGTCCAACAACTTTGTGCCGGCGGTCACCAAGTTGGACAACCTGGCCAACAAGTTCATGGAGCAGGTTTGGATGCCCGGCAACGACGTCGGCAACATGCGCGCGATGCTCACCTTCACCCCGTCTTCCACCTACACCCGCGCCGACTGCCCGCATTACGGAGAACTGAAGGGCCCGAGCTGTTTTACCGCCCCCCTGATCCCGGTGCGGCCAGACCTGCCGGAAGTGCTGCTGCCGCAGAACTATCACCCGCCCAAGGACCTGGCACCACCGCCGGGCACCGTGATCGGTCCCGACGGCAACCTCGTCGCGGTCGGGCCGCCGCTGATCAACGGGCCCCCCAACCTGGTCGATCCCAACCCCCCGCTAGCACCTGGCATTACGCCGTCGCCGCCGGTGCCGGGCAGCGCCAACCCCGACAACCCCTCACCCGGGGCGCCCGCGACCCCGGCGCCGGACGCGCCATGGGTGGCGCCGGTCGCGCCGAAAGCCCCGTGGATACCGCCAGCGTCGTATCGCGGGTCGTTCGGAGGCAACGTGGGCCCCGTCGGCAGCCAGTACGAGCGAAACATGTTGAGCGCGATCACCGGCCAGCCCGCCACCCCGGCGACGGAGCTGCTGCTGGGGCCGGTGGCCAGGGGCACCACGGTCTCGCTCGGCCGCGCAGCGAAACCTGCACCTGGAGGACCGAATTGACATGCCGGTGAGATTCCGCGGCCCGCTGATCGGGCTCACCCTGTTCATGGTCGTCGCGTTGACGCTGACCTGGCTGGTGTATGTGAGCCTGCGTCGTGACGTTGCCGGAAACACGGCCGGCTATTCGGCGCTGTTCACCGATGTCTATGGGCTGCGCGAAGGCGACGACGTGCGCATGGCCGGGGTCCGGGTGGGGCGGGTTGAAAAGGTTGAGCTCGACGGGAAGCTGGCGCGGGTCGCGTTCGTGCTGCAGACCGATCAGCGCCTGTACGGAAACACGGTCGCGTCGGTGACCTACCAAAACATCGTCGGGCAGCGTTACCTCGGGCTGTCTCTTGGCACGGCGGGCACTCAGGCCCTGTTGCCGCCCGGCAGCGTCATCCCGTTGGAACGCACCGACCCGTCGTTCGACGTCACCGCGTTGCTCAATGGCTATGAACCGCTGTTCAGCCTGCTGAATCCGCAGGACGCCGACAACCTCACCAAGGGCATCATCCAGTCGCTGCAGGGTGACACGTCGTCGCTGACGACGCTGATCAGCCAAACCTCCACGCTGACCGAGACATTCGCCGGACGAGACCAGGCCCTCGGCGACGTGATCACCAACCTCAACAAGGTGCTCGGCAACCTCGCCCGGCAGAACGACAACTTCGACGGCGTCATCACCGAGACCCGCGAGGTCGTTGCGCAGCTGGACAGCCGACGCCCGGAGCTGGTTGCTTCGATCGGCCAGCTGTCGCGGGTGATGGGCCGGCTTTCCACATCGGCCAACGACGTGTATCCGGCGCTTCGCGAGTTCGTCGACCGCAAACCGGGCGTGGCCCGGCACCTGATGGACGTCGAACCCCAGGTCGCATTCTTCGGCGACAACATCCCGCTGCTGTTGAAAGGGCTCGCCCGGGTCGGCAATCAGGGCGCCTACGGCAACGCCTACGTCTGCGACGTGAACTTCCTGGGATTCTTCCCCGGCCTCAACGACGTGGTTCCGATCATCGTCGCCGCCGCCACACCCGGAAACAAGACATGGCACAGCCCGAGATGCAGGAGCACCGCCGGTGGCTAATACCTCGGTCCGCCTTCGACTTTCGAAGCTGACGAATCGCCCGCTGGAGAGCTACAACAAGACGTGGCTCGGGTTCATCGCCGTCGCGGTGGTCGCAGTGGTGATCGGGGCAATGCTGGCGGTGCACGCGCTCGGCGCCGGATACCGGCACTACACCGCGGAGTTCCTGCAGGCGGCCTCGCTGCGGGCCGGCAATCCGATCGTCGTCGCGGGAATTCCCGTCGGCAACGTGACGAGCATGAAGCTCGACGGCGATCACGTCGAGGCGGGATTGAAGATCCGCGACAACATCGTGCTGGGCAAGGACTCTCGCGCCGAGATCAGGGTCACCACCATCCTGGGCTCGCGCTACCTCGCGCTGGAACCGAACGGCCCGGGCTCCCTGCCCCGCAACACCTTTGATTTGTCGCACACCGAGGTGCCCTACGATCTACAAGCCGCGCTGCAGGATGCCACCACGACCTTCGAGCAGGTCGACTCCGACCGGTTCGCCCAATCGCTGGCGGTGCTCGGCAAGCAACTCGAGGGCCTGCCCGCCGTGGTGCCGCAGGCCATCACGAACATTCACTCGCTGTCATCGATCATCGCGATACGCCGCGACCAACTGGGTCAGCTGCTGCGCAGCACCGAGCAAGTCACCAACACCCTGCGACGTCAGCAGGCCGGCATCGGCAATCTGATCAACCAGGGCCAGGACCTGCTAGGCCAATTCGTCTCGCGAAGGGCCGTTTTCCACGCCATGATGCAATCCCTGACCAACCTCGTCAACACCATGAGCCAACTCGTCGTCAACGACCGGGCCGGCCTGGAATCGTTGATCAAGGACATGGGCGACTTCACCGGCATGATGTCCAAACACGACGACCTGCTGGGCAACCTGCTGCAAATCAGCCCGATCTTCTTTCGGGAAGCGGCCAACCTCACCGGCGAGGGCAACGCCATCAACTTCAACGCCAACAACGTCCCGCTCATCGACTCGTGGATGTGCGCCATCAGCGGACGCGCCAAACAGTTCGGCATGATCCAGTACTTCAAGGACTGCAAGTGACCGCGGCCGGGCTCAGATCCAAGGCGATGGCCATCGGCGCCGCCGTCGTGGTGCTGGCCCTCGCGGCGGGCGTCGGATGGTGGTACCTGGGCTCCGATCAGGATACGATCCGCGTGACGGCCCAATTCGACAGTGCCGCCGGTCTTTACGAGGGCAATGTGGTGGCGGTGCTGGGCATGCCAGTGGGTAAGATCACCAGGATCAACCCTAAGGGGCCCTACGTCGAGGTGGAATTCACCGTCGACCGCCGCGTGAAGGTTCCCGCTGCCGTGCAAGCCGTCACAGTATCCACCTCGATTCTGACCGACCGGCAGATTGAACTCACGCCGCCCTACCGCGGCGGGCCGGTCCTGCAGAATCACGACACCATCGGCCTGACCCGCACCAAGACGCCCGTCGAGTTCAGCCGCGTGCTCAGCGTTCTCGATCGCGTCACCAAGTCGCTCGAAGGAGACGGCCGCGGCGGCGGGCCGATCGCCGACGTGATCAACAACGGCAGCCAGGTGGTCGACGGCAACGGCGCA
The DNA here is from genome assembly GCF_000455205.1 of Mycobacterium sp. UM_CSW. Taxonomy (GTDB): domain Bacteria; phylum Actinomycetota; class Actinomycetes; order Mycobacteriales; family Mycobacteriaceae; genus Mycobacterium. Next base: position 121,574 of record NZ_AUWQ01000022.1, on the reverse strand, counting down.
CAGATCAAGTCCGCGCTCGACGAGCTGTCCAGGGCGCTGCGCCTGTCCAGCGACGGAGGCGCCCAGACCCGCGACCAGATCACCACGATCGTCAAGAACATCAGCGCGTTGTTCGACGCGGCGGCCGCCAACGACTCCAAGCTTCGCGAATTCGCATCCACCATCCACCAGGTCAGCCAGATCATGGCCGAGGAGGACATCGGCAGCGGCGACACCGGCAAACGCTTCGACCAACTGGTCGAGCGGGCCGGCGACCTACTCGACGCCAACCGCGACGCCATCAAGCAGGCCCTGCTCAACGGCAACGGCACAGCGAAGGCGGTCACCGATCACCGGCGCGACCTCGCCGAAATGCTCGACGTGGCACCGATGGTGGCCGACAACGCCTACAACATGGTCGACCGGGCCAACGGCGCGGTGCGGGCCCGCTTCCTCACCGACCGGTTGCTCTTCGACAGCCAGTACACCAAAGAGATCTGCAATCTGATGGGCCTGCGCCAACTGGGCTGCAGCACTGGGACGATACAGGATTTCGGCCCCGACTTCGGATTGACCTACGTGCTCGACGGCATGGCCGCGATGGGGCAGAAATGATCACCACCCGCGCTGCGGTCGCCATCGCGGCGACAACGCTCATCGCCTCCGGATGCAGCACGAATGGTCTTGCCAGCCTGCCCCTTCCGGCACCGGGGCTCGGCTCCGGCGGATACATCCTGACCGCGGTGTTCTCCAACGCGCTCAACCTTCCGATGAACGCCAAGGTCAAGCTCGCCGGCGCCGACGTCGGGCAAGTCGAATCGATGACCGCCCGCAACTACACCGCGGTGACCACGCTGCGCATCCGCAACGGCGTGTTGCTGCCACGGGGCAGCACCGCCGAATTGCGCACCGCCACACCACTCGGCGACGTCTTCGTCGCGCTCAAACCACCCGCCGACGATCCCGCGGACACACCGATGCTCAAGGACGGCGACACCGTCGGGCTGGATTCGACGGCCGCGGCCGCGACCGTCGAATCGGTGCTCAGCTCGGCGGCGATCCTGGTGAACGGCGGCGCGGTGCGCAATTTCACCAACATCATCAACGGATTCGGCAAGGCCACCGGTGACCAGGGACAGGCCTTCGGCGAGCTGATCCGCAAGTCCAACCAGCTGGTGGGCACGCTCGACGCGCGGTCCGGCCAGATGTCGGCGGCCCTGACCCAATTGTCACGTCTGGCAGACCAACTCGACGCCAAGGACCACACGATCACCGACCTGATGACGGCGGCCCGGCCCGCGACCTCGGCCCTGGCCGACAACACCGCCGAGCTATCCAACCTCGCGGTGCGGGCGGGCGACACCGCCCGGTTGTTGGCCAGGTTCCCCTCGATCGGCGGAACCGACACCAGCGGCCGCAGCATCATCCGCGACCTGAACACGATCGCCGGCGCCGCCAACGACGTCGCGGTGAGCCCGGACACCAGCTTCTACGCGATCAACCGGTTGATCCCGCCCCTGGTCAAATCCACTGCGGGAAGCGCGCTCTCGGTTCATGTGGGCGTGGAAAAGCTGATCCTGGGCTCACTTCCCGACATCGGATACCCCGGCGACATCGGGCTGCACGGACCGCACCACTACAACATGAACCTGCTCGTCGGCACACTTAAGTACACGCTGTGGCGCCTGCAGGAGCGGGTGGTCGGCCGCGGACCGAACTCCCCGCAGGTGCCGGTCATCCCGGACCCGAACATCCCCGGCCAGATCGACGCCGCACCCGGCCCACCGCCAGGGCCACCGCCATCGGAACCACCGCCATGATCGCCGAAGTCGCGAACGCCGTGGTGCGTGTGGTGCGGGCCGGCCACCGCCAGCAGGTCTGGCTGTCGGTCGCCGGGCTGGCGCTCACCCTGGTCGTAGCGACTGCGTATCTGCTCATCGGCGCGTTGCGGGTGACCCCGTTCGCGTCCTCCTACCGCGTCACCGTGCAATTGCCGGAATCCGGTGGGCTGCTTCCCAATCAGGATGTCGCCCTGCGCGGGGTCCGTATCGGGCGGGTGGAGTCGCTGCGCATCACCGACACCGGAGTCAACGCCATCGCCAGCATCGCCTCGACGGTGAAGATCCCGGCGAACAGCGTGGTGCACGTGTCGGCGCTGTCGCCGGCCGGCGAGCAATACATCAACTTCGAAGCCCAGTCCGACGCCGGGCCTTACCTGCACGACGGCAGCCTGATCGCTCTCGATCACACGACCGTTCCGGTCAGCTTGGCGCAGTTGCTCGGCGACGCCGACGGGCTGCTGGCACAGGTCGATCCGCGCAAGGTCGAGCTGATCAAAAAGGAACTGAGCATGAGCAAGGAGGGTCCGGCGAAGCTGGCCGCCATCGTCGACGGCGGCACCTTCTTGTTGTCGACGCTGGACTCGGTGCTCCCGCAGACCACCAGCGTCATCAAGACCAGCCGCGTGGTGCTCAACCTGGCCGGCGATAAGAACGCCGGCCTGGCGGCCACCGCCACCGAACTCCAGCACACACTGTCCGGCGTCGCCCGGATGCAGGCCGGCTACCGGCGATTGACCGAACGGACGCCGCGGACGCTGTCGGCCGTCGACAACCTGTTCGCCGACAACTCCGACACCATGGTGCAACTGCTGGGCAGCATGGCCACGATGTCGCAGCTGCTGTATCTGCGGGTGCCGGCGCTCAACGCGCTGTTTCCCGACTACCGGGGCTCGGTGCTGGACGCGGTGACAAGCGCCTTCCACGACAACGGGGTGTGGGCGATCGCCGACCTGTACCCCCGCTACGTATGCGACTACGGGACCCCGGCGCACCCGCCCTCGTCCGCCGACTACTACGAGCCGTTTATGTACACCTACTGCCGCGACGACGACCCCGCCGTCTCGATCCGGGGAGCCAAGAACGCCCCGCGTCCGGGCGGCGACGACACTGCCGGCCCGCCGCCGGGCGCGGACCTGGGCCGCAGGACCGACCCGACACCGAAGGGCCGCTTCACCATTCCCACCCCCTACGGCGGTCCGCCGCTGCCGATAGAACCGCCGCACTAGAACTGGACGCAGTCAAAGGAGATCATGGTGGTCGCGACCATTAAAAAGGACCCGAAGGTGGACGACAAGACAGTCGGCGAGGCGCAAGCCGACGTTGACGCCCAAGTCGACGAGCCGCAAGCCGACGACGCGCAAGCCGACTCGCCCGCCGACGTGGACGGCGACCCGCCTCCCGACGAGGACGCCGACCCGCCCATCGCCGAGGACGAAGAAGAGGCGAGCACCGGGCTGCTGAAACGCAAACGCCCCACGGCGGCGCGCGCCAAGCGCTCCTGGCGGAAGTACCTGCACTGGCAATACGTGCGCCGCGCCGTGCTGCCGGTGCTACTCATTGCCTCCCTTTCGGTTTCGGGATTCCTCGGTTGGAAGCTGTGGCAGGAGCACGAGGTGAAGCTGGCCGGCGAGCAGGCGCAGCAGGCGGCCATCGCCTACGCGCAGGTGCTGACGAGCATCGACTCGAACAAGGTCGACGAGAACTTCCGGCAGGTGCTCGACGGCGCCACCGGCGAGTTCAAGGACATGTACACCCAGTCCAGCGTGCAGCTGCGCCAGCTACTCATCGACAACAAGGCCAGCGCGCACGGCGTGGTCGTGGACTCCGCCATTCAATCCGCATCGACTAACAAGGTTGTAGTACTGGTCTTCATCGACCAGACGGTCGCGAACTCGACCGCGCCCGACCCACGCATCGACCGCAGCCGAATCAAGATGACGATGGAAAAGGTCGACGGACGCTGGCGGGCCAGCAAGGTCCAGCTGCTGTGATCGCCGTCGCGGCCCGACGGATTGTCGCGACTCTCGTATTGTGCGGCGCCGCAACGATTCCCAGCCTCGGCATTGACACCGGCCGCGCCCACGCGTCGGCGCCGTCGTTCTGCGGGGGCGAGCTCGGCGGCACCTGGGACGGCCAGTACTGCCACGCCTCAGTGACCTCCGAACGCAACGCCGTCCGGGACATCAAAGTCGCCGTCCCCGACGACCTCGTCGACAACCCGACCACCGGGCCGACGATCCGCGATTACTTGCGCACCCTGGTCAACAACTGGAAGACCGCCAACACGCATATGGCGGCCGACAGCTACGGCGAAGAGAACTTCGAAATTTTCCGGCACGCCAACCTGCTCAGCGCGGTGTTCCATGAGAACTACCACGCCGACGGGCCCCAACCCAATAACGCCTACCGCACCTTCACGTTCGACATGGCGGGTGGCCGGCGCGTGCAGCTCGCCGACCTGACGACGTCGAACCCGTTGACCGCGATCCCGCCGCTGGCCGCCCCGTTCATTCAGACAGCCCTCGATCAAGCTCCGCCGCCGCATGATCCGGGCAGCTATCCGTTCAAGCTCGACCGCTGGATGCCCGACAAGGTCTACTCGGGCGCGTACAAGGCGTGGGCGCTGACTCCCGACGAACTGATCCTCTACATGCCCGATTACCCCGTCGGCCACGACGAACCGATCGACTTCACCCCCGGCGTCATGCAGTGGTACATGGACGGCGGCACCGTCCAGGCTCACATCCCGCTTTCGGCGCTGGGGGCGGTGCTGCGGGTCTAGTTGGCCTTGCGGCGACGCCGGTCGAAGGAGATCGCGTCGCCGATGAGTTTGGTACGGGTGGCGTGGCCGCGATCGACGGCCACCGTGCTGCTGCGTCGGCCCGGCAACTCGCGTCATCGCCTACCTGCCCGGCGTCGAATCGCCCGTATCTGAGCGGTAGCCGGCCAAAAACGCGCCTGCCTTCCGGGACGGCGCCGGAGTGTCATCCGAGGCGCGGGCCGTCAATTGATGCACATTTATGCGCCGATGGACAGGGACGCAAACCCCACGAAACTGGTCCATAAACTGTCACCGGTTACTTATGACACTAAATGACTAAATGAACTGTGATGGTCGAGATATATGAACCCCGGTAAGGTGCAGCCGGCGGACCTCGTCACAGGCAGAATGCTGCCACCATGGCAGTGTCGGTCACGACGTCCTCCACACCTCCGGCAAATCAACTACGGCCGCGACAGTCGATTGACCATGTGTGTAGGCGCAATGGCCAAAGCACCGAAGCCGTCAGCGGCTCAGCGTGTTTGGCTCCTGGCAACCAAGGGGGCAACTTCGACCGGCGCTCCCGAGAGTCACCGGCGTCCGCGGCGAGGTGCCGGCTCGTCGGGGGTTATAGATGTTGCCGAGGCGGGCAGTTGGTTGACCATATCGCACTTGTTGGTATTCTCCTGGCTAGATGGTGGCTAGTTATCGGGCTAGAATGCCGGTTATGAAGTCGGTGCCATTGACAGAGGCCAAAGACAAGCTGTCCGCGCTCGTTGACGAGGCCGACACCACCCACGAAATCATTCAGATCACTCGGCACGGCCGGGTCGCCGCGGTGATCATGTCCGCGGACGATCTTGAGTCCCTCAACGAGACGCTGCACGCGTTGCGGACCCCAGGCCTCGCAGAAGAACTCAACCAAGCCGACGCCGATTACGCCGCCGGAAACACCGTCAGCGGCGAGCAGATCCGCCAACGCTACGGCCTGACGTGACGCAAGGCGATCAGCCATGGTCTGTCCAGCTGTCATCGACTGCGGTCCGTGCGCTCGATCGGTTACCACACAAAGTCGCTTCGGCAATCGTTGAGTTCGTCACCGCTGCGTTGCCGAGCGACCCGTACCGACTATCCAAGCCGCTTCGGTTTGAGTTCGAAGGATGGCGCGTGGCCCGGCGCGGCGACTACCGAGTGACATTCCGCGCACTTGAGGATGACCGGGTGCTCTACGTCGGGCGCATCGAGCACCGTGCGCATGTCTATCGACGCCAATGACTTTCGGACACCCCTTCCGCGGTAGTGCAACACGCGGACACACGCGGCCGCGCGAAACGCTCCCTGGCCGCCGCAATCGAAGCGCGTGTCGAAAGTGTGCCGCCGGATTAGTCTCTGGCGCGGGACGGAACCAGATCCGAGAAGTTCTGGCGGATCTTTTGCCGCGTCTTGTCTGATAACGCGTTTGCTTTCAGCTCCTCAAACAATGCGCCGACTTGCCGTCCCCGTTGGGGGAATATCTCTCGCGTTCCGTAGTTTTGAGCAGGTTGCCGTGCCAGTCGGCCCAAATAAGTGCTTCTTCAGCGCGCCGGCACAGTAGCGTCTCGGCGGCGTTATCGAGGAGGATTAGAGCCAGCCGCCCGTGGTCAGAACAGCTAGCCGACGGGCCTCCACGAGCTCGACGACTGTGCGCTCCAGACGGTCGACGCTGATTGATGCCCCCCTACGTACCGTGCATGTCGATGCTAGCCCGTAGCGCCCTGTACATGGTCGATCCTCCGACCAGCAATGTGTCCGGCGACCGGCATACCGTGGGCGGCCAGGTCGCGCACGTGGGCCAGCCGACGACCGGTCAGCGCTGGTGGACGACCCCCGACGCGGCCGCGTGCCCTGGCGGCGTCAAAGCTAGACCGTTGCCGTAGCTGTCACCGGCAGATCGTCGGGCGTCAGGCTGAAGCAGCGCATGGCATTGCGCCAGCTGACCTTTTCTCGATCCTCGTCGGACAGCGCGCTCAATTTGTCAGTGACCGAGTCGCTGACCTCGTCGCCCATGAGACAGGTGGGGTGCGGGTAGTCCGACTCGAACATGACGTTGTCGATGGGCAGGAGAGCGAGGTCGTCCGGCCGCAGCCGTTCATACCAGGTGTTGACGTAAATCTGGCGGCGGAAGATGTCGCTGGGCAAGTCGTCGCGTCGCAGGCTAGGCCTTGTCTCCCAAGGCCGATACCGCAGAAAGTGCACATCGAGGGATTCCAGCAGGAACGGCACCCAGCCCGAACCGCTCTCGACAATCGCGAACTTCAGATCCGGATAGCGGGTCGGCACACCGGACATGATCAAGTTGCCGGTCGCCTGGATGTTGTCGAGGAACGTCTTAAGAACGCCCGTGATCGCGGTGACGTTGTTTCCTCCCGGGATCAGCACGTTGTTGTCGCCGCCCTCACGCTCCCGAGCCATCTGCTCGGAGAACTCCTTGAGATTCGTCGACGTGCCGGCATGGAATGCGATCGGCAGGTTTGTGGCATTGATGGCCGACCACAGTGGGTCCCAATGGCGACTGGCCAGGACGGGGGAATCGTGATACTCCGGCGTGCCGCTCATGACGAAACCTTTGTGCCCGAGCTCGGCGCACCGCTCGATCTCCTTTACGCAGCCTTCGAGGTCCCAGTACGGAATCACAGCAAGTGGAATGAACCTGCCCGGTTCGCGCTGCTTCCAGCTCAACACGAAGTCGTTGAAGGCCGCGATCAATTCGAGTTGAAACTCCAGGGAGGCACCGGGAATCGTCTGGTAGCGGTCGGGTGACGTCAAGCCAAGATTGGGATACAGTGCGGCCGCGGTAATGCCGTAGTTGTCCATCACTTTGGCGCGCGCGCTGGGATCCCACGACGAGGGGTGCACCTCCTCGATGTAGCGCGGGCAGGCAGGGAAGTCGTCCTTGCGGCGATGCGGCTCGTCATCGTCGGCGCTGTTGTACATCACCGTCAGCGCAAGGCTGTTGACGGCGTGGTCGGCGATGTACCACATGTCGGAGTCGTTTTCCTCGTTTCGTTTGATCCGCGGGACAAGTTCGCCCCACTTCGTCGACATGCGGGACAGCCAGGTGTCTGGCGGCTCGCAGACGTGGGCGTCAGCATCGATGATCATGGGCGCTCCTGTTCTGGGCTGGTGAGCCAAACGTAGGAACCGACCTTTGCAGTGTCAATGAACGTTTTGCTATTGCAAAAGTTTGTTGCGGGACGTTATTTTGCTTGCCACTGCACACGAAAGGCCCGCGATGTCACGAGCAGCGCCGGCGGTTGACCGGGCGGTACAGGTGGTCAATCTGCTCGCAGGTCTTCGCGGCGAGACGCTTTCGATTTCGGAGATCGCCGGACAGCTGAGATTTAACTTGTCCACCTGCCACTCGATGCTGGCAGAATTAGTGAAAGCCGGTGTGCTGGTGCGTCATCCGGGAACCAAACGGTATGCGCTCGGGCCCACTCTGGTCACCTGGGGTGTGGCGAGCGCGTTCGACTCCTACCGCGTGTTGGAGTTCGCCGAACCCGAGATGTCGCGACTTCGCCACCAGCTCCACGTTTCCTGCGTTGCGCGCGCACTCGTCGGCCCGGACACGGTCGTACTCGCCCGCCGCGACACCGACGGTCCGATCGCCGCATTCACCCCGGTCGGCTACCGATTGGCCGCCGTACCGCCGATCGGTGCAGAGTTCATCGCATGGGAATCGGACGCCACCATCGACGAATGGCTCAATCGCCCGCAACGCGCCCTCGACACCACGGAACGAACACGAATGCACGCGCTGCTGGCCGAGATTCGGCGCGACCGATACCGCTTTCTGTGGGCCGATCCAGCTGAGCAGACTCCGTTAGCGACCGAACTCATTCAAACTTCGGCTTCTGAGGACGAACCGGGCGGCGACCGACTGTTCGAACTGCTACAACGGCGCGGATACGGTCGAGGACCACGCACCGGCACCCTGAGTGCGATAACGGTGCCTATCTTCGGCGCCGACGCCAAGCCGGTGCTGGCGCTGCTACTGACGTTTAACCCGGTGCCGATCGACATCTCGGAGGTGGAACACTACCTGCGCCCGCTCATCCACACGTGTCAGCGGATTACGACGACGATCGGCGGGCGTGCGCCCAATTAGCTCGAGAACTTTAGTCTGCTGCCGGCTACGACGCACAGAACTCCATCATCACCCCAAGGTTGTCGCGCGGTTCTATCGCCAGAGTCGACGGCCCGTCACCGTCCACCAAATCGATACCAATCGCCTTGAAGTGCGCATGAGTTCGTTCCAGATCGGCAACCTCGAACACAGTTGAGCGGATGCCGTCACCGTAACGGTGCAAGTGTTCGCTGATCGCGCCCTCGCCGGTCGGCGAGATCAGCTCGATGGTGGTATCCGCCAGTAACATCCCAATAATCGTGGCGCTCAATGATTTCCGTGATTCTTTGTAAACGATCATTGCGCCGAAAAAATCGGCCAGGAACTGAGCCGCCCGGTCGCAGTCGTGGACCGCCACACTCAAGCGCCTCAAGCCTGTGTAGCCGATCGGATGTGCACGCCAGCGCTCCGGCGAGTGCAGCGGTTCGAGCCACTTCAGGTTCGGCATTACCCGGAAGTCTCCGTCGAAGAACTCCCACGCGATACCCAACGTGTCCGCGGGATGGGTGTGGATCGCGTGGCCGATATCGCGGACGAGCCGGATGTTGCGCATGGTGACAGCGCGGCGAGCCGCATCCATTCCGGTTTGGTATTCGATACCCACGTAATGAGGACCGTACCGGGCGTTGAGCAGGAACTGTGGGGGCGAGAACACCTCGAACAACACGTCGCCGATATCCAGCAGGCACGCATGCCATTCCGGTTGCGGCAGATCCAACACCAACTGCGCGCCGAACACCCGCTGGAAGTGCATGACCGCCGCGTCGAACTCCTCAACGACGATGTTGATGTGGTTCATCCGAAGACATTCCAAAGGCGGCAATACATTCTCGTCGAGGCCGGCGAATCCCATGACCTCCCCTCCTAGTGTTCGTTTTGCGCGTCGTGAGCAGACGCCGCAAGATATCACCCGCTTCCTGGCACGCCCAGTCCCCCCGCTAGGCCACGCTCAACGTGGTTTCGTGCGCTGCGACGATTGATGTCGCACGCCGCGCCTGCGGTTCCAGCGCCGGCACCCGCATCTGTCGGCGATCGAGCGGAACCCCGTTATAGGCCCGCGGCGGAGGAAGATACGGCGCCGCTGCGGAGCGGGGTGCCGGTCGCTGCCGGGGCGGACCGAATGAGGTAGGTCAGCTGCTTGGCCACGAACGGCAGGCTGATCACCGGCGCGATGAGCCAAGGAAGGTTCTCAAAACCGAGGATTACCGTGATCTCCCAGAAGCCAAGTTTAAAGTCGCTGAACCCGTGGCGGACCTCCATGAGGAAGTAAGTGGCGAAGAGGCTCAACATCCCGGCCATCGCAAAGAATGCCCACCACAGCGCATTGATGCGCTTAGGGTCGTGCGTCGCCGCACTGCGAAGCCGAAACCACTGCACCAGGAGAATGACGGCCAAGGCGACCACCGCCAGTTCCAATCCCCACAGGCCTCCATCGCTGGTGAGGTAGCGCTGGTCCACGTCGCCGTAGTACCACCAGGCGAAACCCCAGGTGTCCTTCGGCGTCAGATGCATCCATCCCATGAGGTCACCGATGAGCCAAGGTGTCTCCCAAGTGATCTCACTACCAGCGGCGGCCGCAAAGAACCAGATCGTCTGGAACTCGTTGGCTCGTTCGAGCAACGTACGATTCTCCCCCGGCGCATCACGCCAGGCCGTGACGAAGACGATCATCATCGGAATCGTGAACACTGAGCAGGCGATGACACCCGTCGCACGAACCATGGGAATAATCCCGAGTCCCGCCGCGACGATAGCCCCGGGGAACGCGATCGTCATGACAATCGCGCACCAGATATAGACGCGCTTTCGCTCCTTCGCCCACGGCCGAGTGAAGTCATGCTGCTCTGTGAGTTGCTGCACCGACACTGAAGTGTCCTTTCATTCCAACGAGTGACGTCGGGCAACCAGCCGACTCCGCCGCCTGAATGCCTCAAAGCAGAACCGTAATTCTGCAACTCTCCTGTGTCAATCCCTTCCGGCGGCGTTCGTTCCTTTCGACCAGCCTCAGCGCGCTCGCCGTTATAGCAACGAATTGGTGCTTGAAATGGCCTTGCCTGCAAGCCTTGAAGCTGCGGAGTATGCGCAAGCTGCGACGGGGCCACCAGACCGAGCGCTGCAACCCGTGGTCGGCGGCAGCGCCGCGTGCCCTACCTCGGGTAGGTAGCAGAACTGCGATTTCATTCAATATAACCGTGATAGCATCAACTCTTGCAATACGCGTGAAAGGACACAGGGGCACGCATGCCGAATCGCAGGTCGGACGCGCTGCCGGGAATCCGCGGCGCTCGTCGCGAGATGTACAGACAGCAGATCCTGACCGCCGCGGAGTATGAATTCGCTCGCACGGGTTTTGCGGAGACCAGAGTCGCCACGATCGCGGCGACCGCTGACGTGTCTCTGGCAACGTTGTACAAAAACTTCGCGGGCAAAGACGAGATTTGGAATGCTCTGGTCGAGCAAAGGACGAACGAGTTGGTCGGCCTCGCCCGCGCGGCGACCGTCGGGGTCCAGTCTCCGTTAGAGCGGATCATCGTCGGCGCGCGGGCACAGGTCGATTTTTTCGCTCAGCATCCAAACTTCCTGCGTCTCAATGTCAAAGAAAATTGGAGTTGGGCCACGGCGACCGAGGCGGCCCGCGGTGGCCAGCGTGACGCGTGGCGGGTCGGGATTGCGGTGATGGTGCGCGAGGCGGAGGCTGCCGCGGCGTCTGGCGAACTCCGACACCTCCGGCCGCAGATCGTGGCAGGACTGGCGGTCTCGGCGCTGCAGGTGTGGCTGACCGACTGGGTGAATAGCGGGGTGCAACGATCCCCGTCGCAGATCGCCGATGAGCTTCAGGACTACCTGCGCCGACTACTGGTTGTGCCACGTGCGACGGATACGACGCCGCTTCGCGATTGAACAGAACGCTGACGTAATACGCCGGGCGGGACCTCCGGCGACCAACCAACGATGCAAAGAACTTTATTCGGGCGCGTTGTATTGGAGGACTCGTGCATTCAGACTGAAATGAATACGCAAGCGCGACGTCGCGCAAACAATGAGAAGCGCAGGCACGTTCGTGCCAGCGACGGGTTCAGGGGAGGTGACCCGCGCAGATCATGGCAATCGTCGGTCAGCGAACGCCTCTGGCGTCGATGCACAGGGCTGTGCCGACCAGGTATTCAATCGTCTCGAAATCGTCTGTGCCTGTTGGCATCCACGTCTGCAGGCCGGAGATATCGCCGGGCTCATCATCTGCGCGCGGAGGCGAACAGGGTGATTCACAGCGGCGTCGCCGGCCAACGGCTCGTGTAATTGCTCTAGTTGCCTGACGCTCTCGCGAGGCGAATCTGACTGGACACGCCACGAGTGGGTGATGTCTGAGCCCAGTTTTCGAGAGCGTGAACCATGTCAACGGACGCCGAGGTGCATCTGATGACGCTGCGGGGACGGAACGGTCTGGACGGCGTCCGCTCGAAGCTTTGCGCGCTAGCTTTAAGGCCCGCTGGGTCGGCACGGCCCGAGGTGGCGCACCCCTTGTACCCATCATCCGGCAGTTGATATGTTGAACGTTCTAATGTTCTTTGTGTCAAAGTCTCCCAAGGAAGCCGGGTTACCGTGCAAAACTTCAACCGGCCCGTAGCCGCCGGCCGCAAGCGGGTGTATGTCGCCATGTTTGTACTGGGTTGCCTGGTCACCGGGATCCCTTTCTTCGGCGTGGGTTTTGGCCTCATGCCTCCCGAACCCACCTACGAGATCTGGGGCGCACTGATCTACATCCCGCTGCTGGTGCCGTTGTTTACGGCGTGGCGGGACGCGCCGGGTGAGAACGGGACCTGGACCGAGCGGGCCGCGGAATTCACCATGGTGTGGTTCCCGGTAACAGCCAGCAGCCAAATCACCTGGGAAACACCGTGGCTCATCGGCGACCTCACCGGTGTCATGCATGGCGCGGGACCTCAGGACCGCTGGGTGTGGCTGTGGTGGGGTTACGGCGCCGCTGATACTCGCTACCTGACCAGCGACGCTGGCTTATACGGCATGGAAGTCGTGGCCGTGATCGGAGGCTTGGCCTTGTTCACCGCCTGGTTCTATCTCCTACGCGCCAAACACACAGGCGACACCATGAAGCGCATCAAAGGCCTGTTCGTCGGGATCGTCGCGTGTTCGATGATGTTGGCGGTGGTCACGATCTACTACGTCTCCGAAACCCGAGCAGGTTTCCGTAATCTCGAACAAGGTTTCTGGGAGGGATTCATGTTCAAGTTCATCTTTATGAACATCTGGTGGGTCTTCGCTCCGCTGATCACGATCCCGTTCATGATCAAACAGATTGACTACCTGTATAAGTCAATGCCGCGATCGATCCACCAGGATGTGCAACCTGGCGCGGAACTGCAGCACGCGGTGTAGTCCGATAACCGATCGCGGGGCGCACGGAGTCGCAATAAAGTGGGCGATGCAGGACTAGGCCGAGTCTTGGTGACCGGAGGTTCGGGCTTTGTGGGCCGGAACTTGATCTTGGAGCTTCTTGCCCAAGGCCACCAGGTCCGCTCGCTGGACCTGACGCGCAACCCCGATGCCGACTCGCGGATCGAGGTCGCGATCGGCGACATCTGCGATCCGCGCGTAGTCGCTGAGGTTGTCGACGGGATCGACACGGTGTTTCACACGGCCGCGGTCATCTGCCTGCTCGGCGGCAGGGCGGCCACATCGCAGTACCGGGAACACAGCTTCGCAGTCAACGTCGAAGCAACCCAATCATTGGTCAGTCATGCGCGCGACGCGGGAGTCAGCCGACTCGTGTACACCTCGAGTAACACTGTGGTAATGGGAGACGAGCCCATCGTGGGAGGTAACGAAAGTTTGCCATACACCACGCGTTTCGCTGACCTGTACACCGAGACCAAGGTTGTCGCCGAGCGATTGGTACTGCAGCACAATGGTTCTGGAGGCCTGCTTACCTGCGCAGTGCGTCCCAGCGGGATCTGGGGGCCCGGCGACCAGACGATGTTCCGCAAACTCCTCGAAGCGGTCGCCTCCGGGCAAGTTCGCGCTTTGATCGGCAGCCGCAAAACTGTCATGGATTACACCTACATTGGGAACTTGGTGCACGCTGAAATCCTGGCCGCCAATCAGCTCGGTCCAAATGGCCGGGCATCTGGGCAGGCGTATTTCATCACCGATGGCGAGCCAGTCAATGTCTTCGAGTTCGCGCGCCCGGTCGTCGAAGCATGCGGGCAGCATTGGCCCCGGCTGCGTGTGCCGGGCGGACTGGTTCGCGCGGTGATGACGTGGTGGCAGTGGTTGCATTTCCGGCTTGGCGTGACCGCGCCCCCGCTGGAACCTCAAATAGTGACGCGGCTTTGCGTCGACAACTATTACTCGATCGATAAAGCCCGCCGCGATCTGGGCTATGAACCAATGTTCACCCGAGAACAGGGCCTTGCCAGCAGTCTCCTTTACTACACCGATATGTTCAAGACGATGAAACATCAAGCGGGCTAACGGTATTGTGACAGTGGCGCTTGCGCCGGAGCAGACGGTGCGGCGGCGTATCCCAGGCCACTGCATCGACGGCCAAAGCGGGTCGACCTCGTGCGTTATCCGCGGCCGTACCTGGCTGCCAAAATTACACTGGCACTTACCGCTGCCGTAGTCCGGCCGGTCGTGTCGACGCCACGGCGCAAGCCGCGGCAGCCCGGCAATGCCAAGGCCGTTCGCTAAGATCTCGACGTCTGGTAATTGCGTTGGCACGATAGGAGGCAATTCTGGCCCGACAGTTGCGGACAACGGCAAGTCCGCAGGAGCAAGAGGAGGCCATTCTCGCCGCTGCTACCGAGGAATTCGGTCGTGTCGGGGTGCGCCGATCAAATCTTAATGCCGTCGCGCGCCGAGCCAACGTCAGCCGCAGCACGCTCTACCGCCGTTTTCCTACCAAAGAAGAGTTGCTGTACGCAGTCGTCGGCCGACTGACCGAATCAATCTTCGCCGAACTCCAGCACCATACGACCGGGATGACAGCCAAGCAGCTAGTCGTCGAAGTGTTCTGTATCGCGGTCCGAGAAACCACCTCCAATCCCGTGCTTCACCAACTGATGGTCGCCGAGCCCGACACCTTGGCCGCGCTGCTGGGATTCTTCGGTCCGGGTATGTCCGCAGTGCTGGACCGAGCCGTCGAACTCGCTGTGGCGCAAGCGATTAATGCCGGCGCGAAAATGCCTCCCGCTGACCTGCGGATCGTCGTCGAGTTGATGATCCGCCTCACCACTTCTCTGATGAACAGCCCGTCGGCGATCCTTGACGCCGACGATCCTGCAGCCGCCCGGCAATTTGCCCAAAAATTCTTCGCGCCAATGATCTGGTAGTACCCGCCAACACGAGCACAGGGGGCCTGGCTTGTCCAGCGGCAGTCCCGCTACCGAAGAAATCGCCCCAAGCACGCCCTCAGCGGGTGCATGGGCTCGGGGACGGATCTGCACATCCCACTCAAATGCAGGCAGCCATCCGGCACCGATCAGATTTTCGGGCCAGGCCCGCCACCAAGCTCCGGAGCAATAATCACTGTCAATTTTCGGCCGCCGTTGACAGCAGGCCTGGTCCAAACGGACATGACCGCGGCGCACCGAACGACATTGCTGAACCCACGCTTAACCCAGCGATTCAGATTGGCGTTTCGCTTGAACGCCAAGGGTTCCAAGCTGACCGAGGACCCATTGTGGGCGTGGTGTAAACAGGCCGTCGCACCGCCTGTATCCTGCAGCAAGGCCAGGCTCGCCCTTAAATCAACTCCGCGTGCAACAGGAGCTGGCCGTGCGGCACTTGGGGTTAAGAAGCTAACGAGGTAGGCCGAGCCCGCGCTGGCCGAAATACCCTGGCGACAGGCCAGGGGAGGGGACGCACTATGGCATCGCCACAGGAGCCGTATTTCACCGAGAATGGCAAAACGTTCGTGCCAAGCGACGTCGCGCGCGGCGGATGGGGACCCACTGTCGGCGGTCACGCGATAGGTGGGTTGCTTGCCCGTGCCGTGGAATCGGAACGCGCCGACGAGACCCTGATCCCGGCACGTTTCACCGTTGACATCCTGCGCCGGGTCGCGCTGGCGCCCGTGCGGGTCGAAGCCAGTGTGGTCCGTTCCGGACGTCGCATGCAAGCCGTCGATGCAGTTATGACGCAAGACGGCGAACTCGTTGCCCGGGCGGCTACGCTTTTCCTGCGGCAAAGTGAGCAGCCTCAAGAGATTCCGTGGACACCAACGCGGTCGATGCCGCCGCTGCCGGAAGAGCTTACTGCTTTGCCGAAGGGTGTACCTATGCAGATCGTGCCGTACAACGATGGTGTCGAGATGTCGGGTCAACTCCCCTGGCAGCAGGATGGTCTCCGTCAGGCATGGATCCGCGAAATCCGTTCTCTCGTCGGCGATGAAGAGCTCACCCCGTTCATCCGCGCTGCGATGGCAGTCGATGTAACGGCGTCGATGACAGGCTTCACGCGAACAGGTCTTGGCTTCATCAACGCTGATTACACACTGACCCTGTGTCGACTTCCGAAGGGGTCATTCGTCGGCCTCGCCGGCCTCACTCACCACAGCGCTGCTGGTGTCGGGGTGGGGGCTGCCACCCTCTTCGACGCCGAGGGACCCATTGGCACCGGTGTGACGACTGCGGCGGCGAACACCACTTTTCGCGGCGGAGCGCTCTAATCCGTAAAGGTTCAGAGCACCTCTCATTCGTGTATCCGACGGCGCGACAGCGAATGCGCTAACGGTCCCAGCATGCGCACGCCCCAACGTCGGTGTTCGCTTGGGGTCGCGCCTCCCTTGGATCGCATGCTCACCCGGGTTGGGTCGATCTCGATTGAGATCATCGAGCCGTTTCGGGTCAACCGGGTCACCGCCGATGTCCCGAGCACGGTCTGAGCGCGGACCTGATATTCGGACGCGAACCCCGGCGTTCGAAGAGTCCCGTCAAATTCCTACGTCGATGGCCAGCTGTTGGCTGACTGTACCCGCGCAACCCAGCCCGGTAGGTGGACGGGCCGAGTGCCTTGCGGCGCAGACGATTCAAATTCACCGAGACGCCGGTGTACGGCACAGACGACCGTTCCCTGGGCCTGCGGCCGGTGGGAGTGCCGGCCGAGGCCTCCATGCAGCAGTAGGCCCCCGATCGGGAGCCGCGGCTGCTGGCGGCCGCCGATCCTGACCGGGGCCAGGCTCATCCCCGGCGCGTGGTGCCTTCGCCCTGCTAGTCAGGTGCCAAGGCCTCAAGTTGTGCGGCCAGCAGCGACTGATCGAAGTAGCAGCGTTCGAGGACAAGGTCCGCTCCTCGGAAGCCGAACAGATTCATGCTCAGCATGTCTATCGACCTACCGGGCGCGGTAGTGCGCGTCTCGACGACCAAGCCGTGCTCGCCGTGGTAGATAGCCTCGGCTGAGTACTGCAGCATCGGCAGCTGTGCCCACTGCTGCAACAGCATGGTACGGACGGATTCAGCGCCGTCGAACACCATTCCGGTAGGCATGATTTCGTAGCGGGGGTGGGTGAATGTGGCCATTGCTGCGTCGATGTCGTGCGCATTCTCGGCGGCGACATGGCGCAGCACCAACTCCTCGCGACTGCGTCGCAGCGCGGAGTCGGTTGTCATGTCGGGTGTCATCGCGGCTTTGATTTCCTGCTTGAAGATCGTCAAACTTCCTACCTCCTCAAGTGTTGTCCAGGCCGTGCCACTACGCAAAGCGTTGCATTGACGGCGCGACTTAAACACAAGCTGCCGCTTTACCGGTGTGCGCGCTGATGCATGCGTCAGCGCCGTCGCGCAAGGTTGCTGATTTGGCTGAAAGGCTGCAGACCATCCATTTCGGTAGAGAACAGTCGGCCGAGGGCGGCACCATCGTGTCGCCCTCGGCCAGAATCGGGGATTGTTAAACGAGACTCCTGACGTCTGCACGGTCGTCGGCAAGGGCGCCTTCTTCTGCCAGAGCGGTGCGACGACCTTGCTCCCGATAGAGGTAGGCCAGCTGCTTGGCGGTAAGGGGGATGCTGATGATGGGGGCCGCCAACCAGGGGAGATTTTCGTAAACAAAGATGACCGTGATGTCCCAGAATCCGCGTTGAACGTTGGCGAAGCCGTGCCGGACTTCAGCGGCGTAATAAACCACGAAGATGGTGAGCATGACGACCATCGCCAGCAGCGACCACCACAGAGCGCTGATGCGCTTGGGATCGTGGGTCGGCGCGCTGCGCAAGCGGAACCATTGAACCAGCAGCAGTACCGCCGCAAGGATGACGACCGCCTCCATGCCCCATAGCGCGCCGTCGCTGATCAGATACCGCTCATCCACGCGGGCGTAGTAGTACCAGATGTAGACCCATCGGTCGTGCGGCGTGATGTGGGCACGACCTAGGGCGTCGGCAACGAGCCAGGGTAGCTCCCAGGTCATCTCACTGCCGACCGCTGCAACACAGGCCCAGATCATCGTGAACTCGTCTGCCTTTTCCAGCGTCGTTCGCTTCTTGCCGGGGCCTTCAAGGAACCAGCACGCCCAAAACGCGACGAAAATCGCATTCGTGAAGATGATGCAGGCAACGAGACCGGTGATCGGCGTGGTGGGAAATATCTTGAGACCGGTGCCGGCCGCGGTGACTATGTAGCCCGCTGTCATCACCGCGGCAACCCAGCGGTACACCCTTCTTCTGTTTTGCGCCCACGGTTTGGTGAAGTCGTGATGCTCAATCATTGAGAGTCCTCTCGAATGTCACGCGGACGGGTAGGAGCGACCGCACGGCAGTACCGGCTGCGCGGAGCACGATCTGTCCGGAGCCCTAGACAGAACAGCCATTCTGTCTAGGGCAGAATGATAATTGCCGTGGCGCACAGGTCAAGGTTTTGTGCCCGACGGGCCTTCGCGACTGCCACGCAGGACCTGATGGCGCGGGCTTGATCCGTTCGCTGAGGGCGAGTTAAGCCGTGGCCGAAGCGTTACCTGAGCGACACACGCGCGCCGTTACGCGGCGCAATCGCCATCAATCCTCGTCGCGGAGCCACAACGACAAGAAGGACACCAGCCGCTCGGCATCCTCCTCAATGGCGCTGTCGCGCGGACCGTGCCACCACTCGTAGAGCCAAACCTGAACGATGGAGATTGCCAGTCGCGCAATGCGGGTGGCTGAGAAATGAGCCGATGTGGCGGCACCGCCGTCGGCAGCAGCCATATCGACGAAGATGTCGACCGCGGCGGCCCACGATCGACGCTGGCTTCCTCGCCCGGAATCAGTCGCGGTCGCCCAGCTAAAGCCTTCTCGCAAGTGCAGCTCCAAGAAGTTCGGATGTCTGCACATGAAAATGTATGCCGCCCGGATACTGTCGATCATGCGTCTCGCCGGGGGCATTTCGTCGCCCGCGCTCGGCAGAACGAATTTCACGAGTTCGTCAAAACGATCGTCGTTCAACTCGTTCCAAATCTGGATCTTGCCGCCCGGAAAAGTCCTGTAGACCACCGATAGCGGGTACTCGGCACGCTTCGCGACCGCCGCAACTTTTGCGCGGTCGTACCCGTGTCTAGCGAATTCCAGCTCTGCGCTGTTGAGAATCGCGCTCCGCCGGCGACTCGGATCGTGCCGGTTCTGGTCCAAGGTCTCACATCCGACAGCGTCGGCTGGCCCGCCCGCGGGCGACCCATTCGGCGACGACGTGACTGGAGTGTCGGCCACGCCGCGACGATACGCGACAGACGAAGCGAGTGGCGGTGCTCGACGCGATAAGCAGCACCACCTACTGCTGAGCCGACTCTGAGTGCAACTTGTACAAGGTAGGGAAATCTGTGTACTCTCCGTGCGAGAACGGTGTTCTCACCGGCTGAATACATCCATCCCCCGGGGCAAGGAGGCCCATGACTGCCTACGACTACATCGTGGTGGGAGCGGGATCGGCCGGCTGCGTTCTCGCCGACCGGCTGAGTGCGGATCGGTCGAACTCCGTCCTTCTGGTCGAGTCCGGCGGCTCCGACCGCAACCCCGCCGTCTCGATGCCCAAAGGTTTCGCGTTCTTGCTGAAGAACCCCCGTTACCTCTGGGAGTACGACACCGAGCCCTTCGGGCCCGACGACCAGGTCGAACACTGGGTTCGCGGCAAGCTCCTGGGCGGCTCCAGCTCGCTGAACGGGCTCGTATACAACCGCGGATGCCCTGCCGACTACGACGGCATCACCGCGGCCGGGAACCCGGGCTGGGACTGGACGGAGATGCTGCGGATCTTTCGCACCATCGAAGACCACAGCCTGGGCGAGTCCGACACCCGCGGCGCTGGTGGGCCGCTGTCGGTGAGCATCAACCAAACCGGTGAGGAAGTGTCGGAAGCGCTGATGGATTCGGCCAGCGCGCTGGGCATCAAGCGGGTCGATGACATCAACGCGTTTGACGACGAACGCACCGGCTACGCGCCGGCCACCATGTTCAAGGGGCGACGCGTCAGCTCAGCGAAGGCTTTCCTGCACCCGGCCCGCAAACGCGCCAATCTCACGGTTCTGTTACGGACCACCGCCTCCAGGCTCCTCTTTGATGGCGACCGCGCGGTTGGCGTCGCGGTGATCGACAAGCACGGCCGGCCCGCCGAAGTGCAGGCCCGTCGCGAAGTGATCTTGTGTGCCGGCAGCCTGGCCACCCCCAAGCTGCTCCAACTGTCGGGAATCGGACCCCGCGATGTGTTGGCCGCCGCCGGTGTCGAAGTTCGGGTGGACAGCCCGGGGGTCGGCGAAGGATTGCACGAGCACCGATGCGTTTCCCTGCAGATGCGGCTCAAGGAGAACAAGGGTTACAACCGGATTCTCTCGACGCGGTCCGGGCAGGCCCGGGCTGGCCTGAAATACCTGATGTCGCGCACCGGTCCCGTCGCCACGCCCGCCTATGACATGCTCACGTTCCTGCGCGCCGACGCCTCAGCCGACCGCCCGGATGCTCAGGTGCTGATGACCCCGTTCAGTCTCGGCGTCGGACCCGCCGACGGCGGGCTGGAGAGCCGGCCTGGTCTGACTTTGCTCGGATTTGTGCTCCGCCCGACCAGCGAAGGTTCGGTGCGCATCCGCTCGGCAGATCCTGCCGTGCCTCCCCGGGTGGAGGTCGCTTACCTCGAGACTGACTATGACCGGCGCGTGTCCACCGCGATGTTTCGCCGGATGCGCGACATCGTGGAGCAATATCCCATCGCCGACATGCTGTTCAGCGAGATCGAGCCGGGCGGGGCCGTGCAGGACGACGAGAGCATCCTGCGCGCAGCAATGCTGTACGGGGGCTGTGGCTACCACGCGTCGGGTGCGTGCGCCATGGGGCCTGCCGAAACCGACCCGCTCGACGCCCGGCTGCGAGTGCGCGGCGTTGTGGGCTTGCGTGTCGTGGACGTCTCGATCATGCCGACCATGGTCGCGGGCAACCTCAACGGTCCCGTGATGGCGATGGCGTGGCGCGCCGCCGAATTCATCTTGGCCGATCGCTGACCCGCACCGACAAGATAGGAACCGACTGCAGTGACGGAAGTAATGCGCGGAATTCGCATCCTTGAGGTAGCTGAGCACACATTCGTTCCAGCCGCCTCTGCCATCCTTTCGGACTGGGGTGCCGACGTCATCAAGATCGAACCCGTCGAACGTGGTGATGCCATGCGCGGAATCATGTCCACCGGCGGTCTGGGCCTCGGTGGAAGCGACCGCTGGCATCCGCTGTTGCACCACTCCAATCGCGGCAAACGAAGCCTTGCCCTGGACCTGTCGGTTCAAGAAGGCGTCGACATCGTTTACCAGCTCGCCGCCACCTGCGACGTATTCCTGACCAACAAACTGCCCGCCGTTCGGGCAAAGTTACGCATCGACGTCGACGACATCCGGGCCGTCAACCCCAACATTGTCTACGTCCGTGGTTCGGGGTATGGATCACGGGGGCCCGATGCCGATCGCGGTGGCTACGACATCCTTGGCTACTGGTGCCGGTCCGGCGCGGCTTATGGCGCCAAGCCCGTCGAAGTTGACACCTTCCCCTCTCAACCCGCACCCGCCTACGGGGACTCGATCGGTGCGATGACGATCGCCGGGGGCATCTCGGCGGCCCTGCTACACCGGGAACGCACCGGCGAGGCCCCAGTCGTCGACGTCTCGTTGCTGGCCACGGGAATGTGGGCGATGGGCGCTGGCATCGCGTTATCCCACGAGCTCAACCACCCCTGGGGCCAGATGCCGGTCGGCGCCGACGTGGGCAACCCGTTGACGGCGACCTACCGCACGTCCGATGACAGGTGGATACAGCTGTCCTGCCTGCAGGGCTTCCACTATTGGCCGGAAACGTGCCGGGTGACCGGTTTGGCAGACCTCATCGACGACGAAAGATTCTCTGAACCCGAAGCGTTCGCTGCACACACCGGCGACGCCAAGGCCGTTCTGGCGGCGCGTTTCGCACAATCCAGCCTGGCCGAATGGAAGACGCGACTGGCCGACTTCCGCGGGCAGTGGGCACCGGTGCAGGACCCGATCGAGGTCACCTCGGATCCCCAGGTCGTCGCCAATGGCTACATCGTCGACGCTGAATCCGCGACCGGGGAGAAGCATCCGCTGGTGGCCACCCCGGTGCAATTCGACGGATCGCCCTCCCCGACGCGGCGCGCGCCGGAATTCAACGAACACGGTGATGTCATCCTCACCGAAGACCTCGGCATCGACTGGGACACCGTCGTCGATTTGAAGGTCAAGGGGGTCATCGCGTGACCACTATCAACGCGTCCGCGGATGAGTCGCTGATCGCCGAAATGGGAGTACGGCGGGCGCTCGAACAATACTGTGCGCTGCTGGACTGCGGCGCGGGCGACGAACTCCTCGATCTGTTCGACGATGACTGCTCGATCACCATGATGGGCCGGACCTTCGAAGGCCGCGCGGCGCTGGAACCGGTATGGGGTCAACTGTCCAGGACCGACCGGCCAGGCACCCTGCATGTCTTGGTCAACCCGCAGATCAGCGTCGACGGCGGCAGCGCGACCGCGGTCAGCGGGTGGGCGATGATCGACCGCAGCGGTGCTGGCGGACGCACCGTTGTCGCCCTGGCCGGCCACTACCACGACACGTTGCGGCGAGGAGCGGACGGTGCGTGGCGGATCACCACGAGGCGCATACAGACATTGGCTCGTCCAGCAAACCAATCCACCGCCGTGTGAACAGGTGTGTCGATGAAGACCACAACTGTTTCTTCCGTCTCCAAGCGGCGCTCCACCCGCCGCGCCGATGAGTCTCGGGAAACCGCTCGGGCAAACCTCTACACTGCGAGCGTGGCTGACGACGCCCCGCCACAGGAGTGGCTTGTCGAAAGTCCGCGGTCGGCTCCGCGGTGGCGTCAACGCTCGGCCGAGCGGGCCACCCGTGAGGTGCGCAAAAAGGCCGAGGGCCGCAGTGATCGGTTCCTGAAGATTGCGCTCGACCTGCTCAGCGAAGGCGGGTCGGACAATCTGTCGGTGCGTAAAGTCGTCGACCGATCCGGGATGTCGCTGCGGTCCTTTTACCAGTCGTTCGAGGGACTGGACGACTTGTTCCTCGCTATCTACGAAGAGGCGACGCTCGGCGGGCTGGAGCGGCAGCTGCAGGCCGTAGCCAACGCCGGATCCAACCCCCTGGACCGCCTGCGCGCTTTCATGGAGGCCGAGTGGATCGTCCTGGAGCAGACCTCGCCGAACCTGCAGCGCTCCCTGGTCGTCTATCACCAACGGCTCTCGGAGACCCGGCCGACGGAACTGGCCATCCTGTTGGAGCCCCAACACGCGGCGCTGACCGAACTGCTCGGGCGATGCCGGGAGGCCGGGATGCGCGGCCCAGACCTCGATGATTCAACGACGGCGTCGATCCTCAGCCACCTGATGATGGAGATGATGCAGGCGCGGGTGTTGGGCTTCGAAGTGGGAGGCAACAGCGTCACCGCCGAGCGGGTATGGACATTCCTGGCGTCGGCATTCACCTTCGGACCCCACTGAGCTGTACGCGGTAGAAATCGTCATTGCCACGCGGACGGGCGTCCATTAGCCTCACAGCTGAGAACACCGTTCTTCTGCAGTGAATACGGCGAATCAAATACATGTAAGGAAGCGGCCGTGAATCTCGACGACATGATTTTGGTGAGCATCGACGACCATGTGATCGAACCGCCGGACCTCTTCGACGGCCACGTCCCACAGCGCTGGGCGGACGACGCGCCCAAAGTCGAACGCAGCCCCGAGGGCATCGATCGCTGGGTGTTCCAGGGCATCGAAACGTCGACGCCGTTCGGCATGTGCGCGGTGGTCACCTGGCCGAAGGAGGAATGGGGTTTCAACCCGGGAGTTTTCGACGAGATCCGGCCCGGCTGCTACGACGTCGATCTGCGGGTCCGAGACATGGATGTCAACGGGGTGCTGGCCTCGATGAACTTCCCCACCATGGCCGGCTTCAACGCGCGCACGTTCTGCGAGGCGCAGGACAAGGATCTGGCGCTGATCATGCTGAAGGCTTACAACGACTGGCATCTGGATGAGTGGTGCGGTTCGCACCCTGGACGGTTCATTCCGATCGGCATCGTGCCCATGTGGGATCCAGAACTCTGTGCTGCCGAGGTTCGCCGTCTGGCGGCCAAGGGGTGCCGGGCGATCAGTTTCCTCGAAGCGCCGCACGCGTTCGGTTTTCCCAGCTTCCACACCGAGTACTGGGATCCGATGCTGACCGCCATGTCGGAGACCGGCAGCGTGCTCTGCATGCATATCGGCGCCAGTGGCAGCCTGATCACTCTGGCTCCGGACGCTCCTTTGGACCACCACATCATTCTGCCGACGCAGCTGAGTCTGATGGCGCTGCAGGACATCATGTTCGGTCGGACGCTGCGTAAGTTCCCCGACCTCAAAGTGGCGTTGTCCGAGGGTGGAATTGGTTGGATTCCCTACTACCTGGAGCGCGCCGATCGGCATGTCTCCAACCAGCTCTGGCTCGGCCAGGACTGGTCTGCGCGCAAGCCGAGCCAAATCTTCCGGGACCAGATAATGGCCTGTTTCATCACCGATCCCGCAGGGGTGAAGCTGCGCAACGAGATCGGCATCGACAACATTGCGTGGGAGTGCGACTACCCGCACACCGACTCGACCTGGCCGCGCTCGCCCGAACTGCTCTGGGGTGAATTCCAAGCCGCAAAGGCAACCGACGTGGAAATCAACAAGATCACGTTCGAAAACAGTTGCCGATTCTTCGATTTCGATCCGTTTAAGCACACCCCGAAACAGGAGGCGACGGTCGGCGCCCTGCGGGCGCGGGCGACGGACGTCGACATTTCGACGGTGAGCAAAGCGGAATATCGGGCCCGTGCCGAGGCAACGGGCAAGCAGGCGGTGAAAGTCTAACCGTGGCAAGCACAATCGAGCTTCCGAAAATCTCGGCGGACGCCCACGTCGATGAGCCGCACGACCTGTGGTATCAGCGGCTCAGCGACGATCTGCGGGATTTCGCTCCGCGTCGCATCCAAGCGAACGCCGAGGGCGGCTGGAGCCTGGTGATCAACAACAACCCCATCGGGTGGAGCGAATTATCGGCCGAGGAGTCCGCGGCCAAGGAGGCCGCGCGGATCGCCGCCGCGGCACCCGAGGTACGTCTGGACATGATGCGAACCGACCACATCAATGGTGAGATCGTGTTCCCCACCATCGGGTTGTACGCCTGGAATATCGCCAATCCGCTGGCTGGACAGGCGGTGTGCCAGGTCTATAACGACTGGATACGCGAGCAAATCGGTGGTCATGATCGCATCAAGCTGGCGATGATGATCCCCACCTGGGACCCCGACATGGCCATCGCGGAAATCGAACGCGTAGCCGGCGATCCCTCGGTGGGCGCCTCGCTGCTTCCCCTGGTCGGTAAGCCCGAGTGGAATTCGCGTGACTGGGAGCCCATGTGGAGTGTCATCGCGGCCACCGGCAAGCCCGTGGTCATGCACCAGGGCAGCGGCCATGACATGATCTTTTACCGAGGTTGGGGCAGTGGCACCGCCAATCTGCTTGCCACCCAGTCGATGGCGCCGCGTGCGGCCGCGTTACTGAGTTGCAGCGGCATCCTAGAGCGCCACCCAGAGCTGCACGCGGTGTTCGTGGAGTGCAACGGTGGCTGGATTTCATGGGCCATGCAGACGCTCGACTACTACTACCAGGCGCATGACGAGATCGGCTGGACCAAGCCGAAGCTGAAGGAATTGCCCAGCCACTATATTCGGCATCAGATTCACTCGACCTTCCAGGACGACCCGGTCGCTATCACCAACCTCGCCGACACCGGGGCCGACTGCCTGTTGTGGGGCAATGACTATCCCCATCCCGAGAGCACCTATCCGGAGTCTCTGCAAGTGCTGGATCGACTTTTCCAGGGAGTCGACATCGACAGCGCCCGTGCGATCGTCGGAGGAAATGCGCACCGCCTCTTCGGGTTCGACGACAGTGTCCTCAAGGACAATCCCTGACGTGGTGGGCGGCTATCAGCTGCGCCGCTACGACTTTCGCCTCGACGACGAGCAGGGCGCACTGCGCGAGTCTTTCCGGGCGTACTTCGACAAGACGGTTCCTTCGTCCCGGGTGCGTGCCGCCGAGCCGACCGGATTCGACCCGGCGTTATGGGACGAACTGCGAGAGCGCGCCATCGTCTCGATGGGACTGCCGGAATCTGCTGGCGGCGACGGCGCCGGCCTCGTCGAATTGGCTCTGGTTGCCGAAGAAGCGGGCCGGCGTGCCGTTCCGGCTCCGCTGCCTGAAGTGTTGGCTGCCGCACGTGGTTTGGCACGTCTCGACCCTGGTGGGGAGCTGCTGGCGCGGCTTCGCGACGACGGCGCGATAGCCACGGTGGCACCGGGTGAGGGAGACCGCCGACTGGTGCCCTCGGGTGCCGTTGCGACCGCCGTCATCGCCCCGCACGGTGACGACCTTCTGGTTACCACAGGCGCGCCGGCGGCCTTAGAGGCCAATCTTGCCGGCGCACCGGTGGGTTGGTGGCACCTCGCCGACGGCGCACGGATCGGTACGGCGGTTGACTGGGTGCCGATTGAACGTGAGTGGCACATCCTGACTGCGGCCACTCTGGTGGGTCTGGGGCAGGTCGCGGTCGACTTGGGAGTGCAGTACGCCAAGGATCGCATCGCGTTCGGGGTGCCCATCGGCGCGCTGCAGGCCATCGCTCATCCTCTGGTCGACGCGGCAAACGCCGTCGATGCCGCGCGACGGGTAGTCTGGCGCGCGGCGTGGTTCTGTGACAACGAACCTGAAATGGTGGGGACGCAGGCGCTGTGCGCGATCGTCGGCGCTGGTGATGCGGCGGAGAAGGCGGGCGCGACGGCGATTCACACCCAGGGCGGCTTTGGCGTCACCCTGGAATCCGATGTGCAGCTCTACTACCGCCGGGCCAAGGCCTTTGCGGTGCTGGCGGGGGATCGTCGAACGCTGTTGCGCAGGATCGCCCGACAGACCACGGAATCGAAGGCGGTTGCGGCGCAATGAACTTCGGAACCATCGACCTCGACGCCGACACGCTGGCTTTCTGGCGGGACGTGCGGGACTTCTTCGCCGAGCGAGTCACGCCCGAACTCCTCGATGAGGAGCGTCACCGCGGCGGCGGGTTCAACGAAGGCTTGCATGTGGCCATGGGGGAGCGCGGGTGGGTGGCGCCGGAATGGCCGCAGTCCGAGGGCGGCGCCGGGCTGGACTCGCTGCGCGCGCAGATCGTCAGGCGCGAGTTCCTCGGCAGCGGCGCGCCCTACATTCTCGCGGGCACGACCCTGCTGCCGCCGATCGCCATTCGCATGTTCGGTTCCCCTGAGCTCCAAGCCGAAATTCTGCCCCGAGTCGCCGACGGCACCGTCCGCATCTGCCTGGGTTACACCGAACCGGACTGTGGGTCGGATCTGGCGGCTGTGCGTACACGCGCTGAGCGCGACGGTGACGGCTGGATCATCAACGGCCAGAAGATGTTCACCACCGGAGCCCAATTCAGTCAGTACTGCTTCCTGCTCACGCGAACCGACCCGGCCGCCTCCACCCACAAGGGGCTCACGGTCTTCCTACTTCCCCTGAACACCGCGGGGGTGGAGATCAGACCAATCAACACCCTCGGCGGCGAACGGACGAACTTCGTCTACCTGCAGGACGTACGGATCGATGACCGTTGGCGACTGGGAGATGTCAATGCGGGATGGTCGGTGGTCGCCGCCCCGCTGAACGCCGAGCACGGCATCCGCCCGGAAGGGGAGGAAACCGCGCCGGCGGCGCCGTACCTGGCCGAGTGCGAGAAGCTCGTCGACGCGTTCATCGAGTGGGCACGCGACGAACGGCGTTGCGGGACAGTGCTGATCGACGATCCCGCGATTCAAGAGCGGCTCGGAGAGGCGTTGGTGGCGGTTGAGTTGACACGGGCCGCCGCGGGTCCGGCAGGCCGCATCCTGTCATCGGAGCTGCTGATCGAGGTTGCCTCTGACCTCATTGACGTCGTCGGTCCGTCGGCGCTGTTGATGCGGGGAGCCGATGGCGCCGCCGGTAACGGCGTGTTCGAGGAGGGCTTTCGCTTCGCACCGGCTACCGCTATCTACGGCGGGTCCACTGACATCGCGCGCAACGTGATCGCCGAGCGTTTCCTTGGCTTACCGCGTAGTACACCACGGAGGAGCAAGCAATGACCGACACAACGACGCGGCCCGAAGCCACTCCCGGCCAGTCCGACGACCAGATGGCCGACAGCGTCGCCGCCAACAGCTTTGGAGGTGATTTCGCTGCAGCGCTGGCCGTCCCCGAGCCGCACGAGGTTTATGCCGGCATCGGCTCGTGCCCCATCCTGGCAGTGGGCGACCGCATGATCGTCGGTGCCGCCAAAAGCGTCGACATCCTCACCCGCAGCCACCACGTACGAGGTAGCGGCGCGTCGGGCAACACCCAGGGTGCCGAACGGCCGTTGATACCGCTAGACATCGACCGGCCTGAACACACGAAATACCGCAAACTGCTCGACCCTATCTTCGCGGCGAAAGTCATTGCGCCACTGGAAGCCGACGTTCGTGCGCTGGCCGACGAGCTCATCGACGGGTTCATCGACCGCGGCCAGGCCGACGTCTACGGCGAGTTTTGCGCGATCTTGCCGTCCACCATCTTTCTTCGACTGATGGGGATCCCACTGGACCGTCTCGACTATTTCCTGCAGAACAAGGACGATCTGCTGCGCGATGTCGAAGGGGAGACCGTCAACCAGCGTGATGCACGGTACAAGGTCGCCGGCGCACGCTGCTACGACTACTTCAACAAGGTAATGGACGAGCGGGAGGCCAGTGGTGAGCCCGGCGACGATCTGCTGGGGCGTCTGATGACCGCCGAGGTCGAAGGGCACTCGCTGACCCGCGAAAACATTCTGGATATTTGCTTTCTGCTGATGATCGCGGGCCTGGACACCGTAGCCGCGTCGCTGTCGTGCATCCTGGCGTGGTTGGCGCGACATCCCGAAGACCGTCAACGCATCGTCGCGAACCCGCAGATGTGGCCGGACGCGATCGAGGAATTGATGCGCTGGGAGACGCCAGTACCCGTCGCCGTGCGTACACCGACTATCGACACTCAGATCGGCGATACCGTCGTTGAGGCCGGCACCGAGGTCGTCGTGTTGTGGGCGGCGGCCAATCTGGATCCGGAGAAGTTCAAGGACCCAATGACCGTCGACCTTACCCGGCGGCCCAACCCGCACTACTCGTTCGCCAGCGGATTTCATCGTTGTCTGGGTAGTCATTTGGCGCGCATGGAATTGCGCGCGGCCCTGGACCAGTTCCACAAGCGCATACCGAACTACCAGCTGACGCCCGGTGAGAAATTCAGCTACGAAGCCATGCCGGTTCGGTTGGCGCGCCCGTTGCCGCTGAGTTGGGCGCGCTGAGGTGAGGCTAGAACTTGACAGTGCTGGATGTCAGGGGCACGGACGCTGTTACACGATGGCGCCGGACCTGTTCGACGCTGACGGCGAGGGGCACAGCCTCTTACGGGTCGCCGAAGTTCCCGAGGACCAGCAGGGCCCAGCCCGCGACGCCGCAGCCTCGTGCCCCGAAGAGGTGATCACCCTTCATGAGTGACCCGGACAACGAAACCGCGGTTCTACGGGCCGGATTCATCGGTCTGGGTGATCAGGGTGGCGGAATGGCCAGCCGGTTGATCGAGTGCGGTATCCCGACGACGCTGTGGGCTCGCCGCGATGCCTCGCTGCAACCGTTCCGTGGCGGCGGGGCGAGTTTCGCCCCAACACCGGCCGAACTCGGGGCGCAAAGCGATGTGGTCGGCATCTGCGTTGTCGACGACGCGGGTGTCGAGCAGGTGGTACTTGGCGAAGACGGCGTACTGTCGGGCATGCGCGCCGGATCGCTACTGGCAATACACTCCACCATCAGCCTGTCGATGCTGCAACGTGTCGCCGAGGCGGCGGCGCAGCGCGACGTTTCGGTGATCGACGCTCCGGTCAGCGGTGGCGGATTTGCCGCAGCCAAAGGAGAACTCACGGTCCTGGTCGGCGGCGAGACCGCCGCCTACGAAACGGCGCGCCCAGTACTGGAAACCTTCGGCGGGCATGTGACGCGCCTGGGCCCGCTGGGCAGTGGGCTACTGGCGAAGCTGGTCAACAACGTGTTGCACTGCGCGCACTACGCTTTGGCGCGCGACGCGCTGAGCGCGGGCACACAGCTGGGCCTCGATGAGCAGGCGCTCGGACGAGTCCTGTCCGTCAGCAGCGCCAACAGCTACTCGCTGAACATCGCCGTGTCCGTCGGTGGCTTCGATGTGTTGGCGCCAATGGTCGGATCGTTGCTGCGCAAGGACGTGGCCATCTTCGACAGGCTCACCGGCGAACGCGGCGTCGCAACGGGATCGCTGGTCACCGTCGCCGATGACGCGCTCGAGCTTTTCGGCTGCCCGCGAGATTGAGCACAACCCTAGGAGCCGCGGCGGACGGCCTTCGCGCTGCACGGCAGCGGCAGTCAGGCAACGGCCCAGGCGCTCCGCATCTCCGCAGGAGGCCGGTCACATTCCGCGCTGACCCAGGCGGTGAGCCGAGACCTCCAATGACGCGATCATCTCCGAGGAGACGGCGTGTGCCTACCGGTAATCGCCGCGCCCCGACCGGTTCGCCGCTTGTTCTACCTGAGGCGCGTTCGTCAGTCGTCTTGCCCTTCTCATCGGGGAAGGACAGTATTTCACGGACTGTTCATTGGTCCGATGGATTGAGACAAGACAAATGGGTTTAGTAGTTGCGGGCCGCCGAGGCATTCACTGTGGCACGCGAAGACCCGGAGGCAGCGCGACGTGGAAGTGGGCGTCAGACACCGTAACGTCGTCGTTGTCGGGGTCCGACCACGGCAATGCTGTTAGGCGGCAACGCATTAGCAGGCATTAGGGACGGTTGAAAACCAGAACGGAGTGCGCCGGTGGAACGGCAATCCCCAAGCGTTCGGTGGCCGCTTCGCGCGGTGCCGGCCGAGTTGGTTCGGCGTTACGTGGAATTCGGTTGGTGGGACTCGCGCAGCTTGGGCGAGTTCGTTGATGCGGGGCTGCGTGAGGCGCAGCGGCTACCCTTCGTTGTTCATTCAAAGCTGAGACCTTGGCGAGGAACCATCGGCGAAGTGGCCGCGGCGGCGCGGTCGTTCGCTGGTTGGTTGGTCCGGCGTGGCATCGGGCCGGGCCACGTCGTCGTGATGCAACTGCCGAATTGGGTGGAGGCCGCCGTCGTGTTCTGGGGTGCTGCCTACGCGGGGGCGGTGATCGTGCCCGTCGTGCACTTCTACGGGAACAAGGAACTCGACCACATACTACGCGACTGCGCTCCGTCGCTGTTGATCACGCCTGACCGGTTTGGGCGTGTCGATTATTGCGGCAACCTTGCCGGTCTGGTCGCCGACCTCGAGTTGCCGTGGGCGATCGTCGCGGATTCGGATTCTGCGCTGCCGACAGGGGCGTTCGCGTTCGACTGCGCGCTGGACTGCGAGCCGTTATCTGAACCCGTCGCGGTCGGGGCCGATTTGCCCGCGATGATCGCGTTCACCTCCGGTACCACTCGTGCCCCGAAGGGTGTCATCCACTCGCACCGCAGCATCGGTTTCGAGGCACGTCAATGCGCACGCATCTTCGCAGTTGTCGGACCCCCGCCCCTCACCGGAGCGCCTGTCGGACACTTCATGGGCATGCTCGGCGCGTTCTTGAACTCGCTGGTGCGCGGCGTGCCCATCAATCTGCTCGATGTGTGGGACCCGGCGGAGGTGTTGCGGCTGATGATCGCCGAGGATGTAAGCGTCACAGGAGGGGCGCCGTACTTCCTCACCAGTGTGCTCGAGCACCCCGATTTCACAGCAGCCCATCTTTCCCACCTGCCCGCGGCGGGACTCGGCGGGGCGCCGGTCCCGGTGGCCTTCGCGCGCCGGCTGGCCGCGCTGGGCATCGAGGTGATCCGTAGCTATGGCAGCTCGGAGCATCCCACCATCACCGGGTGTGAATTCAGCGAGCCCGAAGAAAAGCGGCTGACCACCGACGGCCATCCGTTGCCCGGGGTCGAAATCAGGCTGGATGAACAGGGTCAGATCTTCAGCCGGGGCCCGGATCTTTTCCTCGGCTACACCGATTCTTCCCTCACCGCAGAGGTTTTCGATGACGAGGGATGGTATCGCACCGGTGACGTAGGCGTCCTCGACGCCGACGGCTATCTAACGATTACCGACCGGATCTCTGATGTGATCATCCGCGGTGGTGAAAACATCTCGGCCCAGGAAGTCGAGGAGTTGCTGCTGGGACTCCCCGCGGTTGCCGAGGTCGCTGTGGTGGCCGAACCAGATGACCGGTTCGGTGAACGCGCCGTCGCGGTGGTCAGGGTCCTCGACGACAACCGCGGACCGCACCTCGAGGACGTTCGCAGACACCTGGCTTCCGCCGGACTGGCGCGACAGAAATGGCCCGAGTCGGTGCGAATCGTGACCGCATTCCCCCGCACCCCTTCGGGCAAGATCCAAAAGTTCAAGCTGCGCGCACAACTTCGCCAGGGGAGGCTTGACGACGAAACCCTGTGATACCCGGATATGCCGTCGCGCGGCAGACATACATGCTCTGCGCAAACGTGGTTGGTCGATCTCGGCGATCGCTGCAATACCGGGGACTCTGATGTCGACAGTCTCACCATGGATGCGTCAGCCCTGCATGAAACCGCCGGCGTCCACGGGTATCGACTGGCCTGTGATCGTGCGGCTTTCATCGCTGGCAAGGAACAGTGCCGTGTTGGCGATGTCTTCCGGCGAGGAGATGTCGTGCAGGGCAACACCCTTCAATAACTGTGCCCGACGTGCTTCGTAATCGATGCCCTGTTCGGCTGCGGTTCGCTTGACCCAGTTGCGCCACAGGTCTGTGTCGATCCCGCCAGGCACGATGCAGTTGCAGCGGATGCCGTACTCGCCGACTTCCAGCGCAACCGTTTTGGTGAACGCCCGCAGTGACGCCTTCGCCGTGACGTAGTGGGTCTTGCGTGGCACGCCTTGATAACCCGCGATGGAGGAGAAATTCAGAATGACGCCCGAACGCCGTTGCAGCATGGAACGTTTCAGAACCTCACGGGTACACAGCATCGCCGCGGTGACATCGATCGCGATGGTGGAGTTCCAGTTCTCGAGTGTCTGTTCCCAGATGTACAGATCCTTACCAGGGGCAGCCGCGTTGTTGCACATGATGTCGACGTGACCGAACTCGTCGATCGCTCGGGTGACCATTGCCGCGACGTCGTCCTCACGGGTGACGTCGGCACGCATGGCGATCGCGCCAGTGCCGGCGGCAATGGCCGCCTGTTGGACCAGCTCTTCGCGGCGCGCGGTCAGCAGTACGCGTGCGCCTTCGCGGACGAACATCTGCGCCATGACGGGACCAAGCCCGGTGCTGGCCCCAGTGATGATCGCGACCTTCCCCGCGAGTCGGCCGCCAGGTCCGTCGCTCATTTGGCGGCTTCGGCGAACAACTCGGTCAGGCTGTCGGCGAAGAACTCTCGGCCAGCTCCGGTCTCGTCGAGGAGGCGGTTCGTGCGCCGCTGCACTCGCCAGCCGGAGTCGCCCCGCGTGAGGTCCCAGCGGACCGCACTGACGCGCCACAGGTAAAAGCGGTCGCCTTCACGCCGCATGACCATCGAGTAACTGAGCGCAGTGGCGGTGTCATCACCGAGTTCGATCAGGAGGGGGCCGGTGAAGTGGGCTACGCCGGCAGCGATCAGGCTTTGGTGAGCGTCGCCCTGCAGCATCCGATCAACTCCGGCACTGCCTTGAAAGGCAGTGCCGTTGGCGTCCCAGTCGTACTCGCCGTCGCTGGACCATAACTGGCCCGCGAACCTGGTCAGCCCGGCGTCAGCGGCAGGGCCGTACGACATGACGAGCCGGGTGATCGCCGACTCGTCCTCGAGCCGACGTAGCCGCTTGTTCAGTTCGGTGAGGTCGTCGTCATGAGCCATGTTGGTACCTGTTCCTCCTTGGGATTTGAGATTCGTGGCCTGGCTTGCAACGCATCGGGCTGCCGCCGCACTCGGAGCGGACAGGATCACGGCTTGTAGTGGATTTAATCATCCATGGATGTCGCACGACTCCTGGTGCCCGGGGGCTACTTGTTCTCGGGGAAGCCCAGATTGATGCCGCCGTGGCTGGGGTCGAGCCAGCGTTGGGTGATGGCCTTCTGGCGGGTGAAGAACTGTACGCCGTCCATGCCGTGGGCGTGGCTGTCCCCGAATAGCGAGGCCTTCCAGCCGCCGAAGCTGAAGTATGCCATGGGAACCGGGATCGGCACGTTGATGCCGACCATGCCGACCTCGACTTCGTTCTGAAACCGCCGGGCCGCGCCGCCGTCGTTGGTGAAGATGGCGGTGCCGTTTCCGTACGGGTTGGAGTTGATCAACCCGAGCGCTTGGTCGTAGGTCTCCACCCGTAGCACCGACAGCACCGGGCCGAAGATCTCGTCGGTGTAGACGCTCATCTCCGGCGTGACGTTGTCCAGTAGGGTCGGCCCGAGCCAGAAGCCGCCGTCCTGACCGTTGGCCTCGATCCTGCGGCCATCGATGACGACCTTGGCGCCGTCGGCTTCGCCTGCATCGATGTAGGAAGCTACTTTGTCACGATGAGCCTTGGTCACCAGTGGACCCATGTCGGAATCCTTTGTGCCGTCGCCTGTTTTGATGGTGCGCGCCCGCGCGCTGATTTTGGCTACCAGGTCGTCCGCGATCGGGCCGACGGCCACGCACGCGCTGATGGCCATGCAACGCTCACCGGCGGAACCGAAGCCGGCATTGACCATCGCATCGGCAGCGAGATCCAGATCTGCGTCGGGAAGAATCACGGCGTGGTTCTTGGCGCCGCCGAGGGCCTGTACGCGCTTGCCCGCCGCGGTGCCAGTGGAGTAGACGTACTGGGCGATCGGGGTTGAGCCCACGAACGACACCGACTTGATTTTCGCGTTCGTCAGGAGCTCGTCGACGGCGGTCTTGTCGCCCTGCAGGACGTTGAATACCCCGTCGGGTAGGCCGGCTTCCTTCCACAGGTTGGCCAGCCACAGCGAGGCGCTCGGATCCTTCTCGGAGGGTTTGAGCACCACGGTGTTGCCGGTGGCGATCGCGATGGGGAAGAACCACATCGGAACCATGGCCGGGAAGTTGAACGGCGAGATGATGCCAACCGGACCGAGCGGCTGACGGATCGAGTAGACGTCGACGTTGGTTGAGGCGTTTTCGGTGAACCCGCCTTTGAGCAGATGCGGTATGCCGCAGGAGAACTCGACGACTTCCTGGCCGCGCGACACTTCACCGAGCGCGTCGGAGACGACCTTGCCGTGCTCGCTGGTGATGATCTCGGCTAGTTCTCCCTTGTGCTCGTTGAGCAACTCGCGGAAGGCGAACAGGATCTGCGTGCGCTTGGCCAGCGAGGTGTCGCGCCACGCCGGGAACGCCGCAGCCGCCGCGTTGATGACGGCGCGGGCGTCCTCGACGCTGGCCAGCGCCACCTCGCCAGTCACCTGTCCCGTCGCTGGGTTGGTCACCAGTGCAGTGGCGCCGTTGGCTCCGGCGAAGAAGTCGTTGTTCAGCCAGTGTCGGATCTTGTTCACCACCGCGCCATACCTTTCCAGAGTCTCTAGAGCGGGCCTTCGATTGGCCCACCTCAAGTCCAAGCGTGGCCAATCGCGCCGTTACATCTCGTATTCATCAAGGTAAATCACCATCGCGATGCCGGAGAGCGAGCGCCGCTCCTTCCGCTCGTCCGATGTCCGCCTGCGCGGACTGATGACACTGCTGCGCGATGATCCGCGCATGCAGCGCTTCGCCAAAACCGAACTCGTCCATCCGTTAGTGCCCCCGCGCGACCCAGTCGTCGTAGTGCACGATCTCGTCACCAATGGTGGTGGTGCCCCCATGTCCGGTGTAGACGACGGTCGTGCCCGGCAATGTGCCGAGTCGGCCGGAGATCGACTCCAGGATGGTCGGAAAGTCTGAAAACGATCGACCCGTGGCGCCAGGGCCGCCGTTGAACAGCGTG
Source organism: Mycobacterium sp. UM_CSW (assembly GCF_000455205.1). Taxonomy (GTDB): domain Bacteria; phylum Actinomycetota; class Actinomycetes; order Mycobacteriales; family Mycobacteriaceae; genus Mycobacterium. The sequence goes on along the minus strand of NZ_AUWQ01000022.1, from coordinate 85,272 downwards.
TCGCCGCTGAACACGGCGCCGAGGTCTGGTGCGTACCAGCAGACCGAACCCGGCGAGTGGCCCGGCGTGTGCAGTGCGCGGACTTCGACGTCACCCGCGGTAAGCACAGCGTCATCGCCGATGGTACGGAAGTCCTTGTCAGGGTGCGTCATTCGTCACAGCATCGCGTCTGCTGGGTGAAGGAACACGGGCGCGTCGAGCGCCTCGCCGAGCTCGGGTGCGACGGTGATGTGGTCGTTGTGGCCGTGCGTGCAGATGACGGCGACAACGTTGCGGCCGCACACCGCCTCGATAATCGGGTCAGCAGTGTGTGCGGCATCGAACACGATGACGTCGGAATCGTCACCTACGATCCAGATGTTATTGTCGACGTCCCAACTGCCGCCGTCGAGTTCGAACGTGCCGCTGGTGACGAGTCGTTGGATTCCGGCCACTAGAGAATCACCACCGAGCGCAGCACCTCACCGGCGTGCATCTTGTGGAAGGCGTCCTCGATGTCTTCCAGCCCGATGCGCTCGGAGACGAATTTCTCCAGCGGCAGCCGGCCCTGGCGGTAGAGGCTGATGAGGGTGGGGAAGTCTCGTTCGGGTAGGCAGTCGCCGTACCACGACGACTTCAGCGAGCCGCCGCGGGAGAAGAAGTCGACCAACGGCATCTCCAACGTCATGTCTGGGGTCGGAACACCAACCAGCACAAGGGTTCCGGCAAGATCGCGGGCGTAGAACGCCTGCTTCCAGGTCTCGGGCCGACCGACTGCGTCGATGACGACGTCGGCACCGTTGCCATCGGTGAGGTCTTGAATGGTGTCGACAACGTCGAAGTCGCGGGCGTTGATGGTGTGGGTGGCGCCGAACGCGCGTGCCCATTCGAGCTTCTTGTTGTCCATGTCGACGGCGATGATCTTCTTGGCGCCGACCAGTGCGGCTCCCGCGATGGCCGCATCACCGACGCCGCCGCAGCCGATGACGGCCACGGTGTCGTCTCGGTTGACCGCGCCGGTGTTGATCGCCGCGCCGATGCCGGCCATCACGCCGCAGCCCAGCAGGCCTGTGACCGCCGCGTCGGCCTCGGGATCGACTTTGGTGCACTGCCCCTCGTGTACCAGGGTCTTGTCGGCGAAGGCGCCGATCCCCAGCGCGGGGCTGAGCTCGGTCCCGTCGGTCAACGTCATCTTCTGGGTGGCGTTGAATGTGTCGAAGCACAGGTGCGGGCGCCCGCGTTTGCAGGCCCGGCACTGTCCGCACACCGCGCGCCAGTTCAGAATGACGAAGTCGCCTGCCTCGACCGCAGTTACGCCGGCGCCGACCGACTCCACGGTGCCTGCGGCCTCGTGGCCAAGCAGGAACGGGTACTCGTCGTTGATCCCGCCTTCGCGGTAGGTCAAGTCGGTGTGGCACACGCCGCACGCAATGACCTTCACGACGACTTCACCGGGACCCGGATGGGGGATCACCACGTCGACGATCTCGACCGGCTGTTTCTTGGACCGCGAAATCACCCCACGTACCGTCTGCGCCATCACAAACTTCCTTTCCTGACGCCGTCCGCTCAAATGCCCTGAGTGACCGCCCGGTCGCGTGGCCGTATCTCGAGCGACTCCCCGAGTTTGAGCCGTCTAACCCACCATCAACGGACCGCGGAGCCCAACCGGTCGCCGATGATTTGCTCGGCTTCGGCGACGATGCGCGTTACGACCTGACCCGCCGGGGGAATGTCCTCGATCAAGCCCATCGCCGTACCGATCCACCAGACGCCGGCTTCCAGGTCGCCGGTCTCATAGACCTTCACGCCGCGCTTTCCGGCGACTAGGTGCGCGATGTCCTCGAATTGCCCTCCGCTGTTCAAGATCTCGACCACCTCGCGTGATATCGAGTTGCTCGCTACGCGGCCGGTATTGCGTAACGTGCGGAAAATCAACTCCGTGTCCAGTTCGTTCCCCGCGACGATGGCCTCCTTGACGTTCTGGTGAATCGGTGACTCGACCGTGCACATGAATCGGGATCCCATGTTGATACCGTCCGCGCCCAAGGCAAGCGCCGCGACGAGCCCGCGTCCGTCCGCGAAGCCGCCGGACGCGATCATCGGAATCTCGATCACCTTGGCCGCGGCGGGGATCAGCACCAGACCGGGGATGTCGTCTTCGCCTGGGTGTCCGGCGCACTCGAAGCCGTCGATGCTGATGCCATCAACGCCAAGATCCTGAGCTTTCGCGGCGTGGCGCACCGAGGTGCACTTGTGCAGGACCTTGATGCCGTTGTCGTGGAAGATCGGCAGGTGGGGAGCCGGATTAGCGCCAGCGGTTTCGACGATCGTTATTCCGGCGTCGACAATGACCTGCCGGTATTCCTCATATGGCGGCGGGTCGATCGTCGGCAGAATGGTCAGATTCACCCCGAAGGGCTTGTCGGTAAGGTCGCGGGTCCGTGCGATCTCGTTGGCCAGATCCGCGGGGGTTGGCTGGGTCAGCGCGGTGATCAGCCCCAGACCACCTGCCTCCGACACCGCGGCAGCTAGTTCCGCGCGACTCACCCACTGCATTCCGCCCTGTACGACGGGCGCCTCGATACCGAACGATTCGGTGAACTTGGTTCTGATCAACTGGCTCAGTCCTTTTCGCGGGCCCGGCGAGTCGATGTCCAACCGGCTCTACGACTCGCCGCAAACCCCTCGCGACCACCAGCCACCGGCCAGTTCGGTGTGCGCTTCTCGAGGAACGCACTAAACGCCTCGATCTGCTCGGCCGTCCCCATGGAGGCCCAATAGCCTGACACGTCCACCGGTGGGAGCGCACGAGCCATCTCGCGTTTCATCGCAGTACGAGCTGCCGGGCCTGTCTTGCGCACTCGATCCAGCAGTGCGGCAGTCTCTTCCGCGAGCGAATCGTGCGGCACCACTTTGCCGACCAGTCCCAATCGCTCCGCTTCGGCTGCGTCGATCCATTCGTTGCCGTAGATGAGGTGATTCGCCCGCAGGGTGCCGATGCGCTGCGGAATCCGAGCGGCGACGAACGCCTCGTAAACACCGCGCGTCAGGTCCGGCACACGGAGCCGAGCACGATCGGAGGCGATCACCAGATCGGCGTACAGCGACATCACCAGGCCACCGCCGAGTGCCATTCCGTTGATGGCGCATACGACGATCTTCGGGATCTTGCCCAGCGTCTCAAAGGGCGTCGCGTCGTAGGCTTCGGTGAACATGTCCCAACGCCGCTGTGGATTGTTGTCCGCCCCCATGTCGCCGCCGGTGCAGAACGCGTCGCCGGTGCCGGTGATCACGAGGAAGTTCAACGCTGGCTCGTCGGCCACGATCATCGCGGCCCGCTTGATCCCGTGATAGCCGTCGACAGTCACGGCGTTACGCTTCTCGGGCCGGTCGATGGTTACGGTCAACACATCACCGTCGATCCGGCCGGACAGTTCCGCGGCCTGCAAGTCGACCTCGCTGGGCAATTCGGTCATGAGATCACCGCAATCAGCGTGCCGACGTCGTAGGTTCCGCCCGCTTCGACTTTCCAGGCCACCACGCCCGACGTGGGCGCCTCAATGCCCATCTCCACCTTGTCCGTGGCCAACGAGTACAGCAGATCACCCTCACTCACCGCCGCGCCGTCCTCGACGTGGAATTCGGTCACCTCCGCTTCGGTGATCGCGTCACCGGGCTTGGGTAGTCGAACGTCGGTCACGCGGTCCTCCTGATCGCCTGCAGCAGTTGGGCGGCTCCCGGCCGGCAGGCGACCTCGAGAGTGGCGGCGCGCGGCACCGGGGTGTACGTGCCGGCGACGCGCTGAATCGGGGCGCTGAGGACCCCGAACAGTTCGGTACCCACGGCCGCGGCGATCTCGGCGCCAGGACCGCAGAACCCGACCGACTCGTGCGCGACGACCAGCCGGGTCGTCGCGCGCACCGAGGCCAGCACCGTCGGAAGATCCAGCGGCACCAGCGTGCGCAAATCCACCACTTCGACCGAGATCCCGTCGGCCACAGCCTGTTCCGCCGCTTCAAGGGCGGCGTGCACCATGACACCGTAAGTCACGACGGTGACGTCGGAGCCGGCCCGCTTCACGTCGGCCTGGCCGAGCGGAATGACGTAGTCGGCCACCGGCACCGGGCCCCTTCCGCCGCCGTAGTAGAGCTTCATGGACTCGATGAACAGGCAAGGGTCCTCGTCGGTGAGACACGCGTTGAGCAATCCGGCGGCGTCGGCCGAGGTGCTGGGCCACACAACCTTCAGCCCGGGCGTGTGCATCGCCCACGCCTCGAAGGCCTGCGAGTGTTGCGGTCCGGCAGCGGTTCCCACCATCGTCCGGATCACCATCGGCGCGCTCCGGCGGCCGCCCGACATGTACCGGATCTTCGCGGCGTGGTTGGCGATCTGATCCATGGCCACACCCAGGAAGTCCATGAACATCAACTCGGCGACCGGTCTCAGCCCGCCGAGGGAGGCCCCGACCGCGGCTCCGATGATGGACGACTCGGCGATGGGAGTGTCGAGGACGCGATCCTCACCGTACTTGGCCGACAGGCCCGCGGTGATCTTGAACATGCCGCCGCCGGACGGGTCGCCGATGTCCTCGCCGAGCAGCACGATCGAGTCGTCGGCCGCCATGGCGCGGTCCAGGGTGCGGTTGATCGCCTGCACCAAACCGAGGTTTTCGGTCTCGCCGTCGGGCAGCTCGAAGCGGGGTTGGTCGGCGTCGGACACCGCGGACCCGTTGGCGGCGAACACGTCTCGGGTCAGTTCCTCGAGGTCGGTCGGGGTGGACGCAACGGCGGCCGCGAACGCGGCGTCTAATTCCGCGACGACTTGGGCGTCGATCGCGTCCAGGTCGGCGCCCGCAGCCGCGCCCTGATCGATCAGGCGCTGACGGAAGCGCGCGAACGGCGGGTCCGCGCGCTTGGCGGCGAGCTCGTCTTGGTCCGCGTAAGCCATCGCGTCGCCGAAGTAGTGGCCCTGCAGCCGGTAGGCCACGGCTTCGACGAACGTGGGGCCCTGCTTGCTTCGCGCACGGTCGGCCGCCGCCGCGACTGCCTCGTACACCGCATGCGGATCGGTGCCGTCGACGGTCACTCCCGGCATGCCATAGCCGTGCGCGCGGTCCGACAACCGTTCTGAACGGGTGTACCGATCGAATGCGGTGCCTTCGGCCCAGGAGTTGTTCTGACAGAAGAAGATCACCGGCAACGACCACAGCGCCGCCATGTTCATGGCCTCGTGGACGAAGCCGATGCTGGTGGCACCGTCACCGAAGCTGACGAGCACCACTTGTCCAGTGTTGCGGCGCTCGGCGGCCAGCGCGATTCCGTTCGCGATCAGCGGCCCCGCGCCGACGATTCCGGTGGTCCAGGCGATCCCGTGCTGCGGGTCGTGAATGCCCATGGCACCGGCCTTGCCCTTGGACAGCCCGTCCCGGCGGCCTAGCAGTTCGGCGAAATATCGGCGAAGATCAACGCCCTTGGCCAACACGTCACCCAATCCGCGGTACGTCGTGACGAGCTGATCGTCCTCGGACAGCGCCAGCATCGCCCCGGCCGACATTGCTTCCTGGCCTTCCACCGGCCAATAGCTCATCGCGGCCTCACCTGAGGACAGCGCTTTGCGAACACGCATATCGCCGTGATGAACCCTGCTCATCAGCCGGTATAGGTCCAGCGCGCGATCACGATCAAGCGACGTTTCATTCTGCAGTTGAATTGACATTTACACTCCTCGGCATCCGGCCGAAACTATACATTATGACTTTTTTTGTTCGATCGTATTGGGGGGATCCTCCGCGGACCGAGGACATGCTGCGTTGGCGGACGCTCGACGGCCCTTACCACGCGGAGTGCAACGGGCGAGGCGCTGTGCGACGTCACTGCCGACCCGCCGGGCACAGCCAGACACCAACCGTGCCCTCGGCTTGCCGAGGTGACGACGCCCTAGATCCGACGGTCGGTAGGAACGGCAGCGACATCACGTAACATGAAGCATCAGCGGTGAGGCCGCAACGCGTGCCCCAACAGGCAAGGAGCGTCATGACGACCCCAAATGTGCCGACGGAAGTTGACGACGACGACTTCGACAGGCGCGATCAGATCTTGGAAGCTGCTCTGCTCTGCTTCGCGCAGCTGGGCATCCAGCGCACGAGCATTCAAGACGTCGCGCGCATGGCCCGTGTTGCGCGGGGCACCGTCTACCGCTATTTCGATGACCGGAAGATGCTCATCGAGGCAGCCATAAGGCTGGGTGGACAACAGTACTATCGCACCGTCGCCGCCGCGATGGCCGACAAGCGCACCCTGTCCGAGCAGCTGGGTGCAATGGCCGAGGCGCAGGCGTCGATCCTGCTGGATCACCGCACCCGCAACCGGTTGATGGCCGATGACGCCGAGTTCATGCACTACATGATCTCCGACGGCGACGCGGTGGTTGGTCGGACGACCGAGTTTCTGGTGCCTTACGTCCGCGAAGGTCAGAAACGAGGTGAGGTTGCACCCGAAGTTGACGTCATAGCTGCCAGCGAGTGGCTTGCCCGGATAATGCACTCCCTATCTACTGTCCATGAGGGTCAGACGTTCGATATTTCCAGGCCCGAGTCAGTAGGAAAGTATGTCGAGACGTTCGCGGTCAACGGCCTTCGCTAAGCCCCCTGATTTGGGGGGCTGCTCGCGCGAATTCGTCCACGCAATGCCCGTCTGCGGGTAAGCGTTTCGACGCCCTCGCGGCGCATCGAGGAGTCCTCGGTAGACGACTCCGGCTCCCAGAACCAGGGCGCGCCGGGTGCAGCGGTGCCAGCGTCGGGTCGCGCCAGATCACCGCGCGCGTACCATAAGACACTCCTACGAACGTCTGTCATGGTCCCCTCAACCGGCAAGGAGCGCAATGGTGACCTCACGTGCGACGTCGGAAGTGGTCGAGCAGGATGACCCCGACCGGCGCGCTCAGATCTTGGAGGCCGCCAATCAGTGCTTCTCACAGTTGGGCATTCAGCGCACCAGTGTTCAAGACGTCGCACGCATGGCCGGTGTTTCGCGCGGCACCGTCTATCGTTACTTCGAAGATCGAAACGTGCTTATTGACGCGGCCATCTGGTTCGGAGCGCAAAGGTTTTACCAGCAGGTCGCCGCTGCGATGGCGAAAGAGTCCACGCTGGCCACGAAGGTGGGCGCGATGGCCGAGACGCACGCGACGATTCTCTTGGGTCACCGCACCCGCAACCGGTTGATGGCCGATGACGCCGAACTGATGCGTCACTTGATCGCCGACGGAGACGCGGCGGTGCGTCGCTCCACAGAGTTCTTGCTGCCTTACGTCCGCGACGCGCAGAAACGAGGCGAGGTCGGCAAGCGGGTCGATGCCCTGGCCGCCAGCGAGTGGCTGGCTCGCGTGATCTATTCACTTTCGACCGTGTACCAGGCGCAAAGTTTCGACATGTCGAAGCCAGCCACGGTGCGCAAGTACGTCGAGAAGTTCGCGGTGAACGGCCTGCGTTGACGCTGACTCACACATTTCTGGTCAGCTGAACAATTTTTGGTCTACTGTTCTTCGCGAGACAGCAGCGGTTCCATCGCTGCCGAGTCGCACAGATCGGGAGACCATGGCAGAAATCTGGCGAGAAGCGCGAATATTGATCGACGGGCGACTAGTCACCGCCTCTAGCGGGCAGACATTCGACAACGTGAACCCGGCGACGGAGAACGTCATCGGTCCCGCGGCGGACGGCACCGCGAGCGACATGGACGACGCGATCGCCGCGGCTCGACGTGCATTCGACGACACGGATTGGTCGCAGTCGCACGAATTCCGCGTGCGCTGTATCCGGCAGTTGCACGACGCCCTCGTCAAGCGCGCCGACGACCTGCGGGCTACCACGATCGCCGAGGTCGGATGCCCGCTCACACTCACCTACGGTCCGCAGTTGGACGCACCGGTTTCCGGCCTAGCGTGGGTGGCCGACCTCGCCGAGCGTTATGAATGGGAAACGAGCCTCGGCATCGCCGAGCCGTTTGGGATGAAGACCCTCCGCACCGTGCGGCGGGAGCCCGTCGGTGTCGTCGGCGCGATCACACCGTGGAACTACCCCGTCCAGATCAACCTGGCCAAGGTGGTGCCCGCACTTGCGGCCGGCAACACCGTCGTGCTGAAGCCCGCGCCGGACACGCCATTCGGGGCCACATTGCTCGGCCAGTTGATCGCAGAGCACACGGACATTCCCGCCGGCGTGGTGAACGTCGTCACCTCGGCGGATCACGCTGTCGGCCAACAGCTTTGTGAAGATCCGCGGGTGGACATGATCTCATTCACGGGATCTACCGCTACGGGTACACGCATCATGACGGCGGCCGCACCGACGATCAAGAAGGTGTTCCTCGAGCTGGGCGGCAAGTCCGCGCTCATCGCTCTCAACGATGCCGATATCGACTCGGTGATCACGAACGCGGCTTTTGCCACCACGACGCACGCCGGACAGGGATGTGCCAACACCACCCGACTGTTGTTGCCGCGTGCACAGTATCGCGAGGGGGTCGAGAAGTTGACCGAGACGCTCCGAGGATGGCCGTGCGGAGATCCCACCGATCCCTCGATACTCATGGGTCCGCTCATCCGTGAGGAGCAGCGTCAACGCGTACTCGGGTACATCAACAAGGGAGTCGACGAGGGCGCCACGATCGCATTGGGTGGCGGGGTACCCGCGCAGCTACCGACCGGCTACTACGTCGAACCGACGGTTCTTGCGGATGTGGAGCCGAATTCCACTGTGGCGCAGGATGAGATCTTCGGACCTGTCATCGTGGCCATCCCGCACGACGGCGACGACCACGCGGTGGAGATCGCCAACAACTCCCGATACGGCCTGTCCGGGGCGGTGTTCAGCGCGTCAGACGAGCGCGCACTTGCGGTCGCGAATCGGATGCGCACCGGCACTGTCAACGTCAACGGCGGAGTGTTCTACGGCGTCGACGTGCCCTTCGGCGGCTACAAGCAGAGCGGAATCGGGCGCGAGATGGGGGTCGCGGGGTTCGAGGAGTACCTCGAGATCAAGTCGATCGCGATCGGAGCGTGATGAGCGATCGCACGCTGGCCGGTAAGCGCATCGTCGTCGTGGGCGCCTCCGCCGGCATCGGAAGAGCGTTCGCCACCCGAGCCATCGGCGACGGCGCGCGACTCGTTTTGGTGGCCCGTCGCGAGCTGCCCCCCGACGTGCTGGCCGGCGCAGTCGCCGCCACGTCGTTGTCTGCCGATATACGCAACCCCGCAGACTGCGCTCGCGTCGGCCGAACTGCGGCGGACGAACTTGGCGAAGTGGATCTGATTTTGATCACCGCTGCCTATGCTCCGTTGAAGCCGTTCGCCGCGATGGACGCTGACGACTGGGTTAAAGTGCTGACCACCAACGTGATTGGGGTGCACCAGCTCATTCAGGCCCACCTTGCGGTGTTGGCGCCGTCCGCGATCGTCGCCGTGCTGTCGTCGGACTCGGTGCGCCATCCGCACCGCGCCCTGGGCGCGTATTCCGCCAGCAAGGCCGCGATGGAGCGCAGCCTGGTCGCCTGGCGGCTGGAACACCCCGGGCTGCGGTTCAGCTGTGTAGAGATCGGGGCGACCGTTCCCACCGACTTCGTGTCCGAGTTCGACCCCGAGCTCCTCGGGGTCGCTGCCGGCGAGTGGATCTCCCGCGGCCTGGTGCCGGCGACGCACATGACCCCCGAGGGGGTGGCCGACACCATGGCCGGTGTCTACGCCAGCGCGCTGGAAAACCCGGACGTCGGGGTGGACCACCTCACGCTCAGATCGCCCGCTCCGCCGATGAGCGTATGAGCATTTCGCTGTTGTTGGAGATGGCGCAGGCGACGGCCCTGGCGGTCAGCGGTGAGGCCGCGCTGGTTTCCGGTGACTTGCGGCTCTCCGTGGACGAACTGAGCACGCTCGCCGACGGAGGCGCCGGTGTGATCGCGGCCTGCGGTGCCCGCCACGTCGCCTACGTGGGAGGCGGCGGGGCGATGCTGCCGCTGCTGCTGTTCGCCTCGGCGCGCGCCGCGATCCCGGTCACCCCACTCAATTACCGGCTTTCGGTCGACGGACTGCGCACCCTGATCGGGCGGCTGCCCGACGCCCTGGTGATCGTCGACGATGACTACCGCGACGCGGTCAGCGACGCCGGTGTAGCGGCCATGTCATCGGCCGAGTTCCTGGCCGCCGCCCGGATCGCCAAACCGGCTGCCGAATTCGCCGACCCCGACGCCGTGGCGGTGGTGCTATTCACCTCAGGCACCACCTCGGCACCCAAAGCCGTTGAGCTGACCCACAACAACCTGACCAGCTACATCACCGGCACCGTCGAGTTCGACTCCGCCGAACCCGGCGACGCCGCGCTCATCTGCGTGCCGCCCTACCACATCGCCGGGGTGTCGGCGGCTCTGTCGAACCTCTACGCGGGCCGCAAGACGGTCTACCTCACCGCATTCGACGCCGCCGAATGGGTGCGCCTGGTCGACACCGAAGCCGTCACCTCGGCCACCGTCGTGCCGACCATGCTCGACCGCATCGTCACCGTCCTGCAGACCACGGCGACGACGCTGCCGACGCTGCGCACACTGGCCTACGGTGGCTCCAAAGTCGCGCTGCCGCTTGTCCGTAAGGCCCTCGAGCTGTTGCCCGACGTCGGCTTCGTCAACGCCTACGGCCTCACCGAAACCTCATCCACCATCGCCGTGTTGGGCCCCGAGGACCACCGTAGCGCGCTGGCTTCCAGCGATCCGGGCGTGCAACGCCGCCTCGGCTCCGTCGGGCAACCCGTGCCCACGATCGAAGTGCAAATCCGCGCCGAGGACGGCACCATCCTCGGACCCGACCAACCCGGCGAACTGTTCGTACGCGGCGAGCAGGTGTCGGGCCGTTACACCGGCATCGGGTCCGTGCTCGACGAGCAGGGTTGGTTTCCCACCAAGGACGTCGCCTACCTCGATGCCGAGGGCTACTTGTTCATCGGCGGACGCTCCGACGACACCATCATCCGCGGCGGGGAGAACATCGCCCCAGCGGAGATCGAAGACGTGCTCGTCGAGCACCCGCACGTGCGCGACTGCGCGGTGATCGGCGCCGACGATCCCGAGTGGGGCCAGATCATCGTCGCGGTCGTCGTGCCCGCGCCGGGCACCGAACCCGAGGTCGAGGACCTACGCGGTTTCGTGCGCGGACAGCTGCGGGGTTCGCGCACGCCCGACAAGGTGGTGTTCCGCACCGAACTGCCCACCAACGCAACGGGAAAGGTGCTGCGCCGCGAACTCGTCAACGAGCTCAACGCCAGTGATGTCCAGTAAGGAGTCAGCATAGTCACGAACGGCACCGGCCTCCGAAGCCAAGTCTGGGACACCCAGGTCCGCCTCGGCGAATCAACCCACGAGTCACTGACCCTTGATGACGCCTTCGCCAGCTGCACCTTGATGGGCAAGCGCTACCGCGACGGCGACGGTACTGAAGTGCTCGTCACCAGAGCAGGGAAGGGCTCACGAAGGATCGGCACCACACCGGCAGGAATCGAGGAAGCCAAGCCACTACCCGCCAGCGACTGCCACGATTAATCGAAAGGAGACGAATATGGCGCCTGCACAAGTGGAGTCGGCATGGCCGTCTTACCCCGACTACCGGATCGACATTTCCGTTGCTCCATTCACCGGCCAGGTGTGGGCGGGTGAGGTCCTGGTGGCCGAAAGCGACAAATGCCTCGTCGTGACCGAGACGGACCATGTGGACCGTCTGTACTTTCCTGAAGAGGCGGTTGATTGGAACCTCTTCACCGACTCGGCAACGACGACCGTATGCCCCTTCAAGGGGGAAGCGACCTACTGGAACCTGACCGGTACCGAATCGGTCGAGCCGGACGTGGTGTGGACGTACCGAACTCCGCTTGCCGAGGTCGCACCGATTCGCGGACATGTGTCGTTCTACGACACAGCCTTTCGGGTCGTAGCGGTCGACCGTTGGCCGGATGGGACCGCCGTTTCACTGACATTCCCGCTGTGGGGTGATGCTGCCGAGCTCGTTCGGCTGATCGACGTCGCGCCCACCGGTGATCACCGCTTCACCGGACCGGCCCACGGACCGACGCAGCGCGACGTCGTGGAGGGCGGTCAGCTCGTGGCGCAGGCGGTTGTCGCGGTTTCGAAGACGCTGCCGGACCAACGTGTGACGTCGGTGTCGATGACGTTCATCAAAGCCGCGTCGTTCACCGCGCCCGTGGAGGTCGACGTCGACGTACTGCGCCGGGGTCGCACGTTCTCGACTGCAGAAGTCCGCATCAGCCAACGCGGCGTGCTGCGCAGTGCCGGGATCCTGTTGGCCGACAGCGGCGCCGAGGACGTGATGCGCCATGGGCCGCCGATGCCCGTGGTGCCCGGGCCGGATGCCGCTGTTTCGTTCGCCGGGTTCGGGATGACCGGACGCGAGATCCGCGTGGTGAACGCTGCCTACGATCCGGATCCCCAACGAGTGGACCCGCCGTTCATCCAGTCGTGGGTGCGATTTCGCGATGCGCCCGGCGAAGCGCACCTCAACCGGGCGCTTCTCGCCCAGTCCACGACGCACTGGACGATCGCCGCGGGGATGCTACCGCACAAAGGATTTGGCGAGGCCGAGGCGCATCGCACCCTTTCGACGGGCATCATGAAGGCGACGATCGCCTTTCACTATGACGTCGACGTCTCTGACTGGCTGCTGTACTCCAACCATGCATTCTGGTCGGGGCGTGGTCTGGTGCAAGGTGACGGACGCGTCTACACCCGCGACGGCCGACTCGCGGCGTCCTACAGCGTTCAGGCCATGGTGCGGGGCTTCAACCGATCACCGCAGGAGATGGGTCACGACAGTCGCACGGCGATGTAGCCGCAGCCGCGACAGCCAGCCGGTCGTCGGGCGCTGCAGGTCGCGTGGCGGGGAGAGCGGTGAATGAAGCCCTTCCGATCGCACTGCGTCCTCAGTCGAATTCCATCAGTAAGTGGGTGAGCCGCAATTCGGCGAGCTGCCAACGCCCGTCCAACCGGACCCAGCGATCGCGGTAGTGACCGTAGGCCGTCAACGACGTTCCGTTCGCCCACTTGACCCGTTCCTGCACCGCCCAGATGACCCACGCCTCATCGCCGGCCAGATCGACCTCCGGAGCGTGCACTTGGTGCACGGTGATCGCGTCGCTCACGGCCGCCCGCACCGATGCGAGGACCTCGTCGCGGCCCGAGATGGGCACCGACGCTGGATCGTCGGCGCTGAGATCGACCACGACGTCAATTGTGAGCAGGTCAGCCAGACCCGCCCAGTCCTTGGTGTCCATCATCCGGCAGTAGCGGGCCTTGGCCTGTGCGAGTTCGGCGAGGGCAAGCAGGTCGGCGCCCGCTGTCGATGTGTCAGTCATGCGATGTAGCGCTCCTAACCGTAGACGTGGTGGGCCGACGTTTGGACCGCCGGCTCATTGATGGCGATAACGCGCGGAATAGTCCCGGACCAAGGCATGAGTCACAAACCCGATGCTGAACGGGCACAACAGACTTCGTCGTCGACGTTGCGCTATCCCGACAGGGTGGAGTTGCCGTTGGCAGCGAACCGTCGAGAACTCGTCGCTTTGTCATCGCATCGCCGTACGGGCCAGGAGAATGACGACAGATCCGCCGGGCCGGCTTCACCGCTGGCCACCCAGCGCATCGAAGGCATGGTGGCGCGCCGGGAAATCAGATTCGCCGAGAGGCTGGACGGGCGCCTGACCGCGCCGTTCGCTCCCGTCGGAAAGCTGGCCCGTTGAAGTCCTCCGGCGGGAGATCCTCTTGGCGTACGCCCGTATCGCCGCGGACGTGACACGAGCCGAGAACGCTCCCGGAGACAGCGACGACGCCGACGACAGCAAGTTGAACCGCAAGTCGCTGCCCACCACCGGCTTGTAGTGGCTGAACGTGTCGAAGCCGAACCTTCCGTGGTAGACGCCCATACCGCTGAAACCGACGCCGCCGAAGGGCGCCGCGTTCAGTGTTGCGTGCAGCGCGAACTCATTCCGCGACACACCACCACTGCGGGTGCTCCGGGAGAACCGCTCGAAATCCTGCGAACGCGGCCCGTACCAGTAGGCCGCCAGCGGCGAGGGACGGGCATTGACGAATTCGATCGCCTCGTCGACGTTGTCGTAGCCGTACACAGTCAATACTGGCCCGAACACCTCTTCGCCGTCGATGCTCATCTGGCCGGTGACCGCAGTCAGGACCGTGGGCGCAACCTTACGTCGCGCGGCATCTGCGAACGGCTGCCCTTGCGGGGCAACCGTTCTCACTGTCGCTCCGAGCTCTCGCGCGTTTTCGATCAGGCCCACTATCCGCTCGTAGGCCGCTCGGTCGATCAACGAGCAGTAATTCGGATCACGCAGGGGGTCGGGGAACGCCTTGCGCGCCGCCGACAGCGCGGCAGCAACGAATTCGTCGATGCGGGCACGCGGGACCAGCGCGTAATCCGGACACAGACACACCTGACCGCCGTTGACGAGCCGTGCGCCCATGAGGCGCGCGGCCGCTTGTCGCACGTCGGCGTCGGTGCCGACAACGGCCGGGTTCTTCCCGCCCAGTTCCAACGTCACTGGCACGAGGTTCTCGGCCGCCAGGGCCATGACCTTCTTGCCGACATCGGTTGATCCGGTGAAGAACAGGTGATCGAACGGCAGTGAGCAAAACCTTGCCGCGACCTCCGGGCCACCGGTGATCACCGTCAACACGTCGGGGTGGAAATACGCGCCGGCCAAAGCGGCGACCAGTTCCGCGGTGCACGGCGTCTTTTCCGACATCTTGATCATCACCCGGTTGCCCGCCGCCAGTGCGGATGCGGCCGGAACTACCGCGAGTTGTATGGGGAAATTCCATGGGGCGACCACCCCCACCACGCCGAGGGGGTCGGGTTGCAGATCGGCACATATGCCGCGCCTGCCGAAGCGGTTCAACCGGCGCGGTCGCATCCATTCGGCCACGTGCGAGCGCGTGTGCTCCATGTTCAGAATCGACGCCAGTACATCCGACGACAGCGACACTGACCGGGCGCGGCATCCGAAGTCTGTGCTCATCGCATCGGCGAGATCATCGGCGTTGTCAAGCAACATTGACGCCAGCGCGTCGATCCGCGTGCACCGCGCGTCTAGAGTCACCGGTCCCTCCCGCACGAACGCCGCTCGCTGGTTACCGTGCAGGGCCTGCAAGTCCGCCATTGTTACCGCACCGCCTCTCGGTTCGCTGGCGACCGTCATTGCCGCCTCAGGACATGGTGAACACGCCGACCCCGGCGCCGCCGACGGATCGCGGCGTCCGTCGGGCTCGCGCGACCGGAGACGGCCCGTTGTAAAACCGGCGCCTCGGTGAGGTACACCGTTCACCGACACCCCCGCTCGACGCCCCAGCGGAGATCCTGGATCGGTCCGGCGCACAAGACACTGAGGCGATCATCAGGCACCGTCACCCACTCACGCCCGCGGGTCCACGACGCCCCGGTTAAGACCCGCGCGTACGACGTCGATGCGCCAGCCCTCGTCGGCGGGCAACACTTCTCACCGAAGCTTCCAGCTGGCGATATCCCGCCCAGTGCTATTCGCACAGGACGGTGATCACGCGACCGCGCGTCTGGCCTCATGCGGCCACATCCAGTGCCGCGGAGTACAACTCGGTTGCGCTCGCACCGAGTGACGGTGCTCTCGAGTTGAATCGCATCATGAAGGATCGGCACCGGTCGGGTGGGGGTATCAGATCCGGTCGGCAGGTTTGGCAGCCTTCTGCATGAGCTCGACCATGTAGTCCAAGAACTCCTTGGAGCCTGTGACGACCGCCTGAAGGTCGTTACTCGCCTGCTGGTGCGTCCGGAAGCCCATGGTCTCCCACGCCCGCAGAATGCCGGCCTTGGTCGCCTGCAACGTGATCAGGGGCGCCTTGGCGATCTTGGCCGCCAGTTCCTCGACCTCGGCCTCCAGCCGGTCGG
This sequence comes from Mycobacterium sp. UM_CSW, assembly GCF_000455205.1. Lineage (GTDB taxonomy): Bacteria > Actinomycetota > Actinomycetes > Mycobacteriales > Mycobacteriaceae > Mycobacterium. The sequence goes on along the minus strand of NZ_AUWQ01000022.1, from coordinate 69,306 downwards.
CTGGCACGACACGGTTCACCAAGCCGAACTCCAAAGCCTGTTCCGCGGTGATCTTCTGTGCCGTATAGAGGTACTCGGCGGCGCGCTTGTAGTTCATGAACACCCACGGCTCGAACATCGTCTCCGATCCGGGCAAGCCGAAGCCGGGCACCAGCGGCATCTGGAACCACGCATCTTCACTGCACACCGTGATCTCGGGGATCAGCGCCCAGGTGGTGCCGCCTCCGATCGCGTACCCGTGCACCTGCGCGATGACAGGCTTCGGGAACTCCCACAGCTTCAGAACGGGCCAGAGAAACAGCTGCGCCGCCGAGCGCCAGATCTTGCCGGACGCCTCGCTCTCGGCCTTGAACTCCGGGTAACTGCCGTCCGGTATGTGACCGGAGCAGAACCCCTTGCCGTTGGCCTTGATGATGACGACCTTGATGCCATAGTCGTACTGGGCGTCGTCGAGTGCCTCGTTGACGCTGTGCACCATTTCGGACGTCTGCGCATTGGCGCGATCCGGGTTGTTCAGGATGATGCGCGCGATCGCCCCGTCCTTCTCGTAGACGACGTGGGCCAGTTCTCGCGTTTCCACCTGAAGTTCCTCCTGAAGCTCGTTCCCGCCGGGTACCGAGAATGCTAACGCATAATAGTGCTACTAGACATTTTCTGTAATAGTGTTCAAAGCCGGAAGGATGGTGTCGATGACAACGACGGACTTGCGCTGGGATCCCTACGACCGCACGCTGCACGCCGACCCATATGCGGTGTGGAGACGCATGCGGGACGAAGCGCCTGTTTACTACAACCCAGAATACGAGTTCTACGCCCTCAGCCGGTTTGACGACGTCATGACGGCGTCGCTGGACACCGAATCATTCTCGTCTGAGCACGGCATCATCCTGGACACGATCAGCGAGGAACCGTTGCCCGCGCCTCAGCCGATGATCATGATGGATCCCCCAGACCATACTTGCCTGCGAAAGATGGTCAACCGGACGTTCTTTCGTAGCCGAATTGCCCAGCTGGAGGACCACATCCGCGAACTGTGCAAGGGCTATCTGGATCAATATGTCGGCACCGGTGGGTTCGACTACGTTGAGGACTTCTCCGCCAAGCTGCCGGTGATGGTGATCAGCTCGCTGCTCGGTTTTCCAGAGGAGGACCACGACAACCTGCGTGTGTGGTCGGACGCGCAGCTGCATCGCGACGAAGGGAGTACGGAGCGCAACGCCGCCGGAGCGGAGGCCTCGGCGAAGCTCTTCGGCTATTACCAGCAGCAGATCGAACTCCGCCGCCAACACAGGACGAAAGACGTTGTCAGCGATCTGATGGTTTCCGACCTCGTCTTGCCCGGGGCGGAACCACGCCGGCTGGACGATGGCGAACTGCTGATGTTCGTCGCGATGATCAACGTTGCGGGCAATGAGACGGTCGCCAGGCTTCTCGGCTGGGCGGCGCTGACCCTGGCGCGCAACCCGGAGCAGCGTGCGAAGTTGGTCGCCGAACCCGGCTTGATCGGTGGCGCGGTCGAGGAACTGCTCCGATACGACGCGCCCTCACCAGTCCAAGGCCGGTTCACCTTGCGCGATGTCACATACCACGACACGGTGATCCCTGCTGGGTCAAAGGTGACACTGCTGACCGGCTCGGCGGGTCGCGACGAGCGCCAGTACGAGCGCCCAGACGAGTTGGATGTCACGCGAACCGGCATACGCCACGTCAGCTTTGGACACGGTTCACACTTCTGTTTGGGCGCGGCGCTGGCGCGATTGGAGGCGCGGGTTGCGCTGGAAGAGACGCTGAAGCGTTTCCCGACATGGGGCGTCGACGAGGCCACCGTGAAGTTCGTTCACACCAGCTCGGTACGTGGCCCGTCCAGCGTTCCCATCGCGCTATGACCACCGGCGCTGCGGACGACCTTAACGCCTCGTCGCTTGCTGTCGAACAGCGAACAGAGTCGATGAGTGATGAGTCCAACGGCCGGAGGGGGCCCGACCGATGAGCTTATTCGATGCCTTCGCGTTCCGCGGTAAGCGTGCTCTCGTGGTCGGGGGAGCGACCGGGATGGGCAACGCCACCGCACGGCTAGCCTTGGACGCAGGTGCTGAGGTGGTTGTCATGGACTACGCACCCTGCGACATACCGGACGTGACCGCCATTCGAGTCAACCTCGCCGAGAAGGCCAGTATCGACGCCGCGGTCGGGGAATGCGGTGGCCGAGTGGACGCTCTTTTCGCGTGCGCGGGTGTCGCGGACGGGCCCGGCATCGAAAGGATCAACTTCATCGGGCACCGCCACCTCATCGAGCGGCTGCGTGCGCAGGGAATGCTGCGCAGGGGTTCTGCGATCGGCTTCATATCCTCAGCAGCCGGGCTGGCCTGGCGTTCGAACATGCTGCAGCTCAACGAGTTTCTCGACATCGCCGACTTCGAAGCGGCATCGGCGTGGGCGGTTGATCACGGGTGTGCGCACTACATGTTCACCAAGCAGGCGGTCTGTGCGTACGTAGCGCGGGAGGCCATGCAGTTCATCTCCGACGGCATTCGTATCAACGCGATCTGCCCCGGGCCGACGGACACGCCGTTGGCGCAGGCGAACAAGGAAATCTGGTTGGATTTCGGCGCCGACTATCGGGAGCAGGTCGGCGTGTCGGCCGCCACCCCGGCGGAACAGGCATACCCGTTGCTCTTCCTGTGTAGCGATGCCGCCACTGTCGTCAACGGCATCACGCTGGTCACCGACTCGGGGTATCTCAGCGCCGGGATTACCGAGGCCTTCCCCCCGGGCACACCGATGGCCAAAATGCTGCTTGACGGGTGACCAATCGGGGAAGCATCCGAGCCGGGCGTGCCAAGGGCTTGTTCGGCTAGTTCTCGAGTGATGAGAACCCGTCGTGGCTGCTGGCCCCGTCGTCAGCATCCCGTCGCCGCCATCCAGCTGGCCTCCGTCTATCGAGAGAGCAAGGGCGACGCGGAGCTCTCGCCCACGAGGTCGATGTCATCGAGGAACCGATCCTCGCGTAGCGCTCCAATTCCTCAAGAGGGTCGATCCGACGATTGACCGTGCTCATCGATCGGCAACCGATCGGACACAGTAAGTCCTCGAACGCCGGACTCGCAGACACTGACCGCGTCAGCGCGACGTCAGCACCACCGTCGCCCGGCCGGGTGTCGTGCTGTTTCCGTTCTGGTCCATCACGTCGATCGCGAGGTGCACGACTGTGACACCGTCAACGCACTGCTTGTCAACCACCTCTCCGACCGCGCGCAACACGTCGCCCTTCTGATTCATTCCCTTGTACTTGGCGGTGAGCGAACGGATCTCGCCGTCATCACCGATCCAGGCGCGCAGCATGTTGGTCAGATAGGCCAAGCGCAGATTGCCCATTCCGAAGGCGCCGTTCTCGTTGCCGGCGGCGCGTCCCGCGGCGTCGTCCATGTGAATCGGGATGAACTCGTCATTGACTGCGGCGTAGCGATTCCATTCCGCCAAGCCCGTGCTCCGAACGAATTCTGGTATGCGGTCGCCAATTTCGATCGAATCGACATCGAGCGGATGAGTTTCAGTCACAGAGCAATCCCCAATACTTTGGTGTCGAGGTATTCGGCAATACCCGCTCGTGCGCCTTCGCGGCCCAACCCGCTGTCCTTGATGCCGCCGAAGGGCACCGCCGCGGAGGTGGGGTTGATGTCGTTGATGCCGATCATCCCGAACTCCAAAGCCTCTGCCACCCTGAGCGCGCGGCTGATGTCGCGCGTGTAGACGTACCCGGCCAATCCGTAGCTGGTGGAGTTGGCGAGCTCGATCGCCTCGGCTTCGTCGTCGAACACCAGCACCGGCGCGATCGGCCCGAATGTTTCCTCGGTGCAGATCAACATGTCGGCGCTCACGTCGGACAGGACGGTCGGAGCGAAGAACCAACCGTCGTCGAAACTCCCTCCCGACAATCGCGATCCGCCGATCAGCACCTTTGCGCCCTTATCCGCGGCATCGGTGACCTGATGCTCCATCTTCTGCAGGGCGGCGGCGTCAATCAGCGGTCCCACCGTCGTGCCGTTCGCCAATCCGTCACCGGGAACGAGCTTTTCAACCCGGGTGCACAGTGTCGCGATGAACTCGTCGGCGATCGATCGGTGGACAATGAACCGGTTGGGGCAGATGCAGGCCTGCCCAGTATTGAGAAACTTCACCAGGGCAGCGCCCTTGGCGGCATGCGCCGGGTCGGCGTCGTCGAATACGAGGAAGGGGGCGTGCCCGCCCAATTCCATTGATACCCGCTTCATGGTGGCGCCTGCCCGCTGGGCGATCATCTTGCCGACGGTCGTAGATCCGGTGAAGCTAATCTTGCGTACCGCGGCATCGGACAGCATCACGTCGGCAACGGCCTGCGGTTCCAAGCAGGTCACTAGGTTCACCACCCCCGCCGGCACGCCCGCGTCGGCGAACACCCGAAACGTCTCGATCGCACACAGCGGCGTCTGCTCTGCGGGTTTGAGCACCGAGGTGCATCCCGCGGCCAGTGCGGGCGCCACCTTGCGGGTGATCATCGAGATCGGGTAGTTCCACGGCGTTATCGCCGCGCACACCCCGACGGGCTGTTGCAGCACAAGGAAACGCTGGTCGGCCCGCGCAGACGGAATGACCTCGCCGTAAACGCGTTTGGCCTCTTCGGCGAACCAGAGCAGAAAGTCGGCGGCGTACTTTACCTCTGTGCGCGCCATCTTCAACGGTTTGCCTTGTTCTCTGGTCATGAGAGTCGCCAGCTCCTCGAGCCGGTCGAGCATGATGCGGTGCGCGGCGATCAGGACATCGGCCCGCTCGTAAGCGGTCTTCGCCCGCCAACCCGCCAACGCGGCGGCCGCGGCGTCGATCGCCGCTCGGGCCTCTGCGCGGCCACCGTCGGGCACGGCGCCTAGGACGGCGCCCGTAGCCGGGTTCGCGCTGTCGAACGTGGCACCAGACACCGACGATGCCCATTCGCCGTTGATGTACACCGCCGCATCAGTCCTCTCGGTTCAGTACCGGATTACGGTGTCGACTCGGGTGCGCACCAAGTCCGCATACTGGTTGCGCAACTCGCGCTCGATTGCGACATACAGCATCAGTCCAAGACGCCCCTGGCGTTCGGTGGCGTCCCTGATCCGCCACCGCCCCGTGATCACGTCGCCCGGGCGCATCGGCTGGCCGAAGGTGAGTTCCACTCCGCCGTTGAGCAGGTGCTGCCCCGGTTCGCCGGGGCGCGGGAAAGCGTATTTCGTCGCGCCCGTGTCCAGCGGTTCGATGGGCCAGGCGAACGGATTGAAGTCATCGGGAGCCACGATGCCGCCCCATCGCGTGGTTTGCGCGTAGTTCTCGTCCCAGTACAAACGGGGTGGTCGCTGAGGCCAGTACGTCGCAATCGCCCAACGCCGGATGTCGGACCGGTCGATGGGGGCCGACGGTGCTCCCTGGTCGTGCCACACGCCGAGCACGGACGCGAGACGGTCGCTGATCAGGGTGTCATTCACCTTGCTCGGTCTCCCTTCGCGGCGGCTGCCGAACTGACCACCGAACGCTACCCCAGATATACAACATCTGTCATAGTGTTCCGAGCAGCAGAGAAGGGTGCGTTGTGATTCGTATCGGCCAGCAGTGGCATGTCAACCACGTCGTGGACGACTATCGCACCGTCGCCGACTGGTACCGGACGGTCTTCGGCGCCGTCGATGTCTTTACCGATGAATGGCTGGAAGTCGAAAAGCGCTGGGCTTCCATGGTCGTCGTCGGTGATCTCGCCATCGACGTCATGGAACCGACGCAGGCGGGTGCAGATCTTCCCCTGGGCAGATTCCTGAAGCGCTTCGGTCCTCATTTGCACGCGATGGCGTTCTTCGTTGACAGCCCATCCGTCGACGTCTACGACACGCTCACCGCTGCAGGCGTGCGGTGTTTCGGACTCGGCGGATCGGGTCGAGACGAAATGGTCGCTAGGCCAAGGGGTCCGGTCTTCACGCACCCGAAAGACACCGCGGGACAGTTGGAATTCATGCCCTTCAACGCTGATCGGCCGGGTCCACTCGGGTTCCCCGGCCGATGGGGTGACCCTCGCTACGATCCGGGTTGGTCCCTGGAACCCTGGCGCACCCACCCTCTGGCTGTCGAGGGCTGGCGCATAGGCGTGGTAGTGGAGGATCTCGACAGAGCGACAAACGTCTATCGTGCGCTGGGCGGCGACATCGTCGCAGACGAGATCAGCGCTGCCGCCCATCGGCGACGGATCCGGCTGGGCACCGACACGACAGTCGAGCTCGTGCGGCCGGCCTCGAAGGACACCGTCGCCGCACGCGATCTCGCGGCCAACGGTGAAATCATCCATGCGTGCGTTTTCGAAACGGCGGACCTCGATGCGGCCGAGTCGCACCTGATCGAGCACGGTGTCGAGATCGCCGAGCGGGATGGACGCCGCCTGATCGCGGATCCAAGCAGCTGCCACGGAGCGGTCATCGAATTCGCCGAACGTGTCTGAGATCGGCTCCGACTTCCGCCGGCACGCCGATTGTGATCCCGAGACGGCACGGCAGGCAGGGTTTGATCCGCGACCCGTCTGCGCCGTCGGGCTGTCGATCGGTCGGCGAGGTCAGTAGTGCGCGTTACGCATGCGAACGACTCATCGCGCCGCTTAGGGACGGGAAGCGGACGATGGGTGTTCGTCCAAGCGAACAGCCGAGGTTTCGTTGTGGGAGGCAGGCGTTGAAGTCTCCGAGGTCGTCTGAGCTTCAGATGACATCTGCGCGAGGAGGAGTCCGGTCGGAATGGTTCGGGTGAACGCGGCGCCAGATAACGCCGAGCTGGAGATCTTCCTTTCGACGACTCGATCGTTCATCGACCGAGAGGCGTCGATCTCTCAAGTGAGAGAACTGCACCGGCAAGGCAAAAATTTCGAACGTGACTGGTGGCGACGTGCAGCGAATCTCGGATGGACCAGCCTTCTCGTTCCCGAAGAGCTCGGCGGAGGCAGCGCATCTGGCGACGGGGTTTCAGACCTTACCCTCGTCATGCAGCAGCTAGGTGGTGTCGTCGCGCCTGGGCCGCTAATTCCAGTGAGCGTTGTGCTAGCAGGGCTCGCCGGGGCAAGCACCTCAGCGTCGTTCCTCAACGTGATATCCGCGTTGGTCGACGGTTCTGCGGTCGCGACGTGGGCCATCGACGAGCCCGGGACGCCTTTCGGTTCCTCTCCCTCGACACGGGCCACCGAGATCGATGGCGGGTATCGCCTCGACGGGGTAAAGGACCGAGTCGAAACTGCCTGTGACTGCGACTTTTTCATGGTGACGGCGCGGGCTGACGACGGAGTCATGCAATTTGTCGTTGGTGCCGCCGACGCTGGCGTCGACGTCGAAGAAGTCGCGTCCGTTGACCTCGTTCGCGGATTCGGGACCGTACGCTTCAATGGGGTGGAGGTTCCCCGTGAGGCAGCGGTCGGAACCGCCGCCGAGGCGGCGCATCTGATCTCCCGTCAGTCTCAGGTAGCGCAGCTATTGCAATGCGCAGAGATCGTTGGTGCGCTCGATGCGGTTTTTGGGATGACGGTGTCGTGGGTGCAGGACCGGCACAGCTTTGGTCGACCGCTGGCGTCGTATCAAGCGCTCAAGCACCGCCTCGCCGATATGAAGATGCAACTCGAGGCCAGCCGCGCCATCCTCGACCGAGCGGTCCGAGAGGTGGCATCGCGCTCAGCCAGCGCCGCCGTCGTGGTCAGCGCAGCGAAGGCCTACGTAGGGGAGTACTCGGTGCGCATCGCGCAGGACTGCGTTCAGCTTCACGGCGGGATCGGTGTTACGTGGGAGCACGACCTGCACGTCTTTCTGCGGCGGATCGAGGTGAACCGTGCGCTTTACGGCACCACCGAGGAGCACTACGAGCGCGTCTATGCGCACTTCGACGAGATGGGAACGGCGTTGTGACCAACCGCGATGTGACCATGGCCTGCAACTCAGTCGACGACTTTCGCGAACGCGCGCGCATGTGGCTCGCGGAGGCGATGCCGAAGCTCGGAGGCGAGGCCCCGCTGAGCAACCGCGCGGACGAGGCAACGTGGCAGCGCGCGCGGGAGCTGCAGCGCAGGCTTTTCGACGGAGGCTTCGCGGGCATTTGCTTTCCGCGCGAGTACGGGGGCCTGGGGTTGAATTTTTCGTTTCAACAGGCTTTCAACGAGGAAGCGATCGGCTACGAGATGCCTGTCGTGCTCAACATTCCGAGCCTGACGATCTGCGCTCCAACGCTGCTTGACACGGCAGGTGAGGAACTGAAGCGCAAGTACATCAGCGCCGCGCTACGCGGCGATGAAGTGCTGTGCCAGCTTCTGTCGGAACCGGGCGGCGGGTCTGATCTCGCCGGCGTGATCACCCGGGCCGAGCGGCGTGCTGACAAATGGATACTGAACGGGGCCAAGACGTGGAGCAGCAGCGCGTTCGCCGCGGATCATGGCTTGTGTTTGGCGCGCACCAACTGGGACGTACCCAAGCACGAAGGGCTGACGATGTTCCTCGTCCCCCTGAAACATCCGAATCTCACTCTGCGTCGCATCAAGCAGGTCAACGGCTCCGAGGAGTTCTGTGAGGAGTTCTTCGACGACCTCGACCTAGGAGACGATTACGTAGTGGGTGAAGTAAACAAGGGGTGGGAGGTTGCGTCGCGACAGTTGTTTCACGAGCGGCGGGCGGTAGCCAAGGGCTCTGAGTTTGCCAACTCTGCCGCCGAGGAACAGGGTGAGTCCGGGCGGACCGACCTGGTCGAGGTGATGAATACTTTTGGCAGGGGCGACGACGTTGGCGCCCGCCGACTGGCGGGACGCGCCATAACTCATCATATGGTCGGAAAGGCGCTGGGCGAGAGCATCTTTCACGGCGTAGCCATGGGGCAATTGCCTCCCGCGGCTGGGTCCATATCGCGCCTCTTCTACGGGCTTGCCGAAAACATCGGGGTCGATGCCGCGCTCGAGTTGGCGGGTCCCGCAGGCGTGATCGGTGATGGTCCGACGATTGCGGCGATCGGAAAGAAGTACCTTTCGCGACAGGTAATCTGCATCGGCGGGGGAACGACGGAAATTGCCCGAAACATCATCGCAGAGCGCGTATTAGGCTTTCCCAGGGAGTTTGCCGCAGATCGGGGTGTGCCCTTCCGCGAGGTTCGACGCCGACGAAGTGAATCCTGACGCGCGACCGTGCGGCCCTTCGATGCTATGGGCTGCCGTGGCGCTGAATGTGAGAATGGCTTCCGGCTGAATTGGTCCGCGCAATGTGCTTTGGCGCTATGCCTTTTGACGACCGGATTTGGTGATCGCGTTGTCGCCGGCGAACTTCGGGTGCAGTCGCTGCCGCCGGGTCACACTTGCTTTCGATTCGCGGCGGCGTCTGCGAGCCAGCCGGCCATCATCCCGTATACGGCTTCGACGGCCTGGCGAGCGGCTTCGGCGTCTGATTCAGACGGACCGAGCGGGTCATAATCCACGTTCCAGATGATGCTGGAACCAGCCTCGACGGGCCGTACCGCGACTATCGCCTCGAATCGTGAGACCGGCAGTGGGTTGTCGCTGATTGCGTAGCCGAGTTCCATGCGGTCTGGGTCGAGGTGAGTCAGCGTCTCAACTATTGGCTTGTCTCCGGCGCCGTGGATGGACCGACTCATGCCGATGCCGTCCCCGTCGACGTCGACGCGGTCCCCGACGGGCATCCAGCTGATGTCGCCGAAGTCCGCGAGTAGTTCCCAAACGGCTGCGGCTGGTGCCGCGACTTCCTTAGTGACGGCGATGCAAACCATGGCAGGACCCTAACAGGGGATAATCAGATGTACAATTTCGGTCCAATTGTTCTACCATCGATCGACGATCGTGTTGGCTTTTGCCCGTTGGCGGTGCCGGGACCCACCGCTTCGGACGAGTTCGACGCGACCCCCAGGCAGCGGTACGTGAAATCAGCAGCTTCGACAAGTCGCTCGCACGTTCGGGCACCGGAAGGAGTACTCAATGACCGCCATCGATGAGGCAACCGATCTGAGGGCAACGGGTAAGGTGCCCCCGCGTTATGCGTGCGGTGAAACGTTCGTCCCCAAAGGGCGCTACATCGACCGCGAGTTCCTCCAACTCGAACTCGACCGCCTCTTTACGCAGGTGTGGCAACCGGCTTGTCGAGAGGAGGAGATCCCTGATCCAGGTAGCTATCACGAGTACACCATCGGCAGGGAGTCGATCATGGTGGTACGGCAAAAGGACGGGAGTATCAAGGCGTTCTACAACACGTGCGCCCATCGCGGAATGAAAGTGGTGCGGGGTCACGGCTGCGCTGTCGGCGGTCACCTACGGTGCGAGTTCCACGGGTGGCGATATGCGCTCGACGGTCGCTCCTCGTTCGTCCCGTCCCGCGACGAGTTTCTCGACCGGCCGCGTGAGCAGTGGGCTCTGCGGCCAGTGAAGGTCGATACCTGGGGCGGCTGGGTATTCATCACGATGGCCGAGGATCCGCCGGCGTTGCTCGACTGGCTCGACCCGCTTCCGACGGCGCTTGCGCCGTTCCGCCTGCATGACATGCGGTTCCGGTGGCGGAAGCGGACTCCGTTGGCGGCCAACTACAAGACAGTCATCGACGCATTCATCGAGGGTTATCACAGCCCCGGTACGCATCCGCAGACGGTCAGGGCCGACCAGGGCGTGCGGGCCTCCACCGCGCCGGCCGAACCCCAGGAGTACATCTACGCGCCCTATACCCCGACCACTCCGTACCGCAACCACTCGCGCTTCATCTACACCGCGCGTCCCGACAGCACCGGTGGGAAAGCCCGCGAGGAGCGGGAGAAATCGCCCAAGATCTTCGCCAATGGGATGCAATACCAGTATCTCGAGATCAACTCCCTGGTCACCGAACGCGATTACCGCGTCGCACAGCAGATGGCCGACATGGAACCCGGTCCCATCCCGCCCTTTGTGATCTACCACCAGATGTGCGAGGAACTCGCCATTGCCGAGGGTGTCGATTACCCGAAGATGTCGATGGAGGAGTACTTCGCGGGCAATGGCGACTGGCACGTCTTTCCCACCCTGGTCATCCTCGTGGAGAAGTCGTGCGTGCTGGGCTACCGGATGCTTCCCGACGCCGAAGACCCCAATCGCTGTGTGTTCGAAATGTTCTCGCTCGAGCACTTCCCGCCCGGCGAGGTCCCTGAGACCAGCTGGCTCGAGTTCGAGCGCTGGCAGGACCATGACGGGTGGGGGGAGCTGCCCACGCAAGACCTCATGAACATCGATGCCATCCATGCGGGCATGCACTCGCGTGGATTTGAGGGACTGTGGCTCAACACCAATCAAGAGATGTCGATCCGCAACGAGCACCGGATCGCCGATCGGTTCATCTTCGGAGTCGATGACGCCGACGGATGACGCGGTCGGTCCGGCCGCATTCAACGGGCACAGCGTCGACAACCGATACGTTCGCACGGTGATCGACAGGCCGGTGCTGTAGCGCCGTGGCGGGGACGTCACTGGGCGGATCAGCGGCGACGCTGGCTCTGCGCCCTCGGCGTTTGATTAGCAGACGTGAAGAACGGCGTGTAATCGACTACATCCTGTGCCCCGCGAAGAACGTGCGTGAGACCGGCAGGGTTCGCCTGATCGCTGAGGCCAGTCCCCGTAGTTGAGCATCAACAGGTTCGCATGCCATGGTCGTCCTAGGGCGTCGATCGAGACATGCTGCCCTGGCCCCTTCCGATGTGGAAGGAGGTCCGCGACGCGGCCGCGGAAGGACCGTGGCGCGTCACACGCGCTTGATGGGCATTCGCTTGATGCCGTGAATCACGCTGCTGCCACTGAGATATTCAGGTGCGCCGATCGACACCTGCGGCAGCCGGGTGAGCAGTTCGAAGAACAGGCTGCGCAACTCCATCCGGGCCAAATTACTGCCGAGGCAGAAGTGCGTGCCCCCGCCGCCAAAACCGAAGTGGTTGTTGGGCGTGCGATTCAGACGGAACTCGTGCGGGTCGTCGAACACCGCGGCGTCGCGATTTGCCGAACAGTAGAAGAGGCCGAGCTTTTCGCCGGCCCTCACGGGCGTTCCGCCGACTTCGGTGTCCACGGCTGCGTGCCGCGCGAAGGACAGCACGGGTGTCGCCCACCGGACGAACTCGTCGATCGCCGAGTCGATGCGATTGTCGAAATCGGCCATCAGCCAGGCGAGTTGCTCCGGACGGTCCATCAAGGCCTTCAGGGCGTGAGACGTCGCCTGTTTGGTCGTGTCGCTGCCCGCTACCGACAGCAAGACGAGGAACGCTCCGATCTCGTCGTCGGTTAACCGGTGCCCATCGATTTCGGCATTGACAATGTTGGTCATCAGGTCGTCGCGACCTTCTACGCGACGTCGTTGAGCCAGGTCGATGCCGGCCTGGGTCAGCACTCCGAACTGCGTCATCATGTGGATCGCTTTGTCTTCGGACGCGGTGTAGTCGTCGTCGCCCGCCCCGGACAGCGCTTCCGCTGCAGCCAGTATGACGTCTCGATCGGTGCGGTCGATCCCGATCATGTCGGAAATCGTGTGCATGGGAAGTTTGCACGCGCACTCGGCGACGAAGTCGACCTCGGCGCCGTCCTGCAGTGCATCGAGGAGGTCGTCGACGATCTCGCGTGCGTTGTCGCGAATCTGCTGCTCGATTTTGCGCACCTGCCGTGGAGTGAACGCCGAACTGATCAGGCGCCGGTAGCGCGTGTGCTGCGGTGGATCCATGGTGAGGAAGAAGGCGGTCGCCCGTTGGATCTCGGCCGGCATCGGCTCGATGGAGATGCCCTCGCTGGACACGAAGAGGTCGCTGTTCATGCTGACGAACCTCACGTCAGCGTGCTTGGTGACCGCCCAGAAGCCCGTTTCCTCATGCGGAAACGGGGAATTGAACGGCTCGTGCCAGGTCAATCCGTCTTCGGATCGCAGCTCGGCGAAGACGTCGTCGCGCTCACGAAACCCCAAGTCCCAGAAACTCGCGGACGAGATGTTGTGGCGGTGGTACCGCCGTGGTGAACTTGATGTGGTCGTAGTAATCGCTTCTCTCCTAGCCTGAGGGATCTGTGCGTCACAACGTCTAAGTTGCCGACCTCGATCGTGTACAACGGCGGCGTCGAGTTCGAGATCCGAACGCATAATCCGCGTGAAGACCCATCACCGTTTTAGCCGGTTCGGACGATTCGAACCGCTGCCATGCTGTACATTAGGTCAAAAAATGTCCTATCGTCAATGGAGGCAGCGCGACGTGCTTCGCGGACGGTCGGCGGCTCCTCGTCGTCGTCAAAGGAACGTGGATGGCAAACGACCTGCTCCGGCGGACGCCGCGGGCGTCATCACCGTTGCGGGTGTGAGGAACCGTTGGACGAGACCGGGATGAAAACCACTGCTAGGAGGTGGGACGTGAGAAATAACCCCATGCACTCGGCCCGCAAGGGCGTTGCGGATTCACTCCGCATCCTCGACGGGTGCATAGGCACTCACGAATGGGCACGGCCGTGGTGATGCTGCATCCGGACGGCACCAGCACGCCCCTCATCGACGCCAGCGTGCACATCTTCAGCAAGTCGAACAAGGATCTGCGGCGCAACTTCCTTCGCGAGCCGTTCAAGAGCCGCGGGTTCCCGGACTACGAGATGGACTGGTTCGGCGCGCCTGGTGGCGAGTACGCTCCGGGCACCGAGGGCCCCGACGACGGGTATCCGGGTTCCGATCCCGAGATCGCGGGCAGGCACCTGTTCGACAAGCGCGGTGTCGATATCGCAATACTCCACCCCATGACCAGGGGAATAATGCCGGATCGACACCTGGGGACCGCGATCGCATCCGCGCATAACGAGATGATGGTGTCACGCTGGCTGGAAGATAACCCCTTCGCCGAACGCTACCGCGGGACGATTCGCGTCAATCCCGACGACATCGTCGGGGCCGTACGCGAGGTCAACAGGCTCAAGGATCACCCGCGCGTCGTGCAGATCGGTGTCCCCCTGCAATCACGCGAACTCTACGGAAAACCGCAGTACTGGCCGCTCTGGGAGGCCGCGGCCGCCGCCAACCTGCCTGTCGCGGTGCACATCGAAGTGGGATCAGGCGTGCAATTCTCGCCGACTCCGTCGGGGGTTCCGCGCACCTACGAGAACTACCTCAGCTTCATGGCCCTCAACTTCCTCTACCACCAGATGAATCTCATCGTCGAGGGTGTGTTCGAGCGAATGCCGACATTGAAGTTCGTGTGGGCCGACGGCGCCGCCGACATGCTGACGCCGTTCATCTGGCGGATGGACTGCTTTGGCCGTCCGCATCTGGAGCAGACGCCGTGGGCTCCGAAGATGCCGAGTGATTATCTACCCGGCCACACGTTCTTCGTCCAGGGCGCAATGGACGGTCCAGGAGATGTGGAGTTCGCCGGGGAGTGGGCGAGCTTCACAGGTAAAGACGACATGGTGATGTACGGGTCCAGCTACCCGCACTGGCAGTTGAACGAGCTAGCTGTGCCCCAGGCATTCTCAGACGAACAGCGCGACAAGCTGTGTTGGCGAAATGCCGCCCACCTGTACGGAATCGACGTCGACGCCGGCGTCGGCGCAAGTTGATGAGACGTTTGACGAGGAGCCCACAATGACAATCTCAGCTACAGAACGCAAGCCCGCAGCGGAACGCATCGGAGTCCGGTGCGTCGACTCCGATGTGCACCCTGTTCCCAAGATCGGCGTGCTGGCGCAGTACATCCCCGAACCGTGGCGCAGCAAGTACTTCCTGTCGAAGAAGGTCGGCGATCAGATCTACTACGACGCACCGGATTACGCCCATGCCTACGCGATGCGGGTGGACTCCTTCCCGGCTGATGGCGAGTTCCCCGGCAGTGATCCGGACCTCGCGTTCCAGCAGCTGATCATGGCGGCCGGCACCGACATAGCGATTCTCGAGCCTGGTGCGTACCCGTCGCGCTTCCCCGAAGTGACCCACGCGATGAGCTGTGCCCTCAACGAATGGCAAGCCGAGCACTGGCTGGACAGTCACAACAATTGGCACGAGCGCTGGCGCGGATCCATCTGCGCAACGATCGAGGCACCCGAGGACGCGGCCCGCGAAATCGAACGTTGGGCCGGGCATCCCTACATGAGCCAGATCCTCATCAAAGCCGAGCCCAGGCCGGCGTGGGGCGACCCGAAGTACAACCCGGTATGGCAGGCCGCCACCAAACACGACATCACGGTGACGTGCCATCTGTCGCGCAGTCATCACGAGGAACTGCCGATGCCGCCCGTCGGCTTCCCCAGCTACAACCACGATTTCATGGTCACCTACTCGCTACTGGCCGCCAATCAGGTGATGAGCATGATCTTCGACGGCCTGTTCGACCGATTCCCGACGCTACGGATCGTGCTCGTCGAGCATGCGTTCAACTGGATCCTGCCGCTGATGTGGCGGATGGACGCCATTTACGAGGCACGAAAGTCGTGGATGGACATCAAACGCAAGCCCTCGGAGTACGTGAAGGATCACATCAAGTTCACGACTCAACCGCTCGACTATCCGGAGGACAAGTCGGAACTGACTCGCGCGCTCGAGTGGATGGAGTGCGAAAAGATCCTGCTGTTCTCTTCCGATTACCCGCACTGGACGTTCGACGACCCGCGCTGGCTGGTCAAGCATCTGCCCGAGCACGCACGGGAGGCAGTCATGTTCCGCAACGGCATTGCGACCTACCATCTACCCGAAACCGTGCCGGCCCTCGAGGGTCAGGTGCGGGTGTTCTGATGCAAGCCAGACAAGTGCCGAGGGCATCACATGTCTGCGGTCGGGCCGCCGCCGGAAGAGTCGGTCAGGGTGACTGAGGAACGGGCGACGCCGAGGCTGGCGCAGGGGCGCGAGCACGTCGTGGCCACCGTCGACGAAATCGCCCCTGGGAAGCACAAACTGGTGCCGATCGGCAGACACGGCGTCGGCGTCTACAACGTCAACGGGACGTTCTATGCCATCGCCAACTACTGTCCACACGAAGGCGGACCCCTGTGCTCTGGGCGTGCCCGCGGACGCACGATCGTCGACGAGGCCGTGCCGGGTGATGCGGTGATGGTTCGCGACCTCGAATACATCTACTGCCCATGGCATCAATGGGGTTTCGAATTGGCGACCGGCACCACCGCGGTCAAACCCGAATGGAGCATCCGCACCTATCCGGTGCGGGTTGTCGGCAATGAGGTCCGGGTGCAGGCATGACGACCTCTACCCATCTCGCCGTCGCGGCATGGCCGGACTGCGCGCCGCGACTACTCCGACCGGGCGACGCTGGACGCGAGCAGTACGCCGACTACACCAGCGCGGGCGGATACCGGGCCCTCGCCAACGCCGACGCACTGCTTGAGCAAGTACATCGGTCGGGTCTCCTCGGTCGTGGTGGCGCAGCGTTCCCGACCGCTACGAAGCTAAGGACTGTCCGCGACGCAAGCCGCCGTGGTTTGGACACCGTCGTCGTCGCGAACGGTGAAGAGGGTGAGCCCGCGTCGGTCAAGGATCGCTGGCTGCTGCGCCACCGGCCCCACCTCGTGCTGGACGGACTTCGACTGGCAGCGGCGATGGTCGGAGCGCGACGCGCGTACGTGTACGTGTCGGATGCTCAGTCGGCCAACGCCCTAACGACCGCACTGGCGGAAGTCGACGCGGACGCCCACGGTTCGGCCGCCGTCACGGTGCAGACAGTGGACCCGGGGTACGTCGCCGGGGAGGAGACTGCGGCGGTGCGCCGTATCAACGGAGGACCGGCCAAACCCACCGATAAGCCGCCCAGGCCGTTCGAAGAAGGCGTCTCGGGTCTTCCGACGCTCGTCAGCAACGTCGAGACGCTGGCCAACCTGCCCTACCTTCACCAGAACGGCGCGCAACGATTTCGTGACGTCGGCACCACCATGTCATCCGGGACCTTCCTGGCCACGGTCACCGGTGCCGGACGGCCGGCCACGCTCTACGAGATCCCGCACGGCGCTAAGTTTTCCACGCTACTGGCGCTGCACGGCGTGACCGCCGATACCGTGCGCGGAGTACTGATGGGGGGCTACTTCGCAGGCCTGGTCAACCGCGACATTTTGGATGCCACACTGGACCACGAAACGATTCGCCGGCTCGGCAGCGGTCTGGGATGCGGCGCGATCTCGATCCTCGTTGATGACTGTCCCGTAGCCGTCGCTGCTGCTGTGCTGTCCTACTTCGACCGGGAGAACGCCGGTCAGTGCGGTTCGTGCTTCAACGGCACCGCCGCGATGGCAGCCGTCATGTCGGCGTTGCGTGACGGAGTGGCGAACCACGAGGATGTGTCCCGGTTGGAACGCTGGTCGGTCGTGCTACGCGGCCGAGGTGCCTGCGGCACTCTCGACGGCGCCGCCAACATCGCGTCGAGTCTGCTGAAGCAGTTTCCGACAACGGTGGAGCATCACCTCGTTGACCAGTGCACGACGTGCCGGGCTGGAGTCTTCACCGCAGAGCGGCCCTACGAAGTGGAGGAGGCGCGTTCTTCGTGAGCGAAACTTTGCGAATTCGGCTTGACCGCACCATGTGCGACGGGTTCGGGATCTGCGCAAGGCATGCGCCGGAAACCTTTTCGTTGGACGACTGGGGTTACGCGACGCTGATCGGTGACGGCACTATTTCCCAGAACGACCGCCACGGGGTGATGCGCGCCCTGCTCGACTGCCCTGTGCACGCCATCGCGACTGTCGGTGAACGACGGCCACGCGGCGGTTCGGCGCAGCACCACGAAGCGCACGAAGCGCCCGAGCCCCACCCAAAAACCGATGACAACGAAGCAATTTCAGAATTCGTTCGGTAACCCTGGTGGTGGCTTCGAGACCCATGCGAATCTCGTAAAGAAGTTGATCTATATCGCCCAGCGTCAGGATCACTGGCTTCTGGCGCACCAACGCCGCCAATATGGTGGGCCCTTAGTTCGCTGCGCGGACGCTTTCTTGTGATGAGAGAGCTAAACGTGCCTTGAGCGTCGGACTATGTGCTGCTCCCGAGCAACGGGACTTCGGGCTCTTGAAATCTCTCCGCGCCGGTTCTCGAGAAACTCCTCAGCGGCCGTTCCATCCCCCCAGCCATCGGCGGCGATATCAACGACGTTCTAGGTAACTCGCAGAATCCGCTGCCGACCCAGGAAACTTGATGCGAGGGCTGCGAATCGTTCGTTGCGTCGACCTCCCTCACGTGGGGCGTCTACGATGTTGGTACCGCAGACATGATCGAATTCGCGAATCCACCATCTACTTGGATGTCCTGTCCGACAATCCAATTTGACGCCGGAGACGCCAAGAATCCGATGACGGGCGCAATGTCGGCGACCGTCGCGTGGCGACCAACCGTAGTTCGAGACAGCTCCAAGATTTCTGTGCCCATCGACTGTTCGAAGTCGCGGAGGATTGGCGTCTCGACGGGTCCTGGACTCACGGTATTCACTCGGATGCCGCGTTGAGCCCAGGCCGGCGGCGCGAGTCGTTTCGCGAAGAGGATGAGCGCTTCCTTCGAGGTGTTGTAGGGGGGATATGTGTCGTCCTGGGCAGACTGCCAATCGGCGACCTCCGAAGCGGTGGTGCATTGAAGAAGGCCTTCTAGATCCGAAGCGCGGTAAGCCCATGCCGCTCCCGCCGTCGAGGCGACCGCAATGACGGATCCGCCGCGCCGCATCAGCGGGAGGAAGCCCTCTGCCATCAAACGGAATCCCAGAAAGTTGATCGTCAATACGTCGTGTGCGGGCAGCGTTCCGGGCACGCCGGCAACGTGGGCAAGCACGTCCCAACCAGGCCCGATTTCGGCCAGGAGATCGGCGATCGCGGATGAGTCACGCAAGTCCAGTTGTACGTACTCGGACGCGACGGCGTTCCGGTTGTCGCGGTCGACCGCAAGTACGTGGTCGCCCGCAT
Organism: Mycobacterium sp. UM_CSW; assembly: GCF_000455205.1. Lineage (GTDB taxonomy): Bacteria > Actinomycetota > Actinomycetes > Mycobacteriales > Mycobacteriaceae > Mycobacterium. The sequence continues at coordinate 50,387 of NZ_AUWQ01000022.1, read as the reverse complement.
CATGGAATAGAGCGGCAGTCGCCGCGCCGATTCCCGAACCGGCGCCGACGACCACCACTTTGCGCTGTGCGTTCATCGTTCGAGCTCTCTATTCGTCTGGTGCCCAAACGCGAGCAGCGGGGGCAGCGTCCGTTCTGGCAGGAAGATTTCACATGACGCGTGCGCCTATTGTGCACCGCACGGTCCAGGCCGCGAAAGTTCATTCTCCGGAACGGGATCCGTCTCTGCAGGTGCCTATAGTCTCGATGCGACGCTAGTGCCCTTTGCTGACACTTGTCAATAAATGCCATATGTGTTGAAGTGGTAGGAGATGGGTGGCAATGAGTGATATCTGTCCATCAGTGTCATCTCGGAACGCGAGTCGCTACTGTGGATGTTGCGGCTCACCCAATCCGTGGACGCCTCAGGTTGGGCCGGCAGCGATGAGCCGACGACTTCGGTGGAGGGAACAGGTATGAACAAAGACGACATGATCCTTGTCAGCGTGGACGACCACATTGTTGAGCCGCCCGATATGTTCAAGAACCACCTGCCCAAGAAATACCAGGGCGAGGCGCCGCGGCTGGTACACAACCCCGACGGCAGCGATACATGGCAGTTCCGCGACACCGTGATTCCCAACGTCGCGCTCAACGCCGTCGCCGGTCGCCCCAAGGAGGAGTACGGCCTCGAGCCGCAGGGCCTCGACGAGATCCGGCCCGGCTGCTACGACGTCGACGAACGCGTGAAGGACATGAACGCGGGCGGCATCCTGGGCTCGATGTGCTTTCCCTCCTTCCCCGGCTTCGCGGGCCGCTTGTTCGCCACCGAGGATCCCGAGTTTTCGCTGGCGTTGGTGCAGGCCTACAACGATTGGCATGTCGAGGAGTGGTGCGGGGCCTACCCGGCGCGCTTCATTCCGATGACGCTGCCGGTCATTTGGGATGCCGAGGCGTGTGCAGCAGAGGTGCGGCGCAACGCCAAGCGGGGCGTGCACTCGCTGACGTTCACCGAGAACCCTGCCGCCATGGGCTACAAGAGCTTCCACGACGACTACTGGAACCCGTTGTGGAAAGCGTTGGTAGACACCGACACGGTGCTCAACGTGCACATCGGGTCGTCGGGCCGGTTGGCGATCACCGCGCCGGATGCGCCGATGGATGTGATGATCACCTTGCAGCCGATGAACATCGTCCAAGCCGCAGCCGACCTGTTGTGGTCCAAGCCGATCAAGAAGTATCCCGACCTCAAGATCGCGCTGTCCGAGGGTGGCACCGGGTGGATCCCGTACTTCCTGGAGAGGGCCGATCGCACCTACGAAATGCACTCGACGTGGACGCATCAGGACTTCGGCGGAAAACTGCCCAGTGAGGTGTTCCGGGAGCACTTCCTGACGTGCTTCATCTCCGACCACGTGGGCGTGAAGCTGCGCAACGACGTCGGCATCGACAACATCTGTTGGGAGGCCGACTACCCGCACAGCGACTCGATGTGGCCGGGCGCTCCCGAGCAGCTCGACGAGGTGCTCAAGCAGCACAACGTGCCCGACGACGAGATCAACAAGATGACCTACGAGAACGCGATGCGCTGGTACCACTGGGATCCGTTCACCCACATCAGCAAGGAACAAGCCACAATTGGCGCCCTGCGTAGGGCGGCCCAAGGCCACGATGTGTCCATCCGCGCACTGAGCAAGTACGACCACGGCGGCTCGAACATCGCGGAGTTCAACGCCAGGGGTGTAGGCGCGGACTGAGCGATTCGCTGCAACGCGAGCGGAGGCCCTGCGCGCAAACCACCGACACGATTCTGCCGGTGACTGACATATGTCTGGATCGGCATATTTGGGTGTTAGGCTGACGCGGTGACCGAACCCCGAGTGAGCTTGCGTGAACGAAAGAAGCTAGACGCCCGGCGTCAGGTGCTTCAGGTGGCGAACAAGATGTTTCGCAAGTACGGTTACGACGCTGTCACCTTGGAGCAGATTGCCGACGCCTGCGTGATGTCGGTGCGCACGATCTTGCGGTATTTCAACACCAAGGAAGCGTTGGCCCTGGCTGGCGAGCACGAGCTTCTCGAGTCATTCCGCGCCCAGTTGGGTGTCCGCGAAACCGACGCCGTCACGTGCTGGCGAAATTTCCGCAATGAGACGCTGCCGCTGATGGAGACACCCGAGTCGCGCGAGCGAATGCGTGCCATCTACGAGACGCCGCCCCTGTTGGCCGAGTTTTTGCGGATTGGCGAGGGTTATCAGCAGTGCCTGACCGCAGCCATTGCCGAGGACTGGGGTGAAGTGGCGTCCCTCGAGGCCACGGTGTTCGCCTCAGTGTTGGTATCGACTACGAGTGCAGCGTTTCGCCGGTGGTATGTCTCCGAGGAACCGTTCGACCTCGTCGCGCTGCAGGATATCGTCGACCGTGTGTGTGTCGCTTTCGACAAGGGCAGGCAATCGGCAGACGGCCGACGGGTCGGCCGCGTCAGCGCCGCGAACACGGCGCCGACCCGACGAGCTCCAACGGGCCGACGCTGAGTTCAGCATTCGGCGTGGTTATTTGTCAGTTATTGACAAGTGTCACCTCTGACCATAGAGTTTGTCACGCACGATCGGGATTGATCGCCGGATGCGCTGGCAGCGCTGACCGATGCGACGCGCTCGTAGTGCCTAGAGCACAAGCCTTTCCGCGGATCCCCGGCTTCGTGGCGTGACGTCATCTGGTACGGGCTATGGGTGCTCGCAGGAATGCGGAGGTCGACGAGATGTCCTCAACGGCACCGACGTTGCGCGGTTGGGCGGGCAGGCGGAACCCGAACACAGCAGATTTGAGCAGACCTCACACTCAGGCGACTGGGCCGGCCTCAGAGTCGAGGTGGCCGTGCGTCCGCGCCGCAGTCCGCGGGATTGCAGCGTGGCCGCATCGAAATCCGTACGGGCGCAGGCCCCCTGTTCGGCTCTCACGGCCGAGAGCGTCCTGCTGCACAGCACAATCAGCGAGTATGAGCCGGATCCACATCGCGGTAGTGGCCTGCGGTGCGCAGTCCGCCGGCGGCGACTGCGTAGCCCGCTACGAGAAGAGGTGAGTGGAATGTATCCAGGGCATTGGGGGATTACCAAGCCCGATCACCCGGCCGTCATCATGGCCGGTACGCGTGAAACGATCACCTACGGTGAACTCGACCGGCGCTCACGATGCTTGGCTGGCTTTTTATGGTCGCGGGGGCTACGGCGCGGTGACCATGTCGCGATTCTGATGCACAACGATGTGCGCTATTTTGAAATGCTCTGGGCTGCATTGCGATCCGGGATGTACGTCACGCCGGTGAACTGGCACCTCAAGCCTGATGAAGTTGCCTATGTCATCGGCGACTGTGAGGCGAAGTTGCTTTTCACTTCGGCGAGGCAGTCGGATCTGGTTGAAGACATAGACTGGAGGACCCTGCCGGCGCTGACCACCCGTGTGATGGCCGACGGAACCACGACCGGTTTCGAGCCGTACGAGAGTGTCGTTGCGTTCGAGGGAGAGCCAGCCGAGGAGTCAAGCGGTGCCGCCATGCTCTACACCTCGGGCACGACCGGACGTCCCAAGGGTGTGCTCCGCCCGCTTCCCGATACTAAACCAGGCGATCTCGACGCCGCTTCTCACCGATTGGCTGCTCTGTTCGGTATCGATGAGCAGTCAACGTACCTGTCGCCGGCTCCGCAATACCATGCTGCGCCGCTGACCTTCACACTCGCTGCGCACCGTGCCGGCGCCACCGTCGTGATGATGGAGAAGTTCGACGCCCGCGATGCGCTGAAGGCGATCGACATGCACGGCGTTACCCACAGTCAGTGGGTACCAACGATGTTCGTTCGGATGCTGGCCTTGTCACCAGAGGACAAGCAGGCAGCGGATCTGAGCACTCACAGTGTTGCCCTGCATGCGGGAGCGCCGTGCCCGCCGGAGATCAAGCGGCAGATGATCGATTGGTGGGGTCCCATACTTGTCGAGTACTACGGCGGTTCCGATGGCGGCGGCTTCACTGTGATCGATTCCTTGGATTGGCTTGCCCATCCCGGTTCCGTCGGACGTTCGCGGACCGGCGCGGTCTACATCGTCGACGAAGACGCGGACGCCGTCGTTGGGCCCGGGCAGACCGGCACGGTCTATTTCAGCGGCGATCCGGGCTTCGTATACAAGGGTGACCCCGAAAAGACGGAGCGGTCACGTCGTGCGGGTGGTGAGTTGTCGACGATGGGTGACATCGGTTACCTGGACGCCGACGGCTACCTCTATCTCACCGACCGCAAGGAGTTCACGATCATCTCCGGAGGGGTCAATATCTATCCCCGGGAAGCGGAGGACGTGCTGATACTGCATTCCGACGTGCAGGACGTTGCGGTATTCGGCATACCGCACCACGAGTTCGGTGAGGAGGTTAAAGCCGCTGTCCAGCTGAAGCCGGGCGTTACTGCCACGCCTGAGTTGGCCGGCCAGCTGATCGCGTTCACTCGGGCGCGGTTGGCAAGCTTCAAATGTCCACGTTCCGTCGATTTCCTAGAACAGCTGCCACGCACACCAACCGGTAAGTTGCGTAAGGCTGACTTGCGCAGTGCGTACGCTCAGGGCAATTCGACCCCATGACCGTGTTCGTCAGACCCGCCCGGTCCGGCGAGCGTCGAGGAACGACTCGCGGTGCACGTGAGCGTATGCGAAGTGCTCCCATCAGGTTTCGTCAACATCCCAGCGCGGGCACTTTTTGCGCGGTCGCTGCATGCGTTCGTGCGGAGCCGCGCAGGGCCCCCTAAACTGTCATTAGTTGACTTTTGGCAGTAAGTGAACTTCGATGGTTGAGGTGGCCGCCGTGAGGAACGATCGATTACTGGACATGACGTGTCACATGAACCGATTTCGCGGCGTCGTGGCCACGACCACTCCGAAGGGCGGCCGAGACCCGTGGACGACCCCGTGACCGACGTCGAGGATACGGTCGAATCGTTTCCGGGCATCGAGTCCGGCGGCAAGAGTACCGAGGTGGGCCACTTCATGGCGGCCATGCGGCGTTTACAAGACGTCGTCGTATCGACGGATCCGGACAACGAGCTATGGGGTAGCGCAGCGCGCGAGGTGAACGACCTGTGCGAGCGGTTTGAGCTCCACCGTGTCCCAGCAGGCTTCGGACTTCGGGGCCGCGGACCACACCTGCCTGGACTGGGTCATCCGCTCATGCCGCCATGGATGATGACCGAGTACGGCCCCGACGGGGTGACGATGCAGGGTCACTTCAGTCAGTACCACGTCGGCAGCAACAATGCCGTGAATGGCGGCGTGATCCCCCTGCTGTATGACTGGCAATTCGGGATGATCGTCTCCGCCGTCGACCGAAGAGACAGCCGCACAGCGTACTTGCACATCGAGTACCGCAAGGTCACGCCGATCAATCAACCCCTGACTTCTCGTGGCCGCATAGAAACCATCGACGGAAGGAAAGTCTTCGTCACCGCGACAATGACCGACTCCGACGGCAGCGTGCTCTCCGAGGCCAGCGGCTTGATGATCCAGTTGAAGTCGAATCAGCCGTGAAGGGCTCGGGACGCACAGGCATGCCCTGCTGCCCCCAAACCGCGCATTCCTGGGACTTCGACCACCGCTGGACACCTCAGCCGTCCGTGTCGTCGACCGTGACCCAGCTAGCTGGGCTTCGCCTCAGTCGGGTGTCAATTCGAGTCCATGGGTTGTCGCACAACCGATTACCAGCTATCGGGCTATTCGTCAGCGGCGAAAAGCGCATCGCCGCTCAGTCATCCCCGCCCAAACGGCCAGGAGGGACAACGTGATCAAGGTGATGGAGGGCGTGCGGGTCCTCGAATTGGCGCAATACACTTTCGTGCCCGCGGCGGGGGCCATCCTCGCGGACTGGGGGGCTGACGTCATCAAGGTCGAGCATCCGGTGCGCGGTGACACCCAGCGCGGCTTCCTCTACATGGGCGGCATCAAGCTCGAAGCCGACCGGCACCCGCTGATCGAGCACCCCAACCGTGGCAAGCGCAGCGTGGGCGTCGATGTCTCCACGCCGGGTGGTCAAGAGGTGCTCTACGAGCTCGCGAAGACCTCCGACGTGTTTCTCACCAACTACATGCCGCAGGCGCGGCAGAAGAACAAGTTCGACGTCGAGCACATTCGAGCGGCCAACCCGAACATCATCTACGCGCGCGGCAGCGCCTACGGTGACAAGGGTCCAGAGCGGTTGGTCGGCGGGTTCGACGGCACCGCATTCTGGACACGCAGCGGCGTGGGACACGCGCTAACTCCCGAAGCGCTCGGTGGCGCACTGCCACAGGGAATCCCGGCCTTCGGTGACTCGATCGGTGGGATGAACATCGCCGGCGGTATCTCGGCGGCACTGTTCCATCGCGAGAAGACCGGTGAGGCCGTCGAGATCGATGTTTCCCTGCTATCGACGGCGTGGTGGGCCGCGGGCGCCAGCGTCACGCAGGGCATGGAGACCGGTGAGACGATGCGTTCGACGATGCCCGACGAGACCCCGCCAATATTTAATCCATTCCTCGGTAACTTCCTCACCTCCGACGGCGGCACCATCAACCTCTGCATCGTCAGCCCCACCGGCTACATCCGCGATACCTTCGAGCATCTCGGACTGCCGGAGCTCGCAGACGACCCTCGGTTCTCCGACGTGATGCCGCTGATCCGAAACGCCGCGGAGGCAGCGGAACTCGTCGCAAAGGCCATTCGCGGAAAATCGTTCGACTACTGGCGTGAGCATCTCAAGACCATGAAGGGTCAGTGGGCACCCTTCCAGAGCCTTCTTGAACTGGCTTCAGACGAGCAGGCCATCGCCAACGACATGATCGTCGAGTACGAGGCCTCCGCGGGCGACAAGCCGTTCCGGGTGGTGCGGGGTCCGGTGCAGTTCAACCACGAGCCGCTCGAGACGACGCGTGCGCCCCAGGCCTCGGAGCACACCGAGATCGTGCTAATGGAACTCGGGATGGAATGGGACCGCATCGAGGCCCTCAAGGACGCCGGCGCCATTGCCTGACATCGTGACATCGGCTGCCGCCGAGTGCCTTTCAAAAGCTGAGCCGATCCGCGCGAGCTGAGACGTCCTTGTGGATGGCCGTGTTGGTCGCTCATACCGTGCTTGCTACCGACGGGCGCCCTCGCCTCGGGGTGATCAATCGAGGACCTTCTCCGTCCAGTCGACGATCTGAGGCGCAAGCTGTTTCCAATTGATCCAGACCGACACCCCGTTGTCTCGACTGTCCTCATATCGATCGAGGAACTCCCGGTCGCCCCACACCGGGTCGATGATCTCGGCGTTCTGTAGGTTCGCCGCGAGACGTTCCGACGTCGCGCGGGTGTGAAAGTAGTCGCTCTTCCCACTGCGAAAGACGAGTACCGGCAGCGTTATCGCCGCGGCTTCTTCGTCGGTGAGGCCCGCTACGAGCGGATTGCCGCATGCGCAGTAGACGTGGGCCCAGCGTTCCATCGTTTCGATGAACGTTTGCTTGTCCTGAGCCAGGAATCGGTCGCGGTTACGCGGATTGCGCGTGATGACTTCGGCCCACGTGGGATCGTCGGCGACATCGGCCATCGTCCCGTTCCACGCGGCTCGGATGGAGGGGAAGTTGTACACCTCGGCCAGCGACATGCTGCCGAACGCACCGCCGCTAGGCCACCACATCACCACCGCGCGCGCGATCTCGGGGTGACGCGCCGCGGCAAGCAACGAGATCCGGGCTCCACCGGAACCACCGAGCAACACTGTCGGGCCGAGGTCCAGGTCCACGATGAGGCGAGCGAGCGACTCGGCCTGCATCACCGACTCCGAGCTGCCTTCGAAGCACACCGCGGACGCACCGCAGTTGAGGCGATCGTAGATGACCACCTTCTTGCCTCGATCCGCGATCGCCTCCGCGAGCTCACGGACACCGCCCGCATCCTTGCTGAAACGGCCACCCCCCGTGAGGATATAAGGCTCACCTTCGCCGATAATCTCGTAAGCGATCTCGAGGTCACCTTGCATCACGACCGGCATATTCACCCTTTCAGACATCGGATCGGCAGTCCGCCAACGTTTCTCGCGGCCAGCGGGGAACGTGGGGCGCACGCCTCGCGGCCGGGCTCGTACTCCCTGGGAAGGATCCCCGCTGTGGGTTCAGGCCGGACAAGTGGCGTTCATTTCGGGAACATAGTGACATAATTTGCATAGATGTTCAACGACGCCTCCGGGTCGCCGGTGACCTGAGAAAAGGAGCCCCACGAATGGCAGGAGTCGACTGGTTGGTAGGGCAGGACCGCGGATCCGAGGCGACCGCGCGCATTCACGCCGCAGCCGCCGACCTGGTCTCCGAACGCGGGTGGGAGGGTTTCACCATCGGCGCGCTCGCAGCCAAAGTGCACTGTTCGCCCGCCACCATCTACCGCCACGCCGGCGGCAGGACCGCGATTCGCAATGCCGTCGTCAACATTCATGCCGCCCGCGTGATCGAATCGATGCGCGATGCCATCGAAGGGCTCACAGGGGCGGAGCGCGTCGTGTCGGCGACCGCGATCGCGCTGCAACGGATCCGATCCGATCCCCTGACTCAGATGATCCGGTCTACGCGCCCTCCTATCGACGACGATTGGATGCCGTCCAGCGAGGTCGTCGTGCAATGCGCCCAGGAGGTCCTCGGGCAGCATGACCCCGATCCGCTTGCGCAGCAGTGGCTGATTCACGTCTTTCTGGCACTGTGGATATGGCCGATGAAGGATGCCGAGGCCGAGCTGCAGATGTTGCAGCGATTCCTCGGACCGCCGTATGACGCCGCGGGGAGCTAGACGAGAGCTACGGGAGTCGCCTCGAACACCCTCGGCGCCGCGTGGCGCTTCCACCGTCTTCTCATCGTGAGAGATTGAGCGTCGATGTTCTCATAAGTACGTGCAGGTGAACGGCCGTGTATGCGAGGTCGGCCGGCGACAATGTCGCACGCGGTGTTGCAACCTTTGCGGGCCCGTTGACGTGAGGTTGAGGTAACACCGAGGCTGAAGCGGTGGAAACGCTCATGGATCCCGCCATGTTCTTCGGCACTGACGCCATCCAGAATCCGTACCCCTTGTACGAGCAGATGCGCGCCGCATCCCCCGTGCACCGCATCGGTGACTCCGACTTTTACGCAGTTTGCGGGTGGGACGCCGTCGTCGAAGCTGTTGCGCGCGTGGATGACTTCTCCTCGAATCTCACCGCGACGGTGGTCTTCGAGGGGGACACCGGATCTGTCGAACCGTACTCCATGATGCCGCTCGGGGATCCGATGCACTCGCTGGCCACCGCCGACGATCCCGCACACGCCGTTCATCGCAAGATCCTGCTGCCACATCTATCGGCAAAACGCGTGCGGGTCATCGAGGAGTTCGCACAGGAAACGGCGCGCCGGCTGCTGTCCGAGTCGTTGGTCGACGGACGCATCGAGTGGATGAGCACGGTTGCCAACCGGCTGCCGATGATGGTGGTGGCCCGTCTGCTGGGGCTGCCGCACGACGATGTCGACACGTTGATTCGACTGGGGTTCGCCACCACCACGCTGCTAGACGGGCTCGTCACGCCGGCGCAGCTCGAAGCCGCCGGGACGGCTGTCATGGAGTTAAGTGCGTACGTCCTGGACCATTTCGACAAGGCCGCCACCGATGCACAACCCGGATTGATGAGCGACCTGGCCGCGCGCTGCGCCTCCGGTCAGCTGGATCAACCCGTCGCCTTGTCCATGATGCTCACCCTCTTTAGCGCCGCTGGTGAATCGACGGCGTCGCTGCTGGGCAGCGCGGCCTGGATTCTGGTCAGCCGACCCGACATTCAGGAGCAGGTGCGTGCCCATCCCGATCTCCTGGGCCCGTTCATCGAGGAAACACTGCGCTACGAGCCACCGTTTCGTGCGCATTACCGCCACGTCCGCCGGCATACCGCTCTCGCCGGGGTCGAGCTACCAGCGGACGCGCACCTCCTTCTGATGTGGGGAGCGGCCAATCGCGATGCCGCACAATTCGAGTCGCCTGATGAGTTCCGACTTGATCGCGGCGGGGCCAAAGGGCACGTCACCTTCGGCAAGGGCGCGCACTTCTGCATCGGCGCAGCACTAGCCCGGCTGGAGGCTCGAGTCGTATTAGGCATCCTTCTCGAACGAACCGACTGGATTGAGGCTGCCGAGATCGGAGAGTGGTTGCCGAGCATCCTGGTTCGGCGTTTGGAGCGCCTGCACTTGGCGACTCGATAGCGCGTAACAGCGCACGAGCACGGAGCTACCCTTCTGCCACACTGTCAGCGACAGCGTCGTCAATAAGCAAACCAGGACCCATGACAGACCAAGAACCAAGATTGCGCCAGCGCACTGACGGGCGACTGAATCGATCACGCGACCCGGCCATCCTCAACGCCGCGCTTGCAGCCCTGGCAGAACACGGGTACCACGCCACCAACATGGACGACATCGCCGCCCGGGCAGGTGTGGGAAAGGCTGCGATCTACCGGCGTTGGTCATCCAAAGCCGCGCTGATGACCGACGCCTTGGTGTACTGGCGACCCGATCTGCTCAGCGCCGACGTTCCTGACACGGGCAGCTTGGCCGGCGACCTGGATGCCCTGGTCGAGCGCATCAAACGCAGTGATAGTGACCTGGTCAGCAACGACCTGGTACTGCGAGTCGCGATGGAAGCCGCGCATGAACCCGAACTTGCTTCTGCGCTCGATGATCTCATGCTCGGCAAAGGCAAGCGCACGATGACGGCGATCTTGACCCACGCCGCTAAACGCGGCGAGATCTCCGGCGACCGTGACTGGTCACTGGTCGCTGATGTCCTTGTAGCCATGGGCCTGCTGCAGGTCGCGCGCGGCCAAACCGTCGACGCCAATTTCGTGCGCCAAGTCATCGACACCCTGGTCCTGCCAGCAGTGCGCACGACAAACAACGCATAACGCGTCGCGCGGGCCCAACTGGCTTTGCTGCCTCGCAACCGCAATCCAGTGCGAATGCAACTTGAGTTGTTGAGGCTGGGCCCATGTCCAACACTCGATGTGAATCCCCGCCATGGCGAGCTTTCATGGATAATGCGGATTATCCATGAAATGGAGCGGTGAAACCTTGAGCGAACCCCCGCGGTCCGGCCACGTAGCCGGTGATAGACCAGCCTTCCTCCCTCTCCTCCTAGCAACGCGTCACTGTGACGAACTGCCTTGGGGCGCATGGCTTTCCGACGAATGCGTTGACAAGCCCGGAACACCAGAGCCCCCACAGGGACGCCGCCGCTGATATCAAGCAGGGCAGGATAGCCGCGTTCGTGGGATGTCATATCAATGCTCGAGAAGCCGACCCGGTCGATACCCCCGTGGTTGTGCACCGCGAGGTAGTCCTAAGACTTAATCGTTGCCGAAAGCCCTCAATTCCGTAGCAAACAAACGAACTGCGGCCGCTAACTCGTGGGCCAGGCGTCCCAGCTGATCATGGTCCGCAACGGGCCGGCGAATACCGGCCGAACGGCTGCTGACCGCCAGCGGTCTTCGACAAGGGCGGCGACGGCATCGGTAGTCGCGAGCGGGTCGGCGTCGAGGTACACGACGGTGATGTATTGCTGGTCGGTGCGCCAGCCCGCGGGCAGGTGAATCCACCCGGTGCTCGTTCCGAACGTCCAGGCGCCGACGGTGCCTGGCGTGGCCAGCAATGCCGGATAGTGTTCGGCATGCAACCATTGCAGCCACTCGTTCGAGCGGCCGTCGGCGGGCTCCTCGACGATCAGCAGGATTCCGCGATGCGGGCGGAACGGCACTACCTCCCCGGAAATCAGCGCCTGCGGTGCGGAATGCCATTGCAGCAGGCGCAGTCCGGCAACTTGCAGGTACGGCCGCGAGATGGGAAAGCGACCGTTTTCCCGCAGCGCACTCCCTAAAGCCACGAAGTCGTCGAGCGTCTCTTCGACGGGATCACTGACCAGATAGTGCACAGCATTGCCGATTTGGCTCAGTGGTCCGTTGGCCGCCAGCCGGTGGTCGGCGTAGTCGCCGTCGGCGATCCAGCGCAATCCGTGCACGATGCCCGGAAGCTGATACTGCTCGGGCATGTGATCCAACAGGTGCCACCGCAGATAACTGCCGTCGTCGTCGGCCGGTGCCGGCGGAGTGAGGCTGAAAACGCCTGCCTTGACCCGGTTCACGCGGCACCTCCATCGGGCGGATAGATCTCGGCGAGCGCGTGCAGGTTCTCTAAGTAGTTCTGCAGCGACCTATGGCGGAACATTGTGCTGACGATCGTGGCACCGTGCGCGACGGTATCGGCGATGATGTGGCGCGTGCGGTCCGGTTCGTCGATCGGGTTCAACGGCGCCAGCGGCGGCAGCAGAACCTCGAATCCGGGCTGAATGTCAAAGCGGCCCAGCCATTCCCGGGCCTGCTGCGGGCTCACGTTGAACGGCGCCCAGCCGTCGGCCAACGTGACCGCGCGGCGCAGCGATCGCAGCGTGCGCCCACCGATCCAGATCGGGACGCGATCCTGGACCGCGCACGGGTCGACGACCATCCCGCTGAACGAATAGAACTCACCGTGGTAGGTGGGCTCGGGCACCGACAGTGACGCCCGCAGCGCCCGCAACGCGTCGTCGCCCCGTGCTCCGCGGTCGTCGAACGAAGCGCCGAGCAGCTCGAACTCTTCCTTGAGGCTGCCGACGCCCACTCCGAGAATGAGCCTCCCATTGCTGACCTTGTCCAATGTGCCGTAGCGCTTGGCGATCTCGAGCGGGTGGTGATAGCCGAGCACCAGGACGTAGGTGGTCAAGCGTATTCGCTGGGTGCGGGCGGCCAGGTAGCCGAACGTCGCCAGCGGATCCCAGTAGCGGGTGCCCCGGCGTTCTCGCTCGGCGGCGGGCAGCCCGATGTGTTCGGCGCAGGTCAGGTGGTGGTAGCCCAGGCGGTCTGCGGCCTCGGCGATCTGGGCGAGGTCCTCGATCGAGGCGTCCTTCTCCCAGCTGCCGTTGGCGGCGGGCAGCATGACCACGGGCGTGGCTACCGACAGTTTCGCCATCGCGGCGATTTTACCAAGAGGCAGGCTGGTGCGGCCGAACCCATCGCGGGTAGATCCTAACAATGCTCGAAAGATTTCGAACGCCGATAGAATCTGATCGTGCCCGTCGCGGGTAAGCGCGGCGCAACGGCCGGCGCCGCGCGACGCGCGTATGGCGAACTCGACCGTGATCAGGTCGCGGTCTTGCGTGAGCTGGCGCGCCGGGTCGGCGTGGAACGCGTGACGATGCGTGAGCTCGCCGCTGAACTCGGTGCCGCCGTGCCGTCGGTGTATTACGACGTGCCGAACAAGCAAGCGGCTTTCGAGCTGCTCGCGTCCCGGCATCTTCATGGATAATGTAGATTAACCATGAAGCATACGGGAAGATGCTGGCGCGCAACGTAATTGGGCGATTAATCGTCGCTTTGACGAATCGGCCGATTATCGACGAATCTGGCGGCGCACTGAAACAAACAATTTCAACATGTTTCGCGCTCGACAACCAACGGGCGAGCTTGAACCGGCGTTCCTGAGGGCCACCGGCGTCCGCGGTAGGTGTGGGCGCGCCTGGCATTCCATGTGTCGCTGGGGCCGATCGGTTGGTTGACCATAATCTCCGCGGCACACGTGGTGCGCATCTCGAACGTGCGGACGCAACGTAGGCTAGCGTCGCTTCTCACATCATGACGAGAGGTCATCCATGCCGCGCGTCACGCAGGCGCACCGCGACGCTCGCCGCCGACAGATCCTCGGTGCCGCACGGTCCCAGGTCAGCGTCCGCCGAAGGTGAGGCGGCAGCCCACCTAGGGCATTGGCGATGCCGTCACGCATGTTTTCAGCGGCCGCCCGCCCCGCGGGTAGGTGGACCAGTATCAGGAATCGGGTAGTGCGTTCGACGAGAGTGCCTATCGCCGAACGGTTTCCACTACCCATGATGCAGTCACCTTCCCAATGCCCGACTTGTACCCGATCGTCGACCTCGACGGGGCGATCGGCGATCAGTCAGCGGTGCGCGTGCGCCTTCGCGGACGAACATCTGTTAAGTAGACGGGGCGGACCTTGGCTAACGTTGTACACAATGCTAGGTCAACTTACAGTTCGCCTCTTTACTGGTAAGTTCCCCGAAGCAGTGGAGCTCGGTCGACTTGTACCACTGGCTCAAGGTCGACCAGTCCCCTTGAGAGGGTCCCTAGCCCGGGCTGGGGCGCAGCCCGCGCTGGCCCAGTCCAGGTGTAAATAGTTAACGCGGCGATCGATCGACTGGAGGGTGCACAGCTATGGCCGGACCATTGGACGGTTTGCGCGTCGTCGAATTGGCCGGTATCGGGCCCGGCCCGCACGCCGCGATGATTCTCGGTGACTTGGGCGCAGACGTCGTCCGCATCGACCGACTCGATAAGGGCACCGGAATCCCAAGCAACGACTACCTGCTGCGTAGCCGTCGCTCGGTGGGCGCCGATCTCAAGAACCCGGCCGACCGTGACATGGTGCTCGGCTTGATCGCTAAGGCCGATGTCCTGATCGAGGGTTTCCGCCCCGGCGTCACCGAACGCCTCGGTCTGGGCCCGGAGGAGTGCGCCAAGGTCAACCCCCGGCTGATCTACGGCCGGATGACCGGATGGGGTCAGGAAGGCCCGCGCAGCCAGCAGGCCGGCCACGACATCAACTACATATCGCTCAACGGCCTGTTGCACGCCATCGGCCGGGTCGACGAACGTCCCGTCCCGCCGCTGAATCTCGCCGGCGACTTCGGTGGCGGCTCGATGTTCCTGCTGGTCGGCATCCTGTCAGCGCTGTGGGAGCGGGAGCGCTCGGGCCTGGGCCAGGTGATCGACGCGGCGATGGTGGACGGCTCGAGCGTGCTGGCTCAGATGATGTGGGCTTTCCGCCACATGGGCATGTGGGGCGACGTGCGCGGTACCAACATGCTCGACACCGGCGCGCCATACTACGACACCTACGAATGCTCCGACGGTCGCTACGTCGCGGTCGGCGCGATCGAGCAGCAGTTCTACGCCGAGCTGCTCGACAAGCTCGGCCTGAACGCCGCCGATCTGCCCGGCCAAAACGACATCGCCCGCTGGCCAGAACTGCGGGCGGTGCTCACCAAGGCCTTCGCCGGCCACGACCGCGACCACTGGGCCAAGGTCTTCGCCGGCAGCGACGCCTGCTGCACGCCGGTGCTGTCGTTCGCCGAAGTCGCCACCGAACCGCACAACACCGAGCGCAATGGCTTCTACACCGAGGCGGGCTCGACCTTCCCTGCGCCGGCCCCGCGGTTCTCCCGCACCCGCCTCGATGCACCGGCCGCACCCGGTGTTCCGGGAGCCGACAACGAAGCCGTTCTGCGCGACTGGGTATAAGCCTCAACCAACCAGCAGGTCGAGCTACCGAAAGGAAGCACATTCGTGGACCGCTCGACGCCCTTCAAAAAGGTCGTCGAGGTGAACTTGATCCGATTCGGTATCAGACTCAGCCCCAACAATCACCACGAAAAATCGAGGCTAGCTTAGCTAGCAAGGCCCGCTTTGTCGGAGGAGGTGGCCGCCGCAGTTCCGGTGAAACAAGGCATCGGGTTTCTGCCTTGGTCGAGTGCGATGAGTAGACCAACAACCGTGGTCAGTCGCTGGCGGGCAGCGGTTTGGCTTCCTTGATTTCCAGGGGTGTGGTGCCAACGGTCAGTGTGCCTTTTCCGGCCTTGGTGACGAGCACCTCGGCTCCGTCGGCGTCGACGTAGCGTTTTCCTATGAGCGTGCCGCCGGCCAGGGCGTCGTCGAGGGTGAGGCTGGTGTCCTTCTCGGCGTTCAGCGCGATGGCGGGGACGCAGCCGATGCGCAGGTCGTCGAGTGCGTCGGAGGCGCGCACGACGATGACCTGGGTGTCGCAGACCTGGGACTGCAGGCGGGCGCCGTTCTTGATCACGCCCGGCCGCATTGGTATCTGGCTCGAGGACGATCACCGGCATCGGCGATGTAGCAGCGATCAGCGTGGCAACATCGTCGAGCTGACGCTCGAGGGCCGTGCGCTCATCAAGGCTGCCGCATCACCGCACGTGGCCGATGTACGACGGGTCCTGATTGACCAGATGACCCCGGCGTAGCTCGCCCTCGTGTGCGAGCTCGCCGATCTCGTCCGTGGCCGTGTCGACGCGCTCGCCGAGGAGTCGACCGGTCTGATGTCGGCCGACCGGTGGGCTCGGTTCGGCTGACCGGACTCAGCAGCCGTTGTCGAGTCCCGGTCGGGGACTCAGAACCAGTCCGGCGCCGCATCGAGCGTCGTTCGGTCGAGGGACGCCAGTAGATCGAACTGCGCAATCGTGCACGGAAGTTCGTGGCGGAAGAAGTACCGCGCAGTCTGCCGCTTGCCGTGATGGAAGGGGTCGCCGCGGCCGGCCGTGGCGAGGAACTGTTCCAACCAGATCCAGGCGATCACCACGTGGCCTGCGGCCTCCAAGTAGCTGGTGGCGTTCGCGAGCCGGAGGTCGGCGTCGGCCTCGGCGTGCAGCACGGCCGTGACCTCCTCGAGCCTGTCGACGGCGGTGTGCAGGGCACTGCCCAGGTCGGCAGCTTCGACGCCGGCAGATCCGGCCCGGTCCGCGGTGGCCCGCAGCCGCACGAGGAGCGCGGTGAGCGCGGCGCCGTTTCGTACCGCGGTCCGGCGGCCGAGGAGGTCGATCGCCTGGATGCCGTGCGTGCCCTCGTGGATGGGGTTCAGACGGTTGTCCCGGTAGTGCTGCTCGACGTCGTAGTCGCGGGTGTAGCCGTACCCGCCGTGGATCTGGATCGCGAGATCGTTGGCGGCCAGACACCACTGCGAAGGCCAGCTCTTGGCGATCGGCGTGAGGACCTCCAGCAGCAGCTGCGCGTCGATGCGGTCCTGCTCCGTCACCCCGGTCTGCTCCTCGTCAAGCAGTCGCCCGCAGTAGAGACTGAGTGCCAGGCCGCCCTCGACGTAGGACTTCTGCGCGAGCAGCATGCGTCGGACGTCGGCGTGCTCGATGAGCGGAAGCGGTTCTGCGGTCGGGCTCTTCGCCGACGGGAGGCGGCCCTGGCGCCTGGTGCGCGCGTAGTCGACCGACTTGAGGAACGCTGTGTAGCCGATCGCCGCCGCTCCGGTCCCGACCGCGATCCGGGCCTCGTTCATCATGTGGAACATCTGGGCCAGGCCCGTGCTCGGCTCGCCGACGAGGTACCCGACTGCGCCGGTGCGCGCACCCGGACGATGAACGCCATCGCCGAAGTTCAGGACAGTGTTGACCGTGCCGCGGTAGCCCATCTTGTGGTTGAGCCCGGCGAGGACCACGTCGTTGCGCTCGCCGAGCGCGCCGTCGTCGTCCACCAGGTACTTGGGCACGGCGAACAACGAGATCCCCTTCGTTCCCGGTGGTGACCCCGGGATGCGTGCGAGCACGAGGTGGATGATGTTCTCGCCCAGCTCATGGTCTCCACCGGAGATCCACATCTTCGTCCCGGTCAGGCGATGCGTGCCGTCGCCGGCGGGCCTCGCGAGTGTGGTGATGTCGGCCAGCGACGACCCCGCCTGCGGCTCGGACAGGCACATCGTCCCGTGGAAGCGGCCCTCCAGCATCGGGAGCACGAACCGTCGGATCTGCTCGCCGCTTCCGTGTGCCAGCAGCAGGTTGGCGTTCGCGACGGTCAGCATCGCGTAGGACCACGTGGCGATGTTCGCCGCGGCGAACCAGGCCGTGCAGGCCGTACGGATGGCGTGGGGGAGCTGCAGGCCGCCGACGTCGGCATCGGCCGTCGCGGCGAGGAAGCCCACATCGGCGATGGTGTCGAGCGCGCTCTTCACCTCCGGATTCAGCACGACGCGACCGTCGTCATCGACGTGGGGCTCGGTGACGTCGTTCGCCTTGTTGTGCGGCGCGAACTCCTTCTCCGCGATCTCCGCGCAGAGGTCGAGGACCGCGGAGAAGGACTCCGCGGAGTGCTCGGCGAACCGCGGACGCGCGGTAAGTGACGCGACGTCGAGCCAGTCGTCGAGCAGGAAGTCGACGTCCCTGCGGGACAGGATGAGTGACGGTGCGGGCACGACCCCTCCTTGTACGTGTCAGCGGGCCAGCGTCAGGCCACCGTCGACCGTGAGGACGATCCCGGTGACGTGACGGCCGGCCCGCGAGGTCAGGTACACGACGGCGCCGGCGATGTCGTCGGGTTCACCCGGACCGTTCACCGTGGACGTCGATGTGTAGCGTTCGGGATGCTGCTCGAGCGTGCGGTTCATCATCTTCGTCGGGAACGGGCCCGGTGCGATCGCGTTGCATGTCACGTTCCGGGGCCCCAGTTCGTGGGCGAGGACGCGGGTCAGGTGGTGCAGGCCGGCCTTGCTGGCCGAGTAGGCGTAGGTCGGCATCCCCGGCACGCTCAACCCGTCGATGGAACCAATGTTGACCACCCGTGCCGGGGTGCGCGGGGTGCTGGCCCGTTCCAGCAGCGGAAGGAACGCTCTGGTCAGGAAGAACGGCGCCTTCAGGTTGAGGTCGAGGACTTTGTCCCACGCGGCCGCCGGGAACTCTTCGAGCGGCGCACCCCACGTCGCGCCGGCGTTGTTGACCAGGATGTCGACGGCGCCGTGGCGTCGACCGACCTCGGCAGCGAGTCGGCGGCATTCCTCGTCGCCGGAGAGGTCGGCTGGCACCGCGGAGACGGCACCACCGAGGTCGGCGCACGCCTGGGCGCACGCGCGAGCGTCCCGGGATGAGATCACCACCGCAGCGCCCGCCCGCAGCAGCCCGCGCGCCGCCATCATCCCGATGCCCCGGCTTCCTCCGGTGACGATGGCGACCCGGCCGGACAGGTCGAAGAGCTCAGCACTCACTGTCGCACCTCAGATCGCGAGTCCGCCGTCGACGGGCAGGACCACGCCGGTGATGTAGGCGGCCTCGTCGGAGGCCAGGAACGCGACGGCGGCCGCCATCTCCGACGGTTCGCCGAAGCGGCCGAGCGGGATCGATGCGGTGATCGCCGCCCGCTTGTCCTCGGGGATCGACTCGATCATCCGAGTCCGGGCGTTGGGGGAGATGGCGTTGACCGTGATCCCGAACCGCGCCAGCTCCCGTGCGGTCGTCCGCGTGAACCCGATGATGCCCGCCTTCGCCATCGCGTAGTTCGACTGACCGGGGTTGCCGCGCAGCCCGGTGAACGACGTGACGTTCACGATGCGCCCCGTGCCGCGGGCCCGCAGGTGCGGAACGACGGCGCGGGTGAAGCGGAACGTCCCGCCGCTGTGCACAGCCATGACGGCCTCGAAGTCGTCGTCGTCGAGCTTCCAGACGACGCCGTCGCGCAAGATGCCGGCGTTGTTCACGAGCACATCGATCCGGCCGGACTCCTCGGCGGCCCGCTCGACGACCCCGTTCACCTGCTTGGTCGAGGTGACGTCAGCCGCAATCCCGACTGCGCCAATGCGCGCGGCGGCGGTCGCGACCTCGTCGCCGTCGTGGTCCACGAGGTACACGGAAGCGCCGGCGGACGCAAAGGTCTTCCCGATCGCGAGGCCGACCCCGCGTGCGCCGCCCGTGACGATCACGGTTCGGTCGGTGAAGTCGAAGGTGGTGGTCGGCATCAGGCCAGCCTCTCCATGATCATGGCCATTCCCTGACCGCCGCCTACACACACGGTCTTCAGGCCGACGCTGCGATCTCGGGCGCGGAGCCCGTTGAGCAGGGTCGTGGTGATGCGGGACCCCGTCATGCCGTAGGGATGCCCGAGGGCGATTGCGCCGCCGTGCACGTTGAGCCGATCGCCGAGGGATCGATGCCCAGGTCCCGGGCGGACAGCAGGACCTGGGCCGCGAACGCCTCGTTGATCTCGATGTCGTCGACCGTCATCCCGGCGCGGGCCAGCACCTGATGACCGGCCTCGAGCGGTCCGAGTCCCATGATCTCGCGGGAGAGGCCCGTCACCCGGCGCCGACGGGTGGCGGCGGATGTCAGGAACACAAGAGGAGTAAACCTCACTCGCCGCCCGACGGTCAACCGGCTGGTCGGTCGTTCAGCTTGCGCTGAGTGCATCCGCCGACCGCCGTGCTCCAGAGCTGCGATGAACTTGCAGTTTGACACGCCTCCGACGACGGTCATATTGTGCAACCGGTTGGTCGGTCGGTCCATCGATGGACAAGATTACGGAGGTTCGGTTGCCTACGGCGCTCGACTTCAAGCCGGTCGATGGCTGGGTCAACCTCGACTTCGCCTCGCCGGCGTCGGTGGGACTCGACGTCGACTACCTGTTCCCGGGCCTGGCTGAGCGGCTCGAGCAGGGCACCGGCGTGGAGCAGCTGCTGGCGGCGATGGACGCGGCGGGGGTCGAGCGTGCGGTGCTCACTTCCGGCTTTCAGGGGCGAGGCGTCGAGGGTCTCGAGGCCCTGACCAGTGCCGTGGATGCCGCGCCGAACCGGTTCGCCGCGTCGTTGGTCGTGGATCCGCTGCAGGCCATGGAGACTGTTCGGCTGATCCGCCGGGCCGTGCTCGAAGCCGATGTCCGGCTAGTCCGATTGCTCGCCTACGAGGTGCAACGGCCGTACGACGACGCTGTCTACTTCCCCGTGTACACGGTCTGTGCCGAGCTCGGTGTTCCGGTCGGGATCAATGTGGGGCTTCCCGGGCCGCGGGTTGCCGGGCAGGTCCAGCATCCGCTCGCGGTCGACAGCGTCTGCGCTTACTTTCCGGAGCTGCAAGTCGTGCTCTCCCACGGTGGCGCGCCGTGGGTCGACGAGTGTATCCATCTGTTGCGCAAGTGGCCCGAGCTCTACTACATGACCTCCGCGTACGCTCCTCGTCGCGTACCGGCACCCGTTATCGACTTCCTGAACCGCAGCGGCAGCGACAAGATCATCTGGGCGACCGACTATCCGGTCATCGGATTCGAGCAATCCCTCGAGCAGCTGGCAGGGCTCGACGTCCGATCTGAGGACGTCCTTCGCAAGTATGCGCGGGACAACGCCATGCGACTGTTCTTCGAGCGGGGATAACGCACATATGCGAGCGATATCGCCAACACGACGACCGGTGGTCGGAGTCTCCGACCGGGTCGAAGGAAGCGAGAGGTGGCGACGTGGCTAGCCTGACGGATTTCCGTAAGGTCGCCGACGAGGTCCGCAACTGGGGTCGGTGGGGGTCCGAGGACGAGCTCGGCACGCTGAACCTGATCACGGCCGAGAAGGTCCGGGAGTCCGCCGGCCTCGTGCGTGCGGGCAAGGTCTTCCCGCTCAACGTCGATTTCAGTTCCGGCGGGCCGCAGGGGGCCTTCAAGTTCCGCCAGAACCCGGTGCACATCATGACCGTCGACGGCGGCGACGCTCACACCCTGACGGATTACGGGCGGAGCTGGCTCGGAAATCCCACGGCCAAGCAGCTCAGCGACGCCTTCGATAACCAGCTGTTCCGCTTCAACGACGACATGATCATCATGCCTCTGCAGGCGGCGACCCAGTGGGACGCGTTCTCCCACGTCTACTACGAGGACAAGCTCTACAACGGGTTTCCGGCGAGCTCGGTCACCAGTCAGGGCGCGTACCGGTGCGGAATCGACAAGGTCGATTGCAAGGGCATCGTGTCGCGCGGCGTCCTGCTCGACCTCGTCCGCCACCGTGGAGCGGAAACCTATCTCGAACACGGACAGCCGATCACCCCGGAGGAGCTCGACGAGGTCGCGCGGGCTCAAGGCGTTGAGATCGGTACGGGGGACATCGTCCTCGTGCATACCGGTTGGTGGTCGCGCTTCCTCGAGACCGGCAAAGGCGACGCGTCGATCGCCGCCGGACTCGATTGGCGCTGCGCTTCATGGCTGCACGAGCGCGAGGTCGCCGCAATCGCCGCGGACAACCTTCAGGTCGAGGACGCGACCTCCGGCATCGACGGCACGTTCTTCCCGCTGCACATGCTCTGCCTGCGGGACATGGGCCTGATGCTGGGTGAGTTCTGGGACGTCAGGGCGCTCGCCGCCGACTGCGCCGCCGACGGCGTCTACGAGTTCCAGCTGATCGCGCCCCCGCTGCGAGTCGTCGGCGCGGTGGGGTCGCCACTCAATCCCGTGGCTCTGAAGTAACGACATGCTCGGTCACGGTTTTCAAAAGTCGACCGCGCCGGAGGGCCGGTCGGAGCGATAGGAGAAATATGAAGATCGATCTTTTTGCGATGCCGACGATCCACGCGGACTCCTGGGAGGAACGGGAGAAGCTGCGGCCGATCGGGCGCAGCACCGAGCGCTACCAGATGATGATCGAGGAACTTCGCGCCTTGGTGGCGGCCGCCGATGATATGGGCGTGGATGCCTTCTCGACAACCGAGCATCACCTCCACACCGAGGGTGGCGAGGCGATGCCGAACCCGCTGATGCTCTTCGCCGATCTTGCGGGGCGCACGAAAAACATCATGCTGATGCCGCTGTCGATAGTCCTTCCGACTCACGACCCGATCCGGGTCGCCGAGGATATCGCGCTGCTCGACCAGCTGACCAAGGGGCGCGCCGCCGTCGGTCTTGCCCGTGGCTACCAGAAGCGATGGGTGCAGATCCTCTCCCAGGGCGGCAGCGTGCCGCTGAACGACCAACTCAAGCCGTCTGAGACAGAGCAACTGAACCGCGAGATCTTCAACGAGTACTACGACATCCTGATCAATGCCTGGACCAAGGACGCCTGGGACTACGACGGCAAGCACTACCAGGTGCCCTTCCCCCACAAAGACGGGATCAGTGGCTGGGCGGGGGTCGAGTGGACGCGCCGCTTCGGCTCCGATGGCGAGATCGACGACGAGGGCATCATCCGCCGGATCGGCGTCATCCCCAGGCCCTACCAGGACCCACATCCGCAGGTCTTCGTGCCCTTCACGGCTTCACCCGCGACGCTGGTTCAGGCCGCCGGCCGCTCGGCCATCCCCTTCATGCTCGAGGCCAATCCCGAGCGCTTCCGCAAATGGTGCGAAACCTACCGGGAGGAGTCCGCGAAGGCCGGGCACGAACGCGAGCTCGGACACTTCTGCGGCGCTGTCCGCAATATTGCGCTGGGCAAGACCACGGAAGAGGCCTTCGGGAACGCGGTCACCACCGCGGGCTATGAGTTCCACAACTACTTCAACAAATTCGGCTTCGGTGAGGTCTTCCGCACCGCCGCCGACGACCCGAACAAGAAGGTCAGCTTCAAGGACGAGGTCGAGTTGACCAAGCGCATGATCGAGACCGGCGCCCTGATCTGCGGGACCGTCGAGGACGTCAAGCGCCAGGTTGACGGGCTGCACAAGTGCTACGGGGATTCCGGCGAGCTTGAATGGCTGAGTTGGAACTTCTTCTTCCAGGGAACCCATTCCCTCGACGAGCAGCTCGAGCAGCTCGACTTGTTCATGAACAAGGTGATGCCCTCGTTCAGATAGTCCTGCTTCCTCCAACAGGTCGACGCGTGTGCAGCAGCTCGTCCAGGGAATCGACCGGATCGACTGAAGCCTCCGGCGCCGTGCTGATCATCGCGGTCGGGTTCTCTCAGCTCGAGGGGCGATTCGGTCCTCGGCGACGCCGCACGCCTACTGGCCGCCGAGCAGGAGTGAAATAAATGACGGTAGAGATGCGATCGGAGCCCGGGACGCTCACCGAGATCCTCCTGGGCGGGACCGCCCACGGGTCACGCGAGTGCTTCACGCTGATCGCGGCGGACGAGAACCGCGCCGTCGCCTCCATCACCTTCGAGGATCTGGTCGACCACGGTCTGCGGGCCGCGAGCGCCCTGCGCTCCATCGGGGTCGAGCCCGGCGAGCGGGTGATGATCGTCTCCGAACCGAGCGTCGATTGGGTGGTCGCCTTCTTCGGCATCGTCTTGTCGGGGGCGGTCGCCGTCCCGGTCAACTTCCGATTCCAGGCCCGCGAAATAGGGATCGCCGCGGGAGTGGTCGACCCGGTGGTCGTCCTCTGCGACGACGGCACCGAGCGGCGGGTGCACGACGGGATCCAGGACGACCACTCCGTCCGCGGGTTGGCGGAGGTCACGCAGACCGCGGTCTCGCCGCTGGAGCCGGTGCTTCCGCAACCCGACGACCTCGCGGTGATCCTGTTCACCTCCGGCACCACCGGCATCCCGAAGGGCGTCGAGCGCACGCAGGCGGACTACGCGTACTTCCTCCGGGTCTGGGGCAGGCACGTGATGGAGGCTGAGGACCGGATCCTGAACTTCCTGCCACTCAACCACCAGGCAGGACTTGTCTGCGGCTTCCTCGCCCCGTTCAGCCTCGGTGCGCCTGTGTTCCACGTCGACCGCTTCGACCGCCGGACCTTCTGGGAGACGGTCGATGCCAATCGGCTCACCTGGGCCGTGATGATGCAGCCGGTCCCTCGCTACCTGCTCGAAATGCCTGCTCGTCCTGACGATCGGGACCACACGCTGGCGTGGATCCAGGGATCGATCGCCCTGGAAGACTGGAACAAATTCCAGCAGCGTTTCGACATCTCGATGAACAGCGGCTACGGCTCCACCGAGACGACCATCGTGACGATGACCGGCGGCCGGCGCAGCGGTCTAGTCGATGCTTCCCGGATCCACGGTGCACACGGAGGGATTCTGTGCGGCGGTCGCTTCGAACCGGGCAGCACGGTCCGTGTCGTCGACGAAGCCGGCGATCCCTGCGATGCCGACGTGCCGGGCGCCATCGAGGTGACGGGGCCCGCGGTCTTCGAACGCTACTTCGGCACGCCTGAGGTGACCGCGAGCACTTTCACCGAGGACGGGTGGTTCAAGACGGGGGACGTGGGCTACTTCTCACCGAGCGGCGACCTCTACATGCTCGAGCGTCAGTCAGCGATGATCAGGCGCAGCGGCGAGAACATCGCCCCGCGCGAGATCGAGGACGTGCTGGAAATGCATCCAGCGGTGGTCGAGGCGGCCGTGGTCGGGATCCGCGACAAGGTTCGCGGCGAAGAGGTCGCCGCCTTCGTCGTCGTCCGCGACTCGATGCCGGTCACCCCGGAAGATCTGTTCGAACACTGCGGCAGCCACCTGATCGGATTCAAGGTGCCCCGCTACCTCGAGCTGCGCGATTCGCTGCCTCGCAATGCGACCTTCAAGGTGCGGCGCGATGAGCTCAAGCTCAGCGCGGCCGCGATCGACAGGAGCGTGAGATGAGAATCGGATCACGGGGATCTGAACGGCGGCTTCCCGGCGATGATGGAGCGGCTGCCGCAGGAGCGGCAACACACCGCCGTGGTCAACCTGGCGCGTGCCCAGGCGGCCTTCGCCACCACGCTGCAATACGTCGAGAAGCGGGAGGTGTTCGGGCGGCCGGTCGGGAACTTCCAGCACAAACGCTTCACCCCGGGTTCCGCAGCTGATGTTGAAGCCGAGGGCTGCGATCTCACCGATGCAAGGGTCCAGCGCCAGGGCGGGGAGCGAACGAGAGCCCGAACGGCATTGTGCACCCCTGCACTGACCTAGACGACCGACTGGCCGGTCGGACAGTAGCAAGCGGTAGAGCCGTCAAGATGCAGGTAGGTCCTCCGTAGGCCGGGCGAGCCGTCCACATCGTGGTTCTGCGCGCGGAACGACCGACTGACCGGTTGACTAAATTGAGGCGCTGGTGTTCACTCGTGGCGTGTCCGGTACCAGTGGCGAGACGGCCGAGCTCAGAGCCTTCCGACTGCGAGTCCGCACGTGGGCGCAGGAGCACGCCGATCCGACGTGGTACGACCAGTTGCGGGTGGCGGACGACGATCAACTCCGCCAGCTGATGAGAACGCAGGCCGCGACCCTGCATGCGGAGGGGTTCCTCGCCCCGCATTGGCCCGTGGAGTTTGGTGGATCAGGTCTCTCTCTCGACCAGCAGGTCGTTCTGCAACAGGAGCTTGTGCGGGCCCAGTTCCCGATGCCAACGCTGCAGAGCATCGCGCTCGGTCATGTCGCGGCCACGCTCATGCACCACGGCAGCCAGTACCAACAGCAGCAGCACCTCAAGGCGATCCTCGGCGGCGAGGTGTGGTGTCAAGGTTTCTCCGAGCCTGAGGCGGGATCCGACCTCGCGGGCTTGAGGACCGTTGCCCAGAAGCAGGGCGACTACTACGTCGTCAATGGCAACAAGATCTGGTCGACCAATGCCCATCGCTCAGACTGGTGTCTGCTCCTCGCCCGCACCGATCGACAAGCCCCGAAGCATCGTGGACTCAGCGTTTTTCTCCTCGACCTCTCGCTGCCAGGGATCGAGATTCGACCGATCCGTCAGGCCCTCGGAGTCCTCGAGTTCTGCGAGATCTTCCTGGATGACGTCCGAATCCCCTGTTCGGAGCTCGTCGGAGGCGAGAACCACGGTTGGCGCGTCGCGAACACGACCCTCGCCACCGAGCGCATGTCCCAAATCGTGGCGTA
The DNA here is from genome assembly GCF_000455205.1 of Mycobacterium sp. UM_CSW. GTDB lineage: Bacteria > Actinomycetota > Actinomycetes > Mycobacteriales > Mycobacteriaceae > Mycobacterium. The sequence goes on along the minus strand of NZ_AUWQ01000022.1, from coordinate 24,031 downwards.
CCACGCGGAATTAGAGCAGGCCGTCGAGTGGATCGCCGCCGAATGCCACCGCACGATCGTCGCTTCGGGAGTGACCGCCGCCAACGACCCCGCGATCCGCCAGGAACTCGCCGCCCGCGTCTCGGAGGTCGACGCGCTCGGGCTGCTCGCCTCGTCGGTGGTGGGAGGTGTCTCGAAGCACGGCGAAGTGGGACCGGAGGGATCGGTGCTCAAGCTGTTCTACACCGAAACGCTGCAGCGACTTACCGGACTCGCCGCCCGGATCCGCGGCGTGGCGGCCGACATCGACTCGGGTGCAATCACCGACGCCGGATGGGTTTCTGGTGACTGGCTGGTCGACCACATACGGTCCTGGACCCAGACGATTGCCGCCGGCAGCAACGAAATCCAGAGGAACATCATCAGCGAGCGTGTGCTGGGGCTACCGAGGGAGCCAGGGGTATGACCGCCACCGTAGACAAGGAAGTCATCGAAGACCTCCGCGCCTCGGTGCGGGCCGTCCTGTCTAACCACAGCGCAACGAGCCTCGCGAGGGCGTTGAGCCACGGCGACGGCTACGACGTCGAGCTCTGGGAGCGCATGGCCTCTCTCGGCTGGCTCGGCGCCATGACCGAGGAACAACACGGCGGCGCCGGCCTCGGCATGCTCGCCGCCACCACGATCGTGGAGGAACTCGCGTACCACAACACCTGCGTACCGTTCATCTCCAGCGCCGTCTTGGCCACGACGGCGCTGGGCAGCGGCGACAACACCGTCGCCGAGACGTGGTTGCCCGAACTTGCGGCCGGCCGGTCGCTCGGGGCCTACTGCTGCACCGGCCGAGCGGGGCTGGCCGACCCGCAACTGCTCGACGTCTGCGCGCAGCCCTCCTCAGGCGATGGGCTGACCCTCACGGGGGAGGCGAACTTCGCCGGCGACGCTGCGTTTGCCGATCTGGTCCTGGTGGCTGCTCGAACCACGGACGGGGAACTGGTTATCGTCCGCGTCGACCCCCAGACCAGTGGAGTGGACGTCACGCCGGTCCCCACGATCAACCGTGGCCATCGGCTTGCCCATGTCCGACTCTCTGACGCCCCGGCTGCTGATGTCATCGCACAGGGGGATCAGGCGCGTTCGCTCTTCGAGCGCGTTGCGGCCAATGCGGTCGTCATCCTCGCCGCGGACGCCCACGGCGCCGCCCGTCGCGCCCTCGATCTGGCTCTGCAGTACGCCAAACAACGTCATCAATTCGGCCGACCGATCGGTTCGTTCCAGGCCGTCAAGCACATGCTCGCCAACATGTACACCGCGGTCAGCGCGTCCGGTGCCTGTGTGCGGGCAGCCGCCGAGGCGATCGACCGCAGAGACCCCCTGGCCCCTCGCCTCGTGGCCACAGCAGGCGCCTACGCGCGACACTCGGCGTCGGAGGTGGTGGGCTCAGCAATGCAGATCCACGGGGCGATCGGCTACACGTGGGAGCACGAGTGTCATCTGCTGCTCAAGCGAGCGAAGTTCGATGAGCGCTATCTTGTCAACGGTTGGACCGGGCGGGACCGTCTCGCCGACATAGTGTTGAAGGGCCCGAACGACTCACGACACTAGAAGGGTATACGGTCACCGCGCGATGAGACGAGACGGCAACCGATGGCATGAAATCCTGGACACCGCCGCCGAGCTTTTCGCGACGCGCGGTTATGACCGCACCACCATGGCCGACATCGGCGAAGCGGTCGGGCTCGGCAAGGGGGGGCTTTACCACTACGTAAGAACCAAGGACGATCTGCTGTCCGACCTCCAGGAGTCCATCCTGGCGCCGCTCATCACGGTGGGCCGGGTCATCGTCAGCCTGCCCATCTCGGCGACTGCTCGCCTCCGGCTGCTGTCCGAGGTCCTCCTGACAGTTCAATTCGATCACCTCCATCAAGCTCGGCTTCTACTCGCAGAACTGCGGCGCCTCGAAGGAGAGCGCCAGGAACGCTTCCTCGCCCGTCGCGCCTCGTACGACGAGATGTTTCAGCGGGTGATCGTCGAAGGTATTAGCAACGGGGAGTTCCGCGACACAGACGTCTCGGTCGCCCGCCTGGCTTTCATCGGAATGCACAGCTACACCTCGGTCTGGCTCGACCCGTCTGGCCCGCTAGATGCCCGCACCCTGTCGCGATCCTTTTGCAACATCTTCCTAGAGGGACTCGGTACAGCGCCAGGAGTGCACGACTCCGCAAAAGTCGATCAGGAGATGGACGCACAACGCGAAGAGCTCCTGAGCTTGCTCGCCGTCGCCTCGGAGCGCCACGGTCTCCGGCTAGGACCCCGACCAACGAGAGCCTCGGCGAAGCGCCGCCGCGGGGGGGAGTAGTTGAACGACGAGTTCCGGGGCGGCGGTGCGGTTCGGGTGCTTCTATGGCGCCAGCCGCAATGCGGGTGAGCGCCTCGCAGGCCGCGCTCGCGCCTGACTCTCTCGACGCGCTTGCACCCGACTCCTTGCCGGCGCAGCTCGAGCCACACTCGCGGAGAGCCGTAGGTCGCGGCGAACTCATGGGTGCTGCGGACCTTGGAGATCGATCTCGCCGACGGCAGTGCTGGTCGGCGGATGTGTACGGGAAGGCCGCCGCGAGAGCAGGTTCGCCGTCTCGGAGGAGAGCGGGGTGCCGAGGATCGCGCACACCAGGTCGGTCAGGTGACTGGAGAACAGGGCCTGATCGCCCTTCGGGTTTGCGTGCGCGCGGCGCGCGAGCTCGAGATGGGTGAACCGCACGGCGGCGTAGCGACGATGCAGCGGGGGACCCGCTACCCCGGGCGGCATCAGCGGGTCGACGAGCTCGGCCCAGCGTCGCATGCTGCCGGCCGGATCGTAGATCAGCGGCGCTACCGGGTCGTCTGCTTCGACCACGCGCTCGGTCGCGTTCACGAGCTGGCCCGCGATCCGGAGGAACTCGGCTCCGCCGTCCGGGTCCGCGAGCTTGGCCACGAGGGGCTGGACGAGCACCTTCGCGGCGTCGCGCAGGCTCATGTCGTCGAGGAGGTCGAGCAGTGCGAGTCGGCGGAGCGACACCTGCTCGACGTGCCGGTCCACCACGGCTCGTACCAAGCCGGAGCGGTCGCCGAAGTGGTACTGCAATGACGTGGTGTTGCGTTGACCGGCGGCCCGCATGATCTCCCGCAGGGAGACGGCCTCGATGCCGCGTTCGGCGAACAAGCGCTCGGCGGCGGCGATCAGTGCCGATCGCCCGGCGGGGACACGGGCGGCCATGCTGCTCATCTGCCTCCTCGGCCTCTAGCGCTCCTCCGGCACGAGCCCCCCGCAGAGTAGCGCGAAGAGTTAAGGCACGCGCGGGGTATCCTGTGTCAGATGCATTAAACGTGCTTTCCTCAACGCGTCGATCGCCACCGGTCGATCGTTCCCCTTGCTTCCGGAGGTCCCGTGTTCCAGCCGAGTCCGCGCGCGGCAGCCCTGATCGAGACGATGAAGACGTTCCTGGCCGAGGACGTTTATCCCGCCGAAGCGCTGCTGCCGCACGACGCACCGCTCGATGCCGAACGGAAGCAGCCGTTGGTGATGGAGAAGCTGAAGGCGCGCGCGCGGCAGCTCGGGCTGTGGAACCTGTTCCTGCCCCACGCCGAGGACGGGCACGAGCCGATGAGCAACTCGGACTACGCGTTCCTGGCCGAGCTCAGCGGCCGCAGCGTGTACGTGGCGCCCGAGGCGATGAACTGCTCGGCGCCCGACACCGGCAACATGGAACTGCTGTCGATGTTCGGCACGCCAGAGCAGAAGACCCGGTGGTTGCGGCCGCTGCTCGACGGCGAAATCCGCTCGTCCTACGCCATGACCGAACCGGACGTCGCATCGTCAGACGCCGGCAACATCAAGACCACCATCGTGCGCGACGGCGACGACTGGGTGATCAACGGGCACAAGTGGTGGATCTCGGGCGCCCGGCGGGACCGTTGCGAGCTACTGATCGTCATGGGCGTGACCGACGAAGAGGGTGCGGATCGCCACCACCGCCACGGGATGGTGCTGGTGCCGAAGAACACGCCCGGGGTCGAGATCGTGCGTGACCTGACTGTGCTCGGTTACAACCCGTTCGACAGCCACGTCGAGCTTCGCCTCACCGATGTCCGGGTGCCGGTCGGCAACATGCTCGGGGAGCCCGGCGCGGGGTTCGCAATGTCCCAGGCCCGCCTCGGGCCAGGTCGCATCCACCACTGCATGCGCAACATCGGGATGGCCGAACGGGCCCTGGAGCTCATGATCGACCGGGTGCGCTCACGGGTCGCCTTTGGGCGTCCGCTCGCCGATCAGGGCGTCGTGCAGGAGTGGATCGCCGACTCGCGCATGGAGATCGACCAGGCCCGGCTTTACACCCTCTATGCCGCGCACCTGATGGACACTGTCGGCAACAGGGCCGCGGCCAGCCAGATTTCGGGGATCAAGGTGGCGGTTCCGGCCATGGTCTCCCGCGTGGTCGACCGCGCCGTGCAGGCCCACGGTGGCGGCGGGCTGAGCCAGTCCACGCCGCTCGCCCGGATGACGGCGGAGGCTCGCATCATGCGGATGGTCGATGGGCCCGACGAGGTCCACCGTCGGGCGGTGGCCCGTACCGAGCAGCGGCGTTTCGCCGCGGCAGTCGAGTCCGGGCCGAGGGGCGAACTCGCCCACCTCGCGCTCAGCCGGTGAACGCATCGACGCGACGGGCGGGAGGGAATCGGTCGTGAACAGCGAGTTGAAGGACAAGGTCGTTGTGGTGACCGGCGGCAGCCGAGGCATGGGGCGGCAGATCGTGTTCGCCTGCGCCGAACAGGGAGCGCGGGTGGTGATCGCGAGCCGCAAGCTCAAGGCGTGCGAGGCGGTGGCCGCCGAGGTCCACGACCGCTTCGGCGCCGAGGCTCTCCCCGTCGCGGTCAACGTCAGCGACTGGGCGCAGTGCGACCACCTCGCCGACACGGTCCGAGACCACTGGGGCCGCGTGGACGTGCTCGTCAACAACGCTGGGCTGTCCCCGCTCTACCCGAGCCTTCCCGAGGTCAGCGCGGCCCTGTTCGACAAGGTCATCGCGGTCAACCTGCGCGGCCCGTTCCGGCTCATGGCGCTGATCGGCTCGCGGATGGCCGCCGACGGTGGCGGGTCGATCATCAACATCGGCTCGATCGAGGCGATCCGACCGACCCCGCAGGCGCTGCCCTACGCCGCGGCTAAGGCCGGTCTGCACGTGCTCACCGAGGGCTTCGCGCAGGCGTTCGGCCCCACCGTGCGGATCAACACGATCCAGGCAGGGCCGTTCCTCACCGACATCTCCGAGCACTGGGCCGAGGGAACGCGCGAGCATGCCGAGTCGCAGGTCGCCCTCGGCCGCTGCGGGGAGCCGCACGAGATCGTCGGCGCGGTGCTGTACTTCGCCACCGTCGCGTCGTCCTACGCCACCGGATCGCTCCTGCGGCTCGACGGGGGATGGCGATGAGCGCAGCCCTCGAGGCGCACCCCGACCTTGAGCGCGTCGCGAGATGGCTCGACGAACACCATCCGCCGGGCGCCGAGCTGACCGACGTCTCTCCGATGGGCGGCGGGACGCAGAACGTCATGGTTCGTTTCCGGCGCGGTGGCAGACGGCTCGTGCTGCGTCGTCCTCCGCCACACCCGCGTGCGACGAGCAATGACGCCCTGCGGCGTGAGATGCGCGTCCTTGACGCACTCAACGGAACCGCCGTGCCCGCTCCCCGGCTCGTCGCCCAGTGCCCGTCGACCGACGTGTTGGGCGGCGCAGTGTTCTACCTCATGGACGACGTCGACGGGGTCAACCTCACCGTCGAATTGCCTCCGACGTACGCGAACGACTCGGCCGTCCGGTGCGAGGCGGGTCTCGCGGCTGCGCGCGCCGCGGCTGCTCTCGGTGCGGTCGACCCGGCCGCCGTCGGCCTGACCGATCTCGGCCGTCCAAAGGGATTCCTCGAACGGCAGGTCCCCCGGTGGCGCCGCGAACTCGACTCCTACTCCGAGCTCGACGGCTACCCCGGACCGCAGCTGCCCGAGGTCGGTGCCGTCGGCGATTGGCTGGAACGACACCGGCCGGCGCCCGCGCCGCCCGGGCTGATGCACGGCGACTTCCACCTCGCCAACATCATGTTCCGTGCGGACCGCCCCGAGGTCGCCGCGATCGTCGACTGGGAGATGGCCACCGTCGGCGACCCGTTGCTCGACCTCGGGTGGCTGCTGGCGACCTGGCCGGTGCCTGGCGAGGACGGTGTCTGGTCCGGGACGCCCGTCGCCGAGGCCGGGGGACTGGCGACCCGCGAGGACCTCGTCGCGGCCTACGCCGAGCACTCCGACCGGGACCTCTCCGCGATCGACTGGTACCAGATCCTTGCCTGTTTCAAGCTCGGCATCCTCCTCGAGGGCACTCACGCCCGCGCTTGCGCCGGCAAGGCGCCCAAGGCGACCGGCGACAAACTGCACCGCAACGCCGTCGCGTTGTTCGACCAGGCCCTGCGTCACCTGCACTGATCCATCCCACCGTCGGGGAACCGTCCCCCGACCACAGAACGAGAGGACGTCCTGATGAGCGAGGCCTATATCGTCGATGCGGTAGGGCGTCGCAAGGGCGGGCTCGCCGATGTGCACCCCGCCGACCTCGGTGCCCACCCGATCCGTCGGGTCGTGGAGCGGACCGGGATCGACCCCGCGGCGAGCATCACCTTGCTGCAGTCCGCCGTGCGCACCGCCACTTTCGCATAGCCGTTGGTTGAAAGTATCCATTCGATTTTCTTGGACGGCTTTACGGCGGTCGCTGGCGCGCAAGGACCTGGCGATAGTAATGAGGTGCGACGACGCCCGTAACCAGCGTGCGTGCGAGGCCGCCCTACCAAAAAGTGGGCTCGATCAGGAAGTCAGATATTGCCCAAGCCCGCGGTGACCCGGGCGCCGAGCACGTCTTACCTCGGCGACATGACACCGCGACCCTGGCCTCGGTCGGTCGGCTGCGCGGGGCTCCCGACGCGGTCGCGAGCTGGGTCCCGATAGTCGAGGCGGGTCCGCGGCCGCACTGCGACAGCGGCTTCTCAGGCTCCGATCAACCAAGCTGTCTCAGATACCAGTGAATTTTCTGCAGTCCAGTGAGTAGATTTTAGACGTGTCGACGATGCGGGCGCTGCAGCTGACTGGTCCCGGCGAGTTGGAGGTCCGCGAGGTCGCGGTGCCCAACATCGGCCCCACCGAGGTGCTGGTGAAGGTCGGCGGAGCCGGGGTGTGCCACTCCGACTTGCACCTCGTGCAGCTGCAGATCCCCTGGCCCAACGCCCTGACCCTCGGTCACGAGACGGCGGGCTGGGCTGCTGCGGTCGGCAGCGACGTCGTTTACGTCAAAGAGGGAGACCCTGTCCTCGTCTACCTGGTGTGGTCGTGCGGCCGCTGCCGTCCGTGCCTGGAGGGCCGCGACAACTGCTGTCAGACGACCGGTGGCCGCCTGGGTCTGCCACCATGCCCCGGTCTTGGTCCCCACGGTGGCATGGCGGAGTACATCGCGGTCGATGCACGTTACCTGGAGCCGCTCGGCACGCTGGACCCCGTCTCCGCCGCGCCGCTGGCCGACGCCGGCCTGACCCCGATGCACGCGATCAACGGCGCACGGCACCGACTGACACCCGGGTCGACCGCGGTGGTCATGGGCGTCGGCGGGCTCGGGCACGTCGGCCTGCAGGTGCTGCGGGCCACCAGCAGCGTTCGCGTGGTCGCCGTGGACACCAGTCCGGCGAAGCGCGAGTTGGCTACGGCACTCGGGGCCGACCACGTCCTTGATGCGGACGACCACGCGGCGGCCGCGATCCTCGACCTCACCGGCGGCTACGGCGCCGATGCCGTCTTCGACTTCGTCGGCGCCCAGGCGACGGTGGACCTCGCGACCCGCGTTGTGGCCCCCGACGGCGCACTGCGCTTCGTGGGCGTCGCCGGAGGGGGGTTCACCTTCAGGGCCGACACCCTCCCCGAGCCGCTGCCGTGGGGCGTCGACGTCCGACGGTCCTACGGTGGGACGCGTCGCGACCAGCGACAGGTTCTCGAGCTGGCCCGACAGGAGCTGGTGCGAGTCGACGTGCACCGCTACGCCCTCGACGACGGACTGAGCGCCTTCGATGACCTCCATCACGGCCGCATTCCCGGACGAGCCGTCCTGGTGCCCTGAGCACCGGCTCCATCGCACCGCATCACAGAAAGGAACGACATGACCCGTCGGTTCGACGAGAAGACGATCCTCATCAGTGGCGGAGCGAGGGGGATGGGCGCAGCCCACGCCCGCGCCTTCGTCGCCGAAGGCGGGCGCGTCGTCATCGGCGACGTGCTGGACGAGGAGGGCTTGCGGCTCGCCGAGGAGCTCGGCGAGGCGGCGCGCTACCAGCACCTCGACGTCACCGCGGAGGATCAGTGGCGTGAGATCGTGCAGCACGCCGAGAGCGAGTTCGGCTTGGTCTCCGTGTTGGTGAATAACGCGGGGATCGGCGCTGCGGGCCCGGTGGAGACCACGTCACTGGAGACCTGGCGGGCGGTCGTGTCGGTGAACCTCGACGGCGCGTTCCTCGGGTCGCGGGCCGTGCTGGGCTCGATGCGGACGGGCGGCAGTGGCGCGATCATCAACGTCTCCTCGTGGGCCGGTCTGCGTGGCGCCCCGTCCAGCGCGCCCTACACCGCCAGCAAGTTCGGCCTCGTCGGGCTCACCAAGGCCCTCGCCATGGAGGTCGCCGACCTCGGCATCCGGGTCAATTCCGTCCACCCTGGCTTCATTCGCACCCCGATCCTCGGCCCGCTCCAGGACGACGTCGTGGTCGGGAAGGTCCCCCTACGACGCATGGGCGCCTCCGAGGAGGTCTCACGCGTGGTCCTCTTCCTGGCCTCGGACGAGGCGAGCTACTGCACCGGGTCGGAGTTCGTGGTCGACGGCGGCTGGGCCGCGGGATCGCCTGTGGCGATCGGCGAGTCGAACGCGGCGTACGCCGCCCGCGTCGCGCCTGCCTGACTGCGCCGCGGCCTCAGTCCGCCGAGGCGGCGGCGAGCCGGAGGGGCCCGGCAGGCTCAGACGGTGCGAGGTTGTTCCCACGTCGCTGCCGCCGCGTAGGCAGTCGTAGCAGCCGTCATGCCGCGTGCCTATCGGGTCGGGTCGGCCAGCTGATGGGCTGGTCGCTCAGACCCCGGCCGGCACCTGGTAGGTGATCGGCTCGCGGACGGCGAACTCGTGGACGGCAGGCAGCACCTCGCGCGCGAAGAGCGCCGTGCTCTTATCGGCCACCTCTCGCGGCATGTTGCCGAAACGCATCACCAGCATGAACTCCTCGGGGTGGAATAAGTCGGCGATCTTTTGCAGCTTGGCGATGCACTGCTCCGGGGTGCCCCACAGGTGGTTGTCGAGGTAGGTCTGCGCCATGTTGTCCACGACGGCGTCCTTGTCGCCGCCGGCTGCCTCGGCGATGGCGGCGTAGTGCTCGTAGCCCTTGATGCTGGCGAAGTGGCCGCCCGCCGTCTCGTAGTTCCGGGCCGCGCTGTCGGCGTACTGCGGGACGAACTCGTAGGCGAGCGCGCGTGCCTCCTCCTCCGTCTCGGCGCAGATGGCGTTCATGTGGATGCGGGGACGGACCGGCTCGAGGCCGACCTCGGAACGAGCAGCGCTGAAGCTGGCGAGGTCGTCGACGTACTCGGCCCACGGCTTCTGGGGGATGATGAGCGGCTTCAACCCGTGACGTGCCCCCACTGGAGCCGACGACGGGGTCCCCCACGAGAAGTGCAGGTTGTCGATGATCTGCTGGGCATCGCGCGGTCGAGGGCGCATGGTGATGTTCTCGAAGTTGTAGTACTCACCGGCATAGGAGAACGACTCCTGCGACAGCGCCAGCTTGACGATGTCGACACTCTCCGAAAAGCGCTCCTTGGACTCCTCCATCTTGAGGCCAAGCTGGCGGAACTCCCGACGACCGGCCCCACGACCGAAGCCGATGTACGGCGTGCGGCCGCGCAACGCGTACTGGAGCATCGTGATGTCCTCGGCCATCCGGAGCGGGTGGTGCCACGGCAGCACCGCCACCATCGTCCCGACGTCCATCCGCGAGGTGGCGCCGGCGAAGAAGGTCAGCAGCTGGATCGGATTGGTGACCATCGTGTAGGGGCTGACGTGGTGCTCGACGGTCCACAGGGAGTCGAAGCCGAGGTCCTCGAGCTCGAGGGCAGACTCGATCTCCTCCTGGAAGCGCGTGGCGTCTGCGGCTGGGTCGAGAGCCGGCACAGGCTCACCCCGCTCCGCTGCCTCGAAGCGGTCCCAGTCTTGGTAGGCCTGGATGAACAAGGTGATCCCACAACGCATGTCTGCCTCCCGGATCCACTGCGGACGTGACGCCCGTCACGCTTTGCCGATCAGAGTGCCCCTCCTGGATACCAATGTCAATCGAGTAGACTTAGGTCTCGCGATAGTTCCCAGGATTGCACAGTGGCTCTGAATCTGATCGTTGTACTCCAGTGTCGCCAGGGCTACGGTGGCTGACACCCGGCGGCCACACCACGGTCGTCCATGACTGTCACCAGAGGGGACACATGGCTGAGCGAATGAGCGTCGAGGGGACCGTGGAGCCCGGCTTCGAGAGCGTGGCCGACGCCTTCTGCTCGAACTTCACCGACGGCGAGGAGGTCGGCGCCGCGCTCGCCGTATACGTCGGAGGTCGCTGCGTGGTCGACATCTGGGGTGGCCTCGCGGACCCCGCGCACGACCGGGCGTGGAAGCCCGACACGGTGACGCTCGTGTACTCGGCCACCAAGGGCGCCACCAGCATCGTGCTGCACCGACTCGCCGAGGAGGGACGACTGGACCTGGAGCGGCCCCTCGCCGACTACTGGCCCGAGTTCGGCGCCCACGGCAAAGACCGGATCACGGTGCGCGAGCTCGTGAGCCACCAGGCGGGCCTGCCGGTCCCGACGGAGCAGCTCACGCGGGAGGAGCTCTTCGCAGGGACCCCGGCGGCGCAGGCGCTGGCCGCGCAGGAGCCGCTGTGGGAGCCGGGGACGGCGCACGGTTACCACGCGCTGACCTTCGGGTGGCTCGTAAGCGAGCTGGTGCTCCGCGCGACCGGCTCGAGCGTGTCGGAGCTGTTCGGCGATCTGGTCGCGGGACCCCTCGGGCTCGACTTCTGGATCGGGCTCCCCGATGCGGTCGAGGTGGACTTCGCGCCACTGCTCGACGGGACGCCCGACCTCTCGACCGTCGAAAGCATCGCCGACCCGCAGGTCCGGGCCGGCGTCGAGGCGATGCTGGCCGCGATGGTCGATCCGCAGTCGCTGATGTCGCGGGTGTTCACGACCAACGGGGCTCTCCCGACACCGCACGCCGCAACCTGGAACACCCGCGACGCCCTTCGGCACGAGCAGCCTGCGGCCAACGGCGTGAGCAACGCCCGGTCCTTGGCCAAGATGTACGCCGCGACGCTGGGCGAGGTCGACGGCGTGCGCCTGCTGCGATCCGACACGGTCGACGCCGCACGGGCCGAGGTCGTCAGCGGCCCCGACCGGGTCACCCTGGGGCCTAGCCGCTACGCCTCGGGCTTCATGCTCGCAAGCCCGAGTGCGCCGCTGCTCGGCGACGACTCCTTCGGTCACCCCGGAGCCGGTGGCGCTCTCGGATTCGCCGACGTCGGGCACGGGGTGGGCTTCGGCTACACCCCGAACCAGCTGAGCAGAAGCCTGGTGGGAGAAGTGCGGACAGCGGTCATCGTGGAGGCGCTGCGACAGTGCCTGTGACTCGCGATCGGCTCGAAGTCCGTCCCGCGCTCATGATCACCCCTGGGCTCGCAGACCGGCCATCCAGAAGTCGGTGAGCACGTCGATCGCCACCGCGCGGTCGACGCCGTTCCAGATCCCGGTCAGCCAGCCGGCCGCGAAGTCGCTGAGCTGGGAGATGAGCAAGCCGAGCCGCAGGTGCACTTCGGCGCGTCGGTCCGGTCCCCACCGCTGCAGCAGGTGGGGCATCTCGGCCGCGAAGGTGCGGACGATGCGCTCGTTCTCGGCTGCGAACTCCGGCTCGAGCTGCAGGACCTGGACGACGATCAGCACCAAGTCGCGGTTGCGCACGTAGAACTCGAGGGCGTCGTCGAGCCAGGAGCGCATGTCATGCCGCGAGATGTCGGTGTGAGCGTCAAGTCGTCGGTAGAAGTCGATCGTCTCGGGCACGAGCTTGAGCCGGGCCAACTCCGCCACCGTGCGCCACTTGGCGTCGAAGTGGAGGTAGAACGTGGCCCGACTCGCGCCTGCTCGGGCGGCGATCTGACCGATCGTCGTCGCGGTGTAGCCCTGCTCGAAAAAGAGCTCCTCGCTGGCGTCCAGTAGCACCTTGGCGGTCGCCGCCTTCTGCGACTCCCGGATTGGGGGACGCTGGGGCGCTACCCGCTCGGTCGACACGACGCGAGTCTAGTCATTGGGCGCACCGCCTCGGGTATTTGGTCTCTTCGTCGTTGATGCATCTACCGGAGATCTCACCTGTCTCCGCTCATGACACACCGACCACAGCGGCTTGTGATCAACTTCTTAAACACGCGCTGGTCCACCAAGACCGCGGCCGAGGAGCTTGCCCGCTTCGGGGCGCCGTCAAAGCGATCTCGCCTGATGCCCGGGCGCGGATGATCGACTCGATGCCCGAGGAGGGTCCCAAGGCGATCGAAGCGCTGATCCCGATGGGTCGCTTCGCCGAGCCGACCGAGATCGCCGACGCTGTCCTCGTCCTCGTCCTCGTCCTCGTCCGACGCCGGCTACCTCACCGGGACCGTGCTGCCGCCGGTCGACGGGGCATCAGTCGAAGGTGATGACGCCGCGCAGGTTGAGGCCGGCTTCGAGGTCCTCGTAGCCCTTGTTGATCTCGTCGAGCGTGTAGCGCCTGGTGATCACCTCGTCGAGCTTGAGGTGGCCGCGCCGGTACATGTCAATCAGACGCGGCATGTCCCGGCCCATCGCGATCCCGCCGTATTGTGACCCTTGCAGCCGCTTCTGCGACAAGGTCAGATCGACCATGCTGAAGGGGTAGTCGAAGTTGCGCTGATCGCCGAGCCCGGTAACGACAACCGTGCCGCCCTTGCGGACCGAGGTGAGCGCCTGGGAGATCATGTCGCGTTCGAGGTTGCCGACCGTGATGATCGTCGTGTCGGCGCCCTGCCCGTTAGTCATCGAGCGGGCCAGGTCGGTTCCCTCCTCGATGCTCGCGCAGGTGTGGGTCGCGCCCAGCGCTTCGACCTGGGCGTGCCGATCGAGCAGGGGATCGACGCCGATCACGTTCGTCGCCCCGGCGTGGACGGCGCCCTGCACCGCGAAGACCCCGAGCCCGCCGGTCCCCATTACGATCACGGTGTTGCCGGGCTCGATCGATCCGAGGTTGACCGCGGAGCCCCAGCCGGTAGCCACGGCGCAGCCGATTAGGCAGGCTCGGTCGAGCGGCACCTCGGGATCGATCTTCACCACCGACATCGTGCTGACGGTGGTGAGTTCGGAGAAGGCCCCGATGCCGACGATCTGGCCCACCCGTTCGCCTTCATGGCTGAGGCGGAAGGTCGGTGGATCCTCGAAGCGACCACCGGTCATCAGGTGACGGCTGAGATCGCAGAGGTTCGAATGGCCGCTCTGGCACCAGCGGCAGTAGCCGCAGAACGGGAGCGCCGAGAGGATGACGTGGTCGCCGACCACGAATCCGGGCGTTTCGGGCCCGACCTCGACGACGACGCCGGCGCCCTCGTGGCCGCAGCAGATGGGGAGGTGGCCGACCGCGAGCCGGCCCGCCGAGATGTGGATCTCCGAATGGCACAGGCCCGAGCCCTTAATCTTCACGGTGATCTCGCCCTGGCGCGGCCCCTCGAGGTCGCACTCGAGGATCTCCCAAGGGGTGTTCAGCTCTGTCAACACCGCGGCCCGGGTCTTCATCGTGTGGTCATCGCACTGGTCGCGCTGGTCACACTGGTCCTCCCCGGGTAGACCGCTCGCGGTAGGGCGCGGCGGCAAGATCTAACATGAGGGTTCGGTTATTTTTTATAGGGCATGCCGGAGACCCTGTCAATCGGCTAGTCTCCACCCGGTGCCGGAGACTCAACGCAGGACCCAGGCGGAACGACGGGCCCTCGCCCGGGCGAAGATCACGTCCGCCGGGCTAGAGGCTCTGGCCGCGAAGGGCTACGACGCGATGACCTTCAGCGATGTCGCCAAACGGGCAGGCCTCTCGACCGGCGCACTCGCCCACTACTTCCCGCGCAAGCAAGACCTCTGCCTCGCGATCCTGGAGGATGCGGTCGCTGGGGGAGTGCAGCGGTTCCGGCGTCGGGTGAAGAAGGCGGCATCCCTGCCCGACCGCGACGAACGGATCCTCGACGACATCTTCATCGTCTTCTACGGACCGTTCTACCAGGCCTTTCTGTCGGTGCAGGTCGTCGCCCGCACCGATGCCGAACTGCGCCTCGCTCTGGACCGGATCTCCGAGGATGGCGTACGTCAGATCAGCGAGATCGCCGCCGCGGGCTGGGAGGTGGGTGTCGCGCCGGCGGACCCCAACTGGCTCACATTCGTCTGGCTCGTCGTCGACACCGCTCGAGGCGTCGCCGTCTCCCAGGCGAGGGACAGCATCGGCGTGAGCAGCGAGGTCTGGGTCCTCGCACGGCGGCTCCTGCTCCGGGAGCTGGGGGAGATACGCGGAAACCCATGATCCCGTCGGTTCGTCCGCGACCTTCAAAAACCGAATAGCCATGTGGTAACTTGAACCATCGTCTCAGACGACATCGTCGAGGGGAGAGGTGGTAGGCAATGACGGAGATCGACGTCGACGCGATCATCATCGGCGCGGGCTTCGGCGGCCTGCGCACGCTTCACGAGTTCCGTCGGCTCGAGCTCTCGACAATCCTGCTCGAGGCCGGATCCGACGTCGGTGGGACCTGGTACTGGAACTCCTATCCGGGCGCCCGTACCGACAGCGAGGCCTGGATCTACGCGATGAGCCACTCCCAGGAGATCCTCCAGGAGTGGGACTGGACGCACCGGTTCCCCCGTCAGGAGGAGGTGCAGCGCTACCTCTCCTTCGCGACGGATCGTCTCGGGTTACGGGAATACATCCGCTTCGACTCGCACGTCGACGCCGCGGCATACGACGAGGACTCGAGCACCTGGACGGTCACTCTGACCGGGGGCGACACGCTCTCCTCCCGATACGTCGTCTTCGCCACGGGGCTTCTCTCGGCGACCTACGTGCCGCCGTTCGAGGGCCTCGACGATTTCACGGGTGAGCTCTATCTCAGCGCCCGTTGGCCGAAGGACAAGACAGTGTCATTCGACGGGAAGCGGGTCGGAATCATCGGAACTGGTGCGACCGGCGTCCAGCTGGTGCCGGAGGTCGGCCGCCTGGCCGAGCACTTGACGGTCTTTCAGCGGACGCCCAACTGGGTCCTGCCTGGCCGTAACCATCCGATCGACGACGCCCAGCGGGCCGAGATCAAGCGCGACTACGCGACGATCTGGGAGCGCTGCCACAACCACTTCTACGGGTACGACATGACAGAACCGGCGCGCAATGGCGCCGACATGAGCCCCGAGGAGCTTCGCGCGGCGTTCGACGTCGGGTGGGAACGCGGTGGGTTCCACTTCGTCTTCGAAACCGTCTCCGACATGTTCTCCAATCCGGAGATCAACGAGGCCGCCTGCGAGTACATCCGGAAGAAGATCCGGGCGATCGTCAAGGATCCGGAGACCGCCGATCTTCTGTGCCCGAGGTATCCCTTGATGGCCAAGCGTCCGCCTCTCGGGCACTCCTACTACGAGATGTACAACCGCCCGAACGTGGAGCTCGTCGACGTCAGCACGGCGCCGATCGAGCGGATCACACCGAACGGTCTCAAGACGGCCGATGCCGAGTACGAGCTGGACATGATCATCCTCGCCACCGGGTTCGACGCTGGCACCGGCGCCATGACCTCGATCGACATCCGCGGACGCGGCGGTCGGAGCCTGCGCGAGAAGTGGGCCGACGGTCCGAGGACGTACCTCGGGATCGCGATCGACGAATTCCCCAACCTGTTCATGATCTCCGGTCCGCAGACCGTTTTCTCGAACATCCCGTTGGTGATCGATTTCACCGCGACCTGGATCGGACGCATGGTGGCGTGGATGGAGGAGAAGGGGATCGGGACCGCCGAGCCGACCGCCGAGGCGGTCGAGGCGTGGAACGGGCGGCTGGTGAAACTGCTGAGCCGACCATCGATCCTGACGGCGGGCATCGGGGTCCGGGCGTGGAACGTCGGCGCCAACATTCCGGGGAAGAAACACGCGGCGCTCTTCCTGCCCGGCAACCTCAACCTGTACGCCGATGTCTGCTACCAGGTCGAGGCGGACGGCTTCGAGGGCTTCACCTTTGCTAGAGAAGCCTCCATCCACGCCCTGAGTTAGTGCCAATCGATCGCGGCGTGACCGACATTGGGGCTCTAAGCCCGTCAACGCCAACGGAGGCTTTATCAGTTAGGGTGAGCCGGTCGGTGCGTCGCATCTGGGACAGGTCGTCGAGATCGTGCAGCAACTGCGGGGAGAAGCGGTAAGCGTCAGATCGACTCAGCCCGTGTTGGTTTGGCCCACGTCCTCGGCGCCGCCGGCAACTGCGCCGGGGACGATTCTGCGTCGCTGACCGCGACGAACGGAAAGGATCTCACGACGTGGCCGATTGGGTGTACGAGATGCAAGTTCCCGACGACGTTGGTGATCCCGACGAACTCGAGCAGTATCGTGCGTTGGCCATTGCCACGTGGCATACCGCCGTGGAGGCTTCCGGCGCAATGCCCGGCGAGCCAAAGACCGAACTGGTCAAGGTCAGCCCTGCGCATGCGCGCCTCGACCCAGTCACTGGCCGCGTGCCTGCCCGCGCTTGGCGTGTCACTGGGCCGGGCGCTTGAGCACCGTTGTGCCTGGCGATCCGCTGCGCGACCTTGTCGTAGTCACCGGAATCGGGGCAACTCAGTTCACCAGGAACTCCGGCGCACATTGAAGTCTCCGGACTCGCCGGGGCGGTTCACCGCGCCCCAATCAGGACACAGGGGCTGGGTCGAATGACACGAATCTTCCGCTGGCCGAGTGTGAACCTGCAGGTCACGCGATCGGGCGGTCGCGCGGTGGGTTGGCCACCAAAATCCATGGCGTGTTCGCGGTAGCTGCCGCGAGCAGAACGGGCGGCTCAAGCGGCAGCTCGCCGACGCGGAGCTGGAGAAGGACGCCCTGCGCGAGGTGGCCAAGGGAAAATTCTGAGCCCAGCCGCCAAGCGGCGCGCCGTGGACATGCTCAAGGACACGAGGAGCATGTCGGAACGGTTGGCATGCAAAGCGGTTGGGCTTGCCCGGTCGACCTACCGGACGTTGCCGATGGCAGCGACGCCAGCCGATCCCGATGCCGATCTGCGGGCGTGGTTGCGTGTCTACGCCACCAGACACCAGTGTCATGGGTTCCGGCGTGCCTGGGCGGCGCTGCCTCACGACGAGGGCCAGGTGCTCAACGTGAAGAAGGTGCACCGGCTGTGGTGCCAGGAGGGGCTGCAGCGCCGCGTGCACAACCCGCGCAGGGTGTCCTCGGTGCCGGAGGTGATCACCGATGCCCCGAAGATGGTGTGGGCGATCGACTTCCAATTCGGCTCGACCGTCGACGGCAAGGCGATCAAAATCGCCTCGATGGTCGACGAGCACACCCGCGAATCCTTGCTGCATCTGGTGGAACGGTCGATCATCGACGACCGTCTCGTCGTCGAGCTCGAGAAGGTGTTCGACGCAACCGGCGGACCGCCGATGGTGCTGCGGATGGACAACGGGCCGGCGTTGGTTTCTCAAGCGCTGCAACAGTTCTGCGTGAACAAGGTCGGTCTGTCCCACATTTCGCCCGGCACGCCGTGGAATATGGGGCCTCCGCGCACATGAAATCGGTCAGCGGAGGCATTTGGCCGAGCTCGACCGTCAGTCTGTCGGCAGGGCGACTGATTCAGTGAATCCCGGCCAGTTGGCGTGCTTTTCGGCGACGCCGACCATTTCTTTCCACTTAGCCGGGCTCGTCTCGGTGACGACCATGTTGAAACTGCGGGCAAGCCGGAACTCCAAGACGGTGGCCCCTTCCGGGCCCGCGCGGTAACCGTAAGGCCGCTCGGCGAGGACCAAGAATCCACCGCCCGGGTCGATGCGCCTGCGACCGAGCAGGATCCATCCGCATTGAACGTAGTACAGGCAGTCGACGTCGTGGTGGTGAGCCGGCAGGATGAAGTCGGGGGCCAGCCGAATGTTGGTGAGGCTGAAGCCGTCCGGCCTGCTGTCTTCGAATACGACGTCGACGACAGTTCCGGCGAGAAGAAAGGAGATGTCGAATTGCTCGACGATTCCTGGTGGAAACTCCGGATAGCTCATGACGTCGGTAACGGGCCCTAGCGACGCTCCCGAGTAGACGCTGATCCCCGGGGCCCGCCCGGCAGTCGCGTCGACAGAAGCGTTCCCTTGCTCGACGGTTGGCAATACGTCAGACATGCACTCACCCTTCGTAGTAGACGGTTCACGGCGTCTCGACTCGGTATTCGACCGAACGAGCAGCTCTCCTTGCCCCTAGGGCGTCACCATGTGCCGAGCCTGCGGTCCGTCGTCCTCGCGATGGCGTGATCCGTCGCGGCGAGGCCGGCCAGGTACCACCACCGCCGAGCGGGACAGTATCGCGTCATTTTGTGAAGTAGCCACCGATCTCACTGGCTTTCAGCCAGGGCCGCCAAGTGCAGACTGAGCGGCGGGTAGTTTGTGATCTCCCAGCCTCCGTCCACCACCAGGCTCGTGCCCGTGACATACGACGCGCGATCTCCGGCCAGGTAAAGGCATACGTCAGCGATTTCCTCCGGACTGGCGGCTCGGCGCATCGGGATGCGATTCATGAAGTCCTCGCGGACTCGTCCGATTCCCAGCAGCGGGCTCGTCATCGGAGTATCGACCAATCCCGGCAGCACGGCATTGACGCGAATATCGTGAGCAGCCAGCTCTAAAGCGGCGTTCTTGCTGAACATCTCGACGCCTGCCTTGGCTGCGGCGTAACTGCTGCCCAACTCCATCGGAACATGGGCGTTGAGCGAAGCTACATTGATGATCGCCCCGCCGCCACCGGTTTCGGTGATGCGGCGCCCTTCGTGCTTGGTGCACAGAAATGTGCCCTTGAGTACGACATCGACGGTGAAATCCCAGGTGGATTCGTCCATGTCGGTGATCGCGCCGATGCTGCTCGCTCCGGCGATGTTGAACCCCAAGTGCATGCCTCCGAAGTGGTTCTGGGCTATCGCAGCGGCCGCGATCACCTGCTCCTCAATCCGGACATCGGTGATCGCGGGCGCGAAGTTCGGACCCATATCGGCTGCGGCCCGGTTCAGATTGTCCTCGGAGATGTCGGCGCCGACGACTTTCGCACCGTCCTGGATCAACTGCCGCGAGACGGCCAGTCCGATGCCTGACGCGGCCCCAGTTACCAAAGCGACTTTTCCGTCAAATGCACTCATTTATTGGATCTTTCGGCCCCGTACTTCTTGGGCGGGCGGTGAAACAACCAAACCGGAGCCGGGGACACCAGGCCTCCTTGCCGCGAAGTGTGTGCTTGTCAGCGGCAAGATTAGCCTCGCCCCCACATCGCCGAAAGTGCACGAAAGTGGACAGTTCGCATGCGCCGACGTTTACTCGATGCGTGGGCGACGTCACTTCTGAACTGCGGGTAGCAGACTACGAGAAGGTGTTCGCGGTGCTCGACGCCTGTGACACCACGGCCGACTTTGCCGAGTTCCGCCTGGCCGTCGTGCGTGCGGTCAGCGAGGTGTTCGACGTTCAAGGAGTCACGTTTTTCACCGGAGCGACGTTGGCCGAGGCCTTCGCCGACACCACGCCGGTGATCACGGGCGACGCTACTGGAGCGAAGCTGGGTGACTATCTGAGCAGGTGGCGCGAGCACGACGTGTTTGCGACCCCAACCGCCCTGGATCGGCTGCGCACGGCTGGATCGGTCAGCCTGCTTGACTTGCCGTCAGTTCGGGACTCCGCGCCGCCGTTTGTCACGCAGTTTCTCTACGCGGCCGGTGTTCAGTCGGGTAACGCGTTCACCTTTCCGATGGGGACCGCGACGCACGGGCTGATCGGTTTGTTCGACCCCGACCCGGATGCAGTCAGTGCCCGTGACGCGGCGGCACTCCGCTCGTTGTGCCGCCGCTTGAGCGGGCTGTCGCGTCTGCTGGCGCCCTCTCGGGTACGACTCGACCCGCTGGCGCAGTTGCCGAAACGGCAACGCGACGTGGTGGAGTTGCTTGCCCGCGGACGGACGAATCGCCAGATCGCCGAAGCATTGTGGCTCACCGAGGATACCGTCAAGAAGTACGTGAGCCGGGCCCTGACAACAACGGGCTGCCAATCGCGTACCGAGCTCGCAGTCCTCGCGGCTACAGACTGACGTCAGGTGACGAGGTGCCGAAGCACGTTGGTCCTCTTCCGTTGCCACATCGGTGTTGCGGCGGGTCGCGAGATGTTCAGGTTTGACACTCGATGACGCCGAACGCCGTGAAGTGCTGGCACTGGGCGGCCGAACCAATTAGTTGTAGGGTCGCCAGGGCGCTGGCCGCGGCGGCGGTGTGGGCGTTGTTCGGCGACGCTGGCATGGCGTGGGTCCAGCCGTCCAAGATCACCGGCAGGTCAGTCGGCCGACTCGGTTACCACCTCCACCTCGATGTCGTCAGTGGCCGGATCTTTCTTCAGCCGGTCGAGTCGCTGGCGCTCGAACCGGATGACGAGCATGGACAGGACAACGAGCGCCAGACCGGAGAGCGACATGAAGATGAAGGCTCCGAGGTAGGACGTCGGTGAGGGCATGGGCACGCCGTTGATCGGTACCAGGTTGCTCGCGAGGAATCGCGGAGAAGACCAGCGGGCCCACGGCGGCACCTATCGACTTCATCACCTGGTTCAGGTTGGCGGCCTCACTGGTGCGCTCTGACGCGACCGCCGGCAGCAACAGATTCGGGATGGCCGAATAGACGAAGGCGATGCCAATCAGCCCCAATAGGACGCCGCCGATGAGGATCGGCGGCTTGGTGCCGCCGAACACGAGGGCTGTATAGCCGACGAAGATGATGAGGCTTCCCACCAGCATTGCGACGCCAGCGCCCGTGTCCGTGGACATTCGGCCCGCGAGTGGGCTGAAGAGAGCACCGCCGATGAGCGTCCCGGGTGCGATGACGAGCGCTGCGCCCAAGGCGGTCTGGCCGAGGCCGATGCCTGTCGCCGACGGCGCTTGAAAGACGACCGAAGTGACAATGGCCGCGGAGAACAAGCCGGTCGTCGCGATGAACATTGAGAGGTGGGCGATCGGGACGCGCGGGTCCCGGGCGACCGCAGATCCACCGCTGGGGTCTTGACCCGAAGTTCGTAGATCACCCAGCCGACGATGTGATCATCGGCGAGTACCAGCAGGGTGAGTAGGAGGGTTGTACTAGTGCCAAACGCGCGGGGGCGGAAATCGCCGGCTCCCGCGACATATCGCCCAGGGCCACGGCGCGTGGCCGAGGAGGGCAGCTGGTTGGTTAAGGCCAGTCCGGCCATCACGATGCACACCGTGACGGCACCGAGGATCGTTATGACGTGGCCCGGTAGGGTTGCGAGTCCAGTGCCCGCTGCTCAGACGTACGAGGGCACGGTCTAGCAGGTCCATCCATCCCGCTGGCTCACCTCAGGGGTGATGACCCTCATCGGGCTGAATAGCCGTCGAGCAGTCCTGTAAGCCCCGATGGACCGTGCGGGCCGATGTGCATCTGCTCAAGCACACCGATGCCGGTTCTGTCACCCATCGTTGCCGTGACGACGTTCTGCACATGAAGTGAGCTGAAGTCCACGGGGTCGACGTCATGAAGTGGAAGCGACTCTCGCCCGACCTCGAGTGCTCCATGCAGTGTGCCGTGGGCCCAGTACGGATGTGCGTAGCCGATACCGCGCATCCTAAAGGCGAAGTGTTTCTCCAATTCGATGGTGACTTGTCCTTCCACGGGGTCCTCGAACCGCAGCTGCGCTCGTTTCATTTCCCGCGTTCCAGGCTTCCATTCCAACTCGTATTCGATATTCCGACAGCGGCGTACGCCGGCGGTACTCCACGGCGCAGCATCGGTTGGTAGGGGCTGCAGCACCAGGGCGGTCTCCAACCACCGCGATCCGTCGGCGTGCTCGTGCAGCGCAAGGTGGGTGAAGCGATCATTGAAATGAAGTGGTGCCCATAGCCAGAACAACTGAAACTCGCCCATCTGACGCTGGTTCGGCACCTGATCACCCAACGGGCGAAGACCCCAGGAACGGTCCCTGGTGCCCGAAACTTGCCATGCTTCGACCCCAATCTTGACGCCGTCGACGGTGATGGTGCCCTGCCACGTGCCCCATTGGGTCATCCGCGTGTGATCCATCAGGAGTACACCTTCGGGACTCAATCGTCGCTGCCGCGGTTCCTCCACAGCAACGGTCACTGCCCGGAACGTTAGATCGCAGGAAATACCGTGCTCGTTTGGCTCGACGTAGAAGCGGATGACTCGCATCGGGGCTAGCACCTCCATATGGACCGGCCCCACGCTGGTCGTCCGGTCGAGCGGCATCGTTCCCGATGCGAAGATCGAGTGCTCGACCCCGTCCAGCACCACGCTGAACGCAGCATCGATAACTCCTCGGACCGGATATAGCCCCATGGCCGCGCCGAAAAAAAGACCGCCATCGTTCTGGTGTCCGTTGAACCAGTACCGGTCATAGTGGTTCGGGTCGCCGCTGACCAGATGCGCTATCGGATCCGCGCTGGAATGAATCGGGTAGTCGTCGAATGGATTAAGCACATTTACCCTTCGATCGGTGTATTGCGCAGGTGACCATTCAGTGGATCGCAGCCTCCAGCAGCTCGCCACAGTCGTAGTCGGACGCGATCTTGCGAAGTGCCGCAATGCTCGCCTCGTCGAATCCGATGCCGTTCTCGCGGTAGTCAAGCTCGCGGTAATGCTCCATTTCCCCAGGGGTATAGATGCGGTCGACACCGGGCGCGGTGCGCTCGCTGCGGAGCTCACCGGCGTACTCCGCGACTGTGTCTTCGAGGCGCCCTTCGTCCAGGAAGAACTCCGGCTTGAAGAGCATGAACGAGTGCCCGACACCAAAAGGCACGTCTGGACGCACTCGGGCCCAGTTTGCGAGATTATCCGAGTTGTCCCCCCCGCCATTGACCTTCGATCCGACATCTGCGCCGGCTAGCGCCCCACCAAAAAGCTCGCACATGAGTGCCAGCCCATAGCCTTTGTAGCCGGCGATAGGAAGGAGACCGGCGACCTTGGTGGGATCGGTCGTCGGCAGGCCGTCCCTATCGACGATCGACCCTTCTCGCACCGACTCTCCGCGCATGGCGGCAGCTTCCACGACGCTGCCCGCGGTGACGCTCATCGCCAGGTCCAGAATGACCGGAATTCCGTCACGGCTGGGGAAGCCATAAGCAAGCGGACCGTTACCCATTGCGGCACGAGTCCCCCCGGTGGGCACCAGGACGAGCGGCGTGCTTGTCATGATCAGCGATGCGAACCCGGCTTCCGCCGCCATGAGCGCGTAGAAGCCGCCCGCCCCGAAATGATTGCTGTTGCGTACGAGCACGGTTGAGACGCCGGTGGTCTCTGCCTTAGCCATGGCGAGCTTGGTCGCTTTATAGGAGAGGACGTGACCTTCCCCGCCACCTCCCTCAATCACTGCCGTCGCCGGTGTTTCCGAAACGACCGTGAAGCCTCCGCGCGGGTTGATGGCGCCGCCACGCAGGCCGGTCAGGTACCTCCAGAGAGGCTGGGTGCCGTGCGAATGGACGCCGCGGAGATCGGTGCGAACGAGGACCTCTGCGACGATGTCAGCGTCCTCCTCGGTCATGCCCTCGGCGATCAGCGGTACCCGCACGAACGACTTGAGGCGGTCTGCATCGACGCGGAAGCCCTCCTGTAGGTGCTGGCTGCCTTGCATCTTCACGTCAGTTGTCATGCGGCTCTCC
>NZ_AUWQ01000021.1 GCF_000455205.1 Mycobacterium sp. UM_CSW | reverse complement strand
GGCGCGGGTGGCCGCGTGGGCGGTGGCGCTGGCGGTCGCCTCGGCGGTGGCGCCGGCGGTCGCTAGCCGCTAACTCTTTTCATTCGGTAAAGGCGCCCCCGGCTCAGACGATCGGGCCGGGCGGCGCTTCCGTGTCGGCCGAACCGGCCAGATCGAGCTGCATCCACGCGACGTCGTGCCAGCGGCCGTGTTTCCATTCGACGCGCCGGTACAGCCCGGCCCCTTCGAACCCGAAGGATCGATGGAAACGGTTGCTCGCCTCGTTGGGTTGGGTGATGCCGGCGAGGGCCTGCCGGTAGCCGCGTTCCGCGAGCCGGTGCAGTAGCCGGGTATAGAGCGCGCGGCCGACGCCGGCGCGGTGGTGGTCCGGATGGACATAGAGTCCGGTCTCGGCCGTCCACCGGTAGGAGGGCAGGCGATTGAGCGTGTGTCCGAAGGCGAATCCGAGAACCCGATCGTCGCGTTCGAGGACGAGCCACTCGTGGGTCTTGCGGGCGGCGGTGATCCGCGCCGCCATCTCGGCTTCGCTCGGGACTTCGAGCTCCCAGCTGATCGCCGTCTCCAGCACGTAAGGACGGTAGATCGCGACGCAGGCGGCCGCGTCGTGCGCGGAAGCCGGGCGCACCAGGCCGATGCTCGTTTGCATGTAAGCAGTCTGTCACTGCTTGCAGGCGAGCGACTTTGGCCGCTACACCGGCGACCAGTCGTCCCAGAATTCGGCGAAGTCGAGAGTCGTCCGCGGGATCTGGGCGGTGGCGATGATCTCGCGAAAATGGTCCTGCCAACCCCACCACATGCAGACGTGAAAGACGTACTGGTACCAGCTGAGCTGGTACCCATCGGGGATGTCCTCGCCCTTGTTCTCGGGGGAGAACACCGCGACGGCCAACAATCCGATCACCGTCGAAGCGGGAAGCTGGATCCTCCCGGTTCGCCAGATCTGCACTCCCGGGGGGCGGGGTCCATGCGGGGTCAGTTCGAAACCCTCGGGCAGTTCGTCCTCGTGGCCGTGGTTCCAACGATGCACGCCGTACAGGACGTCGGCGATGTCGGGACGGCCGTCGGGCAGGTCCGATTTCACCGCGATGGGAAAGCGGCTCTGATCGAAATCGATGCTGGGAGCGGCCATCACCTGAAAGATGTCCAGCGAGTCCCGGATCGTGCGCTTGAACCGGCTCGCGACGCCCTGCTGCGCATAGCGCTTCTTCGAGGTGCCGTCAACCGCGTTGCCGGCGTGCAGCATTGCCGCGTCCCAATCGCGGTGCTCCCAATGGTCAAGCGAGCGCCTGACCGATTCCCCGACGTCCACGCATGGAGGCTAGCCCCGTGGCCCCCAACGTGTCCCGGTTATGGGCGCGGTTGAAACGGCCGACGCGGCGGGATGGTCACGGTCTGGGTCACCGTGCTGGTTTCGGTGCTCGGCGAAACGGTGACCGTGGTCGGCGGAACCGTCGTCGTCGGAGTGTCGGTGCTTGGGGTTCCCGTGTCGGTGCTCGCCGGCGGGGCGGTCTCGGTGACGGTCTGGGTCGGCGCGCCACCGCCGCCGCCGTGGTGGTGCGGCGGCTCCGTCGTGGTGGTCGCCGCCGAAGCGGTGGTGGTCGGAGCCGGTGTCGTCGTAGTGGTGGTCGGGGCCGGCGACGGCGAACCGGCCACCAGCTTGACCACCGCGTACGCCGCGAGGCCGAGCACGATCACCCCGAGAGCACCGGCTCCGACCAGCGCCGCCGGGCGGCGGTACCAGGGAGTCGGCGGCTCGGGCGGCTGAGCGGCGGGTTCGTCGTAATAGCCGCCGTAGGCGGCCTGCGTCGGCTCGGAGTAGAAGTCGGGGTTCTCGGGGTAGGGCGGCACGAAGGGAGATGTTAGTGGGTCAGGATTGGTCGCCGATAAGCGTCAGCGCCCGCTCGAACAGGTGCACCGTGGCGGCGTGCAGCTGATCGCCGACCGCTTTTTCGGCCTTGCCCGCGCAGGCCCGGGCCAGCGTCCCCTCGATCACGATGCCGAGCTTGAAGCAGGCCAGCACGGTGTACCAGGTGATATTCGACAGGTCGCGGGTGGTGTTGGCGGCGTACCGCTGGAAAAGGTCGTCGGTGCTGGCCAGCCCGTCCTGGCCGCCGAGGGCGTGGCTGAACACGCTGGAGCCGTCGGGCTGGCGCCAGGTCGCCAGCAGCCAGCCCAGGTCCAGCAGCGGGTCACCGATCGTGCACATCTCCCAGTCGACGATGGCGACCACCTCGGGCCCGGTGCGGGAAAACATCACGTTGGCGGCGTGGTAGTCGCCGTGCATGATGCCGGGGGTCCAGGTCTTCGGTCGCCGGCGCTCCAGCCAGGCCGAGACTTCCTCGATCCCCGGGATGTCGGGCCCGGGGTAGCCGTCGTACTCGCTGTAAGAGTTCAACTCGGAAAGCCAGCGCGGCACCTGCCGCTCCAGGAACCCGTCCGGCTTGCCGAAGTCGGCGAGCCCGACGGCCACGTGGTCGACGGCGCCGAGCCTCGCCAGCGCGTCGGCCATCGACAGGCCCATCCCGAACCGAACGCTGGCGTCGCCCGCGTGCAAAGGCGGTAGGCCCTCGCCGGCGTTGAACCCGTCGACCGGCTCCATCAGGTAGAAGACGGCGTCGCCCAGCACGCTGGTGTCGTCGCAGGTGGCGATCAGGTGCGGATGCGGCACATCGGAACCGGCCAGCGCCGCAAGGACTTTCGTCTCGCGCAGGATCACGCTGTTGCTGCGCGGGCGCAGATGCCGCGGTCCGCGCCGCAACACGTACGGGCGCCCGGCCCGGGTGAATCGCAGCATGACGTTCTGGGTGCCCCCGGTGACGGTGGCGACGTCCTCCAGCGGACCCTCACCGAGCCCCTGCCCGGACATCCATTCCGCTACTGCCTCGAGGTTGACGGGCTCCACGTTCAGCCCTTGGGCCGCGGGGTGTAGCGAATGGTCTGCGCCCAGATCATGCCGTCGCGAAACACGAACGTATCGACGCCGTCGTCGACCCGGTTGAGCGGTGAATCGGCCGCCCACTCCAGGAACAGCACGTCGCCCTCGAAGACCTGGTTCTTGAGATCCCATGCCGCATCGGGCAGGTCGTCGAGCAATTTTGCGAAGACACCGCGAATCCCATCCCGGCCGCGCGCGACGCCGGGCGGGGTGATGACCACGGAATCCTCGGTGTAGTCGGCGACGATCCCGTCCAGGTCGCCTGCGCCGAGCGCCTGCCCGTGGTGGGCAAATATCTCCTGCGGCGTACGCGTCATGGGAAGAAGCGTAGGTCACCGGCGGTGGGCTGCCGGCGGGGCCGGAGTCCTGGAACAATAGTGTGGGCAACTAACGAACTTGAGGCTGGGAAGGGAAACCGCGATGCCGCGTACCGACAACGATTCCTGGGACATCACCCAAAGCGTGGGAGCCACCGCGCTGGGCGTCGCGGCGGCGCGTGCCGCCGAGACCGAGAGCGAGAACCCCCTCATCAAGGACCCGTTCGCGCGGGTGTTCGTCGATGCGGCGGGCGAGGGGATGTGGAGCATCTACGCCGACCCCGAGCGGCTCGCCAAGGCGGTTGAGCTCGAACCGGAGGTGCGGTCGCGGATTCAGCTGATGATCGACTTCATGGCCACGCGCACAGCGTTTTTCGACGAGTTCTTCATGGGCGCGGCCGACGCCGGCGTTCGCCAGGTGGTGATCCTGGCTGCCGGCCTGGACGCGCGCACCTGGCGGCTGCCCTGGCCCGACGGCACTGTCGTGTACGAGCTGGACCAGCCCAAGGTGCTGGAGTTCAAGTCCAACACGTTGCGTGAGCACGGCGCGCAACCGAATGCGCGACTGGTGAACGTGGCGATCGATCTGCGTCAGGACTGGCCAAAGGCGTTGCAGGAAGCCGGGTTCGACGCGTCGCGCCCGGCGGTGTGGTCGGCCGAGGGCCTGGTCCGTTATCTGCCGGCGCAGGCCCAGGACCTGCTGTTCGAGCGCATCCATGCGCTCAGCGCGCAGGGTAGTTGGCTCGCCTCCAACGTCCCCGGCGAGGGCTTCACCGACCCTGAGCTCGTTCGGCGACAGCGCGAGGACATGCAGCGGATGCGGGCCGCGGCGGCCAGGCTGGTCGACACCGAGATCACCGACTTCGACGACCTCTGGTACCCCGAGGAGCGCACGCCCGTCGACGGCTGGCTGCGCGAGCACGGCTGGGACGTGTCCACGGCGACCTTCGCGGAGCTGATGGCCCGCTACGGCCGCACCATTCCGCAGGACGGGGGGAACGTTATGCCGCCCACCCTCTACGTGTCCGCGCAGCGGCGAGCGGGCTGACCGCGATCCCGTTGAGCGCCAACGGCTTTCATGGTCAACTGCTAGGGGGACATGCCGGAGTCGATCCAGCGCTGAAAGACGTCGACTTTTTGGGCCGGCCAGGCCCCGTCGCATGGCATCGAGCCATCGCGAAGGCGTTGGACGATGGCCGCCGCGTGAGCCTTGACGTCGTTATAGGACCACAGGTCGAACGCCCACTTCATCGAGTCGCGGTCGTCCGCCCGGAAGAGCGGTTTGATGTTGCGCTCGAACAGGACTTCCTCGCCGGCGTCAGGCAAGGGCTGACTCGTGGTGGCGTCCGAACCGACGGTGCTCGACGGTGGGCGTTGGGCCGTCGAATCGGAGTGGGAGCAGCCGGAGGCCAACGCGACGGCCGCAGCCGTCGCGGCGACGGCCGGCAGCGCAGCGAGCGAGCGATGAGGCTGGCGCATAACGGTGGTAACCCTCCTGGTCGGTGCGCACCCTTGGATGGGAACGACTCTCCGTGGGATAGGACCTCGGGTTACTCGGAAGCGCCGTGCAGCGAGGGGCGGCTATTGCGAAGCCTGCACGCCCGCCGAGCTTTCCACGTCGCGCTTGATCGCCGCGATCGCGTCGACGGGCGTCAGGTCCTGACCTTCGCTGTTCTGACCGAGTTGCGGCCAGCCCGCGCCGCCGGGCCCTCGCAGCTGGTCCCAGATGTCGCGAACCTTGCTCAGCAGTTCGGCTTGTTCGTCGTCGGTGAGCGCCATCAACCATCCTCCGTTCGTACTGATGCCGCACGCGGCGGCGAAATCCTGCGGTGTCAGCCCGTCGGCGGAATTCATGTCGCAATGGCCGAACGGTGGGCACCCCTGCGGCAGGTTGGGGCTGTAGCCCGTGCCGTCGGTGTACTGGTGCGCGACTTGACCCGGAAGGTCCGGGTCGGACCCGTAGCCGGCCGCGATGACGCGTACGCCCGGGGGCCGCGTGCGCCACATGTTGTAGAAGTCATAGGCGTTGGCGTAGCCGATGATTCGCGCCGGGGACCCGGCGTAGTCGGCCAGGTTCCAGTACAGGCTGTTGATCCAGCTCGAGCCGTCACCGGGTGGGTTGCCGCCGGCCTCCACGTCGAGCATCAGCGCGACCCGCGGGTGCAATCCGCCCGCGGCATCGATCATGGAGCGCACGGTGTTGGCATTGTCCAACCAGTTCGGCCGCACATAGGTGTAGACGATCCCGAAGGTCAGGCGCCCGCTGTCCAGAGCCGCGCGCATCCACGCGTAATTCGCCGCGAAGTTGTGATCTCGATACGTGCCGTCGCACACGCGGATGGAAAGCACCGGGTACGGATAGGAATCGTCCACGGGCACTTGGAATTCCGAGACGTCGGCGAACAGGGTGTCGGTCACGGCGCATCGCCTCGAGAGCTCAGCCGAGCGCGATCCATCTCAATCCCCCTTCACCGCAACCCCACTCGCCATGCTACCGACCGCGGTAATCTCGCGGTTATGGCTGAGCGGCCGGCCCGGGTCAGTGACGTGCATCGGATCGCCATGTCGATGCCACACGTCAAGCGCTTGGAGGGCCCGAAGGGCAACCCGATCTATCAGGTCGGCGGGAAGTCGTTCGTGTTCTTCCGCACCCCACAGCCCGACGCGACGGATCCGGACACCGGTGAACGCTACGCCGACGTGATCATGCTGTGGGTGGAGTCGGAGAGCGACAAGCTCGCGCTCGTCCAGGATCCCGCGTCGCCGTTCTTCACCACAAGCCATTTCGACGGGCATCCCTCGGTGCTGGTGCGGGCCGGCCGACTGGCCGAGATCACCAGGACCGAACTCGCGGAGCTGATTCAGGACGCGTGGCTCTCCCGCGCCTCGAGGCGACGCGCCGAGGCCTGGCTCGCCGACCATTCCTGATAACGGGCGCGTTAAGGCCTCGGCGCGGACCACGTTTAGACGCAAGTCCAACGGGTAACGCTAGGTCCACGAGATTTTTTCTCGAACACAATGGAGGTCACCATGGGTGGTCGCGGAGTGATCGGCGGGATTGTCCTGATCTGGTTGCTCATCGGAGTCTTCGCGGCTTTTCAGCGCGACTACTTCAAGGGCGGCGCAACGAATTGTGTCACCGCGGGAAACATTGCGTTGACGGTTATCGCCGGTCCCCTGAATTATGCGGGCGTCAATCCCAAAGTTAAGGATTGCCATGTCCCGCAGCCCAGTTCAATGCCCAGTGGTCTAGCGGTGGTCTAGAAACGGCCACGAAATAACGTAGACCCCTCACAAAAAGGAAGTTGTCATGATCATCCTCGGCGTAGTGCTACTCATTCTCGGGTTTGTGTTTAGCCTCCCGCTGTTGTGGGAGATCGGCATCGTCGTGCTCGTCATCGGCGCGGTGCTGTGGATCATGGGCTCCGTCGGCCGGCCGGTCGCCGGCAGGCGGTATTGGTACTAGGCACCCCGTGAAACCGGATCGCGTGACTGCCCGACAGTCACGCGATCTTTTCACAGGTGACGCAAAGGAACGCCATAGCGTTGCCTCAGCCCGGCGCGGATACTGGAACTTGTGACGCAGTCCCGGGCCTCGGTAGAGCGGGTTGTCATGTGCCGCGCGGACGGCAACCCGATCAATGTCCTCGTCGTTGACGACGAAGCGGTGCTGGCCGAAATGGTCTCCATGGCGCTGCGATACGAGGGCTGGACCATCTCCACCGCAGGCGACGGCGCATCGGCGATCGCCGCGGCCAGGGCCCAGCGACCCGACGTCGTCGTGCTCGACGTGATGCTGCCCGACATGAGCGGCCTGGACGTGCTGCACAAGCTGCGCGAGGACAATCCGCAGCTGCCGGTGCTGCTGCTGACGGCCAAGGACGCCGTCGAGGACCGCATCGCGGGCCTGACCGCCGGCGGCGACGACTATGTGACCAAGCCCTTCAGCATCGAAGAGGTCGTGCTGCGGCTCCGGGCGCTGCTTCGTCGCACCGGAGTGACGACCGTGGACAGCGGCGCGCAGCTGGTGGTCGGGGACCTGGTGCTGGACGAGGACAGCCACGAGGTGACCCGCGCGGGCGAACCAATCTCGTTGACCTCCACCGAGTTCGAGCTGCTGCGGTTCATGATGCGCAACTCCAAGCGGGTGCTGAGCAAGGCCCAAATCCTGGACCGGGTGTGGAGTTACGACTTCGGCGGGCGGTCGAACATCGTCGAGCTCTACATTTCCTACCTGCGCAAGAAGATCGACAACGGTCGTGAACCCATGATCCACACGCTGCGCGGCGCGGGCTATGTCCTCAAGCCGGCCCGCTAGGACGCGGCGGGTCTGGTCACTTCGGCTCCGGCTGCTGGTCGGCCAGATCGTCGTGCTCGCCGTCGTCTGCATCGGCATCACCGCGGCGACCGAACTGGCGTTGCTGCACCACTTGGTCGCGCAGCTCGACGGGCAGCTCGCGGGGACCTCGTACCGCTCCGCGCTGATGTACCCCGAACCGAAACGCCCGGGCTGGCGCCACGAGTCGCACTTCTATCCCAGGCCGGGTCCCGGCCCGCGGTTCCTCGATGCGCCGGGCCAGCCGGCCGGCATGGTCGCCGCGGTCATCACCGACGGCAAGATCGTCGACGCCGGATACCTGACCAGCGACGGCGCGCGGGCCGCGTTGACCCAGGCCGCGCAGACGCAACTTGAACACATCGCCGGCAGCCGCAAGCCGGTGACGCTCGAACTGGACGGACTCGGTCGATACCGCGTCGTCGCCGCCCCGAGCCGCAGCGGCGGGGACGTCATCGTCACCGGCCTGTCGATGTCGAACATCGACGCCACCATGATCCGGATGCTGGTCATCCTCGGGATCGTCACGGTGATCGCCCTGGTCGCCGCGACCACTGCCGGCGTCGTCATCATCCGGCGGGCGCTGGCCCCGCTGCGTCGCGTCGCGCAAACCGCGAGCGAGGTCGTCGAACTGCCGTTGGACCGCGGCGAGGTCGAGTTGCCGGTGCGGGTGGCTGAGTCCGACGCGAATCCGTCCACCGAGGTGGGTCAGCTCGGGTCGGCGTTGAACCGGATGCTCGACCACATCGCGGCCGCGCTGTCGGCCCGGCAGGCCAGCGAGACCCGGGTACGCCAGTTCGTCGCCGACGCCAGCCACGAACTGCGCACGCCATTGGCCGCGATCCGCGGCTACACCGAGCTCACCCAGCGCATGGGTGACGACCGCGAGGCCGTCGCACACGCGATGAGCCGGGTGGCGTCCGAGACCGAGCGGATCACGCGCCTCGTCGAGGACCTGCTGTTGCTCGCCCGCCTCGACTCCGGCCGGCCACTGGAACGCCAACCGGTGGATTTGTCGCGGCTGGCGGTCGATGCCGTCAGCGACGCGCACGTCGCCGGGCCGGATCACCAGTGGGAGCTGGACCTGCCGGAGGAGCCGGTGGTCGTCACCGGCGATGCGGCGCGGCTGCAGCAGGTGCTGACCAACCTGCTGGCCAACGCCCGGGTCCACACCGCACCCGGCACCGTCGTGACGACCCGGTTGAGCACCGAGCCGACGCAGACCGTGCTGTCGGTCATCGACAACGGCCCGGGCATTCCGGCGGGGCTGCAGTCCGAGGTGTTCGAGCGGTTCGCCCGCGGTGATTCCTCGCGCTCGCGCAAAGGCGGCAGCACCGGGCTCGGATTAGCGATCGTCTCCGCGGTGGTCAAGGCGCACCACGGGACGATCACGGTTGATAGCGCACCCAGTCACACCGAGTTCACGGTGCGGTTGCCACTCAACGGGTGGCAACCGCCCGCATCGTCACCGGGCTAAGGCCCGATTGCCCGCCTCCTCAGCGGGCCTTCCGGCCCGCGTCGTCACCGGGCTAGGAGCAAGTCACGTCGATTTCGAACGGCTTGTTCACCGGCTGCATCGGGTTGGCCATGTCGACCCCGGTGGCGGTGCCGGTGACCTTGTAGCTGTTGCCGTTCTTGGTCGCCGAGGCGTTGCCCTGCCCGGAACCCTGCGCGTACGCGAGGGTCACACCGTTGACGTTGCCGAGCCCGACGGACTTCACCGTGTTGTCACCGGCGAGCACGACGGAGATGCCGGTCGCCGCACCACCGACCGCGATGGTCGTGTTGCCGCCGACCGTCGTGCACACGACGGACCCGGTTACGTTCTGGTTCTTGCCGTCGATGGTCACCGTCGGCGCTGCCGCGCCGCTTCCGGGGGTGGCAACCGCAACGGACGTGCCGTTCGCACTACCGCTCGTGCTCGACTTGTTGCTCGAACACCCGGAAATGCCTGCGGCCAGAATCGCCGCTCCGGCTACCGCGACAGTCAGTCCACGCTTCACCTGTTCTCCTTTGCCCGATTGTTGCGGTCCTCGGCATTGAGAACCGTCAAGGCAGTATGCAAGTTTGCCGTGCCGCAGGAAAGAGGTACGGCGAAATTGTTTCGCATCGGTTAACCCACCAGCTCTGCACGCGTCCTTCCACCGAAGGGCGCATTAATGGCACTGTGTTGCGGTGGATCACAAACCCCCGGTCGCCTTTATCGAGTCGGCCCATCGCGAACACGTCCTGCCGTTCGACGACACGAGGGACTTCGAGAGCGCCGATCGCGGCTTCATCGCGGCGCTATCCCCGTGCGTCATCACCGCGGCCGGCGGGCGCGTGGTTTGGGACAACGACGCTTACTCCTTCCTCACCGGCGACGCGCCGACGTCCGTGCATCCGAGCCTTTGGCGCCAATCGACGTTGGCCGCCAAGCATGGGCTCTACGAGGTGGTCCCGGGCATCTACCAGGTCCGCGGGCTGGACATCTCGAACGTCACCTTCGTCGAGGGCGACACCGGCGTCATCGTCATCGACCCGCTGATATCCACCGAGGTCGCGGCGGCGGCGCTGAACCTGTATCGCACCCACCGTGGCGGCGACCGTCCCGTCGTCGCAGTGATCTACACCCATAGCCACGTCGATCACTTCGGCGGCGTTCTCGGCGTCACCACGCAAGCCGATGTGGACAGCGGCGCGGTGGCGGTGCTGGCCCCGGAGGGCTTCACCGCGCACGCCGTCCAGGAGAACGTCTATGCCGGCCCGGCGATGACGCGGCGCGCCACCTACATGTACGGCTCCATGCTGGCGCGCGGACCGCGGGCCCACGTGGGTTGCGGGCTGGGGCAGGCCGCGTCCACCGGCGAGATCGGCATCATCGTCCCTACCGTCGACATCCGGGCGACCGGTGAGAAACACACCATCGACGGTGTGGAGATCGAGTTCCAGATGGCGCCCGGCACCGAGGCGCCGGCCGAAATGCACTTCTACTTCCCGCGGTTCCGCGCGCTGTGCATGGCCGAGAACGCCACCCACAACCTGCACAACCTGCTGACCCTGCGCGGCGCGCTGGTGCGCGACCCGCACGCCTGGTCGGGCTATTTGACCGAGGCCATCGACACCTTCGCCGATCGCGCCGACGTGGTGTTCGCCTCCCACCACTGGCCCACCTGGGGCCGGGAGAACATCGTGGAATTCCTTTCGCTGCAACGCGATCTGTACGCCTACCTGCACGACCAGACGCTGCGCCTGCTCAACCAGGGGCACACCGGCGCCGAGATCGCCGAGGCGTTTCAAATGCCGCCCGCGCTGGAGCGGGCCTGGCACACCCACGGGTACTACGGCTCGGTCAGCCACAACGTCAAGGCGGTCTACCAGCGCTACATGGGTTGGTTCGACGGCAACCCGGCGCGGCTGTGGCCCCATCCGCCGGAGGCGATCGCGCCCCGCTACGTCGAGGCGATGGGCGGCATCGACCGGGTCGTCGAGCTCGCCCAGGCGGCGTTCGATGCCGGTGACTTCCGTTGGGCGGCAACGCTACTCGATCATGCCGTCTTCACCGACAGCGGGCACGCTGCCGCCCGCTCGCTGTACTCCGATGTGCTGGAACAGCTGGCCTACGGCGCGGAGAACGCCACATGGCGCAACTTCTTCCTGAGCGGCGCCGCCGAACTGCGCGACGGCAACTTCGGCACCGCGGCCCAAGTCGCTTCTCCCACAATGCTTTCTCAGCTAACACCCGAGCAGATCTTCGACAGCCTCGCCATCCGGGTCAACGGGCCGCGCAGCTGGGACCTCGACATCGCCGTCGACATCGCGTTCGCCGACGCGGCCGCCAACTATCGGCTCAGCCTGCGCAACGGGGTCCTCGTGCACCGCCGGGTGGCGCCCGACCCGGCGACGGCGACGGTTACGGTGAACGCCGACAGCAAGTTTCGGCTGCTGGCGGCGGCGATGGGCGACTTCACCTCGCCCGGTCTGGACGTTTCGGGCGACCAGGCGGCGCTGCAGGCATTCCTCGGCGCGCTCGACGAGCCCGACCCGGCTTTCAACATCGTCACGCCGTAGCTACTTCGCGAGCAGACGCAGAATCGCATGAATTCCGCCGATCCTGTGCGATTCTGCGTCTGCTCGCGGAAGTCAGGTCACGTCGATGACCACCTTACCCAGCACCTTTCGCTCGGCCACGTGCCGCAGTGCGGCCGGGGCCTCGGAAAGCGGGAAGCGCGCGCCGATGTAGGGCCGGACCGTGCCGGCGGCGAACATCTGCTCCAGCTCGCGCATGTCGCGCGCGGCGTCGTCGGGCCGGTCGCCCATAAAGGTGCGGATCTCCATGCCGCGGATCGTGATTCCCTTGAGCAGGACCAGGTTCAGCGGGATGGACGGGATGGTGCCCGACGCGTAGCCGAGGGTGATGAAGCTGCCCCCGCGGGCCAGGCCGCGCAGCGCCGGCTCTGCGTACGGTCCGCCGACGGGGTCCAGGATCACCCGGGCGGAGTCGCCGGTGAGCTCGCGGATGCGGGTCTTGAGGTCTTCGTGGTCGTAGTCGACGGTGGCCTCGGCGCCGCGTTGCCGGCACAGCTCGAGTTTTTCGGGACTCGACGCGGCTGCCAGCACTCGGGCGCCCATCGCGACCGCCAGGTCGACGGCCGCCAGCCCCACACCGCCGGCGGCGCCCAGCACCACCACCCAATCACCCTGTGCCACTTCGACAATCGACCGCAGCGCGTGATACGCGGTGCGATAGGTGACACCGAACGCCGCGGCCGACGCGAAGTCGGCGCCGTCGGGTATGAGCGCGGCCGCTCTCGAATCGAGCAGCGCCCGCTCGGCGAACGCGCCGGTCGGGGTGGTCGCGGAGACACGCTGCCCCAAGCGAAACGGGGTGCCGTCGCCGACCGCCACCACCTCGCCGGCCAGCTCGCTGCCTGGCACGAACGGAACCGGCATCTTCACCTGATACTTGCCCGCGATCAGCAGCACGTCGGGGAAGTTGACCGCGGCGGCGTGCACCCGCACCAGCAGCTGGCCGGGCCCGGGGACCGGATCGGGGAGGTCCTCGACGACCAGGTCCTCCGGTTTGCCATACGAACGGCAGACGACGGCGCGCATCACCGGATCCCCAGGCCGCGCAGGCAGAAGCCCACCAGGTGTGCGATGTCGTCGGGCTGGGGGCGGTCGGCGGATCCCACGTATCGGCGCATGGTCGCCGCGGTGCAGGAGAACACCGCTTCGACGTCGCGGTTGACGTCGGTGCTGCCCAGCGCCGTGATGGGCTCGATGAGGAGATCCCGTAGCGGCCGCAGCATTTCCGTGTCGGCCACTCGCCAATTGGGGGCCGACATCTGCCCGGCCGCCGCGCGGCTCATGCTGATCAGGTGAGGGTCGGCCACCTGGGCCAGCGTGCCCTCGATCCAGCGCGCGACCTGGTCTTCCGGCCTGGATTCCTTGGCCATCTGGTGCTGCAGGTAGGACTCGACGATGGCCACGCCGCGCTCCATGACCGCCAGGATGAGCTCGTCCTTGCCGGCGAAATACCGGTAGAACGCCTTGTTCGACGAGCCGGCCTCGGCGACGATGTCGCTGACCCGCGGCTCCTCGGGCGCGACGCGTTCCATCACCCGCACCGCCGCGGCCAGGATCCGCTCGACCTCCTCGGTCGCCTCGCGCTGGCGGTCGTCCAGGGCGCGCTCGACCGCCGCGGTGACCCTGCTACTGGCCAACGAGCTCACCGTATTTGGCGCGGGCCGCCTCGAGCCGCACGTCCAGCATCTCGCTCGGCCAATCGCCCTCTTCGGCGTCGTAGCCCTTGAGCAGCATCCGCGCCAGGTTGACCTTGTGCGCCTCGGTCGGACCGTCGGCCAGGCCGAGCGCGATGCCGCCGAGCAGCACGTTGACCAGTGGCAGCTGGTCGGTGAGCCCGAGGGCACCGTGGACCTGAATCGCCCGCAGCGCAATCGATTTCAACACCTGCGACGCCAGGATCTTGCAGGAGGCGATCTCGGCGCGCGCGGCGCGCTCGTCGCCGTTGTCGATCAGCCAGGCGGCGTGCAGCACGGTCAGCCGGAAGGGGATCAGCTCCGTATATGAGTCGGCGACGAACTCCTGCACCAACTGCTTGTCGGCCAGCGAGCTGCCCTGGGTGAAGCGGCTTTTGGCTCGCCGCGACATCATCTCGACGGCGCGCTGCGCCATCCCGATCGAGCGCATCGCGTGGTGCAGCCGGCCGCCGGCCAGGCGGGTCTGCAGGATCAGGAAGCCTTGACCGGGTTCGCCGAGCAGCGCCTCCGACGGCACCCGAACCCCGTCGTATCGAACCAGGGAATGCCCCGGCTCGTGGGGGTCGGCGCCGACGAGGTGGTGAGTGGCCTCGACATTCAGGCCCGGCGTGCCGGCCGGGATGAGGAACGTCGAGGCGCCCTGGTGGACGGGCACGTCGGGGTCGGTGATCGCGACGACGATGAAGAACGACGCGACGGACGCGTTGGAGGAGAAGTACTTTCGCCCGGTGATGATCCAGTCGTCCCCGTCGCGGACCGCGCGGGTGGTGAAGACCCGCGGGTCCGCGCCGCCCTGCGGTTCGGTCATCGAGAAGCAGGAAAAGATCTCCCCGGACAGCAGGCCGGACAGATAGCGGTCCTTTTGGTCCTGGGTTCCGAAGCGGGCGATGATCTCCGCGTTGCCGGTGTCGGGCGCCTGGGTCCCGAACACGATCGGCGCCCACGGGCTGCGCCCGAGGATCTCGTTGATCAGCGTCAGCTTGACCGCGCCGAACCCCTGCCCGCCGAGCTCCGGCCCCAAATGCGGCGCCCACAGGCCGTTGTCGCGGACCTGTTGCTTGAGCGGATCGACGATCCGGCGGCGCTCGTCGTTGAGCGGCAGGAATTCGCAGCCGGGGAACAGCACCTCGAGGGGTTCGACCTCCTCGCGCACGAACTCGCGGATCCAGGTCAGCTTCTTTTCGAACTCCGGTTCGGTGGAAAAGTCCCAAGACATTTGCATTCTCCTAGTCGCGGTTACGGAATTCCGCCGTCGGCCCGCAGGATCGAACCGGTGGTGAAACTGGAGGCGTCGGACGCCAGAAACAGTGCGGCGCCGACGATTTCGCGGGGGTCGCCGGCGCGCTGCAACGCCAGGTGCCTGAACGGCTTGCCCTCGGCCGCCTCGAGGTTCCAGGCCTTGCTGACGTCGGTCAGGAACGGCCCGGCCATCAGCGTGTTGACCCGGACGTCCGGTCCGAACGCCTTCGCCAGCGCCTCGGTCATGGCATTCAGGCCCGCCTTGGCCGAGGCGTACGGGACGATGTCGGGGGCCGGCCGCAGCGATCCGGCCGTACTCACGTTGATGATCGATCCGCGCCCGGCTGCGACCATCTGCTCGCCCACCAAGGCGGATAACCGGAAGGGCCCCTTGAGATTCAGATTGAGTACCGCGTCGAAGAGCTTCTCGGTGACGTCGGTCAGCTTGTCGTACAAGGGCGACATGCCCGCGTTGTTGATCAACGTGTCGACCTTGCCGAACCGCTCATAGGTGGCCTCGACAAGGCCGTCGAGTTGGTCCCAGCGCCCCACGTGCACCTGGTAGGGCATCGCGGAGCGGCCGGTCTCGGACTCGATCTCCTTGGCGGTCGACACGCAGTTGTCCATGTTGCGGCTGGCGATCACGACGTCGGCACCGCAGTGGGCGACGGCGAACGCCATCTCACGTCCCAGCCCGCGGCTGCCGCCGGTGATCAGCACCACCCGGTCGGTGAGGTCGAAAAGCTGCTCCGCATAGCCCATTTCAGCGCGCTCCGGCCAGCTCGGCCGCGGTGGCGATGAGCCGCGGGATCATCGCCCCGAAGGTGTCCTGGATGTTCGGGTCGACCTTTCCGGTCTTGACCCCCGCCGCGTAGGTCTTCTCCAGCACGATGCCGAGCTTCCAGTTGGCCAGCACCAGGTAATAGTCGATGTTCTCCGTGGAGAGTCCGCTGATCTTCTCGTAGTGTTCGAGCAATTCGCTGCGCGTCGGCATGCCGCGCATGTCCAGATAGAACCCGTCGGTGCTGGGCTCCTCGCCGTCGTAGCCCAGCAGCGCCCAGGCGAGATCGAGCAGCGGATCACCGACCGTCGTCATCTCCCAGTCCACGATCGCGGCCAACCGCGCGGGCGCACCGTGCGCGAACATCACGTTGGCGAACTGGTAGTCGCCGTGCATGATGCCGGGCTTGTAGTGGTCGGGCCGGTGGTTGCGCAACCAGTCGGCGGCCTCGTGCAGCCCGGGCAGCTCGCGCACCTTGTAGGCGTCGAGGAACGTCAGCCAGCGATCGACCTGTCGTTCGTGGAAGCCGTCCGGGCGCCCGAAGCCTTCGAGGCCTTGCGCGCGCCAATCCACCCGGCCCAGCTTGGCGGCGCCCTCGACGAGTTGAAACGCCAGCCCGCGACGGGCCTCCAGGTCGGTGTCGAACGGCGCCTGCCATCCGCCGTCCATCGGGCTCCACCCGTCGATCGCCTGCATGACGTAGAACGGCATGCCCAGCACGGTGCCGGTGTCGTCGGCGGCGATCAGCGCCGCGTGTGGCACGTCGGTGCCCGACAGCGCGCGGACCAGCCGGATCTCGCGGAGCAGGCCGTCGATGCGGGCCGCGTCGGCGCGCGCGCCCGGCATCCGCAGCACCATGCGTTCGCCGCCGCGTTCGATCAGGTACAGGGTGTTCTGGGAACCCCCCTTGAGCTGGTTCAGCACCGGTTGCTCACCGGCGCCCGGGGCGCCGCTCGCATCCAGCCAACGGGCAAGGACGCCCGGGTCCAGTTGGGTTTCGCTGACACTCGTCATAGGCTGCACACCCCGCTCTCCGTGCGGAGAATAGCATTCTCCACGGGGTGCGGAAAGGCCTCGACTGTTATCCGGGCTTGTGCGCGCTCACCAGGAAGCCCGGCGCCATGAAGTGGCCATCGGTGTCGAATTCGACCTCGGGCAACGGATCACCGGAAGCCGCGAGCGCGCCGGCGTTGCCGTAGAGTTTGGCGGGGCGCAGATCGTCGACTTGCCAGAGCTCTGCGACGGCGTCGTGCAGCTCCGTCTCGGTGAAGCCGCGCGGGCCGGGCCGGTCGGCGCTCTGAGGGCCCAGGGCCCCCGCGGCGAACGCCAGGATGTACAGCGCCGCCCCCGGCGCGGCGGCCCGAAAGATCGACTGCAGGTAGTCCTGGCGGCTCTCGGGCGGCAGCGCGTGGAACAGTCCGCTGTCCAGGATCGTGGAGAAGCGACCGTCATAGCCCCCGAAGTTGGTGACGTCGGCCTGCGCGAAAGTCGCTGTCGTAAGGCCTCGTTCGGCGGCCGCCGCGGTCGCCGCCTCGACCGCCGTCGCGCTGGCGTCCAGTCCGACAACCGTGTACCCGCGCGCGGCGAGGGCGAGCGACAGCTCGGCGTGGCCGCAGCCGGAGTCCAGGACATCGCTGCGGATCTTGCCCTCGTCGATCAGCGCCGCCAGCTCCGGCTGCGGCCGGCCGATGCTCCACGGCGGCGGCGTTTCCTGCCGGTATGCGGCGTCCCAATCCATCTGCGGCTGGGTCATCTCTCCTCCTCGGGATCGGTGTCGCGGGGCGCGATGAGAAACTGGGCGCTGCCCACCATCCGACGACGGGAACAAACATGCAAGTGCTCTTGGTCCGGCATGCGCTACCGCTGCGCAGCGAACACGGCGAGGGTTCCGACCCGGACCTGTCGGAGCAGGGGTGGGCGCAGGTCGAGCGCCTGCCCGACGCGCTCGCCCGGTTTCCCATCGCGCGGGTGGTGAGCAGCCCGCAGCGGCGCGCGATTCAGACCGCCGAACCCGTCGCGGCCGCGCGCCGGCTGCGAGTCGAAATCGACGACCGATTCGCCGAATACGACCGCGACCTTCCCGTCTACATCCCCGTCGAGCAGATCAAAGCCGAACGACCGGAGGAATGGGCCCGCCTGGCCGAGGGGCATCTGCCCAGCGCGGTGGACGAGGACGCGTTTCGTGCGCGCGTCCGCGCGGGGGTCGACGACCTCGTCGCCGCCGCCGATCCCGAGGACACGGTCGCGGTGTTCAGCCACGGCGGGGTGATCAACGTGCTGCTGCACGAAATCCTGGGCACGAGGCGGCTGTTGTCCTTCCCCGTCGACTACGCGTCGGTGACCCGGCTGTTGTTCTCGCGAACGGGTCAGGCGACGGTGGCGGGGGTCAACACCGTCGAGCACGTGTGGGATCTGTTGCCGCGAAACCAGCGGCCGCCTGGCGACGATGCAGGCCGTGGAACGGCCTGAGGTGGAGTCGGGCAAATTGGTGGTGGTGAAGTTGACCGACATCAGCGGTGGTAAACAAGTTCGAGTGACTTCAGTTGACCGACTCGACGGGCTCGATCTG
Organism: Mycobacterium sp. UM_CSW; assembly: GCF_000455205.1. Taxonomy (GTDB): domain Bacteria; phylum Actinomycetota; class Actinomycetes; order Mycobacteriales; family Mycobacteriaceae; genus Mycobacterium. The sequence goes on along the minus strand of NZ_AUWQ01000021.1, from coordinate 15,047 downwards.
GCCTCGCTGGACCGGTACCTGCGTTCGCTTGGGATAGGCCGCGACGGCGAACTTCGGGGCGAGTTCATCTCCGGTGGCCGCTCGAATCTGACGTTCCGGGTGTACGACGACGCGACCAGCTGGCTGGTGCGCCGCCCGCCGCTGCACGGGCTGACGCCGTCGGCCCACGACATGGCCCGCGAATTCAAGGTCGTCGCCGCGCTGCAGGACACGCCGGTCCCGGTCGCGCGCGCGATCGCGCTGTGTGAGGACGACTCGGTGCTGGGCGCGCCGTTTCAGATCGTCGAATTCGTTGCCGGGCAGGTGGTGCGCCGCCGCGCGCAGCTCGAAGCGTTCAGTCACACCGTCATCGACGCCTGCGTCGACTCGTTGATCCGGGTCCTCGTCGATCTGCACAGCGTCGACCCGAACGCCGTGGGGCTGGCCGACTTTGGCAAGCCCAGCGGTTACCTGGAGCGTCAGGTGCGACGCTGGGGTTCGCAGTGGGAACTGGTGCGGCTGCCCGACGACCACCGCGACGCCGACGTCGAACGGTTGCATTCCGGCCTGCGCCAATCCATTCCGCAGCAGAGCCGGACCTCGATCGTGCACGGCGACTACCGGATCGACAACACCATCCTGGATTCCGACGACCCGACGAAGGTGCGCGCGGTCGTGGACTGGGAGCTCTCGACGCTGGGGGACCCACTGTCCGACGCCGCCCTGATGTGCGTCTACCGCGACCCGGCGCTGGACCTGATCGTCAACGCGCAGGCCGCCTGGACGTCGCCGCTGTTGCCGACGGCCGACGAGCTGGCCGACCGCTACTCGCTGGTGGCCGGGTTGCCGTTGGCGCATTGGGAGTTCTACATGGCGCTCGCGTACTTCAAGCTCGCCATCATCGCCGCTGGCATCGACTTCCGCCGGCGCATGTCGGACCTTGCCAGCGGAAAAGAATCCGAGCACACGCCCGAGGTGGTCGCGCCGCTGATCTCCCGCGGCCTGGCGGAGCTGGCCAAGCTGCCCGGCTGAGTGTGCGCCCAGGGCTTTCGGTGTGAGCCCAGGGCGGGAACCTGGCGATTTTCCCGCCGTAGGCTCACACGCAACGCCCTCGATTCACACCGAAAGCCGGCGCTAGAAGGTCTGAGCGGCCGCGTGGTGTTTCTTGGCCACGCGGCGCAGCTGGAGAATTCGCGCGGTGCCGACGGCCACGGTGATCAGGCCGCCCACCACGGCGCCCAGCAGAAAAGCGACGCCCAGAGGCAGGCTCCAATGCCAAGTCAAGAACGTAAACCGCACCGAATCCGTGTTCTGGGCTATGAAGATCAACAGCAGGACCAGTATCAGGAAGCCGACGATCAGGAAGGACCATAAAGCGCCGGCGCGGGTGAACCCGACGGCCGGATCCTTGGGCGTCGCGCCGACGTGCGGATCCGGCGGCGGCGGGGGAGGCGGGGGAGGGGAGTCAGGGGTTTGGCCGCTCATAGTCTCATCTTTGTCCCATCCTGCGCAGATTGAAACAAATCCACCCAAACCGACGCCCGCGCCCGGCCGCGTCGCAGCGGTTCTGCCGTTAGTGTCGGCGGTATGAGGATGCGGCTGCGGGCGCGCCGCGTGACTGTCCGGGCGGCGGCGTGGCTGGCGGCGGTAGGTCTGATCGCGGCGTGCAGCAATTCCGATCCGCTGGGCACGCAGATGCGCAGCCCGAAATCGATCGTGGTCGGCTCCGGCGACTTCCCCGAGTCGGAGATCGTCGCCGAGATCTACGCGGAAGCGTTGCAGGCCAACGGGTTCGAGGTCGGGCGGCGGATGGGGATCGGCAGCAGGGAGACGTATGTTCCTGCGCTGAAGGATCATTCCATCGACTTGGTGCCCGAATACATCGGGAACCTGCTGTTGTACTTCGCACCCGACTCCACCGCGACCATGCTCGACGACGTCGAGCTGGAGCTGTACAAGAAGCTCCCCGGTGACTTGTCGATCCTGACGCCGTCGCCGGCTTCGGACACCGACACGGTCACCGTCCCCAGCGGCACGGCCGGCGACTGGAACCTCAAAACGATCGGCGATCTGGCGGCGCACTCGCCGGATGTGCGCTTCGGGGCGCCCTCGGCGTTCGAGACTCGCCCGTCCGGGCTGCCGGGCCTGCGACAGAAGTACGGACTCAACATCGCCCCGGGCAACTTCGTCGCGATCAACGACGGCGGCGGCGCGGTGACCGTGCGCGCGTTGGTGGAGGGGAAGGTGACGGCCGCCAACATCTTCAGCACCTCACCGGCGATGCTGCAGAATCATCTGGTGGCGCTCGAGGACCCGCAGCACAACTTCCTGGCCGGCAACATTGTGCCGCTGGTGAATTCGCAGAAGAAGTCCGACCGCCTCAAGGACGTGCTGGACGCGGTGTCGGCGAAATTGACGACCTCCGGTCTGGCCCACCTCAACGCCGCGGTGTCGGGCAACTCCGGCATCGATCCCGATCAGGCTGCGCGAAACTGGGTGCGCGACAACGGCTTCAACCACCCGATCGGTCAACCGCGTTGATCGTCTTCGACAACGTCAGCAAGGTATTCGCCGACGGGACGACGGCCGTCGACCGGCTGAGCCTGGTGGTCCCCAACGGCGAATTGACGGTATTCGTAGGCTCTTCGGGCAGCGGCAAGACCACGGCGTTGCGGATGATCAACCGGATGATCGAGCCGACCTCCGGCCGGATAACCGTCAACGGGGCGGATGTGTCGACCGTCAACCCGGTGCGACTGCGCCTCGGGATCGGCTACGTCATCCAGCACGCCGGCCTGATGCCCCATCAGCGCGTGATCGACAACGTCGCAACGGTTCCGGTGCTCAAGGGCCGGTCTCGCCGGGACGCCCGCAAGGCCGCCTACGAGGTGCTCGAGCGCGTCGGGTTGGACGCCAAGATCGCCACCCGCTACCCGGCGCAGCTTTCCGGCGGCGAACAACAACGCGTCGGTGTGGCGCGCGCGCTCGCGGCCGACCCGCCAATCCTGTTGATGGACGAGCCGTTCTCCGCCGTCGACCCGGTGGTACGCCACGAACTGCAGAACGAAATCCTGCGTCTGCAAAGCGAACTGCACAAGACGACCGTGTTCGTCACACACGACATCGACGAGGCGCTGCGACTCGGCGAACGGATCGCGGTGTTCTCCGACGGCGTGCTGCAGCAGTACGACGAACCCGCGCACCTGCTGTCGCGCCCGGCCAACGAATTCGTCGCCCGGTTCATCGGTCTGGGCCGCGGGTATCGGTGGCTGCAGCTCATGGGCGCGGACGGCTTGCCATTGCACGACATCGACCGGATCGCCGTGGTGAGCCTCCCCGAGGCAGGCCTCCCGGACGGCTGGGCGGTGGTGGTCGACGACGCCGGCATCCCGGTGGGCTGGATCGACGCCGAGGGCCTGCGCAAGCACCGCGCGGGCGCGTCGTTGTCCGACAGCATGGGCGGCGTCGGGTCGGTGTTCCGCCCCGACGGCAACCTCAGCCACGCCCTCGACGCGGCGCTGTCCTCGCCGTCGGGCCTGGGGGTCGCCGTCGACGACGGGGGCAAGCTGATCGGCGGCGTGCTGGCCGCCGACGTGCTGGCCGCGGTGGAAGCCCGGCGAAGGGCCTAGGCATGCACTACCTGCTCACCCACCTCGACGACGCCTGGGCCCTGACCGTGGTCCATCTGCGCCTGTCGCTGGTGCCGGTCGTGATCGGGTTGGCCATCGCGGTGCCGCTGGGCGTGCTGGTGCAGCGCGCGCCGATCGCCCGGCGGCTGACGACCGCCACCGCCAGCGTCGTGTTCACCGTCCCGTCGCTGGCGCTGTTCGTGGTGTTGCCGACGATCATCGGGACCCGCATCCTCGACGAGGCCAACGTCATGGTGGCGCTGACGGCCTACACCGCCGCCCTGCTGGTGCGGGCGGTGCTCGAGGCGCTGGACGCGGTGCCCGCCCAGGTGAGCGACGCCGCCACCGCCATCGGCTACCCCGCGATCAAGCGGATGCTGAAAGTCGAACTGCCGCTGTCTATTCCGGTTCTCGTCGCCGGACTGCGCGTCGTGGTGGTGACCAACATCGCGATGGTCTCGGTGGGTTCGGTGATCGGCATCGGCGGCCTGGGCACCTGGTTCACCGAGGGCTACCAGACCGACAAGAGCGATCAGATCGTCGCCGGCATCATCGCGCTGTTCGTGCTCGCGATCGCCATCGACGCGCTCATCGTCCTGGCGGGCCGGCTGGCGACGCCGTGGGAGCGTGCCGGGCGCACGCCGCGTCGCCGGTCGGTCGTGGCCCCTGTCGTGGGCGGCGCGCGATGAACTTCGTGCAGCAGGCCCTGTCCTACCTCCTGACCGCCGACAACTGGACCGGCCCCGTCGGGCTGGCATCGCGCATTCTCGAACACCTGGAGTACACCGCCATCGCGGTGGGCGCGTCGGCGTTGATCGCCGTCCCGGTCGGGCTCATCATCGGACACACCGGGCGCGGCACGCTCCTGGTGGTCGGCGCCGTCAACGGCCTGCGCGCCCTGCCGACACTGGGAGTGCTGCTGCTGGGGGTGCTGCTGTTCGGGCTGGGTTTGGGGCCGCCGCTGGTTGCGCTGATGTTGCTGGGCGTGCCGTCGCTGCTGGCCGGTGCCTATGCGGGCATCGCCAACGTCGAGCCGTCGGTCGTCGACGCCGCCCGCGCGATGGGCATGACGGAGGCCCAGGTGCTGCTGCGCGCGGAGATACCCAACGCGCTGCCGCTGATCCTGGGCGGGCTGCGCAACGCGACGCTGCAGGTGGTCGCCACCGCAACCGTCGCCGCCTACGCCAGCCTCGGCGGCCTGGGCCGATACCTGATCGACGGGATCAAGGAGCGCGAGTTCCACCTCGCGCTGGTCGGGGCGCTGATGGTGGCCGCATTGGCGCTGATCCTCGACGGCCTGTTGGCGCTCGCGGTGTGGGCGTCGGCGCCCGGTACCGGCCGGTTACGCGGGCGGGTGCGTCGGCGCGACCACGTGACGCCGACCGCACTTGTCGACAAACGTGCCGCCGTCGGTGGACAAGTTTTACGGTAGAAGAGTGAACACGGCCCCCACCGACCCCGCCCGGCGCGTATGGCAGGCGATGTTGACCTGGCGCGCACAGGACATCTCGCGCATGGAATCGGTACGAATCCAGTTGTCCAACAAGCGGATGAGGGCTAACGGGCGCATCGTCGCCGCCGCCACCCCGACCAATCCGGCGTTCGGCGCCTACTACGACCTGCAGACCGACGAGACCGGCGCCACCAAGCGGCTCGGATTGACCGTGACGTTGGCCGAGCGCGAACGCGTGCTCTCGATCGCCCGCGACGAGGAAAACATGTGGCTGATCACCGACCACCAGGGGGAGCGGCGCGCCGGATACAACGGCGCGCTCGACGTCGACGTGGTGTTCAGTCCGTTCTTCAACGCGCTGCCGATCCGGCGCCTCGCGCTGCACGAACGGGCGGACACGGTGACGCTGCCCATGGTCTACGTGAACGTGCCCGACATGAGCGTCACCGCGGCGACCGTCAGCTACACCAGCGAGGGCCGTCTCGACGGAATCAAATTGCGCTCTCCCGTCGCCGACACCACCGTGAGCGTCGACGAGGACGGCTTCATTGTGGATTACCCAAGCTTGGCAGAGCGGATCTGATCACCCCGCCCGCCCGGCCCGCGGCGGCCAGTTCCTCGCGCCACTTCTCCTCGCCGATGACGACCGTGAAGATGTCGGAGCGCGGGAAACTGTCGTAACGCGTCCGCGCGGCGTGGCCGGCGTCGATGAGGTCGGCCAGTGAGTTGTGGCTGGCCAGCGAGTCGCGGGCGCGGACCAGCAGCTCGATGACGTGGTCGACGGCCGGGAGCAGCTGCTCGGAGTTGCCCTCGCACATCGCCCGGACCAGGTCCGGGGCGGTGCCGGCGACCCGGGTGCCGTCGCGGAACGAGCCGGCCGCCAGCGCGAACGCCAACGGGACCTCGCCCGCGGTGACCGCCAGCGCCTCGGCGAGCAGGTGCGGCAGGTGCGAAATGGCGGCCGCCGCGGCGTCGTGCTCGTCCGATTTGGCCGGTACCACCAGCGCCCCGCAGTCCAGCGCCAGCGTCATCACCATCGACCACACCACGGGGTCGACGTGGTCGTCGACGCTGATGACCCACGGGGCCCGGGTGAACAACCCGGCGTATCCGGCGGCCCAGCCCGAGTCCGCGGTGCCCGTCATGGGGTGGCCGCCGACGAAGCGTTCCAGCAGACCGGCCGCGGTCACCTCTTTCAGCACCGCGCTCTTGACGCTGGTGACGTCGGTCAGCGGGCAATCGGGGGCCAGTTCGCTGATGTGGGCGAGCATGCCCGCCAACGCCGGCATCGGCACGGCCACGACGATCAGCGCATCGGTGTCGGCGGCCCGCGTCAGGGTGTGGCTGAGATCGGTGCTGGCGTCGAAGCCGTCGGCGGTGGCCGCGTGTGCGCCCTCGACCGATCGGTTGTAGCCGAAGACGTCGCGGCCGGCCGCGGTCGCGGCCCGCATGATCGAGCCGCCGATCAGGCCCAGCCCCAGCACGCAAACCGGAGTCTTGGATACAGGGTGCGCCACCGTCTTAGGTTTGCACACTTTCGGCGGGCGGCGGTGTTCCGTCTGGTCAGTTGGGCTGGTCAGCGACTAGCGTAGGCGCCCATGGGAGCACAGCGCGCTCCAGCGCAAGGGCCGTCCGCGGACGCACCGGACGGCTTCGGCGTTGCCGTCGTGCGAGAAGAGGGTAAGTGGCGCTGTTATCCCATGGGTGCCAAGGCGCTGACGAGCCTTCAGACCGCCGAGACGGAACTGCGTGAGCTGCGCAGCTCGGGCGCGGTGTTCGGGCTGCTCGACGTCGACGACGAGTTCTTCGTCATCGTGCGCCCAGGCCCGTCCGGGACCCGGCTGCTGCTCTCCGACGCCACCGCCGCGCTGGACTACGACATCGCCGCCGAGGTGCTCGACAACCTCGACGCCGACATCGATCCCGAAGACCTCGAGGACGCCGACCCCTTCGAGGAGGGCGACCTCGGGTTGCTGTCCGACGTCGGGCTGCCCGAGGCGGTGCTCGGCGTCATCCTCGACGAGACCGACCTCTACGCCGACGAGCAACTCGGCCGCATCGCCCGCGAGATGGGCTTTGCCGACCAGCTGTCGGCGGTGATCGACCGCTTGGGTCGGTGATCGCGAGCGCGGCGGAGCCGGGCGAAGCGGGTCGCCGCCATCGGGCTCGGTCGGTGAGTACTGACGACGAAGACCTGATCCGTTCCGCACTGTCGGTCGCCGCGACGGCGGGGCCGCGCGACGTGCCGATCGGTGCGGTGGTCATCGGCGCCGACGGCACAGAGCTCGCCCGGGCGGTGAATGCCCGTGAGGCCCTTGGCGATCCGACCGCGCACGCCGAAATCCTGGCGATGCGGGCGGCCGCCGGCGTGCTCGGCGACGGATGGCGGCTGGAGGGCGCCACGCTTGCGGTGACGGTCGAGCCCTGCACCATGTGCGCGGGCGCGCTGGTGCTGGCCCGCGTCGCGCGGCTGGTGTTCGGGGCGTGGGAGCCCAAGACGGGAGCCGTCGGATCGCTGTGGGACGTGGTCCGCGACCGCCGGCTCAACCATCGCCCGGAGGTACGCGGCGGCGTGCTCGCGCGGGAGTGCGCCGCGCCGCTGGAGGCCTTCTTCGCCCGCCAGCGATTGGGGTGAGTTCCTGCGGCAATTCGGCGTCGAGATTGCCGTGAGGGCTGTGATCTTGGCGCGAGCACAACCATGGCGGCAATCTCGGTGGCCGGAACCAGCGATTGGGGTGAGTGGCGCGGCGTTCGGTAAGCTGCCTGGCGGTGGCGTGTCCGAGCGGCCTAAGGAGCACGCCTCGAAAGCGTGTGACGGCTAAAACCGTCCGAGGGTTCAAATCCCTCCGCCACCGCCAAAGAATGAATAAGAACCGCAGGTAACGCGCCCGCTTAACGCCCCGGCGCTGCTCGTGGGCGACGTTTGGGCACAAGATGGGCAAATTTCGGATCGAAAAATTTCATAGCTTCGCGGTGCGCAATCCACTCCCGGAGCCCCGCCGATGACGGAAAAACCCAGCGTCTTGTTCGTCTGCGTGCACAACACCGGCCGCTCTCAAATGGCCGCCGCGCTGCTCACGCACCTCGGCGGCGACCGCATCGAAGTGCGCTCCGCCGGAACCCAACCCGCCTCGGTGATCAGCCCCGCCGCCGTCGCGGCGATGGCTGAAATAGGCATCGACATCACCGCCGCGGCCCCCAAACTCCTCACCCCCGGCGCCGTGCGGGCCGGCGACATCGTGATCACCATGGGCTGCGGCGACATCAGCCCTCACTTACCCGGAGTCACCTACCGTGACTGGGAACTGGCGGACCCGGAAGGCCAGCCTCCCGACATCGTTCGCGCCATCCGCGATGAGATCGCCAAGCACGTCCGCGCGCTCATTGCCGAACTTTTTCCCCCCACCTAGTCGCCGCTTAGCGCAGGGTCGGAGGCAGTTCTACGTGGGCCCGCCGCCGCCCAGGGTGCGGGCCGTCTGGAACTCGCTGTCGCGATAGGGCCGGCCGTCCGGTTGCAGCAGGTCGTGAAACCACACCTTCGGCGGGGCCGCGTAGGGGTGATCCCACGAGTCCCACGGGAAGTACGTCTGGGTCTTGCCAGCGACCAGCCCCCAGTTGAACGCGCCGATGTTCCGGCGCTTCGCGATCGGCAGGATCGACTCGATGGTGCTGCCCTGGGGGCGGGCCATGTACTCCGTGCAGATGATCGGGCGCCCGTGCGGCGTGAGCTCGGCGACCCGCGACTCGAAGCCCGCGGGCTCGGCATACGAGTGGAACGTGATCACGTCGGCGTTGCTCAGCTGGATGTCGCTGATGGCGCTGGCGCCCCCATGCTCGCCCTGGTCGGCGCCGCGCCACACGCCGCTCGTCAGCGGTTGGCTGGGATCGACCGAACGGGCCCAACGGAACACCTGGGGCAGCAGCTCCGCGACCCGCTCCAGTTTGTCCTTCCGCTCGACCTTGGCGTACACCCGCGCGGGATTGTCCGGCTCGTTCCACAGGTCCCAACCCAAAATCCGGTTGTCGCTGCGGAATTGGGTCAACACACTGGTCACGTAGTCGTGCAGGACCTGGGTGTAGCCGGGGTCACCGAGGCGTTCCGCACCGGGGCTCTGCACCCACCCCGAGTTGTGCACGCCGGGCCGCGGCGCGCGCTGCGGGCCGAGTTTGGGGAACGGGTCCCAGCAGGAGTCGAAGAACACGAACAGCGGCCGGATGCCGTGGCTCGCTGCGACGCTGACGAACTGCGCGAGGCGGTTGTGAAAACCCCGCGCGTCCTGGGCCCACAGCTGGTCGTGCAGGAAAACCCGCACGCTGTTGAAACCGTAAGCCCGGGCCCAGCTCAGCTCGGTGTTGATGCGCCGCAGGTCGTAGGTGGCGGGCTGGAACATCTCGAGCTGATTGATGGCGTTCGACGTGATGTAGTTGGCGCCGACGAGCCATCCTTGCGCTTGATACCAGCGGTTGGCGCGGTCGGGCGACCATCGGGTGATCTCCCCAGAGGAGCGCGGCGCCGGGTCCGCGGAGGCGCGTGGTACGTGAGCCAGGGCCGTGCCCGCCGCCAGCAGCAATGGAAGCTTCAAGGCTGTACGACGATGCACCAAATGACGATAAGTTTCCCGCGGCTCCGGACCCGGCATTTGGCCAGCGCGTCGCGCCGGGTTCTCGGCGCCGCGGGAATTGTTATCTTGTTGTGACCTAGGGGCATTCGCGCGCCCGGTCGAGGGTCATGACGGGCCGGCCGCCCCGACAGGACGGATCTTCTTGGTGTGCAAGGCCATTGAGGGTCAAGCGAAAATGGGCTTGCTCAAATGTCAAGGGACGGCGAGGTCCACCCGTCCACCACGAGCGGCAGCGAGACCGACGAATCGCCGCAACTGATCTCGATCGTCCAGCGGCCGTCAACCGGCAGCCGGGCCTCGATCTCGAAGAAGGCGAACCCCGGAAATTCCCCGACCGCGGCCTCCGGCGCGTCGAACCATTTGTATTGCGGCGCGTCGAGCGTCGGGGGCTTGAGTTCCACGTCCACCCGTCGGTCGGAATCCTCGGTTCCGGACTGCGTCAGCACCACGAGGACAAACCGGGCATACCGGTCGGGTCCGACCGTAAACTTCGACAGCACCCCGCCCTGCACGTTGAGCTTGTTGTCGACGGTCGCGGCCGCTTCCGCCAGGAAAGCCCCGGAAAGTTTCACAGGCAGAACCTACCGCGCAGCCCGGCCGCTCGGGCGCCGAATGCCGGCGGCGGCAAAAAATCGCCGGGCGCGGATGGGCAAACTGACTATAAATTTCGCACCCCGGGGCGCGATACTAAACCGGTGCCCGATCGCAACGTGCTCGGCGGTCCGCTGGAACCGTGCGGTACCGACCCGCTTACCGGTTTCTACCGCGACGGCTGTTGCTCGACCGGCCAGGAAGACCTCGGTCGTCACACGATCTGCGCAGTGATGACGGCCGAATTCCTGGAACACCAGCGTTCCATCGGCAACGACTTGCTGACGCCGGTTCCCGAGCACCGGTTTCCCGGCCTGTTGCCCGGCGACCGCTGGTGCGTCACCGCCCTGAACTGGCTTCGGGCCCACAACGACGGGTGCGCCGCGCCGGTGGTGTTGGCGTCCACCCACGAGCGCACGCTCGAGGTGGTGCCGCTGGATGCGCTGCAGGAACACAAGGTGGACGTTCCCGACGACCTGGCCAACCTGTAGAGCTCGCGTGGCTTCTGCGGTCGGCGACGTGGACGACATCGACTTCGATGACCTTACGGCGCCCCGGCTGACCGACGTCCAGCGTCAGATCCTCGAATTCACCGAGGCAAGGCGCGTCGACTTCGATGCCGAACGGATGCTCGCCGAAGCGGTCCAGCAAGCGGGGGCCGACGACCTGGACGACACCGACGGGTTCAAAGACCGGCTGGCCGTGCACGTCGCGGCCATCGAAGCGGACGAAGGCCTGACCCAGCTCACCCGTTCGTCGCTGCGGCAACGCGTGGTTCGCCTGCTGCGCAACCGGCTGTCGCTGACCGAACTCATCAAGCGGTATCCGGAAATCGAATCGGTCGCCATCGAGAAGCCTTTCATCGTGGTCGGGATGCCGCGATCCGGAACCACGCACCTGGTCAACCTCATCGCGGCCGACCCGCGCCGGCGCGCGCTGCCCTACTGGGAGAGTCAGGAACCAATACCCGCGCGCGGCGAAGGCCCCGACATTTCCGGCGTCGACCCCCGGTACGCGCGGGCCAAGGCCGAGCACGACGCGCTCATGGCCAGCGCCCCTGTAGTGGCCGCAATGCACGACCGCTTTCCCGAGGCGATCGAGGAGGAGGTCGAACTCCTCGACCTTGACCTGGCCGCCTACGTCCTCGAATGGCATGCGCGCGTGCCGGATTGGCGCGATTACTACCTGGGGCTCGACCAGACCCGGCACTACGCGTACCTGAAGAAGGTCCTGCAGGCGCTGACGTTCCTCCGCGGTCCGCGGACCTGGGTGCTGAAGAGCCCGCAGCACTGCGAGCAGCTCGGCCCCTTGATGGCGACTTTCCCCGATGCGACCGTGGCCTTCACTCATCGCGATCCCGTCGCCGTGGTCCAGTCGGCCATCACGATGATGGCCTACTCCGACCGGCTGCGCCGGACCACCATCGACCCGGAATGGCTGCTGGACTACTGGAGCGACCGCGTGCAGCGGCTGCTCGGCGCTTGCGTGCGCGACCGCGACCTCGTTCCGGCCGAACGCAGCATCGACATCGCCTTCCACCACCTCAACGGCAACGAAATGCCGCTGCTGGAACAGCTTTACCAGCGCGGGGGAGTCGAGCTGACGCCCAAGGTGCGCGCCCGCCTGCAGAACTACCTGGACGGCAATCCGCGGGGCAAACACGGCCGCGTCCGCTACGCGCTGCAACGGCATTTCGGCATCTCGCCCGACGAACTGCGCGGGCGCTTCGAGTTCTATTTCAACCGATTCGACGTCCGGCCCGAATGAAGGAGTCAACAGCGATGTTCGAGCCGATCTATCGCGAGAGGCCCGGCGCCGACGGCCTGCGCCCGGCTTCGGCCGAAAAGGCCGAGCAGATAGCGCCGGGACTGTGGTGCTCGCCGGGGCTGTCGAACGCCTACCTGCTGACCACCGGTGAGGGCCGGGTCATCGTCAACACCGGCATGGGCTTCGAAGGGCCGGTGCACCGCGCCAACTTCGACGCCGTCGACCCCTCGCCGGTGCGCTACATCATCTTCACCCAGGGCCACGTCGACCACGTCGGCGGCCTGGACAGCGTGCGCGACCCCGACACTACGGTTGTCGCGCAAGCGAACTGGACGGCGTGGCGTGACGACAACGAAAGGCTGATCCCGTACCGCGCCGCCCGCAGTGCGTTCGCCTTCAAGGACACGCTGGCGTCGGGAATCCAGGACATCCAGCGCCGGCTCGGCACGAAGCGGCTGCCCGCCCAGAGTGTCCCCGCCGTCGATCTCGACTTCGAGGACACCCTGACCCTGGAGCTCGGCGGCCGGCGCTTGGAGTTGATAGCCGTGCCCGGCGGCGAGACCACCGACTCGCTGGTGGTGTGGCTGCCGGACGAGCGGATCTGCCTGTGCGGAAACACCTTTGGCCCGATATTCGGTCATATTCCCAACCTCGTCACTATGCGCGGCGACCGGTACCGCGACGCCCTGACCGCCATCGCGTCGGTCGAGCGGGTCCGCGACCTCGAACCCGAACTCCTGGTGACCGGTCATTTCGAACCGATCGTGGGGCGGGAGCGCATCAACGCCGAATTGACCCGGCTGCGCGACGCGATTCGGTATGTCCACGACCAGACCGTCGCCGGGATGAACGCGGGCAAGGACGTCCGCACCCTGATGCGCGAGATCACCCTGCCCCCGGAATACGAAGTGGGCCAAGGCTACGGGAAGGTCGACTGGGATGTGCGCGCCGTGTGGGAGAACTACTCGGGCTGGTTCCACCACCGATCGACCACCGAACTGTATCCGGTCGGTTTCGAGGCTGTCGCCGCCGACGTGGTCGAGCTGGCCGGGGCCGACGCGCTGGTGGACAGGGCGCGGGCGCACCTCGAGGCGGGGCGGCCACTGCACGCCATTCACCTGGCCGAGCTGGTTCCCCGCGACCACCCGGGGGCCCGCGACGTGTTGAACGGTGCGCATGAGACGCTGCTGGCTGACAGCACCAACTTCTGGGAAAGTGCTTGGCTCAGAAACCAACTAGCGAGGAACGCATGACGGCGCGAGTCAGCTTTGACTTCACCGGGACGACCGTCTTGGTCACCGGCGGCACCAGCGGGATCGGCCATGCCACGGCAACGCTGTTCCGGGACGCCGGAGCCGACGTCACCATCACGGGGACCAAACCCGCAGCCGCGGACTACGACACCGACCTGTCGGGCATGGCCTATCGACAGTTGCGCATCACCGACCCCGAATCGGTGGACGCGTTGGCGCAGGCGTTCGCGGGCCTCGACGTCCTGGTGAACAACGCCGGCGCGAATTTCCCCGGCGGACTCGACGAGTCGAAACCCGACGGTTTCGACGCCTCGGTCGCGCTCAATCTGATCGGTCCCTACCGGCTCACCGTCGCGTTGTATCCGGCGCTGAAGTCGTCGACCGCAGCCGGTGGCGCCAGCGTGGTCAACGTCGCGTCGATGTCGGCGCTGCGCGCCGTCCCACTGGTCCCCGGCTACGGCGCCGCGAAGGCCGGCGTCGTCTGCATCACGCGCAACCTCGCGGTGAAGTGGGCGCGCAAGGGGATCCGGGTGAACGCGGTGGCGCCGGGCACGATCGACACGCCGATGACCGCGCCCATGCACGGCGCGGCCGAGCTGGTCGAATCCGAGCTGGCCCACATCCCGTTGCACCGCTTCGGATCGGTCGGGGAAATCGCTCCGACGGTGGCCTTTCTGTGTACGGAGCAAAGCAGCTACACCAGCGGCGCGCTCTTCGTCGTCGACGGCGCATCGGACTGTGTCTGAAAGCAAGGACTCACAATGACATTCGCTTTGCACCCGCAGGACTTCTACCACACCGGCGTCGTCGTGCCCGACCTCGGCGCGGCGATGGCCAGGCTGAGCGCGCTGGCCGGCTACCGGTGGATCAATCCGATGAGCTATACGCTGCCTTTTCGCACCGCCTCCGGCGTCCGCGAACTGACGTCGACGATCGTCTACTCCCTGCAGAGCCCCCACGTCGAACTGGTGCAGGAGGTTCCCGGCAGCCCCTGGACGGCGGCGGCGGGTAACGCCGTCCACCACCTCGGCTACTTCAGCGATGATTTGGCCGAGAGCGCGCGGGCGTTGGAGGCCAACGGTTTCACTCTCGAGATGACCGCCGACACGCCCGGCTCCGAACTTTCGCTGTTCGCCTACTTCACGGACGCTTCGGGCACCCGCATCGAGATCGTCGACCGCGCGCTTTTCCCCGACTTCCCCGCCTTCCTGCAGTCGATGGCGGGGCAGGGGGAGGCATGACGTGCTGCTGAGCGTGCTGCGCTTCAATTTCGCGTCGCCGCAGGGTGATCCGCGCACCCAGGGCGCGCTGCTCCGCGCCGCGCTCGAGCTGGCGCAGTGGGGGGAGTCGCACGGCATCACCTCGATCAGTGTCGACGAGCACCACGCGACCGGGCACGGGTGGAGCTGCAACCCGATCATGGCCGCGTCGATGTTCCTGGCCCGAACCACGACGCTGATCGCCAGCGTCGACTGCGCGCTGGGACCGCTGTGGAATCCGGTCCGGCTCGCCGAAGACATCGCGCTCGTCGACAACATGAGCCGCGGCCGGCTGCTGACCACGGTGGGCCTGGGCTATCGCACGGTCGAATACGATTCGCTCGGAATCGATTTCGGCCGCCGCGGCGAGCTGATGGACGGCCTGGTCGAGCGGATGCTGTCGGTGTGGTCCGGCGCCGGCGCGGACGCGGGAGTCTGCACCGGCACCTGGACCCGGCCCCACCCGCCGTTGTTCGTCGGCGGCGGTTCGCGCG
>NZ_AUWQ01000020.1 GCF_000455205.1 Mycobacterium sp. UM_CSW | reverse complement strand
CGCAACGTTTTTCGACTCGGCGGGCGCCGTCGGATTGTGGGTGAACGCTTGGGCGGCGGCCATCAGCAGCTGCGTCGCCTGCCCCGGATTGCTCGCCGCCTGCTGGATGATCGGGCTCAGCTCCGAGAGGGCGGGCAGGCCCGGAAGCTGCTGGGTCGAGTTCGGCTGCGGTGTCGGCTGCGGCGCCGCCGGGTCGGCCGCCGCGCTCGGGCATAACCCGAACGCGGCAGCCGACGCCACGACAACAGCGGCCAAACCCTTGGACAGATTCCTAGTGGTTGCCACGATGTCCTCCGGTCCTGGCTAGTGGCGGTTCAGTTGGGTATCGAGCTGCTCAGGGCAGGGCC
Source organism: Mycobacterium sp. UM_CSW (assembly GCF_000455205.1). Lineage (GTDB taxonomy): Bacteria > Actinomycetota > Actinomycetes > Mycobacteriales > Mycobacteriaceae > Mycobacterium. Next base: position 47,898 of record NZ_AUWQ01000020.1, on the reverse strand, counting down.
GAAAGCAGCGGCGACATCGGGCTGGCGGGCGCCGGTGCGGCCGGTGCCGCCGGTGCCGCCGGGGCCTGACCCGTGGCCAGCGCCTGCAGATCCTGCGGAATCGTCAGCTGCGCGGGCACGCTGACCGGCAGGCCGGACGGCAGCGCCGGCATGTCCACCTTCGCCTGCGGGATCTGTGGTGTCGCCGGGGCGGCGGGAACCGCCGGCGCCGACAGCCCGGGGATGGCGGGCAGGCCCGGAATCGACGGGGCCGCCGGAGCGGCGGGCGCCGCCGGGGTGGTCTGGGCCAGGCCCGGGAGCGAGCCGAGGCCCGGGATCGTCGGCGTCGTCGCCGCCGGGGCCGTCGCCGCGGTTTGCGGGGTGAGCCCCGGAATGGACGGGAGACCCGCCGAAGGCGAGACCGGCGAGGCCGCCGAGGGCATCCCCGGGAAGGTGATGCCCGGCGAGGCGGGCGCCGCCGGCGGGGTGGCGCCGAGGGCGGTCGCGAGGTTTTGCAGGATTTGAGGCGCGTTGGCCGCCGAGCTGATCAGCTGCTGCGGAATGTTCGGCACCGGCGGCGCGGGGACGGGGTCAGCGTGGGCGATCCCGCCCGTCAGTAGGGCGGCGGACGAACCGACCAAGACGGCGGCCGCTCGCAGATAGGTCCAGATGGTTGGCATGACTCTCCCTGGTTGTCGATGACGGGTTCGGCCCCGAAGTTACGTTGATACTGGTGTGACTCAAGTGACACGTGTGGCATTTATTCGATCGTTACCGATACGAGTGACGGCGGTGACCGGGCAGCCCACAGAACACCGGGCGATGGCTAAAGTCGGGCGGATAGACACCATCCCGGCCGCCCCGGCGGCACCCAGCACCCGGCGGCAGGCGGCGGCCCCGGCGCTGCTGATCGCGAGCATCGCGGCGCGACTCGCCTGGACGTACCTGGCGCCGAACGGCGCGAACTTCGTCGACCTGCACGTCTACCTCGGCGGCGCCGCCGCCCTCGACCATCCCGGCACCCTGTACAGCTACGTCTACGCCGACCAGACGCCGGACTTCCCGCTGCCATTCACCTATCCGCCCTTCGCGGCGGTCGTGTTCTACCCGCTGCACCTGCTGCCGTTTGGGCTGGTGGCCTTCCTGTGGCAGGTGGCGACGATCGCCGCGTTGTACGGCGCGATCCGGCTGAGCCAGCGCCTGGTGGGCGTGCCGGCGGGGGCGGGTCACCGCGTCGCGATGCTGTGGACGGCGGTCACCATCTGGATCGAGCCGCTGCGCAGCACGTTCGACTACGGCCAGATCAACGTGCTGCTCATGCTGGCGGTGCTGTGGGCGGCATGGACGACACGCTGGTGGCTATCGGGGTTGCTGGTCGGCGTGGCGGCCGGGATCAAGTTGACGCCGGCGATCGCCGGCGTCTACCTGCTGGGCGTTCGGCGCTGGGGTGCGGCGGTGTTTTCCGCGTTCGTCTTCCTGGCCACTGTGGGCGTGTCGGTCCTGGTCGTCGGCGATCAGGCCCGCTACTACTTCACCGATCTGCTGGGCGACGCGCACCGGGTCGGGCCGATCGCCACGTCGTTCAACCAATCCTGGCGCGGGGGCATCTCGCGGATCCTCGGCCACGACGCCGGCTTCGGTCCGCTGGTGCTGGCGGCGGTCGCGGTGACGGCGGTGCTGGCCGTCCTGGCCTGGCGGGCGCTGGACCCCACCGATCGGCTGGGCAAGTTGCTGGTGGTCGAGCTGTTCGGGCTGCTGCTTTCGCCGATTTCGTGGACCCACCACTGGGTGTGGCTGGTGCCGCTGATGATCTGGGCGATCCACGGGCCGGCGCGCGAGCGGCGCGGCGCTCGCGTCGTCGGCTGGGGCTGGTTGGCGCTCACCATCGTCGGGGTGCCGTGGTTGCTGAGCTTCGCGCAGCCGACGATCTGGCAGATCAGCCGGCCGTGGTACCTGGCCTGGGCCGGGCTGGTGTACATCGTGGCGGCGGTGGCGACGTTGATCTGGATCGCGGCATCCGGCCGACGCGCCGAGCCGACGGCTTAGCCCCCGACGATCCCGTCGATGTCGCGCGCCATGTCGACGTCGTTCTGGGTGATGCCACCCTCGGAATGCGTGACCAGCGCGAAAGTCACTGTCCGCCAACGGATATCGATGTCCGGATGATGACCCTTGCTCTCGGCGTGCTCAGCCACCCGGCGCACGGCGTCGATGCCGTCCAGAAACGACGGGAACTTGATCGACCGGCGCAGCACGCCGTCGGCACGCTCCCATCCGTTGAGCTCGGGCAGTGCGGCGTCTATTTGTTCATCCGTTAACACAGCCATGCCGGAGGCGTCCTCTCGTCTGGGATGGGAACGGTGCTCACCTACGAGGCTACGGCGGGGCCGGCCGGCGCTTGACTTCTCTGGTCCAAGGGCACCACGACGCTCGCCTCCGGCGGGTTCTTCAGTTCCTGATAGGCGGACTCCAGGCTGGCCGGAACCGCTTGCAGGTCGCGGACAATGCCCATCAGTTCTTCCAGGATCATGATGCGCTGCTGGTTCGCCTCGGTCACCGCTTGCCGGGCCTGCTCATGGATGAGACGAGCTTGTTGCCTTGCGTCGGCGAGGAGCTGCTCACGCTGCTGCTGGGCTTCCTGCCACGCGTGATCGATCGACGATTGGGCTTCGGCGCGCCTCCCGGCGACTTCGGCGTCGACATTCTTCTTGGTTTCCGCGCACTGCGCTTCTAGCGCACTTTGTTGTAAGGCTATGTCCGCCAACAGTTCTCGGTGCTCTCGCTGCGCGGCCTGGGCCTCGGCCTCGGCCGCCGCGATCAGGGCGTCCGCCTCGGCTCGCGCGTCGGCGTGCATCCGGGAAACCTCATCGATCGCCCGCCGCAGCATCTTCGCCATCCGGTGTTGCATCGCGTAGGGCGACGGTGAGGTGTCCGACAGCATGGCGACCTCATCGTTGAGACAGGCGACTTCGATGCGCAGCGCAGCCGCTTCGTCGCCGGATTCATTTCGCTGGGCTCTTAAGTTCTGGACCTCGTCGATCAGCAACTTCTGCTTGGTGAGCACCTTCTCGATGTAGGCATCGACCGCGGCAGGGTCGTAGCCCCTGAACGTGCGGGAGAACGTCGTTGCGGGTTCGGTGACCATTGCCAACCCCGATTCTCAGAAAGTGCCCGGTAGAGTTCGTGACCGACGCATTCGAGTATTCCACTTTGGCGCTCAAACCGTAATACAGGCGTTGTGCCCCAAGGGAATTCGGCTCTGGGCGGCGCGCCTGGTACATGAAGCAGTTCCCGAGACGGTGCCCCCTCCGGCGACCCGCGCCCCACGGTATACCGTCACTGGCCATGCCGACCCGGATCGTCGTCGCCGCAGCGATCATCTCCGGCTCCAAGGTTTTGGTGGCGCAGCGAGTCCGGCCGCCCGAGTTGGCCGGCCTCTGGGAACTGCCCGGCGGCAAGGTCGCACCCGGCGAAACCGAACGGGACGCGCTGGCCCGAGAGTTGGTGGAGGAGTTGGGCCTAGAGAACGGCGACCTTGTGGTGGGCGACCGCCTGGGCGCCGACATTCCGCTGAACGAAACGATGACACTGCGGGCGTATCACGTCCGGCTGCTTGGTGGTGAGCCACACCCGCGGGATCATCGGGCGCTGCGGTGGGTGACCGCCGCGGAGCTGCACGACGTCGACTGGGTCCCGGCCGATCGCGGCTGGCTACCGGACCTGGTTCGAGCGCTGTGATCGAAAGTGCGCTCAGGGCGTCGTGTGTGCGCTGACGGTGACGACACGCCGACCCGACGCGCCGCCACCGCACACACAACGCCGCCACCGCACACTCAGTGCCGTCAAGCGGCCGGTTCGCTATCTGAGGCCCCCGCTGCCAGAATCACCGACGTGCCATTCCGCAACGTCGCCATCGTCGCCCACGTCGACCACGGGAAAACCACCCTGGTCGACGCGATGCTGCGGCAATCCGGGGCGCTGCACCACCGCGGCGACGACACCCAGGAACGCATCATGGACAGCGGTGACCTGGAAAAGGAAAAGGGCATCACCATCCTGGCCAAGAACACCGCCGTGCACCGCCACAACAGCGACGGGACGGTCACGGTCATCAACGTGATCGACACCCCCGGGCACGCCGACTTCGGCGGCGAGGTGGAGCGCGGGCTGTCCATGGTGGACGGCGTCCTGCTGCTGGTCGACGCCTCCGAGGGCCCGTTGCCGCAGACCCGGTTCGTGCTGCGCAAGGCGCTGACCGCGCATCTTCCGGTCATCCTGGTCGTCAACAAGACCGACCGGCCCGACGCCCGCATCGCCGAAGTCGTTGACGCCAGCCACGACCTGCTGCTCGACGTCGCGTCGGACCTCGACGACGAGGCCGCCAAGGCCGCCGAACACGCCCTGGGCCTGCCGACCCTGTACGCGTCCGGGCGGGCGGGGATCGCGAGCACCGAACAGCCGGCCGACGGCGAAGTGCCCGCCGGCGACAACCTCGACCCGCTGTTCGACGTGTTGATGGAGCACATCCCGCCGCCGTCGGGGGACCCCGAGGCGCCGCTGCAGGCGTTGGTGACCAACCTCGACGCGTCGGCCTTCCTCGGCCGGCTCGCGCTGATCCGCATCTACAACGGCAAGCTGCGCAAGGGCCAGCAGGTCGCCTGGATGCGCGAGGTCGACGGGGTGCCGGTGATCACCAGCGCCAAGATCACCGAGCTGCTGGCCACTGAGGGCGTCGAGCGCAGCCCCACCGACGAGGCGATCGCCGGCGACATCGTGGCGGTGGCGGGCATCCCCGAGATCATGATCGGCGACACGCTGGCCGATCCCGACCACGCCCACGCGCTGCCGCGCATCACGGTCGACGAGCCGGCGATCTCGGTGACGGTCGGCACCAACACCTCGCCGCTGGCGGGCAAGGTGTCCGGCCACAAGCTGACCGCGCGGATGGTCCGCAGCCGGCTGGATACCGAGTTGGTCGGCAACGTGTCGATCCGGGTGGTCGACATCGGCCGGCCCGACGCGTGGGAGGTGCAGGGCCGCGGGGAGCTCGCCCTGGCCGTGCTGGTCGAACAGATGCGCCGCGAGGGCTTCGAACTGACCGTCGGCAAGCCGCAGGTGGTCACCAAGACCATCGACGGTCAGCTGCACGAGCCGTTCGAGGCGATGACGATCGACTGCCCCGAGGAATTCGTCGGCGCGATCACCCAATTGATGGCCGGCCGTAAGGGCCGCATGGAGGAGATGGCCAACCACGCGGCCGGCTGGGTCCGGATGGATTTCGTCGTGCCCAGCCGCGGCCTGATCGGCTTCCGCACCGACTTCCTCACCCTGACCCGCGGCACCGGCATCGCCAACGCCGTGTTCGACGGCTACCGCCCGTGGGCGGGGGAGATCCGCGCCCGCCACACCGGCTCGCTGGTGTCCGACCGGTCGGGCACCATCACGCCGTTCGCCCTCATCCAGCTCGCCGACCGGGGCCAGTTCTTCGTCGAGCCGGGGCAGGACACCTACGAGGGCATGGTCGTCGGAATCAACCCGCGCCCAGAGGATCTCGACATCAACGTGACGCGCGAGAAGAAGCTGACGAACATGCGGTCGTCGACCGCGGACGTCATTGAGACGCTGGCCAAGCCGCTGGAGCTCGACCTGGAACGGGCCATGGAGTTCTGCGCGCCCGACGAATGCGTGGAGGTGACCCCCGAGATCGTGCGGGTGCGCAAGGTCGAGCTCGATGCCACCTCCCGGGCCCGCAGCCGGGCGCGGGCCAAGGCGCGGGGCTAGCGGCTTGGCGCCGGGCCGCGTCACGGGCGTGGTTGGCCGGGTTGCTGAGCAGCTGCTCGATACCCTGATGGGCGTGCCGAGACGAGCCAGCCGCCTGTTCCTGAGGGTCGGCGTGCTGGTCTCGCTGGTCGGGCTGGTGCTGGCGGCGTGCACGGTCAACCCGCCGCCGGCGCCGCAGAGCACCGACACCCCGCACAATTCGGCGCCGCCGCCGCAGCGGCCCACCCAGATCATCATGGGCATCGATTCGATCGGCGCCGGGTTCAACCCGCACCTGCTGAGCGACCTGTCGCCGGTGAACGCGGCGATCAGCGCTCTGGTGCTGCCCAGCGCGTTTCGGCCGGTGCCGGATCCCGCCACGCCGACGGGGTCGCGCTGGGAGATGGACCCGACCCTGTTGGTGTCCGCGGACGTGACCAACCAAAACCCGTTCACCGTGACCTACAAGATCCGGCCCGAGGCGCAGTGGACCGACAACGCGCCCATCGCCGCCGACGACTTCTGGTACCTGTGGCGCCAAATGGTCAGCCAGCCCGGGGTCGTCGATCCGGCCGGATACGACCTCATCACCGGGGTGCAGTCGCTCGAGGGCGGCAAGCAGGCCGTCGTCACGTTCGCGCAGCCGTACCCGGCGTGGAAAGAGCTGTTCAGCAACATCCTGCCGGCCCACATCGTCAAGGACGTGCCGGGCGGATTCGCGGCCGGGTTGGCACGGGCCCTGCCGGTCACCGGCGGCCAGTTCCGGGTCGAGAGCATCGACCCGCAGCGCGACGAGATCCTGATCGCCCGCAACGACCGCTACTGGGGACCGCCGGCCAAGCCCGCCCTGATCCTGTTCCGCCGGGCCGGCGCGCCGGCCGCCTTGGCCGATTCCGTGCGCAACGGCGACACCCAGGTCGCCCAGGTGCACGGCGGCTCCGCGGCCTTCGCGCAGCTGTCAGCCATCCCGGACGTGCGCACCGCGCGGATCGTGACGCCGCGGGTCATGCAGCTCACGCTGCGCGCCAACGAGTCCAAGCTGTCCGACACTCAGGTCCGCAAGGCGATCCTGGGCCTGCTCGACGTCGATCTGCTGGCGGCCGTCGGCGCGGGCAGCGACAACACGGTCACGCTCGACCAGGCCCAGATCCGCTCGCCGAGCGACCCCGGCTATGAGCCGACCGCGCCGCCCGCGATGACCACGCCCGCCGCGCTGGCGTTGTTGGAGAGCTCCGGATACAAGGTCGAGCCCAACACGTCGACGTCGCCGGCGCCGACACCCGCGAGCACCGGGCCGCCGGAGGTCACCCGCGGCCGCATCAGCAAGGACGGTCAGCAGCTGTCGCTGATCATCGGGGTGGCGGCGAACGACCCGACCTCCGTCGCGGTGGCCAACACCGCCGCCGACCAGCTGCGCAATGTCGGCATCGCGGCGACGGTGCTGGCGCTGGACCCGGTGACGCTGTACCGCGACGCGCTGAACAACAACTCTGTCGACGCGATCGTCGGCTGGCACCGGGCCGGGGGCAACCTGGCGACGCTGCTGGCCTCGCGCTACGGCTGCCCCGCGCTGCAGACGACGACGGTCCCGACCTCGAACGTGGCCACGACCACCCCCGCGGCCGGGCCCACGCCGTCCACCGCGCCCGCCACCACCGGCACGACGCCGACGTCGGCACCGCCCAGCCGCCCACCCGAGCCCGGCGCCCTGGTGCAGGCGCCGTCGAACCTCACCGGAATCTGCGACCGCAGCATCCAGTCGAACATCGACGCCGCGCTGAACGGCACCAAGAGCATCAACGACGTGATCACCGCGGTGGAGCCGCGGCTGTGGAACATGTCCACGGTGCTGCCGATCCTGCAGGACACGACGATCGTCGCGGCCGGCCCCAGCGTGCAAAACGTCAGCCTGTCCGGCGCGGTCCCCGTCGGCATCGTCGGAGACGCCGGCCAATGGATCAAAACCGGGCCCTAAGCGCCATTTATTTGGTATTGAAAACAATCATTTTCCAAAAAATGGGTATCTAATACCGCCGTCCCAAAAAAGGTAACGAATTAATTACGGGTCGCCGAATTCAATACCTGCAAAGCCAGTTCGTGCAAACAAACGTTTTCACAACACCATTTCGATACGCTGCGGCCATCGCTGAACGGCTGCTCGGGAAAACAGTCGCCGGCGGTCACGTGGGGTGAATCGGGGAGGTCGAAGTGTCATTTCTCATCGCAGCGCCAGAGCTGATTGCCGATGCCGCAACGGATTTGGCGAACCTTGCGGCCGCCATCGGTTCGGCCAACAACGCGGCCGCGGTGGCGACGACGGGACTGCTACCCGCGGCCGCCGATGAAGTTTCGGCGGAAATTGCCGCATTGTTCTCCTCGCACGCCGCGGGCTACCAGCAACTCAGTGCGCAGGCGGCGGTATTCCACCAGCAGTTCGTTCAAACTTTGAGCGCGGGGGCAGGCGCCTATGCGGCCGCCGAGGTAAACGTCGTGCAGACACTGGCGAGCGCGGTCCCCGCGCTCGGCATCGACTTCAGCGCTGGGATCTCAGGGCTGGCGGCCAGCCTCAGCGCCGACATCAACGCGATCGGGCTTTCGATCAACGCCGCGCTGTCGGGCAACTTGGGCTTGGGCGCCAGCCTGGGCGGCCTGGCGCCGCTCGGGGCGGCGATCGCTACCAACGTGAACAGCGGGCTGACGGCGCTGGCGCAGACCGGCGGCACGATCGCGACGAACATCGGCACCGGGCTGTCGGGGCTGGCGGGCGGCTTCAACGCCGCGCTGCCCGGGCTGCAGGCCAGCCTGAGCGGCGGGCTGTCGGGGCTGAATGCTTCGCTGAACGCCGCGCTGTCGGGCAGTTTGAGCGGCGGCCTTTCGGGCCTGGTGCCGCTCGGTGCGGCCTTGGCGACCAGCTTCAACACCGGCCTCTCGAGCTTGATCCAGGCCGGCAACACGCTGGCGGCGAACCTCGGCGCCGGGCTGGCCGGCGGACTGAGCCTCGCGTTGCCCGGCCTCGTGGCCAGCCTGAGCGGCGGGCTTGGCGGCCTGAGCGCCTCGATCAACGCCGCGCTGTCGGCCGGCCTCGGCGGCGGCCTTTCGGGCCTCGGGCCACTCGGCGCCACCCTGGCGGCGGACATCGGCAGCGGGCTGTCGGGATTGGCCCAGACGGGCGGTGCGCTGGTGACGAGCCTGACCGCCGGGTTCCCCGGCCTGCAGGCCAGCCTCACCGGTGGGCTCGCTGGGCTGAACGGCGCCATCAACGCCGCGCTGTCCGGCGGCTTCGGCGGCAGCCTGTCGGGCCTCGGCGCCGCCCTGTCCGGTGCCTTGCAAACCGGCGGGTCGCTGATCGCCAACCTGAGCGCCGGGCTGCCGGCCCTGTCGGGCGGCCTCACCCTGCCGGCCAACCTGACCGTCGCGCTCAACGCGCTGGGCGGTGCGCTCGGCTTGAGCCCCAGCCTGGGCGTGAACATCATGGCCGGGCTCAACGGGCTCAGCGCTCAGCTGAACCTCGCCTTGAACGGCGGCCTCAGCCTCGGGCTCGCCGGGCTTCCCACGCTGTTCGCCAACCTGGTCGCGCCCTGGCAGGTGCTGCTGACGGCGCCCAACGTGCCCGCGTTCCTGACCCAGCTGCAGGCGATGGAGGTCGGCTTCAACACGTCGCTGATCACCAACGAGCTCGGCCTCAACGCGTCCCTGGTCGCCCAAGAGACGGCGATCGAGACGGCGCTCTTCGGCGGCACGGGTGCCCTGGGTGGCGCGCTCGACAGCGCCTTCAACTTCTGGAACCTGCTGCTGGGCACCGGCGAGGTGACATTCGACAGCATCTTGGGCGCGCAGCTGCCGACCGGCGGCGCCATCCTGGCCAGCCTCGCCGTCGGCGCGCCGGCCAACCTGATCGCCGGCGGCACGCTCGGCGGGTTCCTCGGCGCCCTGGACACCAAGTTCCTGTGGGACCTGAACGTCATCAGCGGGGTGGCGACCTCGTTGACCGGCAATGGCGCCCTGCAGGCCGCGTTGACAGCGGGGATCAACGCGGCCGGCTTGCAGGCGTCACTGAACGCGGCGCTGAACGGGTCGCTGTTCGCCGGGGTGCCAAACCTCGGCGTGGCGCTGGTGGCGGCGCCGACGGCGGGTCTGCAGGGTTTGGCGTCGGGTCAGATCAACTTCCTGTCCAACCTGATTCCGTCCGAGGCCGCTTTCAACGCCAACCTGGTGAGCAACGAAGTGGCTTGGGAGACAGCGACATTCGGGACCAACACCGCCTTCAACGGCGGGCTGAACCGGCTGTTCAACATCCCCAACCTGTTGCTGCTCACCGGCGAGCAAACGATCAACAGCTTCGTGGCCGGTGTGCAGTACCCGGCGGTCGGCACGGTCCTGACCGGTACCGGTGCGCAGGTGTTCAACGGCGGCAACATCGGCGGGCTGGAAGGCATCTTCGACCAGACCCTGGCCGCCGGTGCCGACTTCGCCGGACTTTTCATGGCCTAGGTCTGAGGAGCCGCCCGCGGCGGGATCACCGTGTCGACCACCAGCGCCAGTTCGCGCCGGTTCGGCGGATCCCCGGTGAGCAGGAAGTGCTGATTGATCAACGCCGGTCCGACGCGCGCAGTCAGCGGCGTGATCGTGGCGGGGTCGAGGTCGCCGTCCTCGACGGCCGCCTGCAGGATCGATTCGATCACCTTCAGCCGCGGGGCAACCACGGCGTCGGCGAAGATGGTGCGCATCTCCGGTTCGTGAAGCAGCTGCTGGACGACGTACATGCCGGGAAAGGTGGTCTTTCCGGCCAACATGTCGCGGTGCGACGTGAACATAGTCAGCAGGTTCTCCCTGGCCGACCGGCCGGAGCGCGGCTCGGGCGTCGGCGGCAGGGCGTAGACCAGGGCGGCGTGCACCAGGTCGTGCTTGCTGCACCAGCGCCGGTACAGCGCCGCCTTGCCGGTGTGCGCCCGCGCCGCGATGCCCTCCATCGTCAGCCCGCCGTAGCCGACTTCGGCCAACTCGACCAGCGTGGCCTCGTAGAGCGCACGTTCGAGCACCTCGCCACGTCGGCGGCTCCGGACGCTGCTCCGGCCCTGGGTTAGCTGCGGCATTTCTCGATAGTAGCCGCCCGCGTTCCTATTCGCCGAGCCTCGGCGAGACGGGGGTAGGGTGCCTGCATGCCCGAGACTCCACGGCTGCTGTTCGTCCACGCGCATCCCGATGACGAGAGCCTCGCCAACGGCGCCACCATCGCGCATTACACCGCCCGCGGGGCGGATGTCCGCGTCGTCACCTGCACGCTCGGTGAGGAGGGCGAGGTCATCGGCGACCGATGGGCCGGGCTCGCCGTCGACCGCGCGGACCAACTGGGCGGCTACCGGATCGGCGAGCTCACGGCCGCGTTGCGGGCGCTGGGCGTCGACGCGCCCCACTATCTGGGCGGCGCGGGCCGCTGGCGTGACTCGGGAATGGAGGGCACCCCGCCGCGGGGTCGCCAGAGGTTCATCGACGCCGACGAACGCGAGGCCGTCGGCGCACTGGTCGCGGTCATCCGCGAGCAGCGCCCCCACGTCGTCGTGACCTACGACCCCAACGGCGGCTACGGCCATCCCGACCACATCCACACCCACACCGTCACGACCGCGGCGGTCGCGGCCGCCGCCACCGACGATTACCCGGGCGAGCCCTGGGCGGTGCCCAAGTTCTACTGGACGGTCCTGGCCGCGAGCGCGTTCCAGGCCGGTTGGCGGGATCTCGATCGGAAAGACCTGCTGCCCGACTGGATGGTCCCGCCGCAAGAGGAGTTCGACTTCGGATACGCGGATGCCGACATCGACGCCGTCGTGCAGGCTGCCCCGGATGCGCTCGCGGCGAAGATCGCCGCCCTGGCCGCCCACGAAACCCAGCTCGTCGTCGGCCCGACGGCCCGCGCCCTCGCGCTGTCGAACAACTTCGCGCTGCCCATCCTGCCCGACGAGCACTACGTGCTGGTGGAAGGCGCCGCGGGGGAGCGCGACGGGCGCGGATGGGAGACGGACCTGCTCGCGGGACTCGGTTTGACCGCGGCCGCAACGCGGTAGGCTGCCAAACAGGCAGCCACGGAAGGAATTCGCATGGACCCCGACCTGGACCCCAATATGCAGCATTGGCAGGACCGGCTCGACAGTCTGCAGTGGGTCATCGGCTCGATACTCGCCAACGTCGACAGCGTCCCGACCTGACCGAAACCAAGCCACGCGCCGCGTCCGTCCAGGACGGCGGCGCCACGGATCCCGCGATTCGTTTCGTCGTTTTGGCGCTGCTGGCTGTGGACGGGATCCTCTCGGCACTGGCCGGCGCGATGCTGCTTCCGTCCTATATAGGTTCGATTCCGTTCCCCATCAGTGCGCTGGTCAGCGGGCTCGTCAACGCGGCACTGGTCTGGGCCGCCGGCCTGTGGACCCGCTCCGCGCGGGTGGCCGCGCTGCCGCTGTGGACGTGGCTGCTGACGGTCGCCGTGCTGAGCATGGGCGGTCCCGGCGACGACGTGATCCTGGGGGGCCGGGGACTGATGGCGTACGGGGCCCTGGTCCTGATCGCGCTGGGTGTCGCGCCCCCGGTGTGGGTGCTGTTCCGGCGCGGACTGCGGGGCTGACGGCCCGGGTTACGGGAAGAAGGGCGGCAGCGGCGGCAGCGGCGGGAGGAAGCTGAGCGCCCAGTAGATCTCGGTGTTGATGAACTGGTTGATCGACGCCGTGGTGGCATCCCAGAAGTTGGCCAGCCCTTGCGCGAAGTTGATGCTGCCCTGCAGCCAGTCGATGGTGTTGAACAGGCCGGCCTGCACCATGGGCTCGAAAAGGTCGTAGAAGAAATAGATCTGGGGGGCCAGCCAGCCGACGTAGGGCAGGTAACCGACCGCGTACGCGGCGAGGTCGAAACCGTACTGCACATACGGCTCGGCGAGTAGGTACCCGGCCTTGATGGCGTCGCCGATCGACCCGGACGCCGCCGGCACGACCGCGGCGTTGGTCATGGCGGCCGGTGTGACGAGCGCGCTGGCCGCGGTGAGGGCGCGGATGCCGCCGGTCGGCAACAGCGTGCCGGCTTCACTGGCGAGCGCCGAAAGGCCACCCGGTAAACCGGAGCCCAGCAGGCCGGCGCCGCCGAGGAAGTTCGAGCCGGCCACCACGCTTTCGACCTGGTTCACCGCGGCGGACAGGCCGCCGCCGACCATGCCGGCGACACCGCCGCCGCCCACCAGTCCGGCGCCGCCCAGGAAGTTGGAGCCGGCCACGACGCTCTCCACGCGGTTCACCGCGTTGGCCACGGCGCCGCCGACGACGCCCGCGACGCCGCCGCCACCGCCGCCGAGCAGCGACGCGGCGGGCGCGTTCACCGCGCTGGCGAGGGTCTCCGCGGCGCCGGGCAGCGCCGCGGCGGGCGCGTTGACCGCACCGGCGAGGTTCTGCGCGGCACTGGACTCGGCCGCCGCGAACGCGTTCGCGCCGGAGCTCAAGGTCTGGACAAATTGCTCGTGAAACTGCGCGATCTGCGCGCTGAACTGCTGATATCCCAGCCCGTGCTCGGAGAGGAACGCCGCGACCTGGGCCGACACCGCGTCGGCCGCCGAGGCCGCGACCGCGGATGTGGGGGCCGCTGCCGCCGCGCTGGCGCTGTTGATGGTCGAACCAATGCCAGCCAAATCCGAAGCCGCTGCCGCCAGCGCCTCCGGGGTGGCGAATAGGAACGACATTCGGTACCTCCCTGGATACGACGGATGCTATCTCGATCGCTGCTGGCCGGCGGGCAAGTTCGTCAAACACTTAACTAAGGAGCCCCGCACGGTGGCCGCGACGCCGGGATGTCGACCGCAGACCGGCGAGAGCCTGGCGCTACTGTTGCGCATATGGCACCGCCGCCCAGAGCTGCACAGGTTGGGCCGAGCCGGATGAAATTCGAACGTGGGGAAGTTACACCAACGTGCCACTGACACCGGAGCCTCCGGCGCCCACCGCGCTGCCTAGCCCCGTCGTTCCGCCCAAGGCCAGCGCGTCGGCATTGCGGCGCGTTTTGCGGCGGGCCCGGGACGGGGTCGCGCTCAACGTCGAGGAGGCGGCCGTCGCCATGACCGCGCGCGGCGAGGACCTCGCCGATCTGTGCGCGAGCGCGGCGCGGGTGCGCGACGCGGGCCTCGAGTCGGCGGGGCGGCGCGGGCCGGGCGGGCGGCTGCCGATCAGCTATTCGCGCAAGGTGTTCGTCCCCGTCACCCACCTGTGCCGCGACAGCTGCCATTACTGCACGTTCGTCACCGTCCCGGGCAAGCTGCGCGCGCGGGGCGCCGGCATGTACCTGGAGCCCGACGAGATACTCGACCTTGCCCGCCGCGGGGCCGAACTCGGTTGCAAGGAAGCGCTATTCACCCTCGGTGACCGGCCGGAGGACCGGTGGCCGGAGGCGCGGGAGTGGCTCGCCCAGCGCGGCTACGACTCGACGCTGTCCTACGTGCGGGCGATGGCGATCCGGGTCCTCGAGGAAACCGGGCTGCTGCCGCACCTGAACCCCGGCGTGATGAGCTGGTCGGAGTTGTCGCGGCTCAAGCCGGTGGCGCCGTCGATGGGCATGATGCTCGAGACGACGTCGCGGCGGCTCTTCGAGACGAAAGGGCTTGCGCACTACGGCAGCCCGGACAAGGACCCGGCGGTTCGGCTGCGCACCCTGACCGACGCCGGGCGGCTGTCCATTCCGTTCACCACCGGGCTGCTGGTCGGCATCGGCGAAACGCTGGCCGAACGCGCGGACACCCTGCACGCGATTCGCAAGTCGCACAAGGAGTTCGGGCACGTCCAGGAAGTGATCGTGCAGAACTTCCGGGCCAAGGAGCACACCGCGATGGCGGCGTTCCCCGACGCCGGGATCGAGGACTACCTCGCGACGGTGGCGGTCGCGCGGCTAGTGCTCGGCCCGGGCATGCGCATCCAGGCGCCGCCCAACCTAGTGTCGCGCGAGGAGTGCCTGGCCCTGATCCGCGCCGGGGTCGACGACTGGGGCGGCGTCTCGCCGTTGACGCCCGACCACGTCAATCCCGAACGTCCCTGGCCCGCCTTGGACGAGCTGGCCGCGGTCACCGCCGAGGGCGGCTATGACCTGGTGCAGCGGCTGACCGCGCAACCCAAGTACGTCCAGGCCGGCGCGGCGTGGATCGACCCGCGGGTGCGCGGACACGTTCTGGCGCTGGCGGACCCGGCGACCGGCTTGGCCCGCGACGTCAACCCGGCGGGCATGCCGTGGCAGGAGCCCGACGACGTGGAGTCCGCCGGCCGGGTCGACCTCAATGCGGCGATCGACACCGAAGGCCGCAACACCGCGGCCCGCAGCGACCTCGACAGCGCGTTCGGCGATTGGGAATCGATCCGCGCGCACGTGCACGAGCTGGCGGCGCAGGGCGCCAAAGCGCCGGAACGCCTGGACACCGACGTGCTCGCCGCACTGCGCTCGGCCGAGCGCGACCCCGCGGGCTGCACCGACGACGAGTATCTCGCGCTGGCGACCGCCGAGGGCCCGGCGCTGGAAGCGGTTGCGGCGCTGGCCGATTCGCTGCGCCGCGACGCCGTCGGCGACGACGTGACCTTCGTGGTGAACCGCAACATCAACTTCACCAACATCTGCTACACGGGCTGCCGCTTCTGCGCGTTCGCCCAGCGCAAGGGCGACGCCGACGCCTATTCGCTGTCCACCGAGGAGGTGGGCGACCGCGCCTGGGAGGCGCACGTCGAGGGTGCCACCGAGGTGTGCATGCAGGGCGGAATCGACCCCGAACTGCCGGTGACCGGGTACGCCGAGCTGGTGCGAGCCGTCAAGGCCCGGGTGCCCTCGATGCACGTGCACGCGTTCTCGCCGATGGAGATCGCCAACGGTGTGACCAAGAGCGGGTTGAGCATTCGCGAGTGGCTGATCAGCCTGCGCGAAGCCGGCCTGGACACCATCCCCGGCACCGCCGCGGAGATCCTGGACGACGAGGTGCGCTGGGTGCTCACCAAGGGCAAGCTGCCCACGTCGTTGTGGATCGAGATCGTCAGCACCGCGCACGAGGTGGGCCTACGGTCGTCGTCAACGATGATGTACGGCCACGTCGACACCCCGCGGCACTGGGTGGGCCACCTCAACGTGCTGCGGGACATCCAGGACCGCACCGGCGGTTTCACCGAGTTCGTCCCGTTGCCGTTCGTGCACCAGAACTCGCCGCTGTACCTGGCCGGCGCGGCGCGGCCGGGCCCGAGCCATCGCGACAACCGGGCGGTGCATGCCCTGGCGCGAATCATGTTGCACGGCCGCATCTCTCACATCCAGACCAGCTGGGTCAAGCTCGGGGTCGAACGCACGCGGGTGATGCTCAACGGCGGGGCCAACGACCTGGGCGGGACGCTGATGGAGGAGACCATCTCGCGGATGGCCGGGTCCGAACACGGGTCGTCGAAGACCGCGGCGGAGCTGGCCGCGATCGCCGAGGGCATCGGCCGCCCGGCGCGCCAGCGCACCACCACGTACGCCCCGCTCGCCGCATAGCTGGCTTAGCTTCCCGCCGCGAGGGCGCGCGTTTGTACGGCGACACGCCGGGAAGCGCGGCATTTTGCGCGCGCTCGCCAACGACTACGTGTCGGTGGCCGCGGGTATACCCGAGCCCGTGAAGCGACACATCGATCAAGACCGGTTCCCGGAATGGCAGCCCTTCCTGGACGCGGTGCAGCGGCGCCGCCCCGAGTCGGGCACCTGGTGCGAAGCGTGGACGGTGCGCGACATCGTCATCCATCAGGCCGGAAACGCCGAGGAGCTCGCCCGGGTGCTGGGAGCCCACCTGGAGGGCGAACCCGTCGGCACGCGCGGCTTCGAGGAACGGGAGGCCCCGCTGCGCGCCATGAACGACTCAGACCTCTGGGACGCGCTGCACGACCGAATGGCCACGCTGAACGAGGTCACGGCCGCCGCCGAGAGCGTTCCCGCCGACACCGACGTCGCCTGGACCGGGCGCACCATGAAGGTGCCCTGGTTCGCCGAGCACATGCGGGAGGAGCTCGTACTGCACGGTTGGGACATCACCGGAGATGACGACACCGGGTTCGCCGCCCGGCTCGCCGAGCCCTGGATGACGACGCACAGCGTCGTCGCGGTGGGACGCCCGCTGCTCGCCAAGGGCGCCAAGTCGCTGGAACCGGGCGAGCGAATCGAGGCGCGGTTGCGCGTCTTCGGCAGCGACGACGTGGTGGTCACCGCGGACGCCGAAAAGACCTCAATCGGAATGGCCGGGCCCGAAGGCCCGGCCATCCTCGAAACCGACTCCGCCGCAAGGGTTTTACTGCTCTGGGGTCGCCGCCCCGGAAACCCGTCGCGGATTTGCAGCGACGCCGGGCCCGAACTGCTGGGCCAGGTGCGCCGACTGCTCAGCGGCTACTGACGCGCTGGTGGCTCAGTAGTTGTTGCAGCTGCCGGCAACCGACAAAACGTCGTTGAAGTACGGCGCGGCCTGCGGCATGGCCTGGATCTGGTGGGCCATCTGCAGGCGCTTCGGCGGCGGCGAGGCCAGGAACTGGTTCAAGTAACTCACCGCGATCGGCGACGCGGTCAACTGCGCCGCAGCAGCCGGATCCGTCGCGTTCAGCGCGGCCATCACCTGCCCGTAGTTGCACGTCGTGTTGATGACCGGATCCAGCGGATCGGCGGATGCGATCCCGGAGCCGGCGGTCAACGCAAAAGCAACACCCCCAGCAACAGCGGCCAGTTTGGTCAACGACAGCTTCACCATTTTGTGGACCTTCCCCATTTCAATGCACCGTCGATAAACGGCGACGACATTGCCCAACGGTTGCCGTCTGCGGTCGAGGCTACCAGGCCCCGTGAGCAATCTTCTATCGCAAGCGTTATCGCACAGGAAGTTCTAATCGTAACTATGCGCAGGTCAGGGCGTTATACGTGGGTGTTCGCCCTCGGTGAAATGCCGCAGGGGCCGCCGCACCCGGCCCAGCCCCGAGACGTCAGCGAACCGCCGGGGTGCCGAGTGGTTGACGTGTATGTGCAACGTCTAGTATCAGTAACCGAATGCTTGCGCTGACGCGGCCGGAGCGCCGCGGCGAGCCGAACCGCAGCCCACACGCAGTACATGGAGGAGATGTCTGTGACGTACACGATCGCCGAACCCTGCGTCGACATCAAGGACAAGGCATGCATCGAGGAGTGCCCGGTCGACTGCATCTACGAGGGTGCCCGGATGCTGTACATCCACCCCGATGAGTGCGTCGACTGTGGGGCCTGTGAGCCGGTCTGCCCCGTCGAAGCGATCTATTACGAAGACGACGTGCCGGAGCAGTGGAGCCAGTACACACAGATCAACGCCGACTTCTTTGCCGAGCTGGGGTCGCCGGGTGGCGCTGCGAAGGTCGGTCTGACCGAGAACGACCCGCAGGTCGTCAAGGACCTGCCGCCCCAGGGCGAGGGCGACTGAGCGGAAGGGTGTCGGCGTCCCTGCCGGAGTTTCCCTGGGACACGCTGGCCGACGCGAAGGCGCGGGCCGCGGCGCATCCGGACGGAATCGTCGACCTGTCCGTCGGCACCCCGGTAGACCCGGTCGCGCCGCTGATCCGGGAGGCGCTGGCGGCCGCCAGCTCAGCCCCCGGGTACCCCGCCACCGCCGGCACGGCGCGACTGCGCGAATCGGCGGTCGCCGCGCTGGGCCGCCGTTTCGGGATCACCGGGCTGACCGAGGCGGCCGTGCTGCCGGTGATCGGCAGCAAGGAACTCATCGCCTGGCTGCCGACGCTGCTGGGCCTGGGCCGCGAGGCCCTGATCGCGGTCCCGGAGCTGGCCTACCCGACGTATGACGTGGGCGCGCGGCTGGCCGGGGCCTCGGTGCTGCGCGCCGACTCGCTGACCCAGGTGGGCCCGCAATCCCCGGCGCTGATCTACCTGAACTCGCCGAGCAACCCGACCGGGCGGGTGCTGGGCGTCGACCACCTGCGCAAGGTCGTCGGATGGGCGCGCGAGCGCGGGGTGATCGTCGCCTCCGACGAGTGCTATCTGGGCCTGGGCTGGGACGCCGAACCGCTGTCGGTGTTGCATCCCTCGGTGTGCGACGGCGACCATACCGGGCTGCTCGCGATCCACTCGCTGTCGAAGAGCTCGTCGCTGGCCGGTTATCGGGCCGGCCTGGTCGCCGGGGATCCGGCCCTGGTCGGCGAGCTGCTCGCGGTGCGCAAACACGCCGGGATGATCGTGCCGACGCCGGTGCAGGCCGCCATGGTGGCCGCGCTCGACGACGACGACCACGAGCGGGTGCAGCGCGAGCGGTACGAACGGCGGCGCGCCGCCCTGTTGCCGGCGCTGCGCTCCGCCGGTTTCGCCGTCGACCATTCCGAGGCCGGCCTCTATCTCTGGGCCACCCGCGGCGAGCCCTGCCGGGACAGCGTCTCGCGGCTCGCCTCCCTCGGCATCCTGGTGGCGCCCGGCGACTTCTACGGCCCGGGCGGTGCCCGGCACGTGCGGGTCGCGCTGACCGCCACCGACGAGCGCATCGCCGCGGCGGTCTCGCGGCTGACTTAGCCCGTCCGCCCGCCGCGCGGACCGGCCGGGCGGCAGAATGCAGGTCGTGACAACTTCGACGAGCAAGGTCCCGATCCCGACGTCGGTCGGGGACATCGCCAAGCGCGTGTTTCTCGGGAAGCCGCTGATCACCGAGAGTCTGTCCACGGAGAAGTTGTCCAACGGGATTGCGCTCGGCGCGCTTTCGCCGGATGCGATCTCGTCCACCGCCTACGGCACCGAACAGATCCTGATCGAGCTGCTGCCCAATGCCGGGCTGGCGGCCTTCGCCTTGCTGCTGCCTATCAACGCCGCGATTTTGGTGATCCTGGTGTTGGTGGCCGCGTCGTACCGGCAGGTCGTCATGGCCTACACGCGGGCCGGCGGCTCCTACATCGTGGCGCGCGAGAATTTCGGACCCAAGGTGGCGCAGGTCGCCGCCGCGGCGCTGTTGATCGACTATGTGGTCACCGTGGCGGTGCAGGCGGCGGCGGGGACGGTCGCGGTGGCGTCGGCCATACCGGCGCTGGGCCCCTACAGCCTGGCGATCACCGTCGGCGTGGTGCTGCTCATCTGCTATTTGAACCTGCGTGGATTGCGGGAGGCCGGCGTGCAATTCGCGGCCCCGACATACCTGTTCGTCAGCATGATCACGCTGACGATCGTGGTCGGCGTCATCCGCGAAATATTCTGGGGTTTACCGACTTACGACGCAGCGCACATCGCGGGGGCGGTGCCGGTTCATCAGGGAGACGGGCTGGTGATGGGCGCGACGGTGCTGGTGTTGCTGCGCGCGTTCGCCAACGGCGGTTCGTCGCTGACGGGGGTCGAGGCGATCTCCAACACGGTAAACGTCTTCCGTAAACCGCAGGGACGCAACGCCCGTCGGGTGCTCACCATCATGGCATGCATCCTCGGGTTCTTGCTGGCCGGCGTCGCCTACCTGACGTTCGTCACCCACGCAACGCCGTTCGAGGCCGGATATCCGTCGGTGCTGTCACAGGTTGCCCGCGCGGTTTTCGGCACCGGCACGATCGGCAACGTCCTCTACATCATGGTCCAGGCATCGACCGCGGCCATCCTGTTCACCGGCGCCAACACCAGTTTCAACGGGTTCCCCGCGCTGGCGAGCTTCGTCGCCGAAGACCGCTTCCTGCCGCGCCAGCTGATGAAACGCGGCCACCGGCTGGTGTTTTCGAACGGCATCATCACGCTCACCGCGCTGTCGGTGGTGCTGCTGCTGACGACGGGCGGCTCGGTCACGGCGCTCGTCCCGTTCTACGCGATCGGCGTGTTCACCGGCTTCTCGATGGCCGGCTATGGGATGACCAAACACCATCTCACCCATCGGGAACCGGGGTGGCGGCGCCGGCTCGCGATCAACCTGTCGTCGGCGATCCTGTCGACCATTGTGGTGGGCATCTTCGCGGTGGCGAAGTTCACCGAGGGCGCGTGGCTGGTGGTCGTGGTCTTTCCGGTGCTGGTGTTCGCGCTGATGCGGCTGAACCGGGAGTACCGCGCCGAGGCGGCCATCCTTGAGATGTTCCGCACCGACCGTCCCGAATTGGTGAAGTACGCCCGGCACAAGGTGTTCGTGTTCGTGAACTCCCTCGACCTCGCGGTCATCGAAGCGCTGCGCTACGGCAGAGGGCTGCGTGCCGACGAATTGGTCGCGGTGCACTTCATGGTGGACGACGCCCACGCGAAGGCGTTGCGAAAGCGTTGGGACGACTTCGATCTCGACACCCCGCTGCGGGTGGTCGACTGCCCGGACCGCCGGGTCACGCGCGCCGCGCAGGTGCTGGTCGCCAAGGCGCGCGACGAACACCGGAATACCAACGTCACCGTGCTGCTGCCGCGCCGGACCTATGCCCCGCTGTTGGGGCGCCTGCTGCACGACCGCACCGCCGACAAGGTGGCCCGCGCGGTCAGCCTGATCCCGGACGCCGCGGCGACAATCGTGCCCTACGACGTGGAGTCGCGGATCAAGGAGGCGTACCCCGAAGGGTTCGAGCAACGAATCTCCCGCGAGCTCGACAAGATCGAGGCGTGGGTCTCGAGGGACGAGGAAAAGGAAGTCGAAGCCTACGAACACCCCGATCGTTCGGCGTCGGTGATCACCGTCGGGGGCTTGATTCCGGGGCAGCGCGCCACCTTTGAGGGGCGGGTCAACGAAGTCGAGGACGTCAACGAACGCAGGCGCACCGTCCGGCGCGTCGTCGTCGGCGACAACAGCGGCGAGATCTGCGTGACATTCCGGCATGGGCGCGGCGGCGCCGACATCCAGCCCGGTCAGCTGCTGCGGATCACCGGCAAGCCCCGGCAGAGCGGCACCCAACCGATGGCGATGGTCGACCCCGCGTATCACATCATCGAGGACCCCGCGAAGGCGGCCGGGTCGTGAAACGACTCGCGGCCCTGCTGGTTTCGGTGTTGGCCTCAGATACCGGCTAGGCCGACCGCCATCAGGATGCACCCGACCGCGGCCAGCAGGGCGGTGACCTGGATGCGTCGGCGCGATCGGATCCAGTTGTGCAGCGCCGCCATCGAGTCGCGCGTCGCTTGGGGCGCCAACAGGTAGACCACCAGGGGAATCTCCACCAGGGCGAAGGCCACGGCGTTGAACATCAGCAGCGCGCCGACCTGCGTGGCGGCCGCCGCACCCGACGCCAGGATGACGGCCAGCGCGGCCAGATAGTCGACCGACGGCAGCGCGATTCCGAGGCCGGCCGCGCCCGCCACCCACAGCGATCGCCCGGTCACCAGCCGCTGCGCGCGCGTCGCCACCGTTTCCGGAACGGCCACCCGGTTGCGGGTCAGGACGACGGCGGCCGCGGCCAACAGCGCCAGCACGCCGATGCAGATCTGCACCCTCGGCAGCGTGAGATATGTCGACCACAGCAGCCTGCGCCGCAAGACGAACAGCACGACCAGGCCCACGCTCATGCCCATCGCGAAGCCGCCGCAGAGGAACGCCAGCAGCTGCAGGATCGGCCGTGGCCGGTTCAACATCAGCACCGTCATGCCGACCCGGAAGGGTTCGAGGCTGACGGCGACGGCCATCACCAAGATGGTGATCCACATTGCGGGCCAGGTTACCGCCCGGGTATCCGCTAGGCCGTTACGCCCCAATGCAAGACGCGGGAGGTGAGCAGGACGATGCCGAGCGACACCGTCGCGACGACGGTGAGTCCGATGACCGCGACGACCAGCGGGCGCCACCCGGTGCGGGCGATCTGCCGGATGTCGGTGTTGAGCCCCACCCCGGCGAACGTGAGCAGGAACGCCCATTTCGACACGTTGGCCAGGTTGGCGGTTTGCCCCTTGGTCAGCCAGTGCGCGGTGGCGATCGCCGAGACGGCCAAGAACCCCAGCACGAACTTCGGGAACTTCTTCCAGACGAACACGGCCTTGGCCTTGAAGCCGGGGGCGATCTCGTCGGCCTGCCCGCGCGCGGCCCAATACAGCGCGAAGCCCAGGACGACGAACCCGATCAGCGCGTTACGGGTCGACTTGACCAACACGGCGATCTTGCCGGCGTGGTCGGAGAACAGGTAACCCGTGGCGGTGGTCTCGGCGGTGTTGTCCACCGCCAGCCCCGCCCAGATGCCGAACTCGCGATCCGTCAGGCCGATCGAATGTCCCAGCGGCGGCAGCACGAACAGCGCCACCGCGCCCAGCGCCAGGATCGCCGCGATCGCGTAGCTGACGTCGGAGTTGCGGGCCCGGATCGCGCCCTTGGCGGCGATGATCGCCGACACCCCGCAGATCGAGGTGCCGATCGCCAGCAGGGAGCCGAGCTTTCCGGACAACCCGAATGCGCGGGCGGCGACGATGATGATGGTTCCCGCGACCGCCATGTCGACCAGGATCTGGATCAGGCTCAGCCCGCCCAGCTTGGCGATGTCGCCCAGCACGAACCGGGCTCCCAGCACGACGATGCCGACCTTGAGCCAGAACTCGTAGGTCTGCACGCCGGGGCGAAAAATCCGATGAAGGCCGACGGTGTTGGTGATCAGCAGGCCAATCACGATGGCCCACAACACGTATTCGATGTCGGGGACGCGCCAGTGTTCGTGCTTGGCCAGCGCGTTCCACCAGATCTGCGCGTACTTGCCGAGCAGGCCCACGCCGATCAGCAGCAGGATGCCCGGCACGTAATCCAACGGCCGCCGGCTGGTGAAGGCGGGCTCGTCGAGCGCATCTTCGTATTCTGGGGATTGGACGTCGGTGGTGCTCACGCGATCACCACGCAATCTTCGGCAGCACGTTGGCCACCGCCAATGCGGTGATCACGCCGGCGAGCAAGGTCGCCCACCAGTCCACCGACACCGAGCCCAGCCGCTCGCGCCAACCGAGCGGCTTCGAATCCTGTTCACTCACGATGACATCGTTGTCTGGCCAGCGGCGGCGACCAAGCGATTGGCTCGCGCTGAATTTAGGTGTGCCGCGCGCGTTCGTCGAGCAGCGCGATGACCTGCGCGGCGAGCGCGTCGATGTCGGCGCCGGTGGTGTCGAGCACGAGATCCGGGTGCTCGGGCGGCTCGTAGGGCGCGTCGACCCCGGTCAGCCCGGTCAGCTCGCCGCGGCGGGCACGGGCGTAGAGGCCCTTCGGGTCGCGCCGTTCGCATTCGGCCAACGGCGTGGCGACGTGCACCTCGATGAAGGGCAGTTTGGCGGCGTCGTTGAGCGCGCGAGCCGTTTCACGGTCCGAGCGCAGCGGCGACACCAGTGACGCCAGCGCGACGACGCCGGCGTCGGCGAACAGTCGGGTCAGATGCCCGACGCGCCTGATGTTTTCGGTGCGATCGCCGGGGGAGAAGCCCAGGTCGTCGGACAGGCCGTGGCGCAGATTGTCGCCGTCGAGCAGGTAGGCCACTCGCCCCGATTCGACAAGCGCACGCTCCACTGCCACCGCGACGGTCGACTTGCCGGAGGCGGGCAGGCCGGTGAACCAGACCGTCGCACCCGCCTGTCCGGTGGCCCGCCAGCGGTGGCCGCGGTCTAGTGCCGAGGGATGCCAGCGGATGTCGGTGCGCGGGTGCGTGCCCGGCTTGATCTCCCGCGCCTCGATGATGGTGCCGGCACCGACGGTGTCGTTGGTGGTTTCGTCGATCAGGATGAACGCACCGCTGTCGCGGTTGTCGGTGTAGCTGTCGGCGATGACAGTCGAGCTGGTGCGCAGCGTCACCGTGCCGATGTCGTTGAGCGCCAGCTCGACCGGCCCGTCGAGCTCGTCGAGCGTTTCCGGATCCAGCCGCGAGTGCAGCTCCTGCACGGTCGCCCGCACCGTCTTGGTGGTCTGTTTGAGCGCGAGGCGGTCTCCGGCCCGCAGCGGCGAGTCCACGAACCAGCACACGGTCGCGTGCAGCTCGCGGGCCAGCACGGGCAAGGCCGCGTCGTCGGCGCCGCTGACGAGCACGTCCCCGCGGCCCACGTCGATGTCGTCGGCCAGCTCGATCGAAACCGAAAGCGGTGCAACGGCCGTCGTGCGGCCGTCGTCGAGGGTGTCCAGGGCGGTCACGGTCGAGCGGGTACCGGCCGGCAGGGAGACCACTGGATCGCCGACGCGCAGCGTCCCCGCCGCGAGCCGGCCCGTGTAGCGGCGCCGGGCCTCGGCGGTCGGCCGGGACACCCACTGCACCGGCAGCCGCAGCCGCGACGACTCGGCCTGCGGCGCGGCCAGTTCGACGCCTTCCAGGTACTCGAGCAGTGTCGGGCCGTCATACCACGCGGTCCGCTCGGAGCGGTGCACGACGTTGTCGCCGTGCTTGGCCGCGATCGGGATCACCGTGATGTCCACGCCGCCCAGCCGGGCCGCCAACTGGCGCAGCTCGTCCTTGACTTCCGAGAACTTTCCCTCATCGAAGTCGACCAGGTCGATCTTGTTCACCGTGGCGACGAAGTGCTTGATGCCCAACAGTTTTGCGATGCGGGCGTGCCTGCGCGTCTGGCGCAGCACCCCGGCCCGCGCGTCGACCAGCAGGATCGCCACGTGCGCGTTGGAGGCGCCGGTGAACATGTTGCGGGTGTAGCGCTCGTGGCCCGGCGTGTCGGCGAGGATGTAGCTGCGGGCGTCGGTGGAGAAGAAGCGGTAGGCGACGTCGATGGTGATGCCCTGCTCGCGTTCGGCGCGCAGGCCGTCGGACAGCGCCGCGAGGTCCGCGACGCCCTCTTCGTCGGTAACCGCCTCCAAATGATCCAGCGGAAGGCTGTCGGTGTCGTGCAGCAGCCGGCCGATCAGGGTGCTCTTACCGTCATCCACCGAACCCGCGGTGGCGATCCGCAGCAGCTGACGCGTGATCCCCTTGGGCGGCGAGGACTTTTCGCTGTGCTCGGTCGCGGTCATCAGAAGTAGCCCTCTCGCTTGCGGTCCTCCATCGCGGCCGCCGAGGTGCGGTCGTCCGCGCGGGTCTCGCCGCGCTCGGAGACGGTGGCCGCGGAGATCTCAGTGATGACCCGGGTGATGTCGGTGGCCCGGGACCTGACTGCCCCGGTGATGGTGAGGTCGCCGACCGTGCGGTAGCGCACCCACTCGGTTGCCGCGGTCTCGCCGTTTTGCGGCCTGGCGTACTCCGAGACCGCCAGCAGGATGCCGTCGCGCTCGAACACCTCGCGCTCGTGGGCGTAGTAAATCGACGGTATCTCAAGGCCTTCCAGCTCGATGTAGCGCCACACGTCGAGCTCGGTCCAGTTGCTCAGCGGGAACACCCGGACCTGCTCGCCCTTCTTGATCCGCCCGTTGTAGAGCGACCACGGCTCGGGGCGCTGCGCGCGGGGATCCCACTGGCCGAACTCGTCGCGGAAGCTCAGGATGCGTTCCTTGGCGCGGGCGCGTTCCTCGTCGCGGCGCGCGCCGCCGAAGGCCGCGTCGAAGCCGCCGGCCTCCAAGGCGTCCAGCAGCGTGCGGGTTTGGGCCCGATTGCGCGAGGCGCCGGGGCCCGGGTCGGGCACTCGGCCGTTGTCGATTGATTCCTGCACCGAGGCGACGATCAGCTTGTGCCCGTGGCCGGTGACCCGGCGGTCACGGAACTCGATCACCTCGGGGAAGTTGTGGCCGGTGTCGACGTGCAGCACCGGAAACGGCAACGGCAGCGGCCGAAAGGCCTTCTCCGCCAACCGAAGCAGTACGATCGAGTCCTTGCCCGCCGAAAACAGCAGGACGGGGCGCTCCAGCTCCGCGACGACCTCGCGGATGATGTGCACCGCTTCGGCTTCCAGCAGCCGCAATTCGTCGACTTGGCGTGTCTCGGTCGCTGCGGTCATGTCGGTAGCCCCTCTCGCTCGGCATCCGCACGATATCGGTCCACCCACTCGTCGGAGCGTTGGTCGGCCTGGCGCTCCAGCACCGGCTGCGGAGCCAATCGGGGATCGAGACCCAGTTCATCGAGGATGGTGCCCACGACCTGAGTCAGGTTGCGCCACAAGACCGGATATGGAATCTCCATGGGTTTTATATCCTCTTCGGCGAACCAGTTTCGCCAGCCCTCCTCCTGGGCGCGCAACATGGTGACGACGTGGGCGATCGCCCCAGCGTGATAGGTGGCGCGCGCGTCGCGGACCGGATCGGGCCTCCCGCGCCACACCCGCGTCTGCACCGCCCGCCAGAACGACACGGCTTGGGAGATCACATCGGGCCGGTAAACGTGCGCGTAAAGGGGTTCCTCGCCGATCACGTCGCGGATCGCTGCCCGCAGGCCGTCGCCCGACCGATCGGGGAGGTCTTTGGCGCGGCTCAACAGCAGCGGTGTCTGGTTCCACATCAGCTTGCCGCCCCACACGCCGTTCGGGGTTCGCCCGACGGTGCGGATGTAGTCGCGCCAGACCTCGGCCGGCGCGAGGTCCGGCTTCCCCTCGTCGAGCGGATCGAGCAGGCTCAGGATCGACGCGTCGTCCACATCGGCGAACCACTCCCGCGGCTGCGGGGCTTGGCTGGTGGTTTGCAGGTATTGAAAGAACTCTTGCGGCTCGCCGGCTACGCCGGTCGCGCGCAGCGATTCGACCAGCAGGGTGCTGCCGCTGCGCTGGGAAGCCAACACCAAATATGACGACGGCTTTTCTGTCACCAAAGAAGCCTATCCGGATCGAAACCCGCTGCAAGACATGGAATTGTCTTCATGGTGAAGATAACTATTGTGGCGCGGCGGGCGGTGCCGGATGCGATGATTGCCGGCGTGCAAAACTTGCCTTTCGGCTTGTTCATGCCGCACCCGAACATCGCTGGAAAGGAGCACCGAATGAACAGGATCTCCGCGGCGGTTGCCGTTGCCGCCCCGGCCCTATTGCTTTTCGGCGCGGCGAGCGCGCACGCCGACGACAATTACCAGCAGTTCGCGTCCGCGTCGGGAAACATTCGATGCATTCTCAACGGCGAGGACGCTCCGCTGCCGATCGCCACGTGCCAGATCGGGGACCACACCTACCCGGTCCCGCCGGGAGTGGGCCGGGACAAGAACGGGGGGCCGTGTCCGCCCGGATCGGATCTGGGTCGCGATTTTCGGCTCGACCAGGGCCAGGCTCCCTACGTCACCTGCACGTACTCGGCGCTCGGTTCGGGGGCGGGGTCGTGGCCGGCGCTCGGCTTAGGTCAGTCGAGATCGCTCGGCGCGATCACGTGCAGCAGCCAGCCCGACGGGATGACGTGCACCGACGCCGGGACCGGGCACTTTTTCCGGGTGTCCCGCGAGTCGTATCAATTGGGCTGACGGAGTTATTCGACGCCTGTCTTTTTAATGTAATAATTGTCGGTCGCGACAAATAGCTGTCGAAATTCGGCGGGTTTATTTCGTTTAATTTCTGGGTCGCTCGGGTAAAACTCGACATGTCCCCTAAGAAATTACACACACGCCAGTATTATGGCGCCGGCCGGAGCGCCACCCAGGCCATCACCACCGTCGCGGCCGTCGGCCTGGCCGCCTGGTTTGGCACCGGCGTCGCACAGTCCGACACCAACCGCGAGCGGGAAGCGTGTGCGCTGATGGACGATCACGCCGACGCGATGATCCAGGGGTATTCGTCGTATGCGGGGCAGTACGCCTTCGTGGTGCTGTCCAAGGAAATGCCGCCACTGGATGCGGCGCACGTCCTGAAGGCCGCCACCATTGACGTCTGCCCCAACCATGCGGGCGATCTGCCGGTCGACTGGCAATAGGACACAAGCCGACCGAAAAGACCGGCCGCGCATCGGGATCCGGTAGCGGTGGCATTGTCGATTCTTAGCCGCCGCGCGGCTTCTTCGTGAGACCATTCGCTGAGCAGACTCGGGGGACTAACCCAGGAGTGGTCATGAAGGCGTTATCCGAGGAAGAACTGCTGATCAACCAGCAGGCCGCGAGTGTCGCGGCGTCGGTCGTCCCCGAAGCCGTGGTCGCGGCAACCCGGTGCGAGCAGGTGACGGACGCCATGACGGCCGAGGCGGTCGGTGTCGGCGCGGTCACCCGCTGGGGGATGCGCATGAGCCGGAAAGTCAATCGAGCGATGCCCGCCATGACGAACGTCGGCGGGATGGCGAAGTACATGGAGATGGCCGGTCTGCCGGACAGCTTCATTCTCGCGATCACGGCGGGCCACGTATACGCGCTCGAGGACAAGCGCAACGGAGGACAGCTCGTCCCCGGCGGGATCCTGAAGACTTGGGAGCGCGGCTTTCGCGCCAGCCGCGGTACCCCGCAGATGCAACGCAGCATGGGGGTGCCCGACGATCGTCAACTCCTGATCCTTTTCCTGCCGATCGAAGGTGGTGGGAACCGGTACCTGTCGGCCGCGGCGCGCAACAACCCAGGCGCCGGGTTCCCGCACAAGTTCATGGTCGGGCGGGACGCTCCGAGCCAGCGCGTGGTGGACGAGTTGCGGCCGACCACCCCGACCGTGATCACCGGGGGCAAGATCCTGGGCGGGATGGCCGGCGGCGCGCAGCCCGCGCCTCCGCAACCTTCGGCCGCCCAGCGCCTGCAGGAGCTCGAGACGCTACGCGCCTCGGGTGTGATCTCCGACGCCGAATACGCGGCCAAGCGCGGGCAGATCATCGACGAAATATGAAGCGCTAGAAGGGTTGCGGCGGGTGGGCATCATGATGCCGCGGTCGCCCAATCGTGCGCAAGTCGTTGGCGCAGTGATCAGCTCCAAAAGGTCACCGGCCAAAGCTAACTCCCATTGAAGACCGCGCCCGACAGGATAGCGAGCACGAAATAGGCGAGGATGAGCCCCACGATCAAAAAGAAGATGGCGATGCCCAGGTTGGCCAGAACGTTTTGAATCACCGGAGGCAACACTGAGTACACGGCCAGACCGTTTTGAATCACCAGAGGCAACAGTGAGAAGAACGCGATTTGTAGTTGCAGGGATGCGGCGTTGATGGCCTCGTCCAGCGCATAGGCGGCCCCGCCAGCCTTGAGGGCCTGCACGAACTGATCGCTGAACGCGGCCGCCTGCCCGGCCGCCGCCTGATAGGTCATGGCGTGCTGGGAGAACACCTGCGCAATTGCCGTCGACACCTCGTCGGCGGCGGCGGGCGTGACAGCAGTCGTCCGGGCGGCCGCCACCATATGGGCAGCGTCGACGTTTGAGCCAATGGCTGCCAAATCCGTTGTCGCCGCCATCATCATTTCAGGGGCCGCGATCACATACGCCATGTCTGTCCTCCCGCCCGGAGTCGTCAGTTGGTGACACGAATAATGCATGGGTTATTGCGCTTTGTTGTAAGTACTCGCCTACTCGGTTTTTGGGTCCACGCGGCAGCAGCCAGGTGGGTAACGACCCCTAGACCACGCTTGCCCGGCAGTGGGTTGCCGGGCAAGGGGGGTGGAGCTACTTCGTCGGGCGGCGGGAATCGAACAATTTTCGAATCTAGTACGGTGCGCCCCGGGGCTGGCAGCAGCGAAAAGCTCAGTTGTGGACAGACTGCCAACGGTGGGTAACTACGCCGGGCGTTCGGTCACCCGCAGCCCCAGCGAAAACAGGAGCCTCACTTCGGGATCGGAAAGCGAGGTGCCAAGCAACTTTTCGATTCGTCGCACCCGGTAGCGGACGGTGTTGGGATGCACCCGCAGCGCGTGCGCGGCCGCGCCGACGTCGCCGAAGCTGTCCAGATAGGTGCGCAGCGTCTCGGCCAGCACGGGATCCCGCTCCCGCAGGTCGCGGATCCGGGGATCGACGAGGCGCTTGTCGGCGCCGACCAGGGTGACGATCTCGTCGAGCAGGACGGTGGTCCGCGCCTCGGCCAGCGTGGTCACCTGTCCGAGAATCGGGTGTCGCTCGGCGCTGTCGAGCACGCGGTCCACCTCCGCGCGCGCCGCGGCGACCTCGGTGAGGGCCACGACCGGCGCGGCGATGGCCGCGCGTAGCTCGACGCCGAGTTCGGTGCGCAGCGCGCCGATCGTGCCGCGCACCCACGAGGTGACCGACCGGGTGGGAGCGGTCTGCGGCAGCAGCACATAGATGCGCGAGCCGCGCGCGGCGACCTGAGCGTCGCGGCGAAAGGCGCTGGCGCTCAACGCCAGGACGTCGGCCAGCCGCGGATGCCGGGCCCGGGTGTCCCAGCCGATGAGCGCGGCGGCCCCGTCGGCGGCGACGCCGAGTTCGCGGGCGATGGCGGGCACGTCGGCGGGCTCGTCGTCGGTGAGGCCGAGGAGTTGCTGCACCCGTCGCGCATGGGTGGACGGCCGGGCGGCCAGCCGGGCCATGATCCGGGCGGCCAAAACCGCTGCCCCGCGCAACATCTCGTCGGCGTCGTCGGCCAGCGGCTGCGAGCCCTGCTGCACCCAGATGGTGCCGGCGAATGTCGGCGGCCGGCGCGCACCGGCCGGTGGCTGATGGATCCCGATGGCCAGCCTCGGGCGCAGTCCCAACTCCGGGCGCTCGGCGACGCGCACCACCTCGCCGCCGGACCGCAGCGCATCGAAGATGCCCCACTGGCCGATCCACTCCAGATGCTCGGGCGGGCCGGCGCGCCCCAGGATGGACAGGCGGCGCAGCTCGTCGGCCTCGTCGTTGGAGGCCGAGTAGGCGAGCACCTGCGACTGGGCGTTCTCGATGGAGACCATGCCGTGGATGCGGTCGGCCAGCGACTGCGCCAGGCCGAACAGGTCGGTGCCCGAATCGTCGACGGGATCGCCGCGGTCGCCGTGATGTTCCAGGACGTGGTTGACCAACTGGTAGAGCCGTTCCCAGCGCGCCCGCGGTTCGACGGCCACCACCGCCGACCCGGCCGCGACCGCCGTCGCCACCAGGGCGGCCGACGGCTCCTTGGCGAAGATGGCGACCGGCGCGCGCGCTTGCTGGTCGAGCCATCGCAGCGCCTCGTCGTCGCGGACCCCGAGCAGGAAGAAGACGTCGGCCGAACCGGCCGCCGCGGCCAGGCCCAGCCGCACGTCGTCGGAATCGATCAGCGCCGCCGATCCCACCGGCAGATCGAGGCCGCGGGGGGCGTCCACCAGGCTGACCAGCGTCGCGTCCAGCGCAAGCAGCAGCTGGCCCAGGCCGACCCGCGCCGTTTGCATGTTGTCTGATCTTACTACGTGACCCCGCAGTTCTTGTCCGATCGGCTAACGGGATCGCCGCCCGCGCGGGGGACCCTTAGCGGCATGGACGCGATCACCCAGGTTCCGCTGCCGACCAACGAGCCGGTCCACGACTACGCCCCGAAATCTCCCGAACGCGCGCGCCTGCTCACCGAGCTCAGCGCACTCGCCGACAACCCGATCGACCTGCCGCATGTCATCGGCGGCAACCATCGGATGGGCGACGGCGAGCGCATCGACGTCGTCCAGCCGCACCGGCACGCCGCGACGCTGGGCACATTGACCAACGCCGGGCACGCCGACGCGACGGCCGCCATAGAGGCCGCGATGGCCGCCAAGGACGCCTGGGCGGCGATGCCCTTCGACGAGCGGGCCGCGGTGTTCCTGCGGGCCGCCGACCTGCTGGCTGGGCCCTGGCGGGAAAAGATTGCGGCCGCAACGATGCTCGGCCAATCCAAGTCCGTCTACCAGGCCGAGATCGACTCGCCGTGCGAGCAGGTCGACTTCTGGCGGTTCAACGTGGCGTTCGCCCGGCAGATCCTGGCGCAGCAGCCGATCAGCGGACCCGGCGAGTGGAACCGCAGCGAATACCGCCCGCTGGACGGCTTTGTCTACGCGATCACGCCGTTCAACTTCACCTCGATCGCCGGCAACCTGCCGACCGCGCCCGCGCTGATGGGCAACACCGTCGTCTGGAAGCCGTCCATCACCCAGACGCTGTCGGCGTATCTGACCATGCAACTGTTGGAGGCCGCGGGCCTGCCGCCCGGTGTGATCAACCTGGTCACCGGCGACGGGTTCGCGGTTTCCGATGTGGCGCTGGATGATCCGCGGCTGGCCGGCGTCCACTTCACCGGGTCGACGGCCACCTTCCAACACCTGTGGCAGCGGGTGGGCGCGAACATCGGCCGCTACCGCAGCTATCCGCGGCTGGTCGGGGAGACCGGCGGCAAGGACTTCGTCGTCGCGCACTCCTCGGCGCGCCCGGATGTGTTGTGCACGGCGCTGATTCGCGGTGCCTTCGACTACCAGGGGCAGAAATGCTCGGCGGCGTCGCGGGCGTTCGTCGCGCATTCGGTGTGGCAGCGCATGGGCGACGACTTCCTGGGCAAGACGGCCGCCCTGCGCTACGGCGACATCACCGACCTGACCAATTATGGCGGCGCCCTGATCGACCGGCGCGCCTTCATCAAGAACGTCGATGCCATCGAGCGGGCGAAGGGCGCGCCCGGGATGACCATCGCGGTGGGCGGCGAATACGACGACGCCGTCGGCTATTTTGTGCGGCCGACCGTGCTGCTGTCCGACGACCCGACCGACGAGTCGTTCGCGACCGAGTACTTCGGCCCGCTGCTGTCGGTGCACGTCTATCCCGACGACCAGTACGAACGAATCCTCGACGTCGTCGACACCGGTTCGCGGTACGCGTTGACCGGCGCGGTCATCGCCGACGACCGGGCCGCGGTGCTGACCGCGCAGGAGCGGCTGCGGTTCGCCGCCGGGAACTTCTATGTCAACGACAAGCCGACCGGGGCGGTGGTCGGGCGCCAGCCGTTCGGCGGTTCGCGCGGGTCGGGCACCAACGACAAGGCCGGATCGGTGCTGAACCTGTTGCGCTGGACGTCGGCCCGCACCATCAAGGAGACGTTCGTCCCAGCCACCGACCACACCTATCCGCACATGGCGGCCGACTGATGGGCGGGCTGTTCGCGCGCACCGTGCGACCGGCCATCATGGCGGCCCGGCGGCGCGAGGGGTTGCGCCGGGCCGCCGAGCGGTTGCCGGTCACCCGCCGGGTGGTCCGCCGGTTCGTGCCGGGGGAGACGATCGAGTCGGCACTCAATAGCGTTGCTGCGCTGCGTGATTCGGGCCGCTGGGTCAGCGTCGACTACCTCGGCGAGGACGTCACCGACGCCGACGACGCCGACGCGGCGACGCAGACCTACCTGGATTTGATCGAGGCGCTGGGCCGCTCCGGCGACCTGGGCGATGACGGCGGTCGGCCGCTGGAGGTGTCGCTCAAGCTGTCGGCGCTGGGTCAGTCGCTGGAGCGCGACGGCGAGAAGATCGCACGGGAGAACGCCTGGTCCATCTGCTCTGCCGCGCAGCGCGCGGGTATCTGGGTGACGGTGGACGCCGAGGACCACACCACCACCGATTCGACGCTGACGATCGTGCGCGACCTGCGCGCCGACTTCCCTTGGCTGGGCACGGTTTTGCAGGCCTACCTGCGGCGCACGCTGGGCGACTGCGAGGAATTCGCCGCGTCCGGTGCCCGGATCCGGTTGTGCAAGGGCGCCTACGACGAGCCGGCGTCGGTGGCCTACCGGGACGACGCCGACGTCGCCGACTCGTACCTGCGTTGCCTTCGGGTGCTGATGGCGGGGTCGGGCTATCCGATGGTCGCGACGCACGATCCGGCCATCATTTCCGTAGTGCCCGCCATGGCAGCCGAATCCGGGCGCGGTGCGAGCGATTTCGAATACCAGATGCTGTACGGCATCCGCGACGGCGAGCAGCGACGGTTGGCCGACGCGGGCAACCGTGTGCGGGTATACGTGCCGTTCGGCACCCAGTGGTACGGATACTTCATGCGGCGGCTCGCCGAGCGGCCGGCCAACCTGGCGTTCTTCCTGCGGGCGTTGGCTACGCACCGAGTGTGAACTCAGGGCCTTCAGTGTGAACCCAGGCAGAAGAAATCGCCGAAATCCCGCCCTGGCCGTACACGCAACGCCCAGCGTGCACACTCGATGTAGCGCCGGGCGTAGCCTCTCGGGCATGAGCCTGGTTGTCGATGAGATGCCCGACCTCGGCATCACCCGGCTGTCGCGCTGGATCCTCAACTGCTACGTCCTGCGGACCGGCGACGGCGTGGTGGTGGTGGACGCGGGGCTGCCGCGGGTCGCTGAAGACCTGGTGCCGGTGCTGGATCGGCTGGGCGGAACCCTGCACGCCGTGGTGGCGACGCACGGGCACAGCGACCATGTCGCCGGCGCGGCGGCCCTCGCCGCCCGTCATGGCGCGCCAATCTGGTTGCCCGACACCACGCTTACCTATCTCGACGGGGCAAAGCCGCGCACGCCAACCCTGGCGAAGGCCGCGACCATCTGGCCCACCATGATCGACCAGCCGCTCGATCGGATCGGCTTGGCCGGGTTCGTCGGTGGCGCCCGGGTGGCGGGGTACGGCACCCCGTTCGGCATGCGCTGGACGGGCCCGCCGCCGGCCGGTGCGCTCGTCGACGGCCGGCCGCTGCCCGGCGCGCCGGAGTGGACGGTGGTCAACGCGTGCGGTCACACCGACGACAGCGTGGCGCTGTGGAATCCGACCACCCGGGCGCTGCTGTCCGGTGATGCCGTGCTGACCGTTCGCGGCAAGGCCTGGCACACACCGGAAATCGTCGACCCGTCAAGTGCCGCCGCCACCCGCGAGCGCCTCGAGGAGCTACCGGTCGCGCACCTGCTGCCCGGCCACGGCCGACCCGTCCACGATGCCGGAACCGTTTGGCCGCAACAGCGCCGCTGAGCGTTAACCGCGGCGGGGCCACGGGCGATCGCTGGCGAATCCCCGCACCACGTGTGTGCGCACGAACTCCGCCACCACCTCGGGGTCGTCCATGTCCAGCGTCGACGACGGCGTGCTGAAGAGCGAAAAGAGCATGCGGGCGAACCATTCCGCGGCGGCCTCGATGTCGAGGTCCTTGCGGACCTCGCCGGTGAGCCTGGCCGCGGAGAGATAGGGCGCGAAGAAGTCGACGCACTCACGCAGCAACACCGCGGCGTCCTTCGTCAGCAGCAGGCTGGTCGCGTCCTCGTCGAAGTACTTCTCCGATGCGATCGCGCGCCGCGCCTGGGTGACGAACACAGCCGCGCGGCTCAGCTTGTCCTCGAGCGAGCTGCCCTGGTCCATCGCCTTGGACATCTCGCGGTAGAAGCGTTCGGACGCGTGTTCGGCGCACGCCTCGACGATCGCGCCCTTGTCGCTGAAGTACTCGTAGACCGTGCTCCGAGATACGTTGGCGGCCTTGGCGATATCGACGATCGTCGTCTTCTGCAGCCCTTGCCTGCTGAAACACTCATACGCGGAGTTGACGATCAATTCGCGGGTGTCGGTTGCGGTCGGGTGGGTCATCCGGCCGGCGCGAGGATCAGCCCGCTAGTCGGCACCCCGGTTCCCGACGTGACCAGCACGTGTTCGACGTTGTCGACCTGGTTGTGTGAAGTGCCACGCACCTGACGTACCCCCTCCGTGATGCCGTTCATGCCGTGAATGTAGGCCTCCCCGAGCAGCCCGCCGTTGGTGTTGATCGGCAGTTCGCCGCCGAGCGATAGCCGCTCGACGGTGGCGAAGTCCTTGGCCTCGCCGCGGCCACAGAAGCCCAGCTCCTCGAGCTGCGTGAACACGAACGGGGTGAAATGGTCGTAGATGAAGGCGGTTTGGATGTCTTGGGGCTTGAGGCCCGAATCGCGCCACAGCTGGTTCGCGACCACCCCCATCTCCGGGAGCCCGGTGATGTCGTCGCGGTAATAGCTGGTCATCATCTCCCCGTTGGCGGCCGCGCCCTGAGCAGCCGCGGTGATCACCGCCGGCGGCTGGCGCAGGTCGCGGGCGCGTTCGGCGCTCGTCACCACCAGCGCGACCCCGCCGTCGCTCTCCTGGCAGCAATCCAGCAGCCGCAGCACGGGTTCGACGATCCAGCGCGAGTTCTGGTGGTCCTCAAGAGTGATCGGGCGCTGGTAGAACCACGCGTCGGGGTTCTTGGCCGCGTGCGCCCGGTCGACGACGGCGATGCGGCCGAAGTCCTCGTTGGTCACCCCGTAGGTGGACATGTAGCGCTGGGCGTGCATCGCGACCCAGGCCGCGGGGGTGAGCAATCCGAACGGCGCGTAGTGCGCCATGAACAGCGGCGTCGCGCTCATGTCGCGCCCGCTGCCGCCGAAGCGGAAGCCGGAGCGCTCGTTGAAGGCGCGCCAGCACACCACTACGTCGGCGACGCCGGTCGCGACGGCCATCGCCGCGTGCACGACCGTGCCGGCCGCCGCGCCGCCGCCGTGGTGTACGCGGGAGAAGAAGCTCAGGTCGCCGATACCGACGTTGCGGGCGATGTCGATCTCGTCGCTGGAGTCCATGGTGAAGGTGACCATGCCGTCGACGTCGGCGGGTGCCAGGCCGGCGTCGTCGAGCGCGGCGCTGACCGCCTCACAAGCCAATTGCAGCTCGCTGCGTCCGGATTCCTTGGAGAACTCGGTCTGGCCGATGCCGACGATGGCGCAACTCCCGGGCAGCGAGGAGCTCATGCGCCAGTCCCGTCGAGCAGGCTCAGAACGGCGGTGCCCGAGACGTGATCGCCAAGGCTGTTGGAGCCCTTGAACGTCACCTCGACGAAGTTCTCACCGTCCGAACCTTCCGTCTTGGATGTCACGCTGCCGGTGAAGCGCAGCGGATCGTCGGGAAAGCACGGCACGCCAAGACGAATCGACAGGTTCTTCACCATCGCCTCGGGGCCGGCCCAGTCGGTGAGGAAGCGCACGCAATACCCGTTGGTGGTCAGGATGTTCATGAACAAGTTCGGCGAGCCCTGCTCGATGGCGTAGTCGCGGTCGTGATGCACCGGCATGAAGTCGCGCGTCGCGATCGCGCCGGCGACGATCGTCGTTGTGCTGACGGGGATTTCGAGCGTCGTCACCTCGTCGCCGACCTCGATATCGGCCCATTTCAGCGTGGCAATCGTCATCGGTGTCCTTCCGAAGCAGGCCGGAACTGGTGCAGCACAAGGTCGTTATCGAAGTTCTGGTAGTAGACCTCGACGGGCATCCCGACCTTGATCTCGGCCGGGTCGATCCCGCACAGGTTCGAGACGAGCCGCACCCCCTCGTCGAGCTCCACCAGCGCGACGACGTAGGGATAGTCGAAGAACGGGAACCGGGGCTCGTGCGGCATCACGTAGCTGTAGACGGCGCCGCGACCCGACGACTCGATTGCTTCCCAGTCCAGGGAGCGGCAGTTGGGGCACATGGGCCGGGGCGGGTGGCGCAGCGCACCGCACCCGCCGCAGCGCTGGATCAGGAGCTTGTGGTCGCGCAGTCCGTTCCAGAAGAACTCGGTGTCCGGGCTGATCGCCGGCGCCAGGCGGGGCGCCATCAGCGTTCCGGCCTGAAACGCAGCACGCGGAATCGCTGTCGCCCCAGCACCTCACCGTCCTGGTTGGTGTAGGTGATCACCCACGTCAGGAAGTACCCCGTCCCCAGGGCCGTGCGCTTCAGGTCCGAGACGTGCTCGAAAATCGATGTCGAGCTGACGACGTCGCCCAGCCGCGGATACCGCTCGATCTCGAATTCCGAGTTGGTCGCGACGGTGCTGGTGTAACCGGCCTCGTCGAGGAATGCGGTTGGGTTGCCCTCGATTTCGACCGGGGCGCCGCCGCGCTCCTTGATGCCTTCGAGTTTCGGTGACGGCATTATCCAGGTTTGCAGCATGACCGGAGGCGACACGATGCCGCCGAACCGGGACGACGCCGCGAACTCCGGGTCGAGGTAGACCGGGTTCATGTCGTTGAGCGCGTGGGCCCAGTGCCGGATCATCGGCTGGTTGACCGGATCCGGTGCCACCGAGGGCATTCCGGAACCGCCGGTGGCCTGGCCGACGAGCGCCCGCAGCTTGTCGCGAACCTCGCTCTCTGTTTCCGTCACTAACTCGCTCTCCAATCTATGAGCAGTGCAGGGGAAAGGTAGTCCGCACGGCGAGCCTCCCTCGGGCGCAATCCGACACATCCTTCTAATGTGTCAGCCCGTTGTGTCTACCCCGGCCCAACCGCCCCTGTCAATACACCGGAAACCCCGAAAACAGCAGCTAATTCGCCGTATTGGTGATTGACGGGCGGCCCGCGCGAGTGAACACTGACTGTCTAGTTGACCGACGTTCGGGTGAGGAAGTGCATGACCGAGCTACAGACTCCGCGGTCCCTTGTCGACACCTACCTGCTCTACATCGACGGCAGATGGGTCGATCCCGAGGGCGGTCGCTACGACGACATCGACCCGGCCACCGAACAGACCATGGGCACCGCACCCGATGCCAGCGTCGCGCAGGTCAGCGAGGCGATCGCGGCCGCGCGCCGGGCCTTCGACGCCGGCCCATGGGCTCAGATGGGCCCCGGCGACCGGGCCGGCTGCCTCAATCAGCTCGGCGAGGCCCTGCTCAGGCATGCCGACGAGTTCTTCGCGCTGTCCCAACGGGAGTGGGGCTGCGTCGCGAACGAGCGCATGATGCAGATCGACGGCACCGGATACATGTCCATGCACGCCGCCCAGCTCGCCACGAAGCTGATCGACGAGCCGGTCACCGGGATCGGTGCGGGAACGACGTTGCTGCGTCGCGAGCCGCTCGGCGTCGTGTCGATCCTGACGCCGTGGAACTTCCCGCACTGCCTCAACGTCATGAAGGTGAACAACGCCCTGGCGGCGGGCAACACCGTCGTGCTCAAGCCGTCGCCGCTGACGCCGCTGGCCGGGCTGGCGCTCGCCCGCGTCATCGACGAGGAGACTGACATCCCGCCGGGCGTGGTCAACGTCGTGACGCCGTCGGGTCTCGAGGCCGCGAAGCTGCTCACCACGGATCCGCGCATCGACATGATCAGCTTCACGGGCAGCTCGGCGGTCGGCTGCGAGGTCATGCGCGCCGCCGGCGACGCGATGAAGCGCCTGCTGCTGGAATGCGGTGGGAAGTCGGCGAGCATCGTCCTCGACGACACCGAGGTGACCGACGAGATGCTGCGCCAGATGCTGTTCGACAGCTGCTCGCTGCACGCGGGGCAGGCCTGCATCCTGCACAGCCGGCTGCTGCTTCCCGATTCGCTGCACGACGACGTCGTCGACCGGCTGGTCGCGCTTGCCCGCGACGTCAAGGTCGGTGACCCGAAAGACCCTGCGGCGCAAATGGGTCCGCTCATCAGCGCGGCGCAGCGCGACCGCGTGCAGGCGCACGTCGACGGCGCCGTGCGCGAGGGCGCGAAACTCGCGACCGGTGGTGGGCGCCCGGCCGGCCTGGACGTCGGCTTCTACTTCGAACCGACGATCCTCACCGGCGTCGACCCGGATTCGACGATCGCCCAGGAGGAAGTGTTCGGGCCCGTGCTGTCGGTGCTTCGCTACCGTGACGACGACGACGCAGTCGCGATCGCCAACAACTCGCGCTACGGGCTGTCGGGCGCCGTGTGGGGCGCCGACGTCGGCCGCGCCGTAGGAGTGGCCCGCCGCATTCGCACCGGCCAGGTCGCGGTCAACGGCGTCGGCCCCGGCGACGCCCCGTTCGGCGGCTTCAAACTCAGCGGGTTCGGCCGGGAGAGCGGCGGCGTCAGCGGACTGCACCAGTACATGGAGGTGAAGGCCATCGGCGTCCCGGCGTAGCGCGGCTAATTTCGCGGAGGCCGGCACGTCGAGATTCCGGTCCTTCGTCCAGCAGGCCGTGAGCCTTTCGTAATCGGCGCGTCACATGAAAAGCTTCAGGCATGGCCATCGCGATCGCCCGCCCCAAGCTCGAAGGCAATATCGCGGTCGGTGAGGACCGCCAGATCGGGTTCGCCGAGTTCGGCGCCCCGTGGGGTCGCGCGGTCTTCTGGCTGCACGGGACGCCGGGCGCCCGCCGGCAGATCCCGGTCGAAGCCCGCGTCTACGCCGAACAGAACGACATCCGCCTGATCGGCATGGACCGGCCGGGCACCGGTTCGTCGACGCCCCATCGGTACGAGAACATCCGGGCCTTCGGCGAGGACCTGCGCACGATCGCCGACACGCTGGGCATCGACAAGATGGCGGTCATCGGCCTGTCCGGCGGCGGACCGTACGCGCTCGCGTCCGGTGCGGTGCTGCCCGATCGTGTCGTCGCGGTCGGCGTGCTCGGCGGCGTCGCACCGTTCCTCGGTGACGAGGGGATCACCAGCGGCCTGATGAACCTGGGCAAGCGGGCGGCGCCGTTCTTGCGGCTGGGGGGCGATCCGCTGCGGATCGGCGCCAGCCTGGTGATCCGGGCGATCCGCCCGGTCGCCAATCCCGCGCTGTACCTCTACGCCGCGATATCGCCGGAAGGGGACCGGCGCCTGCTTACCCGGCCGGAGTTCGCCGCGATGTTCCTCGACGACCTGCTCAACGGCAGCCGCAAGCAATTGGCGGCCCCGTTCAACGACGTGATCTTGTTCACCCGGGACTGGGGATTCCGGCTCAACGAGGTCAAAGTCCCGGTCCGGTGGTGGCACGGCGACAGCGACCACATCGTCCCGTTCGCCCACGGTGAGCACGTCGTCTCGCTGCTGCCCGACGCGGAGCTGTTCGTGCTACCCGGCGAAAGCCATCTGGCCGGGCTGGGCCGCGGCGAGGAGATCCTGTCCACCCTGATGAAGATCTGGGACGAGAAGGCCGGGTAGCCTGCAGTCGTGCTGCTGGCATCGCTGAACCCCTCGGCCGTTACCACCACCGACATCGCGGACGCGGTCAGCATCGACGGCGTCACGCTGAGTCGCAGCGACCTGGTCGGCGCCGCCACCTCGGTCGCCGAGCGGGTGGCCGGCGCGGAACGGGTCGCGGTCCTGGCCACGCCGTCCGCGGCGACCGTCCTGGCGATCACCGGCTGCCTGATCGCGGGCGTGCCCTTCGTGCCGGTGCCCTCCGACGTCGGTGCAGCCGAGCGCCGGCACATGCTCACCGACTCCGGCGCACGGGCCTGGCTAGGGCCCGAACCCGCCGACGACTCGGCAGCCGAAGGGCTGCCGCACATTCCGGTGCGACTGCACGCCCGCTCCTGGCACCGCTATCCCGAGCCGTCACCCGATGCCACCGCGATGATCATCTACACATCGGGCACCACCGGGCTGCCCAAGGGCGTCGTGCTGAGCCGCCGGGCGATCGCGGCGGACCTCGACGCGCTCGCCGAGGCCTGGCAGTGGACCGCCGACGACGTCCTGGTGCACGGCCTGCCGCTGTTCCACGTGCACGGGCTGGTGCTGGGCCTGCTCGGGTCGCTGCGGATCGGAAACCGCTTCGTGCACACCGGCAGACCCACTCCGGCCGGCTATGCGAAAGCGGCCTCGGAGTCGGGGGGCTCGCTGTTCTTCGCGGTGCCGACCGTGTGGTCGCGCTTGGTCGGCGACGCGTCGGCGGCCGAGGCGCTCCGCCCGGCGCGGCTCCTGGTGTCCGGCAGCGCGCCGCTGCCGGTGCCGGTGTTCGACCGGCTGGCCCAGCTCACCGGGCATCAGCCCATCGAACGCTACGGCGCCTCGGAATCGCTGATCACCATCTCCACCCGGGCCGACGGCGAGCGCCGCGCGGGCTGGGTCGGCCTGCCGGTCGCCGGCGTGCAGACCAGGCTGCTCGACGACAACGACAACCCGGTGCCGCACGACGGGGAAACCGTTGGGCGGCTTCAGGTTCGGGGCCCGATGATGTTCGACGGCTACCTGAACCGGCCCGAGGCCACCGCCGAGGCGTTCGGGGACGACGGCTGGTACCGCACCGGCGACGTCGCGGTCGTCGACGACGCCGGCATGCATCGCATCGTCGGACGCGAGTCGGTCGACCTGATCAAGTCCGGCGGATACCGCGTCGGCGCCGGCGAAATCGAAACCTCGCTGCTCGGGCACCCCGGCGTGCAGGAGGCGGCCGTCGTCGGGCTGCCCGACGAGGACCTGGGCCAGCGCATCGTCGCCTTCGTCGTCGGCTCGTCCGACCTGAACACCGACGAACTGATCAACTACGTCGCCCAAGAGCTTTCGATACACAAGCGCCCGCGCGAGGTGCGCTTGGTGGAGGCGCTGCCCCGCAACGCGATGGGCAAGGTGCTCAAGAAGCAGCTGCTGTCCGAGGGCTGAGCCGCGGGCTGTCTGGCTCGAGCGCGCGCAAATGTACGTCCTTCACGGCGTGTCGCTGTGCAAACACGCGCGCTCGCGGCCATCGGCCCGGGCGAGACACGCAGCATTTTGCCAGGTTTTCCATCGAGCGTGAGAGCGCACCTTCACCTACCGTCGTAGTCGTGACGGAACTGCCGACGGTTGTGGCCGAGCGCGCCCACACGCCTATGCGGCGGGTGGCGGCCGCCTGCCTCGTCGGCTCGGCGATCGAGTACTACGACTTCCTCATCTACGGCACCGCGGCCGCGCTGGTGTTCCCGACGGTGTTCTTCCCGCGCCTCGGTTCGACGCTGGGCGTCGTCGCCTCGCTGGCGACGTTCGCGACGGCGTTCCTGTCCCGGCCGCTGGGCGCCGCCGTGTTCGGGTACTTCGGCGACCGGCTGGGCCGCAAGAAGACGCTGATCGCCACGCTGCTGATCATGGCGGTCTCGACCGTCAGCGTCGGGCTGGTGCCCAGCACGGCCGCCATCGGTGCGGCCGCCCCGTTGATCCTGATCGTGTTGCGACTCATGCAGGGGTTCGCCGTCGGCGGTGAATGGGCGGGGTCGGCGCTGCTGAGCGCCGAGTACGCGCCCCCCGGCAAGCGGGGCCGCTACGGCATGTTCACCCTGCTCGGCGCCGGCACCGCGGCGGTGCTCGCCAGCCTGACCTTCTTGGGCGTCAACTTCAGCATCGGGGAGCACAGCGCCGCGTTCATGCAGTGGGGATGGCGGCTGCCGTTCCTGTTCAGCGCGGGGCTGATCGGGATCGCGCTCTATGTGCGGCTCAACATCGACGAGACCCCGGTGTTCGCCGAGGAGAAGGCGCGCGACCTGGTGCCCAAGGCGCCGCTCGGGGAGCTGTGGCGCCTGCAGCGCCGCGAGATCCTGCTGGCCGGCGGCACCCTGCTGGGCGGCTTCGGGTTCGGCTACCTGGGGCACACCTATCTGCTCATCTACGCCAACTCGCACCTCGGATACACCCGCGGCTTCATCTGGTCGGTGGGCGCGCTGTCCGGGCTGGTCAGCATCGCGACGGTGGC
Source organism: Mycobacterium sp. UM_CSW (assembly GCF_000455205.1). GTDB lineage: Bacteria > Actinomycetota > Actinomycetes > Mycobacteriales > Mycobacteriaceae > Mycobacterium. The sequence goes on along the minus strand of NZ_AUWQ01000020.1, from coordinate 4,196 downwards.
GGCCTCGGCCACCCTGTCCGACCTGGTCGGGCGCCGCCGCCTGATGCTGCTGGGCTGGTCGCTGCTGTTGCCCTGGGCGTTCGTGGTGATGCCGCTGCTGAACACCCGCAATCCGGCGCTGTACGTGGTTGCCGTCGTCGGGATGGCGATCGGTGGAGCGATCGGCTCCGGACCCACCGCCGCCTTCATCCCGGAGTTGTTCGCCACGCGGTACCGCTACAGCGGGTCGGCGCTGGCCCTCAACCTCGCCGGGGTCGTCGGCGGGGCCCTGCCGCCGCTGCTCGCCGGGACGCTCCTGGCGACCTACGGCAGCTGGGCGATCGGCGCCATGCTGGCCGCGCTGACGTCGGTCGGCCTGGTCTGCACCTACCTGCTTCCGGAAACCAACGGCACGACGCTGGGCCTGGAGGACGTGGCGGTCTGACTCAGTTGGCGTGCAGGTCTTCGTTCAGCGCGATGCCCTGACCGTCGCGGGCCACCACCTCAACCGCCCCGGTGACCGAATTGCGCCGGAACAACAGGTTGTTGGCGCCCGAGAGCTCGCGGGCCTTGACCGATTTGCCGTCGGGCGTTGTCACCTTGGTGCCCGCGGTGACGTACAGGCCGGCCTCGACGACGCAGTCGTCGCCCAGCGAGATGCCCAGGCCCGCGTTGGCGCCGAGCAGACACCGCTTGCCAATCGAAATCACTTGCGTGCCACCGCCGGACAGCGTGCCCATGATCGACGCCCCGCCGCCGACGTCCGAGCCGTCGCCCACCACGACCCCCGCGGAGATGCGCCCCTCCACCATCGACGCGCCCAGGGTGCCGGCGTTGTAGTTGACGAAACCCTCGTGCATCACCGTCGTGCCGGGCGCCAGGTGCGCGCCCAGGCGCACCCGGTCGGCGTCGGCGATGCGCACCCCGGTGGGCAGGACGTAGTCGACCATCCGCGGGAACTTGTCGATGCCGTAGACGGTCACCGGCCCGTGCCGGCGCAGCCGTGCCCGGACCGCCTCGAAACCTTCGATCGCGCAGGGACCGCGATTAGTCCACACGACGTTCGTCAACACCCCGAACAAGCCGCCGGCGTTCAGCCCGTGCGGCGCCACCAACCGGTGCGACAGCAGGTGCAGCCGCAGGTAGGCGTCGTAGGCGTCGGCGGCCACGTCGTCCAGCGAACCGATGACGGTGCGTACCGCGACGGTCTCGGTGCCGCGATCGTCGTCGCGGCCGACCAGCGCGACCAGTTCCGGCGGAACGTCGGACAACGCCAGCCGCGACGTGGCAGTGGTGTCAGTGGTGCCCGATTCCGTCAGTTCCGGTGCGGGAAACCACGTGTCGAGCACCGACCCGTCGTGGGCCAGCGTCGCCAGCCCAATACCTACAGCTCCAGTCACGGCGGTCAGGTTACTTGCCGGGCCCAACCACTACCCTTGGGGGCGTGCTGGACCTACGCGGGGACCCGATCGCGCTGACCGCGGCGCTGGTCGACATCCCCAGCGAGTCGCGGGACGAGGCGCGCCTGGCCGACGAGGTGGAGGCCGCGCTGCGGGCCCAGACCGACGGCTTCGAGATCATCCGCAACGGCGACGCCGTGCTGGCGCGCACTTCGCAGGGTCGGCCGTCGCGGGTGCTGCTGGCCGGGCACCTCGACACCGTGCCGATCGCGGAAAATCTGCCGAGTCGGTTGGACGACGGGGAACTGTGGGGTTGCGGCACCGCGGACATGAAATCCGGCGACGCGGTCTTCCTGCACCTGGCCGCCACCGTGGCCGAGCCGGTGCACGACCTGACGCTGGTCTTCTACGACTGCGAGGAAATCGACGCGGCGGCAAACGGTTTGGGTCGCATCGAGCGCGAGCTGCCGGACTGGTTGTCCGCCGACGTCGCGATCCTGGGCGAGCCGACCGGCGGCTTCATCGAGGCGGGTTGCCAGGGCACGCTGCGGGTGGTGATCAGCGCCGCCGGGACGCGCGCGCATTCGGCGCGATCCTGGTTGGGCGACAACGCAATTCACAAGCTGGGCGCCGTTCTGGACCGGTTGGCTTCGTATCGGGCGCGGAGCGTGGACATCGACGGCTGTGAGTATCGCGAGGGATTGTCGGCGGTGCGCATCGAAGGCGGCGTGGCCGGCAACGTGATCCCCGACGCGGCCGCGGTGACCGTCAACTTCCGCTTCGCCCCGGACCGGTCGGTCGAGACGGCGCTGCAGCACGTGCACGAGGTGTTCGACGGGCTGGACGTTCGCATCGAGATGACCGACTCGGCGGCGGGCGCGCTGCCCGGCCTGTCCCAGCCCGCGGCCAAGGCGCTGGTCGAGGCCGCCGGCGGCCGGGTGCGCGCGAAGTACGGCTGGACCGACGTGGCGCGGTTCGCCGCGCTGGGCATCCCGGCGGTCAATTTCGGCCCGGGCGATCCGAACCTGGCGCACACGCGCGACGAGCGGGTGCCCATCGCCAACATCACCGCCGCGGTGGAGATGCTGCGGCGCTACCTGGGCGGCTGACGGACCGGCTCGAGCGTCGCACTAGCGTGACGCTCGGCGCCGACGGCCACGCCAGCGTGACGCTCGGCGGAGGATGCGGGCGTCAGGGTGTCACGACCACGTCGACCCTGCCCGCGCCCGCGTTCGCCACGACGGCCAGCACGGGCGCGTTGGGCGGCGAAACAACTTGTCCGCCCGTGACATTCGCGTGGTAGCCGTTCGGATACTCGACGGGCGGCACCGAGATGAACGTCTGCGCGCCGGGCGCGAAGCTGCCCGCGTGGTCGGCCCGCTCAGTGGTGTAGCAGAGCCGGAAGACGCCCGACTGGAACGACCACTCCCGCGGCGTGCCCGCCACCACCTGCGGGTACGGCGCGGCGAGCACCGCCAGCTTGGCCGCGTTGACGTTGGCGCCGGTCGGCGGCTGGCTCGGGTCAAAGACCAGCGCCTGGTCGGTCGGCGACGAGCTTGTCTTGTCGTTGCCGGTGTACGCCCATTCCAGCCAGCCCATCCGCTGTCGGTCGGTGTGGCGCATCACCTCGGCGATGTTCTTCAGGTCGTTGGTGGCGCCGAACTCGGTCAGCAGCGGCGGGATGTGGTGGAAGAACGCGTAGAGGTTCGCGTTGGTGATCGTCAGGCCGTCCTGGAAGCGGCAGGTGATGTTCTTGTGCAGCACCGATTCGATGGCGCAGTAATCGTGGAAGGAGAAGCCGGTGCTCGGGTCGACCACTCCGCCGAGGTCGGTGTGGACGCCCTCGTCGGACAGCGTGTTCGGCTCGAAGAACACGAGCGTGGTGGGGTCGGCCGCGCGGATGACCGGCACCACCTTCCGGTAGAACACGGTCAGCTTGTGGTCCTGCACCGGGCAGCCCAGAACGAAGTCGAAGCAGCCCTCCCAGATGAAGCCGGGCCACGGCTCGTTCAACACCTCGTAGCCGAACACCCCCGGGTTGCCGTGGAAGAAGCCCGCGACGTGCGCCCACGCCCGCGCGTAATGATCCTGCAGCCCGATTCCGTCGGGCGCGGGGGCATTGCGCCAGAAGGCATTCCAGGCGTACTCCTCGGCGGGGTTGAGGAAGTAGTTGCCGGGAAAGCCGAGTTGCGGGTTGGGCAGGCCCGCCTGCGCCACGGCCCACGCGGGGGCGCCCTCGCCCTGGAACGCCTCGTTGTAGAGGTCCTGATGGAAGTCGAGCAGGCTGACGATGCCATGCGACGCCAGGGTCGCCACGGTCTGGGCGATCGAGTTGAGGTAGTTGTCGTCGTAGACGAGCGGCTGCGGCTCCACGGCGGCCCAGATGACACCGACCCGCATCGCGTTGAAGCCGTTGGCCTGCAGGAAGGCCGCGTCGTCGTCGCCGAACCCGTCGGCCGACGGCGTGTACGGCGGAATCTTGTACACCTGGTTGAGCCCGTGCAGGATCACCACGCGCCCGTCGGCGTCGGTCATCCAGCGGCCGGCGTGGCCCAGCGGCAGCGTCGGCCCGGTGGGCGCCGCCATCGCGCGGGGCGGGGCGACGACCGACGACGCGTCAGTCGTCAGCGCAGCTATCAGCAAACCGGCCGCGAGCAGCCGGGCCGCACGCGAAGGGCGGATACGCATGCAGCCTCCAAGCCCCGAGCGAAGTCACTTTCGGAAACAGTGAGGCGCAATAGTCACCGCGGTAACACGGACGCGTCACGGTTGGCGCACAATGCGGCGCGCCTGCGCGGCGGCGTCGGCCGCCGCGGC
>NZ_AUWQ01000019.1 GCF_000455205.1 Mycobacterium sp. UM_CSW | reverse complement strand
GTTCACGATGTTGCGGAACGCCTGATTCATCTGACCCATGGTGTCGTAGGACGTCGCCTGCGCCTGGCCACTCCAGCCGGCACCGGCGATGTTCATCGACGACGCCCACATCTTGCGAGCCTCGTCCTCAACGGTCTGCGCGTGGACCTCAAACCGGCCCGCCATCGCCCGCATCTCATGCGGGTCAGTCATAAAGCGTGTTGCCATGTTGCCTTTTCTCCTTCTGGATGAATTTCTTGCCTTGTGATACTGGTCGGCCGTCGTAACTGGCTGTTACGCGGCGTTGAAGCCGATGGGGCGATACTCCCTGTTTTCGGTGGCTATTTGCCGCGTCAGACGACAACCTGCTTGGGCATGACGATCGGCTTGAAGCCGTACCGCGGACCGCTGCCGTAGGCACCGGCCTTGGCGGCCCCCGCCATTCCGGGCATGCCGGGCATCGCCGCGACCGGCTCGTCGGCGGCGGCGGTCCAGCCCGAACCCTCGAGCGGAGCGGTCGACGATGCAAGCGTCGCCGGGGCGGCCGACGACCAGCTGGCCGGGACCGACAGACCCCCGACCGTGGAGGCTTCGGCCATGCCCGCCGACATTCCACCGCCGACGCTGTTGACCAGCGTCCCTTCGCCGATCGCCGCACCCCCGGCCAGCGGCACGACGTCGCTCGCCGTGGCCGCGGGCGCCGCGGCGGCGAGGGTGTGGCCCAGCGACACCGCGGTCGGGATGGTGTTCATGACGAACCATGCCGAGGTGTTGACCGCACCGTTGACCGCGTTGAAGAGCGCCGGGGTGCCCAAGAGGCCGTCGAGGTTCGTCAGCAGGGGTCCGAGGCCGGCCGCTTGCGCCGCGTTCCAGAAGCCGGTGCCGATGGCCTCGCCGGGCGTGAAGATTTGGCCCAGGATCGAACCCAGTCCGTTCGCGGCGGGCGCCGCGGCAGCGTTCGCGAAAGCCGCAGAAACCGCGGTGCTTTGGATGCCCGCTGCGGCCGGGGAGGCCGTCGGTGCCGCCGGCGCCAGCGGCTGAAGGGCCGCGGCGGCCGTCGACGCGGCCGCATAGGTGTACATCGCGATCGCGTCCTGGACCCACATCTCGGCGTACAGCGCCTCGGTGGCCATGATCGCCGGTGTGTTGATGCCCAGGAAGTTCGTCGCGACGAGCGCCGCGAGCTGTGCCCTGTTCGCGGCGATCACCGGCGGTGGCACCGTCGCGGTGAACGCCGCCTCGTAGGCGGCCGCCGACGCCGCGGATTGGGCTCCCGCCTGCTCGGCCGCCGCGGCGGTCGTGGTCAGCCAGCTGATGTAGGGCTCGGCTGCGGCTGCGGCCGCGGCCGAGCCTGCGCCGGTCCACTGCTCGCCGGTCAGGGTGCCGATGATCGACTCCCAGGAGGTCGCCGTGGTGCTCAATTCGGCGGCCAGGTTGCTCCAGGCCGCCGAAGCCGCCATGAGCGGGCCCGCGCCGGCACCGGTGTACATAAGTCCGGAGTTGATCTCCGGGGGGAGCGCTGCAAAATCTAAGACCATTTTCGTATCCGTTCCTGTTAAGAATTTCCGCTGTTTTGGACTATTGCGACCGGTGGCTGCTTAGACGGCCTTGATCTTCGGCATGACGATCGGTTTGACGCCGTAGCGCGGCGCACCGAAGCCGGCGCTGTTGCGCGCGGCCGCACCCAGCCCGGGCATGCCCGGCACGATCGTTCCGGTGCCGGCCTGCGGCGCGGCGGCGGTCCAGCCCACGGTCTGCACCGCGGTCGCGGGAGAGGTGGCAGACACGAAGCTGCCGGCCCAGCTCGGCGGCGTCGACAACTTGCCGACCATGGTCGCGCTGCCCATTCCCGCGACCGGCATCGCGCCCACCGCGCCCACACCCCCAGCGGGGCCCGTCGCACTGGCAGTGGCGGCGTCCGCGGCGCCGGCCGCCGCGGCGGCGTCACCGGTGTCGCTGGCGGCCGCCGGCAGCAGACCGCCACCGGCCATGCCGAGCAGGTCGGAGCAGGCGGAGGCGTAGTTGCCAAAACCGATGTTGGCGAAGTTGGCCCCGTTGCCCGACAGGCTGAACGGCCCCGCCGTCGATGTCAGACTTGTGAGCGGGCCGCCGAACAGCGTGGCGATCTGGTTGGAGAGGGCGTCGACGGGGGTTGCCGCGGCCACGTTGGCGGCCTCGGTCGAGCTGTAGGTGCCGGAGCTCAAACCCAGCGTGCTCACGAACTGTTGCTGAATGGCCTGAGCCTCGGTGGCAAGTTGCTGATACAGGGTGCCGTACGCCGAGAAAATTCCGGCCTGCAGGGCAGATACCTGGTCGGCGGCGGCCGGAGCAATCGCGGTGGTCGGTGCCGCGGCGCCCGCATTCTGCGCCGTCAGTGAATTGCCTATTCCTTCCAGCTGCGCTGCCGCGGCTAACAACTCTTCAGGGATTGCTGTCAGAAATGACATCTGCTGCTCCTCGTGTTCGGAAAATTGCCGATCTCCCTTGAGGGGGGATCGACCTGTGCGTGGGCGTAACGGCTCCTGTGCGTCGGCGTAAGGTTAACCAGGCACGTCTCCACAGTCCCGACGGAAAAGGCTAGGGTGACGGGCGTTTACGGCTTCTTAACGATGGCGCGGGCAGTTTTAACAAGGTCCTGCCGGGTGACATAGCTATGTCATCTGAGATCCCCACGCAACGCCCCAAACGGCGCGCGGCGGTCGCATCCTAGGCCAACGGCGGCCGGCGCGCACCCTTGCATTTTTGCCGGATTTTGGGCGGATGCGACGCCCCGGAGCGGCGCCTGGCGCGCTAGATTCGCCGCCGGGCCCCCATAGCCCAAATGGCAGAGGCAGCGGACTTAAAATCCGTCCAGTGTCGGTTCGAGTCCGACTGGGGGCACCAAGTCCGTGCAGCTAGAAACAGTTCAGGCATTCGGCGTCACACCCCGGAGCCGGTCTCAGTGTCACGAGTTGTCACAACCCGGCCGAAACTCGCCCCCGCGTCCTTCAGTGCGTCGTCCTGGCTGTGCGCGTACACCGACATGGTGAAAGCTGCGCTGGCGTGCCCCAGCCACGCGGCGATGACCGCGATCGGAACTTGGCGCAGATGCATGAGCGTCGCGCACGAATGCCGGCCGTCATGTAGGCGCACCCGTTTGATCTTCAGTCCGTCGAGCATCCGGCCCCAGCGGAACGTCAACAGGTTGGGGTGATACGGCTGCCCCGTCTCGTCACAGGCGACATACTCACCCGATCCGTAGCCCTCACCGAACGCCAAGCGTTCCTCGGCTTGGCGCTTGCGCGCCGCCTTCAGCACTGCCACGACCTCATCGGGCATCGGCAGCGTCCGGTTAGACGCTTTGGACTTCGGCGTGCCCTTCTCAATCTGCCGCCCGATGGCCACCCGGTTCTCGACGATGCGCACCGACTTCGCGGGTAGCTGGTCGTCACCTTCGCCCATCGCCTTGTCGGTGAGGTTGACGTTGGTCCACCGCAACCCGGCAATTTCTCCGCGGCGTAATCCATAAAGGGCCAGGGTCCACAGGTGCCGATCGCGGCAGTCGTGATCGAGGATTTTGAACATCTCGTCGGCAGTCAGGGTGCGGAACTTCTGCGGATCACCGGCCACCCGGTCCACCAGTCGCGCCACGTTGCGGACCACATGCCCCTGCTTCACCTGATCGTCCAGGACCGCCACCGTCAGATACAGAAGGTAGTTACATGAGCGTGGCGTCCACGCCTTGCGGTCCTCGACTTCGCCGCGCCGCAGGCGGCCGATCAGGCCGTCCAGATCCGCTTTCGATAGCTTCTGGACTTCAAGCGAACCGAGCTCGTCGCGTAGCGCCTGCAGCTTCACCCGATGTCCCTGCAGTGTTGAGGGCTTTAGCGAGTGCTTTGACGCCAACCACGCCTCGCATACCGCATCAACGGTCAACTTGCTGGCATGTACGTAGGTCCCTGCGGTGACGGTGCCCTGCAATTCGGCCAACTCGGCGCGGGCCGCCGCCTCGGTGGCGAAGCGGCGACGCACCTGGCGCCGCCTGCCCGATTCGGGGTCATGGCCGGCGTCCACCGTCAACTGGTAGCGCACCACCGTCTTGCGGGTACTGCGGTCCTTGACCGATATCTTTTTGATCTGCGGCGGGAGCTGCTGCCGTTTACTCATGCCATCTTCTTTCCCTGTTTGGTTTTTGGCAGGTATCCGGCCTGGCGCGCGCGGTCAACATAGGTCGATGCCATCCGGGACTTGACGCCGAAGGTTCGTGCAACCGCTTGGGTGGGTGCGTGGTGGATATTGCGCCGGTACACATCGGCAACGCTTTTCAGAAGTTCAGGCGTGATCGCGCGATGTTCGGGCCCGCTTCGCAACTGGTCGACGAACTTGCGCGCTGCGTAAAAAGCTGGTGGGTCCTCGCCGCGTGCCGCCATTTCCTGTGACCCAACCGCCGGAATGACCTTCTTCGCCTTTGGGTCGATGCGTAGGACGAACGCCGGATACAACTCATCGAGGAAAGAAGCAACGCGGGCGTTCCGCAGGTCCTTTTGCATGACCTCCCGCTGGCCTGGCCGCGACCACCACCCCATCGCGACTATCTCCGGGCGACCGTCTCGAACCTCAATGCGGCGGAACAGATTTGGTCCGTCGTGGCCCTCAATAGTGACCTCAAGCCATACCGGAAAGAACCGGTCGCCCGTCTGCTCGTATTCGCCTGAGCAACGGAGGGTGATGCCCTCGGCCGGATGAATCTCGTCATCGTCGCCGATGCGGATTCTCACAGAACCTCCCGAGCGGTACATGGCTGCAATGTTGATAACTCTGCATGAAACTCTGCACCATGTCAATAGCCGCCGTGAACTCGGCGGGAAGTGACGAACACGGGAGTACGAACTTGGACGAGAGGTTGCTTGTCCCGATACCTCAAGCGATGACTGCCCTAGGTGTCGGCCGCACGAAGCTGTACGAGCTGATGGACGCCCGCGAGATCCTCAAGGTCAACATCGGCAGGCGATCATTTGTAACGGCGAAATCGCTTGCGGGATATGTGGATCGGCTAAGTGATGCTGCAGCCGCAGGGGTCGCATAAATGCCCGATTACGGCGACAATGGGCCGCCGAAAGAAGATGGGCCCCCGGAAGGGCCCATCCACAGTCTCAGCGGCCGCCACGCCACCTGCACCAACTCCCAGAGTACTGCAACCCTGGGACAACTGCGGCTGCGCCGGGCTGCATCGCTACGCCTGCTGCGGCCGGAATCCGGCTGCGCCGATCCAGAGTATCCCCGCGATACACGCTTCCACCGCCCGCCAACCGGCTTGCGCGCCAGCGGATTCCGTGAAGGATATGCCTGCGGAGCGATTGACGTGCTGCGGAAAATCTGGCCTGACCTTGACGACACCGCACGGGCCCGCGCAGCGACCCTCGCGGCCCAGTACCAGGCCGGTGAGCCTTCGTGAGCGCCGTCGAAAGGGCGTCCACCACCGCGGACACCCATGGCGCCGAGCTGCTCGACGACATCAAAGAATGGTTCGGACGATTCGTCGCGGTCACCGATCCCGACGACCTGAACATTCTGGTTCTGTGGACCGTCCACACATACCTGGTCGTCGAGCTGTACACGACCCCGCGGCTGCAGATCGACTCGGTGATCTTCGGCAGCGGCAAAACGACGGTGCTCGATCACCTGCAACGGTTGGGCTACAAGCCCATTCAGGCCGCTTCGGTGTCGTCTCCGGCGCTGATCCCGCGGATGTTGGAAATCGACGTCCGCACCATCTTGCTCGATGAGGTTGATCGGTCATTGCGTGCGGATAAGCCCGGGGTCGAGGACATCATCGCGATCCTGAACTCCGGCTACCGGTTCGGAGCGACCCGTCCCGTTCTAGTGCCCGTTAAGGGTGGCGGCTGGGAGATGAAGGACATGTCCACCTACGCGCCGATCGCGATGGCCGGTAACTCCCCGAACCTGCCGCCAGACACCGTATCCCGGTCGATCCGCATCCTGTTGATGCCCGACCTCAACGGGACGGTGGAGGACTCCGACTGGGAGATGATCGCCGATGACGCCGAACGGCTCCGCTCGAGGATCGACGCGTGGACCGACACTGTGCGCGACCAAGTTAGGGGCATGGCTGTCGATCTGCCGGATAAGTGCATCGGCCGGTCCAAGGAAAAGTGGCGTCCGCTCAAGCGGGTCGCGGTAGCGGCCGGCGCCCACTGGCCCGCTACCGCGGACCGGCTGATCCATAAGAGTCTCGCCGAGGATGACGCCGAACGTGAAGCCGGGCTGAAGACACAACCGCCCGGAATGGTGATGCTGACCGACTTGTATGCGGTCTGGCCCGGCGATGAAACGTTCATGCCGACACGCGAACTAGTCCAGAAGCTGATCATCCACAATCCCGACTATTGGGGCGCCGGGAGTCGATACGGCAAGCCGCTCACCGAGACCCGGTTAGGCAGACTCGTCACCCAAGCGGCCAAGGTGACATCAGTCCGACCCGGTGGCGTACCGCCCCGCGGCTACCTTCAGTCACACCTTCAACCGGTTTGGCGTCGGCTTGGGATCGCACCTCCTAAAGAACCTGACGAACCTGACGAACCTGACGAACCTGACGACAAACAGGCCGGTACCGCCGGGTTCGCCGGGTTCGCCGACTTAGTCGGGTTTAAAGAGGGGGGCGAACCTGCAGGACCGCCTTCCGTTTCGGGGATGACCGACCGTGTCCGGCTGGCGCTTGCCAGGGCCAGGCAAAGCCAGCTCGATGCCCAGTGCGAGAACTGCGAAACCGAACTCTCCCAACCGGAGTCAATCATCGCGGGTCTGTGTCACGAGTGCCGGCTGCGTACGGGAGGTGCGGCGTGACCGACACCGAATGGCTCGACCACCCCGACTTCGTGGGCCTATACCAGGTCCGCTTCAACGGCTACTCCGCCGGCCGCCTCGACGGCGACGTCCGCTCCCTGGACCGCCAGATACCTCAGAAAAGCCGCTGGGGCACGACAGTGCCGAAGACCCACTACGGACGAATTCTGCAGCCCTACACCACGAGGAGTGGTCGCCGCCGTGTTGTTTTACACGACCGGCACCACCGCCGACGGCTGAAGTACATCGATGACCTGCTGGCTGAACTGTTCGGCGCTGCGTCATGAACGGTGAGCAATTGGCAGACCTGCTGGGCGCCCTCCGCGGAATCCCCAATCTGCCGGACGCTGCCTGCCGCAACCTCCCCGAACTGTTTGACGCCACGGACGAGATCGACGCCGAACCAGCCATCGCGCTCTGTCGCAGCTGCCCAGCCCTACAGGACTGCGCAGCGTGGGCAGCGACACTGCCGAAAAACTCAATCAGCGGCGTGGTTGCGGCGCGCATCCATGTCTGGACTGATCGCCGGCGCAAGGCGGGTGCCGCGTGAATAAGCACGACGACCTCCACCACTCACCACGCTGGCGCCGCCTCCGCGAGATCGCCCGCAACGACTTCCGCACCCGCAACCTGCCCTGCATCCGCTGCCGTGGCGCCATCGACTACACCCTGAAACATCCGCACCCAGGCGCCCTGCAGATCGACCACATCAAGCCCAGACACACCCACCCCGAGCTCTTCTTCCGGCTCGACAATCTCGCGCCGGCGCACAAGCACTGCAACGAGTCGGACAAGGCGAGGCCCATAGATGACACGTGGGTGACACCCTCATGGTGAGAAGGGATAACACGTTTGCTGGCAGTCGAGAATGCACCGACGCTAGACCGGTGAGCCAATCCCAGCAAACTCCAGCAAACACCCCGGAGGGGGTCGAAAGTCGAGACCATGGTGGGCCACCCGGCACAGGCCCCAAACCTTCGCACTTGCAGCAAAAACACCCCGTTTGACCAGGTAAAACGCATTCGATATGAAGGGACAACCCGCTTTGACCAGGAAAAACGCCCCCACTGGGCTTGGTACGAAAGGGCGCCGATTATGGCGCGAAATGCAGCAAACATTCGTGTTTAACCCATCCGAAGCCGCTCTTTTGCTCGAACTTTGCTGTTGTTTGGACGAGTTGGATCGCCTCGAGCGGGAGTTGGCGGAGCAGCCGGCGACGGTGGTGCGTGGGTCACGTGGCCAGCCGGTTGCGCATCCGCTGCTGGCCGAGATCCGCGCTCACCGCGTGGTGGCCACCAAGATCCAGCGCGCTTTGGATTTGCCCGACACCCGCAAGCCGCAAGGGGCACGGCGGAAAGGCCGGTTGTCGTCGGTGGAAAACATGCGGAAGGCCGGTTCGTGATGGCGGATTTTCGTAATGACAGCGGACCGGATTTTCCGCCGCGCCTGGCCCGGTACCGCGCAGAGGACGGCTGGGCGGACCGTGACGAGTGGTGGGATGCCCGCGTTGATTTCGCCCGCGAGCACGGCGTGTACGGCCGCACCGCATCGGGCAAGGGCAAGATCCTGCCTCTGCTGCAGGAGATGGCCCGGCTGTCGATCCAGAACACCACGAACACCAAGGAGGAAACCAAATGACTGACGACGACCCGACCCCCGAGGAAAAGCGCCGTCAGCTGGCGCAAATCCCCCCCGACACCGCTTCAGCGCTTCGCCTGGCCGCGGCAATGGCCACCGCCGATACCCCGGCGGCGAATGTCGTGATTGACGAGCTGGTGGCCAGCGGGCGCGGGCTGCTGGTGCTGGCGGCGATGGGCTCGATGGCGTCACGGTTGGCGTATGAGCTGGCCGCCAGGGCGGGCAACACCGCGGACGAGTGGTTGCACGCGGTGGCCCTGGGCTTGCTGGATGAGACGCAGGCCATCGCGGCCGCGTTGGATGATGACACACCCACCCCCAACGGCTAGTAAACCCCTGCCCCGTTGGGGTATCCTGATAATCGGCGAGAGTTACATACTCCCCTTGGCACTAGCGCGATTAGCGATGGCGACGGCCGACGCTAAAGAGGTACGGAGAAACCGCCCGTACGGGGTCACTTGGCATCGCTGGGCCGGCTGGTATCCGGTTGCTACCAAATTCAACTGCCCGCGTGGGCGCGATCCGGTATGTCCGGGTCGCGCTTTCCGCGCGCAACCCAAATTCTGAAAGCACATCATGGATGAATCTTTTTATAAGCGGCGTCGCGCTGAGTTGCACGCGACGCAAGCCGCGATCATTGCCCGCACCAAGGCCGCCGGCCGCGAATTTCTCAGTGATGCCGATAATGCGGAGTTCCGCAATAACGCGGAGCTGATCAAGGACATGGATTTCGAAATCAGCGGATTGGAGCGGCGCGCACAGGCGCGCTCGGCCTCCGATCGAATCTTTAACGCCTATCAGGCGAAGAACGGAAACACCACTATGAAGCAATCGAAGCAATACGAGCCGGAGTCTCGTGTCTACAACCAACAGACCGCACATGAGGGCCGCTCTTTTTGGCGTGACCTGGTGTTGCATAAGTCCGGCGATGATTCGACCGGTGAGGCCCGGGCGCGGCTGAATGAGCATGCGGCGGAGTTCCGCACCGGTTTGACCACGGGGGGAGACGGGGCCAGCTTCGCGCCTCCGGTGTACCTGGAGGAACTTTGGATTCAGGCGGCGGTGGCGGCGAAGCCGTTCATCTCGACGATCCCGGAGTACCCGGCGCCGAAGGCTCCGACGATCAACGTTCCGAAAATCGTGGCGCCCGGCACTACCGGTGTGCAGAATCCGCAGTTGTCCACGGTGACCAATACTGACCAGACAGATGAATTCCTGTCGACTGTTTTGACGACGGTTGCCGGCCAGCAGACGGTATCGAGGCAGCTCCTGGACATGAGCCCGGTTGATATCGACTCGATCATCTTCAAGGGGTTGAGTCAGTCGTGGGCCGCGAACCAGGATCAGATCGCGCTGTACGGCACCGGCAGCAACGGCCAGTACACGGGCATCGCGAACCTGCCCGGCATTACTCAGGTCGGCTGGGCCGGCAACACCATTGCTAATATCTACTCCGGTTTGACGACTGCGATCAAGCTGCATTGGCAGAACCGTTTCCTGGCGCCTGACACCGTATTGGTGCATCCCAACACCGCGGCGGAATGGCTGAACAAGCTTGATACAACTAACCGTCCATTGTTTGTGCCGAATGCTCAGGGTCCGTTCAACGCGGCAGGAATTATCGACAGCCTGAATGCCCAAGGGCCGATCGGCAAGATCCTCGGCTTGAATTTGGTTCTGGACCCGAACATCTCCTCGTCGGGTGGCGTGGAGTCGGTATTCGTTTTCCGCTCCGATGACCTGATGTTCTTCACCAGCGGAATGCGCGCCCAGGTGCACTACGACTCTTTGGCTTCGTCGCTGGGCGTGCTGTTGAGCTTGTGGAGCTACGACGGGCTGATCGCCCGGTACCCGAACGCGATCATCGAGCTGACCGGCTTCCCCTATGGCTCCTAGGCGATCGCCCTGGGCAACTGCCGTAGATCCTTACCACCCGCCCGGCTGGTGGGAGGATCTGGGCCTGGGCGCTGACGAATTCGTTAGCGACACAACCGAATAGAGGCTTGGCGCGCTGGTCGAGGAAGTGCCATCCCAATGTGGATGACCTCCCGGTGGCGGCAAGGAAGTGGGCCGGCCCCGGCATCGGACGGGGCCGGCTCCACGCAGTAAAACGACGATTCGAAAACGCGACCTTCGACTAGGACGATTTGCCCCGCAACCATTGTTCGGCTGCGTCTTTGGCGGCGTCCTCGGAAGGGAAGTACACCCACTCCTCGACGGGATTTCCATCGACCTCGACGCCGAGGTACCGCCCGTCGTCTTTGCCAGGCGCCATCAAAAACTCGCGATTACCACTTATGGCGTGCTGATATGGCTCCACCATGATGGGAGCCTTGCCGCTACCCGGAGGGGGAACCAAAATCTTTCCGCGATATTCGGGGACGACGTGCCACGTCAATGCCATAGCGTCCAACGCTACGCCGGTGCATTAAGACTCACTGCGGTGGCCGCAGGGTTGCCTCCACGGTCAGCGTGGGCAACGGGTTAGCGCCTTCGATGGCGAACGTTTCTGGCTCCAAAGCGTCGATCGTGTGCCTCGTCAGCGCCCCGGGTACCTTCTGCTCGGCAGAGCCCGGGATCGCAGCCCCGAAGCCGACTGCGTCTACCACCCCTTGCGGGTTGGTGACGTCGTACTCGACCCACCCGCTGAAGTAAACCCTGACTGTCTTGGCATTGGCCCTATGCAACTGCTGTTCAAATGCCCACATCTGCGGCACGCGCTTGGCGTGCTCAAGTGTGGGCGCGGCGTACTGGGCCACCTTGACCTCGGTGGTCCCATCTTGGCGAGACCACGCGGCCGCGATCCAACTATTCCCCGAACGGTTGATGGTGTAGCGAAACGTCTCGGTGCACGCCTCAACGCCGCCGTCGGGCATCTCTTGCCAGTCCATCTCTTCAGCCATGATTGTCTATTAAACCCCGTCTCCGGGGCCCCCAGGAGACTCCCCTCCACCAGAACTAGGGATCGGGGCCGCCCCCGAGGAGAGCTGGGGCACACCGACAACCCTAGTCAGACGCAGGCGGGGGCTTCCTGGTTCCACGTCCTCGCCGTGGCTCCCCGCGTCGTCTGCGTCCTTCTGCCCGGGCGCTGATCAGGAAGCGGCTATGCGCGCGGGAGAGTAGCCCGTACAGAGCTATCAGTTCAGCCGTCGTCAACTCCCTCAGCCCCATGACGCCGATCATCGTTTCGTTCATGTACAGGTAGTGCGCTCGGCAGTCGGATTCGTCCGACAAGCCCAAGTGCTCAAGTGCTGCGGTGATCCTCGCAGTAATGTCGTGGCTCTCCTCGCGGGTTACCGCACCGCTCATGACATGTCTCCCTTGGGCTGCCAGCACCCGGGGACGGTCACAGCCTTCGCCGGGGTCTTCCGCATTTTGCGGGAAGCTTTCTCGGTGTCACGAGGCTGTCACATCTCGTGCTAGATGTCAGCGAATACCGGCGAACGTCCGAGGCCGGAAAACGCTGGTAGGGCCGCTGAAACCGAACAGCGGCGAACGGTGGCGGATGCTTGTCAGCGGACTTAAAATCCGCCCAGTGTCGGTTCGAGTCCGACTGGGGGCACCGAAGTTGGCGTAACTAGCGAGCCCGCGCAAACCTCCGATTTGGCGCTTCGGCCATTGCGCCCTGATTCGATGAATGCTTATATAGAAGAGTGTCGAATCAAGCCGCATCGGAATGCTGCCCGGCGCTGAGCGTGGCCGCCCTGGAAGAGCCGCAGGCGGCGGAGTTGGCGGCGATGTTCAAGGCGCTGGGCGACCCGGTGCGCCTGCGCCTGCTGAGCCTGATCGCCAGCCACCCGGGCGGCGAGGCGTGCGTGTGTGAGATCTCGGCGACCTTCGACGTTTCCCAGCCGACCATTTCCCATCACCTCAAGCTGCTCCGCTCGGCCGGGCTGTTGGACTGCGAGCGGCGGGGCACCTGGGTGTACTACTGGGTGGTCCCCTCGGCGCTGCGGCAGCTTTCCTCGGCCCTGCAGGTAGATGACCACTCGTTGATGGCCAAGCCGGGCTGTGCGCCGTGACCGCAACCCCGGTGCCGGTGTCCGCCACTGAGGCGGTAGCGACCCGGCTTTCGACGCTGGACCGGTTCCTTCCGGTGTGGATCGGCGTTGCGATGGCCGCGGGTCTGCTGCTGGGCCGACTCATTCCCGGCCTCGGGTCGGCGCTGGGTGCCGTTGAGGTCCAAGGCATTTCGCTGCCGATCGCGGTGGGTCTGCTGGTCATGATGTATCCGGTGCTGGCCAAAGTCCGCTACGACCGGCTCGACGAGGTCACCACGGACCGCAAGCTCATGGTGTCCTCACTCGTGCTCAACTGGCTGATCGGTCCGGCGGTGATGTTCACGTTGGCGTGGCTGTCGCTCGCGGATCTGCCCGCCTACCGCACGGGGTTGATCATCGTCGGGTTGGCCCGCTGCATCGCCATGGTCATCATCTGGAACGACCTGGCGTGCGGCGACCGCGAGGCCGCCGCGGTGCTGGTGGCCCTGAACTCGTTGTTCCAAGTGGTCATGTTCGCCGCGCTGGGCTGGTTCTATTTGTCGGTGCTGCCGGGCTGGCTGGGCCTGGCGCAAACCGGCATCGCCGTGTCCCCGTGGCAGATCGCGAAATCCGTGCTCATCTTCCTCGGCATCCCGTTGCTGGCCGGATACCTGTCGCGCCGGCTGGGTGAACGGGCCAAGGGCCGCCACTGGTACGAGACGACGTTCCTGCCCCGCATCGGTCCATGGGCTTTGTACGGCTTGCTGTTCACCATCGTCATCCTGTTCGCCTTGCAGGGCCACCAAATCGCCTCCCGTCCATGGGATGTCGCCCGCATCGCCGTGCCGTTGCTCGCCTATTTCGCGATCATGTGGGCCGGTGGGTACGCCCTCGGCTTCCTGCTGCGGTTGGGCTACCCGCGCACCGCCACCCTGGCGTTCACCGCCGCCGGTAACAACTTCGAACTGGCCATCGCCGTGGCGATCGCGACCTACGGCGCGGCATCGGGGCAAGCGCTGGCGGGCGTGGTCGGACCGCTGATCGAAGTGCCCGTGCTGGTTGGGCTCGTCTACGTTTCCCTGGCGATGCGCTCCCGGTTGTTCCGGTCGGAGCCCGACCGAGGGGCCCGGGCCGATGGCCGATAGGCCCAGCGTGTTGTTCGTCTGCGTCCATAACGCCGGACGCTCGCAGATGGCCGCGGCGCTGCTCGGCCGTATGGCCGGTGAGGCCATCGAAATTCGCTCCGCCGGAACCGAACCCGCCGACCGGATCAATCCTGTCGTCGTCGCGGCGATGGCCGAACTCGGCATCGACATCACCGCCGCCACCCCCAAAGTCCTGACCGCCCAGTCGGTGCAGACCAGCGACGTCGTCATCACTATGGGCTGCGGCGACGCCTGCCCCTACTTTCCGGGGGTGTCCTACCGCGACTGGAAACTTCCCGACCCGGCAGGCCAGCCCCTGGCCACCGTGCGGGCGATCCGTGACGACATCGCCGAGCGCGTCGCGTCACTGGCCGCCGAACTCCTGCCCGATCCCACGACTACCTAATTCGCACCGAAGGAAGGAACCCTCATGTCTCGCGTGCAGCTGGCCCTCAATGTCGACGACCTCGACGAGGCAATCATGTTCTATTCCAAGCTGTTCAACACCGAACCGGCCAAGGTCAAACCCGGCTACGCCAACTTCGCGATCGCCGAACCGCCACTGAAACTGGTGCTGCTCGAAAACCCCGGCCACGGCGGCACTCTCAACCACCTCGGCGTCGAAGTGGAAACGGCCGAGAAAGTGCACGACGAAATCGGCCGGCTCGCGACCGGCGGGTTGCTCCCGGACGAGCAAATCGGCACCACGTGTTGCTACGCCACCCAGGACAAGGCCTGGGTCACCGGACCCGCCGGCGAGCGGTGGGAGGTCTACACCGTCCTGTCCGACTCGGAGACCTTCGGCACCAGCCCCGAGCCCCTCGGCGCCGAGGCAACGTCGGGTGGCGCTTGCAGTGGCGACAGCTCCAGCGACGCACCCTCCTACGAGGCCGCGACCAACGTGTCCTGCTGCTGAGCAGGAGACACCAGGACGAAGCCATCTCTCGTGGAGTTAGAGAACCATCATGCCCGAACCAAAGACCGCCTTATCAGCCGATTTTGAACGAGCCCGGACCGACTTCCACCGCCTCCTGACCGGCGTGGGCAAGGATGAGTGGGACAAGCCGACTTCAGGGACTCGCTGGAGCAACGAGCAGCTCTTGTTTCATATGGTCTTCGGCTACATGGTCGTACAGCGGCTGATCTTCCTCGTGCGGTTGTTCAGCCAGCTACCCGAGTGGATCAGCCGAGGTTTCGCGCGGACACTCAACGCGGGCACGCCGCTATTTGACCGGATCAACTATTACGGAACCAACCTGGCCACACTGATTTACAACCGCCAGCGAATGGCCGCCAAGTTCGACCATGTCATCGATGCCTTACAGCGTTCGTTGGCCCGATGCGACCCCAAGAGTTTGAGCTGCGGCATGCGTTTTCCGAGCCGCTGGGATCCGTACTTCCGGGACTACATGACGTTGAGCGAGGTGTACGGCTACCCCGGAAAGCACTACGACCACCACCGCCGCCAACTAGTTCTGGCGACGCTCACCAATCCACCAGATCAGCCCAATTGAGACGACGATGGCTGAGCTTGAGGTAATGAAAATTGTCGGCTGGGAGACGTCGAAGGATGCTCAGATCTCGCAACCGACGCGATTCTGTTTCTAGTGGCGGGTATTCGGGTGAGATGCCTAGCCCGGTCAAATCCCGGTGCACAGGGTCGGGGCGTCGCACACATTCCCCGGGCAATACGTCGAGTGCGCCGCGTTGACCATCGTCCCGACGTCCAACAACGTGACGCCCCTAGCGTTCAAGTGCGCGTGGACGTCGTCGGCGATCTGTTGGGGCGTCCAACCCCAGGTGAGGTCGTAGCAGATCAGGTGCGCCTCGCCGATGAGCGCCTCTTCCGTCTGCGGCGGCCACGAGAGGCCGACGGCGCGCAGCTGCGCGAGATAGGCCTCATCTTGGGGAGTGGTGGCACCCGCCGTCGCGGCGCTACCAAGCAGGGCGGCGCCGGCCGTCATGGGGATGGCCAATGCGGCCAGCCAGCGGGGTGAGGGCATTCGGTTGCCTTTCTTTCCTGGGCAAGCAGCACAAATCCGAAGAGAACAATAGCGAAATGCGCAGTAAGTTGGTCGGGTTCGTGAAAGGTCACGTGAACCGGAAGGAGTCAGCGCCGAAGTGCCCGAGGATCCGCGCGTCGACAGCGTCTCGCGCCAATACGATCGGTGGGAGTATCCGCCGCCGGTAACCGATCTGGAGGCGTGGACCAAAAACCACTGGGATTGGTTCGATCCCTTCTGGGCCCATCGCGTCTTGTGGCCGAACCGGGAGTACAAACCGGACTCCGACATTCTGATTGCGGGTTGCGGCACGTATCAGGCTGCGGTCTTCGCCTTCATGAATCGCTCCGCGAAAGTGGTGGCGATCGATGTCAGCCGGTCCGCACTCGATCACGAGCACTATCTGAAAGACAAGCACGGGTTGGAAAATCTGGAGCTGCACCTGCTTCCGATCGAAGAGGCGTCGGCGCTGAACAGCGAGTTCGATCTAATCGTCTCCAGCGGCGTCCTGCACCACATGGCCGATCCCCTGGCCGGCCTGACGTCGCTGGGCCAATGTCTGCGAAGAGACGGCGCCCTGGGCGTCATGCTGTACGCGAAATACGGTCGGGTCGGAGTCGAGATACTGGAATCGCTTTTCCGCGACCTCGGCCTGTCGCAGGATGAGGCGTCGGTTCAGCTGGTCAAAGACGCGATTGCGCTGCTACCGGGGGACCACCCCGTCCGCAGCTATCTGAACGGGGCGCACGATTTGCGTTCCGACGGCGCCCTGGTCGACACGTTCCTGCACAGTCGCCAACGGAGCTACACCGTCGCGGAGTGTCTTGACCTGGTCAGCTCGGCCGGGCTTGCGTTTCAGGGATGGTTTCACAAAATGCCGTACTACCCGCATGACTTGCTCACGCCCTCCAACGCTTTCACCAACGTGCTGAACCAATTGCCCGACATCGAACTGTGGTCCGCGATGGAACGCCTGCAAACGGCCAACGCCACCCATTTCTTCATCGCCTGCCGCCCCGATCGCCCGAAGGAGGACTACACCATCGACTTCTCGGCGCCGGCGGCGCTCGATTACGTTCCGCTGGCGCGGACGGCGTGCCTGCTCTCGGGCGACGAGATCTACCTGCCCGGCGCCAAGCTGAAGCTCGAGCCGGCTCTGTTGGCCTTCCTGCGCCACGTCGACGGGCGCCGCTCGATCCGCCAGATTGTTGAGTGCGTGGCACAAGATGGTGGGGTGGTCCCCGAACGGCGGGCCGAGCTCGAGGAATTCGGGCGCAAACTGTTCCAGTCGCTGTGGCGTTTCGACTTCCTCGCGATGGCGCTGGACACGCCTTCGACCGGTTAGCCTTGCCGCCGACCGCCCCCGAAACGCCCACTCATAAACTGACCCCTCGTGGGCATGCTCTTTGGTTTTGCGCCGTGGATCGTCTACTGGGTGCTGGTCGGTAACGTCCCGTTCGCCGCCGCGGCCCTGGTCGCGCTGGCGATCGCGGTTGCCGCGTTCGTGGTCGGCGCCCCCGGCGGCAAGCCCTTCCAAATCGGCACTGTCGCAACGTTGTTGGTACTGACAATCCTGACCTTCGCGCTCGGTGACTCGCTGGACCAGCGGTGGATACTGCCGCTGAGCAATGCCGGGCTCCTCGTGGTCGCGCTCGTCGGCGCGCTGGCCGGCCGTCCGTTCATGCGGGAGCTCGCCGCCGCCGAGCAGCCAGACGACGTCGTCAAGACGGAGCTGTTCACTCGGCTGGTCCGGATGCTGACCTGGGTCTGGATCGCCGCGTTCGCCGGCATGACGCTGTCGTCGGTGATCCCGCCGATCGTCGACCGCAACGCGACGATCCTCGACACGAAAACCCCGCTGTCCTACCTGGCCTACTGGGTCATCCCGTTCTCGCTGCTGGGCCTGGCGGCGCTGGCGTCGTGGGCCCTGCCCGACCGGATGCTGGCGGGCATCGACGACGTCGCCCGGGAGACGTCGTTCGTCGCCTACGACGAAGCCACCATCGACGAGCTGTACTACCTGGCGCAGGAGCACGCCAACCGTGAGGTCGGCCCCGGCAAGGAGGCCTACAACGTCAAGGTCGGGGGAATGGGGACCCCACTGACCGGCGACGAATCGAGAAAGTCGTGGCCCTCTACCTACAAAGTGCGCGATAAGCGGCGCTAGACGCGCAAAAATCGGCTACATGGCATCCACTCGCCGGACGACCTCGCGTGCGTGGCTGGCGGCGGGGACGGTGCTGCTCACGGTGGCGGCCTGCGCGTCGGATCCCCCGCCCCCGCTGTCGGTGCCGCCACTCAAGGAGCTGACCACCCGCGCGGGCACGGTCCTGACCATTTCGCCGGGACAGCTGTTGACCGCCACCAACGGGGTGACGCCGGTGGCGTTCGGCAAGCCCTCCCACGGCACCATCGCCTACGGCGCATACGGGGCGATGATCTACACCCCGGACGCCGGCTTCACCGGCACCGATCAGCTTCCGGTGACCGTCAGCCACGCCGTCCGGCTCTACGCCGAGGACGAGACGCCGTTGCTCATCGTCGGCGAGGTCGCCGTGCAGGCCAATGCGCACGGGTCGGCGATCGCCGCGGTGCCGGGCAGCGCCGACGAGATCTACGGCCTGTCCGATCGTGGCCCCAACGTCGACGGGCGCACGCCCGGCGAAAAGGTGGTTCCCCTACCGACTTTCCATCCGCAGATCGCCAAGCTGAAACTCCGCGACGGCGTGGCGTCGCTCGAGCAGATCATCACGCTGACCGGAAAGGACGGCGCGCCGCTGGTGGGGCTCATCGACCCGCGGGCGTCCACCGGCGAGTCGCTCGTCGACCTCAACGGCAACCAGCTGCCGCGCTCGGATCACGGCCTGGACACCGAGGGCCTGGTCGCCATGCCCGACGGCACGTTCTGGGTCTCCGACGAGTACGGCCCGTTCGTCGTCCATTTCGACGCGAACGGCAAAGAGCTGGAACGCTTTTCGCCCTACGATGGCACTCTGCCGGAGGAGCTGTCGCTGCGCGGCCCGAATCAGGGGATGGAGGGGCTGACCATCACCCCCGACGGCGGCACCCTGGTCGGCATCATGCAGTCGGCCCTCGTCACGCCCGGTTTGGCCGGCTCGTCGAGATCCGTTCCGATCACCCGCATCGTGACCATCAACCTCGCCCACCGCGGCGATGTGCACGAATACCTGTATCCGCTGGCCGATCCGCAGCACACGAAGGTCGCGGTGTCGGAAATCGCCGCCGTCAGCGCGACCACGTTCCTGATCGACGAACGTGACGACCGGCCGCAGCCCAACGGCAACAAGAAGATCTACGCGACCGACATCGCCGGGGCCACCGATGTCGGACCCCGCTCGGGCGTGCCGGGAGCGACCTATCGTGCCGACGGGGGCGGCCTGCTGATCGGCGGGGTTCCGATCGAGACCTTCGTCGGCGTCGGCACCGACGCGGCGGCCATCGACAAACTCAAGACCGCCGGAATTGCGGTCGCCACGAAGACGCTCAAGCTCGACCTGTCGGGCCTGCTGCGTACGTTGTCCCCGAACGGTGATTTCTTCGGGCACGACCATGTCGAAGGACTCATCGGCCGCGACAACGGCAACACGCTGATCATCGCCAACGACAGCGACTTCGGGATAGACGGGCTGGCCGGCGGGTCGGCCGCCACCCCGCCGTTTCAACTCAAACCCAAGATGCTGCCCAACGGCACCCAGGACAGCGGCGAGATCCTGGTAGTTGACACCACTAGGCTGCCCGCCACAACGGAGTCCGTCACGGTGCCCATCAAGGTCGGCTGAGCGGCACGCCTATGGTCGTGTGCCTGGTCCCATCATGCCGCCGGGCCCCATCATTCCCCCGGAACCGCCCATCATGCCCTGCATCATTGCGGGCATTCCGTCGCGCACGAACCCGGTGACTTCGCGGGCGTGTGCACGGATGGCTTCGGTCAGGGCGGGATCGTCCGACGTTTCCTCGGCGACGACGCCCGTTGGCGTGAAGGTCAATTGGCGTCGGTATCCGCCGGCGTTCCGGAATAGCGTCGGCAGGCTTTGGCTCATGCACATCACTTCGGAGCCGCCGTCAAGGTGGGAATACATGCTCGACACGTGTGCGTGCAGTTGGGCGGCGAGATCAGCCGCGTTCGACTGCGTGGTGGTGCGGACGCCGCCGGGAATCTCCTCGACCGTGCGGGTGATCTCCGTGTGGCGGTTGAACATGTCCATGTAGAGGCTCATGTCCGCCGGACTGGCACCCATCATGCCGCCATCGGTCAGCCGGATGCGTAGGACCGGTAACCCGAGGGTTCCGCGAAGCGCGTACCCGATACCCATCACCGTGCCGGCACCGAGGAAGGCGAGCGCTGCCCGTCGAGTGTATTTAGCCATGTGATGACCTCCTGGTCAGCGCGATAACTTCCCTGCACGAATAAGGTTGGCGCCCAAGCCTTGCTGGCAATCACATCAACCGGCGGTGATAGTTGTCATCGAATTCGCTTCGAGTGCTGGGAGCGACCGCCACGCCTTCATGCCGAGCGGCGACGGCGCCCGTCGGGGCCGCCGGATCGCCAGGCCGGGTGAAGGCGGTGCGCAACGCAAGGACTAAGATGGTGATCAGGGCGCCCCATATCAGCACCATGGCCGGAGCATTGACCATCATGTTGCACCAGCCCCAGCCGTGTCCGCTGAACCACGTCGTCATCGCATTTCCTCCTAAAATCCAGCAGCAATTGCGTTGTTATGTTCTGCCCCAACCAGATCCGTGGCCCGTGTGAGCGGTCGCGTGTTGCGCCCGAAGCGGCGTAACCGTAGCGAGTTGGTCACCACGCTGACCGAGGAGAATCCCATCGCGGCGCCGGCGATTACGGGATTGAGCAAGCCGAGCGCGGCAAGGGGGATAGCGGCGGTGTTGTATCCGAACGCCCAGCCGAGGTTCTGATAGATCGTGCGCAGGGTCTGCCTGGACAGCTCGATCGCCTGCACGACCCCGTCGAGCCGGCCCGACATCAGCGTGATGTCGGAGGCCTCGATGGCCACGTCGGTACCGGTGCCGATCGCGATTCCCAAATCGGCCTGCACCAGCGCCGGCGCGTCGTTGACGCCATCGCCGACCATCGCGACCACCCGGCCCTCGCCCTGGAGTGCCCGAATCGCGGTGACCTTGTCTTCGGGCAAGACCTCAGCGAGCACTCGGTCGATGCCGACCTGCTGGGCGATCGCCGCAGCCGTGCGGGCGTTGTCGCCGGTGATCATCGCGACTTGCAGCCCCATTGCGTGTAGCTGAGCGACGACGTCGGTGGCGTCGTGTTTGACCGTGTCGGCGACCGCAAGCACACCGACCACCTGGCTGTCGCGGCCGACGAAAACCGCGGTGCGACCTTGCTCTTCGAGCTCGGTGGCCGCGTCTGCAAGGTGGTCGGGCAATTCCAGACCCTCCTCGTCGATAAGCTTGCGCCGCCCGACGAGTACCGGGTGGCCATCGATTTCGGCTCGCACCCCGTGGCCGGCCAGGTTGGCGAACGCGGTCGCGGCCGGTATCTGCAATTCCCGTTCGCGGGCACCGGCGACAATGGCGGCGCCGATGGGATGTTCGGAGCCTGACTCGACCGCGGCGGCGATCCGCAGGACGTGATCGGGCTGTCGGCGCTTGCCGGGAACCACGTCGGTGAGCCGCATTTGGGCGCGGGTGAGGGTGCCGGTCTTGTCGAACACCACGGTGTCGATCTTCTTGGAGGTTTCCAGCACTTCACCGCCCTTGACCAGGATCCCCACGTCGGCACCCCGCCCGGTGCCGACCGTGATCGCGGTGGGGGTGGCGAGGCCCAGCGCACACGGGCACGCGATGATCAGCACCGCCACCGCTGCGGTCATGCCGGCGACCGGGTTGGCAGCGAGCAGCGTCCACCCGGCGAACGTCGCAACCGCAACCCCGACGACGGCCGGGACGAACACCGCCGAGACCCGGTCGGCCAAGCGCTGCACGGGAGCCTTGCCGCCCTGGGCTTGCTCGACCAGACGAACGATCTGGGCCAGCGCGGTGTCGGCCCCGACGGCGGTGGCGCGCACCGTGAGGACTCCATCGAGGTTGACCGTTGCCCCGGCGACTTGGTCGCCCAGGGTCTTCTCGACGGGGACCGACTCGCCGGTCAGCATCGACTCATCCACGGCGGCGCGTCCGTCGACCACCTGACCGTCAACCGGGATTTTCTCTCCCGGCCTCACCCGCACCAGGTCTCCGACTTGCACCCGATCGACAGGGACGAGGAGTTCCTGGCCGTCCACGAGCAGGCAGGCTTCCTTGGCGCCCATCTCCAACAGCCTGCTGATTGCCTCAGATGCCTTGCCCGTGGCCCTGGCCTCGAAATAGCGGCCCAGCACCACGAAGGCGATGATCAACGCCGCGGTGTCGAAAAACAGTGGCCCACCGGCGATTAGCTCATAGGTGGAGTAAAAGAACGCGGTCAGAGTGCCTAGCGTGATCAGCGTGTCCATGTTGGCAGTCAATGCCCGTGCCTGCTGGACGGCCCCCTTGAGGAACGGCCATCCCGCGACGAACTGCACCGGTAGCGTCGCGGCGAAGGCCAACCACCCCGCCCAGGGGTGAGCGCCGAAAAACATCGAAACGCCTGACGCCAGTAGCCCCAGCGGCATGGCCAGCCACAGCCGCCGCAGCCACGTGCGCCGCTGACGTTGGTTGTCCTCGCGCGGCGACAGCTGACCGCAGCTAGACTGACCTGATGAACAGCCGCCACCGGTCATGGTCGGCTTATCACCATCCGGTGAGCGGCCGAACATGCGACGAATGCCGTCCGTGATCTTTCGCATCACGTCGGTGTTGCCGACGTCGGCCGAGTGGGGGGCACGTGCGGGCACTGATTCCGCGGGAATGTGCTGCGCGTCGGCGATTGCCGTCAAAACTGCAGCGGTGTCGCAGCTTTCGGGCGAATACGAGATCACCACCGACGCCGTCCGCGGATAGGCATACACCGCGCGCACGCCGGTCACCTTCGCGACCGTGTCCTCGATCGCGACGGCCCGAACCTCGTCGAAGTGAAACCCTGTGGCACGCACGCGCATTCGCCCGGAAGCGGCGGAGACAACTCTGAGCGCGACGTCGCCGTCAGTTACGGTTTCAGTGGTCATGGGTGTTTCCTCAGCTCGTCCCCGCCGCTGGGGCCTCGTCACCGACGCGTTCTTTGGCCTCGGCGATCAGGTCGGCGGCCGTTAACCGCGCCCGCTCGGCGCTTTCGCCGGCCTTGCGCTCGGCCTCGCGGGCTACGCGCATGCCCCAGGCGGTGAGGCTGACGGTCGCCGCGCGCAACGGAACTTTGGCCACCCCCTTGCGCACTGCCTCGTAGGCCGCGACACCCACCGCTCCGGTCACCACGGTGGGCACCGCCTTGGCCATAAATCCATGCAACGCAACCATCTTCAACGCTTCCTTTCATTTCGTCGCCGCGCCGTGCGGCGGCGTGCATAGCCAATCGCGCCCTAAGAAAAACCGGCGGCCGTTACCCCCGGCGGCCTGCCGCGGCCGGTTCTTTGTCGGCAGGTTCGCCCACCGCCGCACCGCCCAGCACGGCCTGCGGGCCGGTCAATGCCGGAGTGAACTTGACGGCATCGATCAATTCCTCGATGGCCGCTTGGCCACGCCCATCGAGCACCGCCGACGAAAAACACGTCTCCAGGTGGTTGTGCAACATCACGCGGTTCGCCCGCTCCAACGAGGACTGCACGGCCGAAATCTGCTTCATCACGTCCACGCAATACGCGTCGGACTCCAGCATCCGAATGATGCCGTCGAGGTGGCCCCGAACCGTCTTGAGTCGGTTGAGCGCCGCGTGCTTTTTGGCCGTCAAATCTTCGTCCATAACCCACAACTCCTGTCAATGCCGGTCACGACCCATCATACCCCACCCCACCCGGGGTGGGGTAGTGGGACTCAATCGCGGTTTGGGAGCAATCGAAGGGAGCGGCTTTAGTGGACAACGGCCAGGGACGTGGGCGGTCGCGGACTCAAATCTGGTTGCCGGCATTGCTGCTGGTTTTGGCCGGACTGGGCTGGTGGTGGTCGATGGTCAGTGCCGCGGGCATGCGCGGCGACCCAATGCCGGTGGACACCGAATCCACGATGCCGTTGGCCGCATTCCTCGTGGCGTGGGTGGCGATGATGGCGGCGATGATGCTTCCCGCGGTACTGCCCGTTGTCGGTCGCTACGTTCGCGCCGCCGCCGGCAACGTCGTTGCAGCGGTCCTCTTCGTCGCGGGCTACCTGGCCGTGTGGAGCGTGGTGGGCGTGCCGGCGTTCGTGGTATCGAACCGCCTGAACCCGGTGGTGCACAGCTGCCCGTGGGCGGGTCGGGTCGCAGGCACGGTCGCGGTGCTCGCCGGTCTGCATCAGCTCACCCGGTTCAAGTCAATATGCCTGCACCACTGCCGTCGCCCCATATTCGCGCCCGGCGCGCCGGGCGAACATGCCCACCGCCGCTCGGGGGCGATGCTTGCCGGAGGGCGCTACGGCATCTACTGTCTCGGTTCCTGTTGGATGCTGATGCTGCTGCTGATCACCTTTGGCACAATGCAATTGGGATGGATGCTGGCGCTGTCGGTGGTCATCTGGCTGGAAAAGATCGCCCCGTTCGGCGATCAGCTACGCCGTCTCACGGCGGCGACGCTGGTCGTCCTCGGTATCGCGTTACTGGTGCACCCCATGTTCGTCGCCCAGCTCATCTCCTAAGGCAGCTCGAAGGCTCGCTCGATACGCGATCGGCGCCGCCGCAAAACCGTCACCGACCTGCGTCCGCTCCGTCCGTCGGGCGCGGTTCCGCCCGCCCGTTCCTGGGCGAGTGTCAGAGTTAGCCCCCAAACCCGTTCGGTGCATGCCGGCATGAACCTCATCTCGCCTCGGGCGAATTGATTTGCAGCATCGCCGTTGCGACGACGGTCAGGGTCCCGTCACGCGAGTCTGTCACATACAGGAACTCGCCATCTGCGCTGAGGTGCACCGCTGCCGGGTGGGCGCAGACCTCGAGGGTGGCGAGGACGGCGTTG
Organism: Mycobacterium sp. UM_CSW; assembly: GCF_000455205.1. Lineage (GTDB taxonomy): Bacteria > Actinomycetota > Actinomycetes > Mycobacteriales > Mycobacteriaceae > Mycobacterium. The sequence continues at coordinate 58,740 of NZ_AUWQ01000019.1, read as the reverse complement.
TTCGAGGTGTCGACACACCATAGCGTCCCGTGCGCGAAATCGGTTGCATACAAACGTCGCCCGTCGTTGCTGATCGCGAGGCGCCGCGGTAGCTCACCGAGCATGATGCTGGTGGTTGCTGAGGTCGTCGTATCGATCGAGGTCACGGAGTGCGAGTTGGCCGTGTAGATGAATTCGGTTTGTGGGCGGGCCGCTACTTCCATCGGGGCGTCGTTCAGTTCTATCGCTATGCCGCAATGGGTGCCGGGATCGACCACGGTGACGGTGTTGGTGTGGAAGTGGGTGACGTAGAGCAGGCCTTCGGCGTCTATCGAGACTGCGTCCGGGGCCCCGCCAACCGCGATCGAGTCAACGGATTTGAAACTGGCCGTGTCGATGACGGTGATGCTGCCAGCCCCGCCCTGAGGGTTGAGACAAGCGGACGCGACATACAGGCGACGTCCGTTCGGGCTGACGGCCATCCCGGTGCTGAACCCGTCGACCGCGGCGAAAGCGACGGCGGACCCGTCCGCGCGGACGGCCGACACCCAGGCGCTGCCACCGTCACCGTGGGCTAGGTAAATGTGATTGCCGTCCGGGCTGACCGCGGCCGCCGTGGTGCGCTGCTTGGCAACGCTTTTCGCGGTCATGCGGGCGGTATCGATGATCGACAGCGCGGCGTCGTATCCGGTGACGTAAATGCGGCTGCCGTCCGAGCTCATCATCATCTGCTTCGGTTCCTCCGCTGGGATCGGAACCGACGCGACGACTTGGTGCCGATCATTGATGGCCTTGACCGCATCGGTGGTCAGCACGTAGACCAGCTCGCCGCTCGGGCTTGTCACGATGTCGCGCGCGCCGTTGCCGAGCGCCACCGTGGCGATGACCGCGCCGTCGCACTCGCGGTCGCTCGTCGCCATGGGTTCCGGGGCGGCGCCACGGCCAGTCTTCCCGAGTATCATCGTGGCCGCCCGCCGGGCCCGCTCCGATGTGTCGACCGTCCACACGCAGTGGCATGTCGGGCATTGCAAAAAGACCCGCGTCGCAGTGCTTTTCAGCAGATATTGCCAGTGCGTATCGCAGTTCCGTCGATTGTGGCATTCGGCGCAGCCGGCGCCGTGAAAACAATTCGGGCATGCCAACCACGCACGCCTGCTGGGGTCGGCGTTGGGGTCGATGTGCGAGTTGCTCAACGGTCCTCCCAGTTGGGGGTGGATGGATAAGGTGATGGTCAAGAGGCGTTCTGCAACACGGCCGGCTCGGCGTCGGTCGCCGAAGGTTCCGCGCACAATGCGGCCGTGATGTATCGAATTACGTGGGGGCTCAGGAGCATCCCGAGATGCCCCACGCCGCTGATCGTGACGGTCTTCGCCTGCGGGTGGGGAGGCACCGACCGCAGGCCCGGCACGACGATGTCTAGCGCGGCCGTCACCGACAGCCAGCGCACCCCCTCGGGTAAGGGTGTGGACGCCAAGCGGCTCAACAGCGGTGATCCCGCCCGCAGCGCCCGGACCATGTCGACAACCGGCAGCGCGTCCGCCCACGGCGACCCACCGAACGGCGAGCCCAGCGTAATCACGGTATCGACTCGTCCGCGCAAGCGCGGGTCCGAAATCGCCTGCGCGATGATGACGCCGCCCAGGCTGTGCCCGACCAGATGCACCTTGGCCGCGCCGGTGGAGAACAGCATCGTTTGCACGTGGTCGACGAGCCGGCCGGCGAGCTGCTCCACCGAGTTTCCGGCCGGTGCGTATGCCATCGCGTCCACGCTCAGGCCCCGCGCGCGCAGGGCCTGCGCCACCGAGGACCAGCTGGACTTGCCACCGCCGAAGCCGTGCACGAGCAGCACCGGCGGCTGCGCCGAGGCGCGCGCTGGCGGCTGCGACTCCACGGCGTTCGCGGTTTCGTAGTCGCCGCGGATGAGGCGCACTGGCGCCGTCGCGGGCACCGACAACATCAGCGCAACCTCGCGCGCCTGGACCTTCGCGACGCGTACCGCCGTCTGAAATGCCGTCCGGGCGCCCCCGAGCCCGCGTGTCAGTTGCCGCACTGTCGGCTGCGCCTGCACCATGTCCCACCGCCTTCGGATAACGCGTATCACGTCGACAATGGCGGTCCTGGGCGTCGCGGGTCTTCATTGCCAGCCGCAGTCTGATGGTCGGGTTCGCAGGGGCGGCGCACTACTGGTTAGCCGGAAGGCTCATCCGATCAAGTTGTGCCGCAGCTGATTTGGCTGGTCTCGGGATCATCGGCCCCCGCCAGCATGAATCACGATCCGGCCGCTAGCGGCAATGCGGGTCTGCCGGTGTTTCGTCAGACTGGTCAACGACGGACCCAGCACGCAGTTAAGGGGTACACGGACGTGCCGATCATCGCCCGGAAGGCGGCTTCCATTCCGGCCACCGAAGCGGCCGATGCAGTCAAGCGCGCGATCCTGCCGGCGGCGGTATTCGTCGTCGTCCAAACCCTGCTGGCCGCCGAGGCCATTTCGGTCATCCTCTTCGAGGACGTGGATGCCCGTAACGCCGGTGCCCGCCTGATCGCTTTTCTGCTGAGCGTGGCCCTGCTCGCCAACCTGGGCCTCGTCTGCGGCCTGGTCGCGGCTCATGCCGCCGGTACCATCCGGCGTTGGAATCACGCACGGGCCCGCGCCCTCATCAATGCCTTCCCGGACGTCAGCGTGCCCGCTGAGGAACCGGCCGCACCCCGCATACCCGCTAGCCGGTAGGCGAAGATCCCGACTGGTGGGACCCCCTGATGGGTGCCAGCCACGGCGACGTCAGCGCCCCGCGGGGCAAGGCTTAACACATCAACAACGCGTTGAGGCCCTGGTACTTCAGGAGGTGACGTCATGACAGCGATGTATGGCGTACTGGCCGCAATACCGATGATGTGGGGTTACGCCGGCTACGTGATGGTGTCTCATCCCGGCACGGCGGAGACCGATGCGCCCAGCGGGCTGCGGAACTTGATGTCGCGGGCCGGGAAGTGATTCCTGGGCGCACCAGCGCCCGGTGCGGCTGCTCGCCCCGGACCGCAGTCTGATCGCGGCGGTCAGCGCGGCCGTCGACGCCTCACAAGCGGACCGCCTCGACGAACTCGGCGAACAGCTCAAAAATGCCGTCACCACGCTCGGCCCGAAGTACGGCCTCAAAGCTTCCTGAAAGCGCGCCGGTCAGCTGTCTTCCAGCTGGCCGGAATCCGGTCAGTCGCACAGCCGGTAATCAAGGATTGGTGGTGGCACGCTTGCCACACGCGGCCTAGCACGTTGCACCACAACTTCTTTGGCCCCGCGACGGCTAACTTGAGGATTGGTGCTAACCAGAAAAGACGAGTCGTGTTGGCGGGGACGCTTTTTGAGGTCGCTCCGACAAGACTTCTGGGCATGACCGTCTCAGCACAAGATTCCGAAATACTCGAGATCATCACGCAGGAGATCATCGACTTCGTCAAGAAGGAAGCCGATGAAGCCGCTCCGACGGCGGAGTCGAACCTCGCCGACATCGGCCTCGATTCCCTCAAGTTCATGTCGATCGTCTTCAAGATCGAGGCGCACTACGACATCGAATTGCAAGAGGAAGACGCCGACGATCTCCGCACAGTCGGCGACCTGGCCAACTTGGTCGTCGGTCGCATGGGAGAGCTGCCGTGAAAGGGGCGCCGGCGATCGTGCCCAAGCATGCGTCACTGATCGAAATGCTCGATGGGGCCGCGCAATCGGAGCTCGGACTGGTTTTCGTGGACAAGAAGGAGCAAGACCACGACGTGCCTTTCGCCCGGATCCGCGAGGAGGCGCTGGCGGTGGCGGGTGACCTGATCCGCCGCGGAATTCGCAAGGGCGACCGCGTCGCGCTGGTGCTGCCGACCTCGCCGGAATTCGTGCAATGCTTCTTCGGCGTGCTGTGCGCCGGCGCGATCCCCGTCCCGCTCTATCCGCCGCTGCGGTTGGGCAAGCTCGACGAGTACCACCGTAGGACGACTGCCATGCTCAGCGCGGTGGACGCCGCCATGGTCGTGACGGACGAGCGCATCCGGCGCTTCCTTGGGGTGTCGGTCGCCAGCACGGCCCCGCCGCTGGGATGCGTCACGGCGTCGAGCCTGACGGGCCCGGCAGCGGAGGCCGTCGAAGTCCGTTCCGACGACATCGCGGTCATCCAGTTCTCGTCGGGCACCACCAACGACCCCAAACCGGTGGCGCTGACCCACGCGAACCTGCTGTCCAACCTGGCGAGCCTCGAGCAGTACATCACCACGGACGGCGCCCCGTATCCCGTTGGCGTCACCTGGCTGCCCCTCTATCACGACATGGGCCTCATCGGAAACCTGCTGAGCGCGTTCTACGTTCCGGGGAAGCTGGTCCTGTTGCCACCCGAGCTGTTCGTCGCGGTGCCCGGGGCCTGGCTGCGAGCCGTCTCGCGACACCGGGGCACCATCACGGCGGCGCCGAGTTTCGCTTTCGGGCTGTGCCTCAAGCGCATCCGCGATGACGAGCTCGACGGCGTGGACCTGTCCTCGTGGAACATCTGCCTCAACGGCGCCGAGGCGGTCAGCGCCGAAGCGCAGCGGCGGTTCAGCGAGCGCTTCGGGCGCTGGGGATTCCGGGCGTCCTCGTTCACGCCGTGCTACGGCATGGCGGAGGCATCCCTGGCCGTCACCTTCAAGCCGGCGGATACCTCCTTCAAGGCCCTCGGCGTGGATGGTGACAGGCTGGCGGCGGAAGGCGTCGTCGAACCGGGCGGCAAAGAGATTGTCAGCGTGGGGCGTCCGCTGGCCGGCATGGCGGTCGAGATCCGCGACGACCACGGGAAGGCGCTGCCGCCGGGCCGGGCCGGGCACATCTTCGTCGCGGGCCCCAGCATCATGGCCGGCTACTTCGGTCGCCCCGACCTCACCGACCAGGCTCTGCACGACGGCTGGCTGCACACGGGCGACCGAGGCTTCGTCCACGAGGGCGAGCTCTACGTGTGCGGACGCCAAAAGGACATCGTCATCGTGCGCGGCGCCAATCACGCCCCCGAGGAGTTCGAGGCCGCTTTGGACGGGCTGCCGGGCGTGCGCACCGGATGCGCCGTCGCGGTGGGATTCGTGCCGCCGGGCGAGGAAGACGAGGCGCTCGCGCTGCTCGTCGAGACGGCTCCCGACGCCGGGCCCGGCCTGGCCCACGACGTCGCGGTGCGCGTGCAGCAACACACGGGCATCCTGCCGGCGCACGTGGAGCTACTCGAGCCCGGCACGTTGCCGCGCACGAGCAGCGGCAAGCTTCGCCGACGCGAGGCGCTCACGCAATGGCAGACGGGTCGGTTGTCCGCACCCAAAAAGGTCACCGCGGCACGGTTGTTGGTGCAGGCGGCCAATGGGGAAGTCCTCCACGCTCGTGCAGCGCTGGCACGACGCAAGAAGAACCGATTCGTCGGGTAGAGCGAGTAAGGAAGTCAGCCAATGTATCTTGCAGATCCCTTCGACGTGCTGGCGCCGTCGCACGTGACGAACGGCGCCGTGCGCCAACGTCCCACCCTGCTGGGCATCGCATCGGCCCACCCGCCGTTCGAGGTGACTCAGGAAGAGACCACACAGTTCTTCGAGCGGGTGTCCTCGGTGCGTTTCGTGAAGCGAATCGTCGAATCGACCAAGGTCCGGAAGCGCCACATCATGTGGCACCCCGACAATCTCGTGGAGGCCGCCGGCCTGCTCACGGGCGACCGGATGGCGGCCCACAGCGAGGCCGTCATCGATGTCGCCGGCCGTTCCCTCAAGGAAGCCATCGGCGACTTCGACACGCAGCGAATCGGCAGTTTCGTGATGGCCTGCTCGACCGGGTACGTCAACCCCGGACCCGACCTCATGCTCGCGAAAGAGCTTGGTTTGCGGTCGGATCTGCGTCGCACCTTCATCGGTCACATGGGTTGCTACGCGGCGCTCAACGTCATCAAGGTCGCGATGGACAGCGTCGCCGCCCGGCCCGGCGAACTGGTGATCTGCAACAACACCGAATTGAGCTCGGCGCACATCCGGGAAAGTTTGATGCCCGGGGAGGACCCGGTGGAAGCGCTCATCACGCAGGCGCTGTTCGGCGATGCCAGCGTGTCGATGCTGATGGGCTCGGCCCCTGACGGCGCCGGGGTGCAGTTCCTGCGCACCCACACCGAGCAGTTATACGACCAGCACACCATGATGAGCCTGAACATCGGCAACCGGTCGTTCTGGATGACCCTGGCCGCCGGCGTGCCGGCGGTCCTCGAGGAGAACATCGAGGGCTTCCTCGCCAAACTGCTGACCCCGCTTGGCCTTTCGAAGGACGACGTCACCCATTGGGGTATTCACCCGGGCGGCCCGAAGATCGTCCGCAAGCTGGGTAAGCAACTCGGCTTGCAGCCGGAGCAGCTGCGCGCCAGCTGGGATGTCCTGGCCAACGCCGGCAACTGTGCCTCGGCCACCGTGCTGCTCGTGCTGGAGAACATCCTGCGCGTCGACAAGCCTCGCCGCGGCGAGCACGGAGTGCTCCTGGCGTTCGGCCCCGGCCTGACCATTGAAGGTGCGGTGCTTCGATTTTGAACGCCTTGGAGCGGCTCGCCCGACTGGCAATCCGCGCGCCGCGGCGGATCATTGCGCTGTCGCTGTTCGCCATGGTGGCGACGGCGGTGGTCGGCTTACCGGTGATTCACAGCCTGTCCGCCGGCGGCTTTCGGGATCCGAGCGCGGAATCGTCCCGGGCGACGGACATGTTGGCCAACCGATTCCACCGGGGTGACACCGAGCTGTTGATCACCGTCTCCTCGGACGACGGCATTCAGAGCGGCGCCGCCGAGCGGGTCGGCACGGACATCGTGCGCCAGCTGCACGATTCGCCATACGTGGCACGGGTGGCCTCGCCCTGGGCGGCGCCGCCGGCGGCGTCGACCGGACTGGTCAGCAAAGACGGCAAGGTCGGTCTGATCGTCGCCAGCATCACCGGCGGGACCAACGCGGCCGGACAGCACGCCGAGACGCTTAGCGACCAGGTCGTGCGCAGCCGCGACGGCGTGACGGTGCGCGCCGGCGGGCAGGCCATGGTCGATGCGCAGATCACCAGCCAGACCCGGGACGACCTAAAAGTCATGGAAACCATCGCGGTTCCGGTGAGCTTCCTGGTGTTGGTCTGGGTGTTCGGCGGATTCCTGGCGGCAGCGATTCCTTTGGCCGTCGGCGGTATTGCGATCTTCGGGTCGATGGCCGTGCTGCGCGCGCTCACTTGCGTCACCGATGTCTCGATCTTCGCGCTCAACCTGCTGCTCGCGATGGGCCTGGCGTTGGCGATCGACTACACATTGCTGCTCCTGAGCCGATTCCGGGACGAGATCGCCAGCGGCACAGAGCGGAACGCGGCAATCGTTCGCACGATGACCAGCGCCGGCCGCAGCGTGCTCTTCTCCGCGATGACCGTGTCGTTGTCCATGTCGGCCCTGATGTTCTTCCCGATGCCGTTCCTGAAGTCGTTCGCCTACGCCGCGGTCGCGGTGGTGGCTCTGGCGGTCGGCGCGGCGATCATCGTGACACCCGCCGCCATTGTGCTGCTGGGAAAGCGAGTGGATTCGCGCGCGGGCTCCGCCCGCCCCGTCGAGCAGACGTTCTTCTACCGGCTGGCCCACTTCGTGATGCGCCGGGCGGTTCCGATCGGGCTTGGCCTAACCGTCGTGCTGGTCGCGCTGGGGATGCCGTTGTTCGGGATGAAGGTTGGCATTCCGGACGATCGTGTGCTGCCAACCTCTAGCACGGCGCGCCAGGTTGGCGACCAGCTGCGCACGCAGTTCAGCGCGGACGTGGCGTCGAGCCTGACCGTGGTGGTCCCCGATGCCCGCGGGCTGACTCCGAATGCCTTGGCGGACTACGCCTCTCAGCTGTCGATGGTGCCCGACGTGCCGTCGGTGTCGGCACCGAGTGGGACGTTCGTCGCCGGGACCCGCGTCGGACCCCCCGTCGCCGAAGCGGGGGTCGCCGACGGCAGCGCGTTCCTGACCGTGGCCAGCAGCGCCCCGCTTTTCTCGGATGCTTCCAACACCCAGCTGGACCGGCTGCACGCGGTCGCGGGTCCCGGCGGCGCGCAGGTGCTGATCACCGGGACCGCCCAAGTCAACCGCGACACCGCCAACGCGATCACCTCGCGGCTCTCGCTCGTCCTGGCGGCCATCGCGTTGATCACGTTGGTGGTGATGTTCCGGCTCACCGGCAGTGTGGTGTTGCCCCTGAAGACGTTGCTGCTCAGCGGCCTGTCGTTGACCGCCTCCTTCGGGGCGCTCGTCTGGATCTTCCAGGACGGCCACCTCGGCGGGCTGGGCACCACCGCTACCGGCACGCTCGTGCTCACCATGCCGGTCGTGTTGTTCTGCATCGCTTTCGGCCTGTCGATGGACTACGAGGTCTTCCTGGTGTCGAGGATCTACGAGTACTGGCTGGCATCGGACCGGACTGCCGCCGGCAACGACCACAGCGTGGCGCTCGGCCTGGCCAGAACCGGGCGTGTGATCACCGCCGCCGCGTTGATCATGTCGATCTCGTTCGCCGCGCTGATCGCAGCGCAGGTGTCGTTCATGCGGATGTTCGGTGTCGGGCTGACGCTGGCGGTGCTGTCCGACGCGACCCTGGTCCGCATGTTGCTCGTCCCGGCGTTCATGCGCGTGATGGGGCGGGCCAACTGGTGGGCGCCACAATGGGTTACGCGGTTGCGCCATCGGCACAAGACCGGCGTTGCCGTCTCGCATCCCGAGCGTCCAGCGGTGGGCCGTCAACCGGCGTACGCATTGGAAGCCCAGTAAGGGGCTGTTCGCGTCGAGCCTGAAGCGGCATCGATTCTGAGCGCAGATCTGTCCTTTCGGCGTCAAAACACGCCCGTTGTTCAGGTCGACGCACGCAAGTAAGCGGCAGACGATTGCAGCTGGCGAGTATGCGGCACTGAGGTTGCCCGACAGTCATTGATAGGCGCCAGCGCCGATGACTTCCCGGTGAGTGACATTCACCCTTGAGGGTGTGGGTAGTGAAGCGCGTACGGCGAAGTGGTGGGAAATGCTCGACCTGACAGGGCAATTCGACCGGCGAAGCACGTCGGCCGAGATCATTTGTGACCGTCATTCGCATGTCCCAGGGGATTCGACGACATGCTCTGACCGAAGCGCCGTGGACTATGCGACCGCCGCCCGGCCCGAGGTGGCGCGATGAGAACCGGCCGCCAGAATGGCCCCGAGGCAGCGATTCTCGACCAGTTGAGGTTCGACCTTCCGTGCGACCTGTTCGCCGCGCTGAAGCTGGCCCGACCGATCATGCTGTGGCGCTGCAAGAGACCCGCCCGCTGGGCCACCCGGAACGACTGCTGCGGCGCCGTCATGCTCTCGTGCCGCAAGCATCGCGACGTCGTCGGGACGTGCGAGCGCTGCAAACTTGCTGTCTCGGTGCTGCGCTGGTCGCGAATCTGACCGCGCCACTTACTGATCGGGTCGCCGCGGCGCGTCGAGTCCGCTAGAGCCGGCCCATGCCGGAAGCCAACAGTGAGAGACCCAAGACGGCGACGACCACGGCGGGGATGGCAGGACGACGCGCGCTCATCCAGCCGTTCAGCCGCTGCACGACGGCAAGCGTCTGCGTCGGCGCGGTGAGATAGGTGACGAGCGGAACCTCGACGACCGCAAACGCGACCACGGTGAAGAAGAGCGCCGCGCCCAGCTGCCCAGCCGCCGCGGGCTCGGACGCCAGGATGGCCAGGATCGCCGCCATGTACTCGACCGGCGGGGTTGCCAGGGCAACCCCCGCGACGAACGCCACCAATGACGATCCGGATTCCAGCCGGCCCCGAATCGACAGCCGAGAGGCGGGCGGTGGTGCGTCCGGTTCCAACAGCAGCACCGAGGATTCGCCAGCGGTCGCCGGCACGGGTGGGCGCTGTTGTGCTCCCGAACGCGCCAGGCGCCGGGCGGCGAAAGATACTGCGAGCAAGCCGATTGCGACCTGAACGTAGGCCGCCATGGGGGAGTTCGTGGTCGAAATCACCGTTTGCATGGCGGAGAGCGTGACGTCGCGCAGGAAGAGCACCACGGCGAGCGCCGCGCCGATGCCCATCACCATGCCTCCGAGCCAGAAGACGAAGAGATTCAGCATGGGCTTCGGTCGGGAGATCAACAGCGCGGTGATGCCGATCCGCACGGGGTCGATAGCCGCGACGAGCGACAAGAGAATGACCGCGCTAGACATCGGCGCCTACGCCAGTTCGAAACGAGCCGTGCGAAACGGGAACACACCGCAACGAAGCATCAGTAGGGTTGCTGCCCACATGGCTACAGTGTCGCTGACGAAGCGATCGCCGTCGGTACAGCTGGCCGCCATTTGCACTTCCTGTCAGCACTATTCACCAAAGCCGGAGACCACACCGCGAATAGCTGTTGGCACCCAAGGCATATGGTGGCCTGCCCTACTGACGCGCGACGTTTGATCGGAAACAATGTGAGACACCCGATATTCATCACGCGCCCAGAGGATGGGAAAACACAAATGGCAAGAATCTTGGCTTACACGTCGCCGGCGCTCGGCCATCTGTTCCCGTTCAGCGCGCTGCTGCTCGAACTTTCGGCCCGCGGCCACGAGGTGCACCTGCGCACCCTCTCCACCGGCGTGGAGATGGCGCGGGAGCTGGGTTTTATCACCGACATCATCGATCCCCGGATCGAGGCGACGGTCAACGACGACTGGAAGGCGTCCAGCCCGCGAGGTGCCCTCAAGCGGGCCGTCGACGTGTTCTGCCGCCGGGCCGCTTACGAAGTCGCCGACTTCGCTGACGCGGTGGCCCGCACGCGTCCCGATGCCCTGATCGTCGACGTCAACTGCTGGGGCGCCCTATCGGTCGCTGACGCGGGCGACACCCCGTGGGCATGCTTCTCGCCGTACACGCCGCCGCTGCAGTCGCGCGGGGTCCCGCCCTTCGGGTTGGGTCTGGCTCCGTTGGCCGGCCCGCTGGGCCGGGCCCGCGACGCCGCGCTGCGGCCGATCGTGATGGGCATGATGGAGCGGGCGGTTCTGCCGGCGGGCAACAAGATTCGCGCGAGCGCCGGCGCACCGCCGGTCACGTCGGCGGACGGGTTCTTCCGGCGGGCTCCGCTGATGCTGGTGGCCAGCGGCAAGCCGTTCGAGTACCCGCAAACCGAGTGGGGCGACGCCGTGCAAATGATCGGCCCGTGCATGTTCGAACCGGCCATGCACGAGGTGCCCGAGTGGCTCGAGGCCATCGACCGGCCGATCGTCCTGGTGACGACCTCGTCGCAACAACAGGCCGACGAGCGACTCGTCAGGACCGCGATAACCGCCCTGGCCGACTTGCCGGTGCATGTGGTGGCGACGCTGCCCGCGGGCCTGCCCGGGGACATTCCCCCCACCCGCAACGCGACGGTGGTTCAGTTCGTGCCGCACGGCCCGGTGCTCGACCGCGCGGTGTGCGCGATCACGCACGGCGGCATGGGGGGCACCCAGAAGGCCCTTGCTCGCGGAGTCCCGGTGTGTGTGGTGCCGTTCGGACGCGACCAGTTCGAGGTCGCACGGCGGGTCGAGGTGGCGCGGTGCGGTACCCGCCTGCCGGCGAAAAAGCTCACCGCGAAACGGCTTTCGGCCAAGGTGCAGCAGGCGATGACCATGTCGGCCGGCGCCCGCCTGGTGGCGGGCGGTTTCCGGGCAACCGGCGGTGTGGCCCGCGGTGCCGACCTGATCGAGCAGCGGGTGCTCAGCGGCGCGGTGAGCATCAACTCCTAAGCAGTGCGAACACCACGCGACGTCAACCTGGGCGTCGCCGGAGCAGCATGTAGCACATTAGGTGCTACACTGTCTCGATGGAAGTAATCGGGATTCGTGAACTACGCCAGAACGCCAGTGTTTGGGTAGCGAAGGCGAAGGCTGGCGTGATTATCCAAATCACCGAACGCGGCCGGCCTGTGGCCCGCTTGGTGCCGCTCACTCCCGGGGAGCAAGTGCGCGAGAAGCTGATCGCCGAAGGGCAGTTGGTCCCCGCGACAGCGCCACGCCTTCCACTCAGCATGGCCGATCTCGTCGAAGGCCGTTCACTCAGTTCGATACTGGAGGACCAGCGCGCCGACCGATGATCTACCTTGATACGTCGGCCACCGTGAAACTTATTGCCGCTGAGGAGGAGTCAGCAGCATTGGTCGAATGGCTCAATGCCCGTCTGGAAGATGACCTGGCGACGAGCGCTATCGGTCACATCGAACTTATTCGCGCGGTCGCGCGGATCGGGCCCGATGCTATGGCCAGGGCGCGAAATGTCGCCGCCTCGATTGACACCCTCGTGTTGACGGACGCGATCGCGGCCGCCGCGGCAACCATCCAGCCCGCCGAGCTGCGCACTCTCGATGCGATACACCTGGCTACCGCGCACGCCCACCGACGCGGTCTGACAGCGTTCTGCGCCTACGATCGGAGGCTTCTCGATGCGGCAGAATCGCAAGGGTTGCCGACCGTCTCACCGGGCGGCTGAGGGAATCAGCTCTCGCGCAGAATGGTTCGAGCGCCAGTCCGTCGCAATGGAGAGCCGGCCAGTCGTGCGCCTGAGCAACCTCGCACGACCGGCCGGCTCTATCGGAGGGAACCTCAGAACCGCGGATCCGGGCGGGAATTGACGCGTGCCACCTTCGATCCCCAAGAGATCAACTCGGGGCTGGCGTCGTCATTCGGTATCTCACACTCGATCAGGACCGGACCACCCGTGTGGGCGCGGGCCTTCTCGATCGCCGCGGCCAATTCCGTTGCGGTGGTTGCCTTCAGCCCCAGCCCGGCGCCGTCCTCGGCGTTGAACGCGTCGACCAGCCCGGCGTAGTCCCAGTTCTTGTAGTAGTTGTAGGGACCGTCGTGGATCGCCGACTCGATCACGTAGCCGCGGTTGTTGACCAGGAAGATCAGGATCTCCTGGCGGTGGCGGATCATGTTCGAGACCTCCTGGGCCGTGAGCTGAAACGACCCGTCGCCGATCACCGAGACCAGCCGGCGGCCCTCTTCCAGCCCCATCGCGTACCCGAAGCTGGCGGGCACGGACCAGCCGATCGAGCCCCACTGCATCTCGATCTCGAACCGGGCACCACCGGGCAGCCGCGTGTACATGCCGTTGAGCCAGGAGTCACCGGTCTCCACCAGCAGGGTGGTGTCGGAGTCGAGTTCCTCCTCGATCTGCCGCCACATCTCGACCCGGCTCAGCGGCGCCGACGGGTCCTCGGCGGCCGGCCGCGGCGCCACCGACGCCGTCCCCCGCAGCCGCTTGTACTGGGTCAGGGTGGCGTCGTTGGCCTGCACCTTCTTCGCCAGGTCGGACAGGAAGTCCGCCAGCGACACGCCGGTGAACTCGGAGTCGGGGAACCGCACCACCCGGGGCTCGGCGTTGATCATCCGCTTGCGCGGCGGCATGGCGCTGTAGCCGACCGTGGTGTAGTCGTTGAACACCGGACCGGCGGCCACGATCAGGTCGGCCCAGTCCACGATGGCTTGGCACTGCGGGCTGCTCACCTCGCCCCAGTAGATCCCGGCGTATTGCGGGTGGTCTTCGGGGAAGAAGCCCTTGGCGTTCGGCATCACCGCCACCGCGCAGCCCAGCGCCTCGGCCAGTTCGCGGAAGGCGTCGATCGCGCCGTAGGCGCGCAGATGCACGCCGGCCAACAGGATTGGCTTCTTCGCCCCGGCGATGAGGTCGGTGGCCCGCGCGACGGCGTCGGCCAGCGTCCGCGCGTTGCTCGGCTGCCAGGCCGGCAACTCCGAGAACGGCGCGGGTGCCGCACACGGCGCGGCCGACAGGTTGCACGGGATCTCGATGTAGGCGGGCTTGCGCTCGCGCAACGCGGTGCTGATCGCGTGATCGATCATGGCCGGTGCGTTGTCGGGGTGCTGGATGCGCACTGCCGCGCAAGTCACCTGCCGGAACACCTCGTATTGCGCGGTGAAATCGTGCGTGCCCACGGTGTGGTGCAAAATGTGGTTCTCGCCCGCATCGTTGGTATTGGGGCTCGAGGACACCATGATCACCGGCAGGCGTTCGGCGTGGGCGCCGGCCACCCCGTTCAGCGCCGAGTACGCCCCGACGTTGAACGTGGTGAGCACGGCGCCGACGCCGTTCACCCGGGCGTAGCCCTCGGCCGCATAGGCGGCGTTCAGCTCGTTGCAGCAGCCGATCTGCTCGAGGTTCTCGTTCTCCAGCAGCTCGTCGAGCAGGACGAGGTTGTAGTCCCCGGGGACCATGAAGTAGTGCTTCAGCCCGATCTGCTCGAACCGCTTCGCGAGGTACTTCCCCACGGTGAAGTCAGCCATGATTGCCTTCCTTTTACGTTGAGCCACTGGGGAATTGGATTACTCGGGCGCGTCGATCGGCACGACGTTGATCAGCTTCTTATTGACGAACTCTGCAATGCCGATACCGGAGAGTTCGTGCCCGTAGCCCGACAGCTTGACCCCGCCGAAGGGCAGGTCCGGCTTGGTCCAGGTGGGGTGGTTGACGAACACCATGCCGGTCTCGATCCGCTTGGCCACCTCGACCCCGCGCTCGGGGTCCTGGGTGAACACCGAACCGCCGAGCCCGAAGTGCGAGTCGTTGGCCAGCCGGACGGCGTCGTCCTCGCTCGTGGCGCGGAAGAAGAGCGCCACCGGCCCGAAGAACTCCTGGTAGTACGCGGGGTTGTCCGGGGTCAGGTCGGTCAGGATCGTCGGCTGCACGAACGCACCCGTCGTGGGCACCGGCTCTCCGAGCGTGATGGCCGTCGCGCCGGCCTCGACCGCGGCCTTGATCTTGTCGTTCAGTTCGTCGGCCGCACCCTGGCTCGACATCGGCGGCAGGGTCGTCGTCTCGTCGAACGGGTCGCCGGCCTTGAGCTCGGCCAGTGCGGCGGAGAACCTCTCCAAGAACTCGTCGGCGATCTCCTCGGCGACGATGATCCGCTTGGACGCCACGCAGCACTGCCCGCCGTTGTTCATCCGGCCCCACACCGCCCACGGGACGGTCTTGTCGAGGTCTGCGTCGTCCAGCACGATCAGCGCGTCCGAACCGCCCAGCTCCATGGTCGACTTCTTCAGGTTCTTGCCGGCCCGGGCCGCGACGACGCTGCCGGCGCCCTCGCTGCCGGTCAGCGACACACCGCGCACCCGCGGGTCGTCGATCAGCAGGTTGATCTGGTCCTTGGTCGCGAACAGGTTGGTGTAGGCGCCCTCGGGGAAGCCCGCCTCGAGCAGCAACCGCTCGAAGGCCGCCGCGGCCTGCGGGACGTTGGAGGCGTGCTTGACCATCACGACGTTGCCCGCCATCAGGTTCGGGGCCGCCACGCGCGCCAGCTGGTAGAACGGGAAGTTCCACGGCTGCACGCCCAGGATCACGCCGAGCGGTTGGCTGACGAGCATCGCGTTGTCGTTGACGCTGATCGTGTCGATGCGCTCGGGCGCCAGGAACTTCTCGGCGTTCTCCGCGTAGTACGCGAAGATGTGCGCGCTCAGCGCCACCTCGCCCAGCGCCTCCTTGTACAGCTTGCCCATCTCCAGCGTCAGCAGGCGGGCGAACTCGTCGGGCCGCTCGGTGAGGATGGCGGCGGCACGCCGGCACAACGCGGCGCGCTCGGCGTAGGACGTCTGGCTCCAGGACTCAAATGTCTTCTGCGCCTGGTCAAGAAGGTTCATCGCCTCCGCGTCGGTCAGGTCGTCGAAGGTGGCGACAACCTCGTTGTTGAACGGGTTGACTGTCCGGTATGCCATGGTTGTTCCTCCAATTGTCTCCGAGCGGCTCCGCACCGCTGCTTGGCTTGTAACTTCTTTTTCTGCAAGCGATTACGCGCAGCCTTTGCTGTCGCGGGGTTGATCTCAGGATGCGGCCGTCGCGAGGACATGTCGTTACCGCCACCGGCAAATGGATATACCAGCCAGCGGTAATGTCGGCCGATGCGGTGACTTTCTGACGGACCGTCAGTATTGCGCCGGTTTACAACGCGTTTGGACGCGTGCCCGAAGAGTCATTTCGGGAGTGTGTTGGTGCTGGCCGGTACGCGGATTGGTAGCTGGCGTGCAGCGCTTCGGCGTCGATCATCGTCACACTTGTGGCAAGCGTGTCGAAACATGAAAGGACGCAAGGGAACATGAAGAACCTCAGAATCGCGCTATCCGCGGCCTGGTTGGCGGTGGCCGGTCTTGGCTTGGCCCCGCTGCTGGTACCCTCGGCGGGTCCGAGTCTCGCCGACTGCCCCCAGGGTTGGTACTGGGACAACTATCGGCAGAACTGCCTGCCGCCCGGCCTGCCGAAGGACCCCCCGAACGGATGCCTCACCGGCGACGGCACCCATCTCAGTGGGACCATCTGCGTCAACTGATCCCCTCGTGACCGAAGGGTTTGTGCGCGTAGGGCTTTCAGCCGAGCAACTATTGGTGCGATCATTTGCGGTCGACGCCTGGGGCCAAATAGGCCAACCCCCGCAGGATCCACGGTGCTCTCCTGGCGATGGCCTCTACGGCGCGGTCCGATCGGCGCATCCCGGTGCGCGGGCCGGGCGTGGGCATTGACGCCAGTGTGGCCTCAGCCGTTCCGGCCCGCGCGCCGCGCCGGTCGACCGCCAGCAGTTGCCACGTGCCAGGCACCCCGCGCAGTTCGACGGTGCCCCGGTCGTCGAAGCCTGTGCCCGAGCCGATGACAAGGTCACGCACGGTGCGGGAGACGAGGATTTCGCCGGCACCGGCCTGCTCAAGGATCCGCGCCGCGACGTGTACCGCAATTCCGGTGATGTCTCCGTCGAGCAGTTCGCACTCGCCCGTATGGATGGCGCTGCGGATCCGGATGCCAAGTGTTTCAGCGTCATCGCGCAACGCCTCGGCACAGCGGATCGCTTGCGTCGGGCCGTCGAACGTGGCGAGGTGGCCGTCACCGGTGCTCTTGAGCACGCTGCCGTCGAAGCGCTGCAGGATCGCACGAAAATGATCATCGCCCGTCTCCGCGACGTGCTGTGTCGAGGCGACCATGTCCGTAAACAGCACGGTGCGCAGGGCGCGACGCGATCGCGGCGGCGCTGCATGGCTGCCGGTCAGGAACTCCTCGATCGCCGTCGTGGTTCTTTCGGGCTCGGTGAACCAGGGCGCATGGTCCACGCCCTCGACCTCGATGATCTGAGAACCGGAAATGTGGTCGGCGAGGTATCGCCCATACTGCACCGGCACCCCGGGGTCTCCGCGGGCGTGGACGATGAGCGTCGGGACGTTGAGGGTCGGCAGGATCGGCCGAACGTCGATGCCGAACGACGCTTCGACGGTTGCCCGCGCCATTCCGGGGCTCGCGCACATCCGCTCCATCATTCCGAGCTGGCGGATCGAACGAACTGACGGCACCAGACACTTGACCGCCCTACCGTCGCCCCAATCCGAGCGGACAGCGTCGCCAAAGTCCTGCCAGCGTTCGAGCTGCTGAATCGTCGGCGCGTACTCGTCACCGAGTTCGCGAACGATACGCGCTCGGACCTCCTCCGTGCTGCGATCCAAGTCGTCCCACTCCAGACCGCCCAGGGTGGCGTACGTGCCGTGGAGGATCAGCGCCCGCGTTCGCTCCGGTCGGCGTGCCGCCCAGACAATGGCCGCGGGGCCACCCTCGCTCAACGCAAGAAGGACGGCCTTATCGAAGCCAACGGTGTCCATGACGGCCTCGATCTCGGCGGCTCGATCGTCCACCGAGCGAACCTTGGGGACCGGGTCCGACAATCCGACGCCGGCCTTATCGAACACCACGACGCGGCAAAAGGTCCCGAGACGCTCGAAAAACGCTTTGTACTCCGGCTGCGTCCAGAACAGCTCGACGTGGCTGACGTAAGGCGGGATGAGGACCAGCTCGATGGGCCCGTCGCCGAATACTTGATAGGCAAGGCTCAAATCGCCGCAGAATGCGTACGACGTTTCCGCCATCGGATGAGCGTAATGCTGTAAGCGTTGGCCGTCATCACATCTCCGGCAACGCGCAGGGCATGCGACAAAGCCGTTCATCTCGCCTTTTGAGAGAACTCTGCCAGGTGTGCTGGTCGGCTTCGCCGCTGCGTGGTGGCAAGGTCGACGCGAGATAAGCGGAGTGCAAAAAAGCAACGGTGGGGCTTTGCTGAACGTCCGAACGATACATACTGAACAGATGTCGCCCAGACGTCGGCGCGCCGCCCGCACGTCAACGGTTGCGCCCCCAAAAGCGTCGGTTCGGCTGCGGGCAGTTCCGGCGCCCGGGTTTGCGGTCACCGCCGCGGCGGGGTTCTCGGTCGTCGCGGCAGTGCTGGTCGTTCTCCTCGAGCAAGTGGCACCGGACGACCCGACGGGGACGATCTACGCGGTTCTGTTGGGCGTGGCCCTCGTCGGCAACTTTGTGGCCGCCGTCTTCGCCGCCGCCAGCCACCGCGGGAAGGTCAGCAACGGATCGGACGACAGCCCGCACGGATTGGAACAGTTCTTCGAACTTACTTCCGACCTCATGGTCATTTCCGATCAGGGCCAATTGCTGAAGGTCAATCCGGCCTTCGAAAAGACGCTGGGTTACACGATGGACGATTTGATGGCCGCCCCATTCGAATTGGTACCGCCCGAAGACATGGATCGGCTCCGTGAGCCGATAAAAGATCTGACCGAGGGCCGTGGGCCGGTTCGCTTCGAAAACCGGGCGATTAGACGTGATGGTTCTTCGCGGTGGATCGAATGGAGCGTCACGCCGCACGACGGGTTGTTTTATGCCGTCGGCCGCGATGTCACCGGGCAACGCGCGGAAGAAGAGCAACTCCGCGAAATCCGGACCATGCTCGAGACCAGCCAGGAGCGGCTGCGGGCGAGCCGGGACCGCCTGCGTCAGCTCGCCCGGCATCAGACGGCGCTGCGTCGGGTGGCCGAACTGGTCGCCCGCGATGCCGAGCCTGCCGACGTGTTCAACGCCGTGGCCGAGGAGATGGCCAATATTCTGGACGTCTACAACGCGACGGTGGGTCGTTACGAAGGCGATGAAATCGTCACCGCGGCGCTTGGGCGTCCGGAGATCGACCTGCCGAATCCGCCGGCGGTGGGCGAGCGGTTTCCACTCGGCGGCGACGACGTCGCTGCGATCGTTCGGCGCACGGGACGGCCCGCGCGGGTCGACAACCACGAGCACGCGGTGGGCGTTTCGGCGGCACGCCTGAGGGAGATGGGCATCCGATCGATGGTCGGCGTCCCGATCATGGTCGGCGAACAACTGTGGGGGGTGGCCGCCGTGGCCTCGCGGGGCGATCCCCTGCCGGCCGACACCGAGGTGGGCATCGCCGACTTCGCCGATCTGGTTGCGACCGCGATCGCCAATGCGGCGGCTCGTGAACAGCTGAATTCCAGCCGCAGCAGCCTGCGCGAGCTCGCGCGACGCCAATCGGCGCTGCGCCGGGTGGCGGAACTGGTCGCGCGTGAGGCGCAGCCGGCAGCAGTGTTCCACGCGGTCGCGGAGGAAATCGCCAGCATCCTCGACGTCCAGAATGCGACCGTGGTCCGCTACGACGACGACGCGACGATCGTGGAGGCCGTCGCGCGGGCCGATTCCGCGATGCCGAACCTTCCGGTGGTCGGGGAACGGTTCGTGATGGAGGGGGACAACATCGCCCTAATGGTTCGGCGAGACGGTCGACCGGCGCGAATTGATGACTACGAGAACGCTTCGGGCGCGTGGGCCGCACGCATCCGTGCGGGCGGGCTGCAATCAGTCGTCGGTGTCCCCATCGTTGTCGGCTCAGATCTGTGGGGAGTGCTTGCGGTCGCGTCGCGGATCACGCCCATGCCTCCTGAGACCGAAGCCCGCATGGCCGATTTCGCCGACCTGGTCGCCACCGCGATCGCCAACGCGGCCACCAGGGAACAGCTTCGGGCGAGCCGCGACAGTTTGCGCGACCTCGCCCGACACCAGACGGCGCTGCGGCGGGTGGCCGAACTGGTGGCGCGCGAGGCGCCGCCTCGCCAGGTATTCCGGGCGGTGGCCGAGGAAACCGCAGGCTGCCTGGACGTCCACAACACGACCGTCGGCCGGTTCGATGACGATGCCATCGTCATCGAGGCCCTTGGCCGCGCCGAGCCGGAACTGCCGAACCCGCCGGCGATCGGCGAGCGGCTCCCCCTGACCGGCGACCACATCGGGCCAATCATCCGGCGCACCGGTCGCCCCGCCCGAATTGACAGCCACGACCATGCGGCGGGCGTGACGGCCGCACGCATTCGCGATGCCGGGGTGCGGTGCATGGTAGGCGTGCCCATCACCGTCGGGGCGCACGTGTGGGGCGTGCTCGCCGCGGCGTCGCGCAACGACCCACTGCCGCCCGACACCGAGGCGCGCATCTCCGATTTCGCGGATCTGGTGGCCACGTCAATCGCTAACGCCGCCACCAGGGTTGAACTTCAAGCCAGCCGTGACAGCCTGCGCGACCTCGCTGGCCAGCAGACGGCGCTGCGCCTGGTGGCCGAACTCGTTGCCCGCGAGGCGGCGCCCGCCGAGGTCTTCAACGCGGTCGCCGAGCAGCTAGGGGAATGCCTGGACGTCTACAACACGACCGTGATTCGTTTCGACGGTGACGACATCGTCGTGGAGGCAGTCGGGCGCGTGGAGGAGTTGGACATGAGCGCGCCGACGGCCGGCCAGCGTTTCTCGCTGGGCGGCGACCACGTCGCGCCGATGGTGCTGCGCACCGGGAGGCCCGCCCGCATGGACACCCACGACGGCGCGGCTGGCTCGACGGCTGCCTTCATCCGTGATCTCGGCATCCAATCCATGGTCGCGGTCCCCGTCGTCGTCGGTGGCCATGTCTGGGGTGCGGTCGGCGTGGCGTCGCGAACGGGACCCTTGCCGCCCGACACCGAGTCGCGCATGGCGGACTTCGCGGATCTGGTGGGCACCTCAATTGCCAACGCCGCCACCAGATCTGAGTTGCAGGCCAGCCGCGATAGCCTGCGCGAACTCGCCGACAACCTGAGCGTGCTGGCCAGGCAGCAGACGGCGCTGCGGCGCGTGGCGACGCTGGTCGCACAAGGGGTCAGTCCGGCGGAGGTGTTCTCGGCGGTGGCCGAGGAGATGGCCGACTGCCTGGATGTGGGGAGCGCCGAGGTGCTCCGTTTCGAGGACGACGGCGCGGCGATCTTCGTCGTGGCCTCCCATGCGGCGCCCGGAGTGGCGCATTTGGAGGTGGGGGAGCGCCTGGGCACCGAGGGCGACAACGTCGCCGCGAGGGTGTTGCATACGCGGCGCGCGGCGCGGATGGACAGCTGGGAGGGCGCTGACGGCCCCATCGCCGAGCGTGTTCGGGAGTTGGGTGTTCGGTCGCGGGTCGGGGCGCCGATCGTGGTGGACGAGCGGCTGTGGGGGTTGGCCGTGGTTGCCACCACCGACCAAGATCCGTTGCCGCCCGACACCGAAGCGCGCATCGTCGAATTCGCCGAACTGGTGGCGACGGCGATCGCGGCCGCGACCACCCGCGAGGAGCTGATCGCGTCGCGGGCCCGGATCGTGGCGGCCGCCGACGATGCCCGTCGCCGCCTGGAACGAGACATCCACGACGGAGCCCAGCAACGGATCGTCTCCCTGGGCCTGAAACTCCGTCTCGCGCAGGAGTCGGTGCCACCCGAGTCCGATGCCCTGAAACACGAGCTTTCCGAGGCGGTTTCGGGCCTGACCGACGTATTCACCGAGCTGCAGGAGATTTCCCGGGGCATCCATCCGGCGGTGCTGTCGACCGGCGGTCTGTCTGCGGCGCTCAAGACGCTGGCCCGTCGCTCGTCGGTGCCCGTCGACCTCGATGTCGCGATTGACCACCGATTGCCCGACTCCGTTGAGGTCGCCGCGTACTACGTGGTCGCGGAGGCGTTGACCAACGCGGCCAAACACGCTCAGGCATCCGAGGTGAGGGTGCGGGCGCACGCCGACGACATGAACCTCACCCTGCTCATCTCGGACGACGGCGTCGGCGGGGCGGACTCGGGTAAGGGCTCCGGTCTGATCGGCCTCAAGGACCGCATCGAGGTGCTCGGCGGCTGGATGCGGGTGGCCAGCCCCCTGGGAGGGGGCACCGCCCTCGACATCACCATCCCGCACCACACCAGCCGAGCCGAATGAGGGTAAAGCGCTGCAAGGCAAGGCTTCTGAACGGGCGGGGCGAAAAACCTGTTCGTCTCAACTCGCCGCAGCGATGTCCGCCAGCTGTTGAGGCGTGACGCTGGCGGTGGCCTGCTGCTCGGTGATCGTCAGCTGGCCGCGACGCGTGCTCAAGAACGTCAGGATCCACGAAACCAGTGTTGTGGTCCTGCTTTTGAAGTCCACCAGGTACACCAGGTGCAGGAACAACCAAGCCAACCAGGCGATGAACCCGCCGAACTCGATCGGGCCGACCTTGGCCACCGCCGAGCACCGCGACACCGTGGCCATCGATCCTTTGTCGAAGTAGCTGAACGGCTTCCGTTCGGCGTCGCCGGCGCCCTTGAGTTCCGTCTTGATCACTGCAGCCACGTACTTGGCGCCCTGGATCGCGCCCTGGGCCATGCCGGGCACGCCTTCCACATACGCCATATCGCCGATCACGAACACGTTCGGGTAGCCCGGAATCGACAAGTCCCGCAGCACCTTGACGCGTCCGGCACGGTCGATCTCGGCCGCGGACTGGTCGGCGATGTCCTGGCCCAACGGGCTAGCCGATACGCCCGCCGACCACACCTTGCATTGCGATTCGATGCGGCGGACGGTCCCGTCAGCGTCCTTGACCATCAGGCCACTGTGGTCGACGTCGGTGACGATCGTGCCCAGCTGAATCTCGACCCCCATCTTCTGCAGCCGGTCCTGGGCCTTCCTGCCGAGTTTTGGTCCCATCGGTCGGAGCACCGCATCGCCGGCGTCCAGTAAGATCACCCGCGCCGTGGCGGAGTCGATGTTCCGGAACGAGCCTTTCAGCGTCTCGCGGGCCAGTTCAGCGATTTGACCCGCCATCTCCACACCCGTCGGACCACCACCCACGACGGTGAAGGTCAACAGCCTCTGCCGGTGCGCCGGATCGCTGGAGAGCTCCGCCTGCTCAAACGCCCCGAGGATGCGCCCGCGCAACTCCAGCGCGTCGTCGATGGTCTTCATGCCGGGGGCGAACTCGGCGAAATGGTCGTTGCCGAAATAGGATTGGCCCGCCCCCGCCGCAACGATCAATGTGTCGTACTCGCACGTATAGCGACGCCCGAGCACTTCGGAGACCACGTGGCGGCCTTCGAGGTCGATGTGCACCACGTCGCCCAGCAACACCTTGGCGTTCTTCTGCTTCCGCAGGATCACTCGGGTGGCGGGGGCGATTTCGCCCTCCGAGATGATGCCGGTCGCCACTTGATACAGGAGTGGCTGGAACAGGTGGTGCTGGGTGCGGGCGATCATCGTGACGTCGAGGGCAGCGTGCTTGAGTGCCTTGACGGCGGTCAGCCCGCCGAACCCGGAACCGATCACTACAACGCGATGCCGTTGTTCCACTCCCACTTCACTTCCTTCAGTCGTTTCTAGTCGCCATCTCGCGTTGCACTTGCTCCGCACGGTTCCGCGCCGCGGAACAAACCGGCGCGCGGAGTGGGTCCGTGCGTGTCAATGATCGAGATTGACGCTGGAAAACACATCACCGCTGGCACCCATAGCCGGTTGCGGAAAGCCACCAGCGGCACCTACCGGCTGGCGTGAACCCGTCTGAGCGCGTCTGACTCCGATATCCGCCCCGCGAAAGTATCCCGCCGCGGCGATTGACGAGAGCGGCGGAGGGTATAGGCACCGGCATGACCCCGCGTCCCGAGACGTCGGATGCCGTCCCGCCCGAAACGGCCGACTCATTCGACGCCGTGGTGTCCGCATGGGCCGAGCCGGTGCGTTGTGAAAGCGCGTACGGGTGTGAGCGGCCGGCGAGTTGGCTCGCGCTGCGCCACCAGCCCTGCGGTGGTCATCAGCCGGTGTGCACGTTCCACTACCGCAAGTGGGTGCGGGCTTCTCTGGCCAGGATCGGCCGCTCGGGCCGAATGCGGTGCATCTACTGCGGGCAGAATTTCAAGACCGTCGAACAGTGCATGTGTTTCCGGCCCCTGTGAGCCTCGGGCGGCGTGAGCTCCGGCGGCCGCATCACGGCGGCTGACTCTACAGCGGCGGAACGGCCGCGGACCGAACACCGGCCGCAGCCCTGGGCCGGCTCAGCACCCGCTGCGGCCACCAGAACCACGGGCCGAGTATTCGGGCGATCGGCATGACGAGGCACAGCCGCATGATGAACATGTCGAAGATCAGTCCGATCGCGATCGTCGACCCGGCCTGCCCGATGTTCTTCACGTCGCTGGAAAGCAGCGCCAGCATCGTGCCGGCGAGGACGAGGGCCGCAGTGACCGCCACGCTCAGGGAACCCGCGATTGCGCGGATCATGCCGGTCGCGATGCCGGCGTCGAGCTCTTCCCGGTACCGGGAGAGCAGCAGCAGGTTGTAGTCACAACCCACTCCCACGAGCACGATGAACGCGATGGGGACGTTCAGCCAATGCAGTTGGGTGCCGAGCAACGTCTCCCAGATCAAGGACGCCAAACCCAATGAACCAGCGAACGAAAGCACGACGACGACCAGGACCAGGATTGAGCCAACGAGTGCCCTGGTGATGACCAAGACGATGACGAATACCAACCCGAAAGTCGCCAGCATCATGAGGATGAGGTCGTTGTGGGAGAAGTCCTCCACGTCGCGGTAGGTCGGCGAGGCGCCTGCCATGTCCAATTTCGCGTTCGATAGCGCCGTTTGTTTGATGGCCTCGTGTGCGGCGGCCGTTGCATTTCTCGTCTGCTGAATGCCCGCCGGGCTCATCGCCTCGCCCTCATGGAAAATCGAGAAGCGCGCGCCTTTTCCGTCAGGAGTCATGAAGAACTCGAGACCGACCTTGAAATTCTCGGTTTGGAGCGACTCTGGCGGCAGAAAGAAGAAGTCGTCGTTCTTCGCGTTGTCGAATGCCTGCGCCATGTCGATCATCGGATGAATCATGACTTCCATCTGCGGAATCATGGCGTGCAGAGTGCTTTGCGTACTCAGCGTCAGCGACTGCATCGCCCGCATTTCCTTGACCATCGTCCCCATGTGTTCGGCCATGGCGTGCATCTGGGGAACCATCTGCGGAGTGACCGTGTCGATGATGGCCAGGCCCTTCACCAAGTTGCCGAGCTGTTCGCTCACCTGGTCGACGTTGTCGACCGTCTCGTTAAGCGACCGGATGGCCCAGCAGATCGGGATGTCGTAACAGTGCCTCTCCCAGTACAGGTAGCTGCGCAGCGGCCGGAAGAAGTCGTCGACGTTCGCGAGGTTGTCCCGGACTTCGTCGGTGATCGCTCGCATCCGGTCGGTCGCTTCGCGCGAGAGGTGAGTGCCCCCGGTCAGCTGGCTGGTGAGATCCTCAAGCCGGCCGGTGAGCTGTTCAAGCTGGGTGGTTTCCTCGATGAGCTTGCCCATGTGGTCTGCCGTCGTGTCGATGTCGGCGACCCGATCCTTAAAGAAGGCGAGGTTCTCGCCGATCTTCGTTCCCATCGACCCCATGGAGTAGGGAAGTGAAGCGTGTTCCAGGGGCCGGCCGTTCGGCCGGGTGATGCCCTGCACCATGGAGATGCCGGCAACCCGCAGGATGGTCTTGGCGATCCGGTCCAGGGAGATCAGGTCGGTCGTGTTGCGCATGTCGTGATCCGCACTGACGTAGAGGTTGTCGACGGACAACTGGCTCTTCGGGAAGTGCCGGTCCGAGGCAGCGTAGCCTTCGACCGACTCGACCGTCGCAGGCGCGAAGTCCCGGTCGTTGTAACTCACCTTGTAGGTGGCGAGATTCATGACGCAGAGCGGGACGACGAGGAGGGCGACGAAGATGAATGCGGCCGGCCACCGGGTGATCGCGGTCCCCAGTCGGCGCCACATCGGGCTCGTCGGGCTGATTTGCTGCAGCCACTTGATGCGGCCCCCCAGCGCGAGCATCGCGGGCCCCAACGTGAGCGCGGCGACGACCGCCACGACCATCCCCACGAAGCAAGGCGGGCCCAGGGTGCGGAAGTAGTTCAGTTTGGTCAGGCTCAGGCACAGCGTCGACCCGGAGATCGCCATGCCCGACCCGAGGATGACGTGCTGCGTGTTCGCGACCGACTCGTAGTAGGCGGATTCCTTGTCGTGTCCCGCCCGGCGCGCCTCGTTGTATCGGCCGATGAAGAAGATGCCGTAGTCGGTGGCGACGCCCAGAACCAACGCGACGAGCATGTTCATCGCGAATGACGAGATCCCCAGAACGTGCAGGCCGACGAGGAACGAGACGACGCCTCGGGCCGTCGCCAAGATGAGGAGCACACCCACCAGCGGGATAAGGGCTCGGGCCACCGAGCGGTAGGCGAGCAGCAGCATGATGATGATCACGATCACCGACACGATCGTGAGCGTGAACATGCTGGCGTCGGCGGCGTCGAGCGTGTCGGTGTTCAGCGCGGCCGGTCCGGTGACATAGGTCCTGAGGCCGTGCGGTTTCGGGACCTTGGCCACGATGTCCCGGATGGCGTCGATCGAGCGGCTCGACGTGGCGTCACCGGTGTCCCCGGTCGGGCGGACGGTCAACGTGGCCGCCTCGGCGTCGGCGCTCTGCTGCCCCGACTTCGTCACCGGCTTGCCCCAGAGGTCCAGCAGTGACTGCACGTGCTGCTTGTCTTCGCGCAACCGGCGGACCAGCTCGTTATAGAACTTGTGGTCCTGGTCGTCGAGCTTGCGGCCGTCCGTTTCGAGAAGGACGACGACGGCGCTCGTGTAGTCGGACTCGCGGAAAGCGTTCCCCTGCACCAGTGCGGCCTGCGACGACGGCGAATCCCGGGGGACGAGCGCCTTGGCGTTGGCCTTGGTGTTCTCCTCGATGGAGGGGACGAAGACGTTCACCACGACGCCCAGCACCACCCAGAACAAGACGATCGGCAGTGCGAACTGGCGGCACAATCTCGCGAGGAGGGGTCGCTTGACCGGTTCGTCGGCCGGGACCGGTTCTTCGGTCTCGATGGGCCCGGTGGGCGCCTCGTCGTTCATGCCGCGGTCACCGTGCACGCGACGGCGGCGCTCTGGTGGGACACGAGGTGCTCGTCCCGGACCTTGCCGTCGACGAGGATGCGGCACCCGGCCGAGTCCCCGTCGACCTGCATCACGAGGCTCAAGGTCGCCGAGGGCGACATCGTCGTCTCAGACACCGACCAGGGCAGGGCTGTCAGCCGGACTTCGACCGGCTGGCTGTCAAGGTTCGCGTAGACGACCTTGCCGCCCTCGCCGAGCGTGCCGAATGCCTCGTAGGTGACGTTCTTGGGGTTGATCTGGACGACGGTGGCCGGGAGGGAGCTCGTCGTGGCCGGATGGCTGATGGCCTCGCTGTTATTCCGGACGATGTTGACGCCGTAAGCGACGACCGCGAGGACGGCCACAATGACGAGGGGCCGCCAAAGTTTACCGAGGGCGCTTATGTTTCCTCGCCCTTTGCGTCTAGTGCTCATGCCGATCCTCCTCCGGATCGTTCACCACGCGCGCACTATTGGAGGCAAGCCTCCAAGGCGGGTCTTTCGACCTTTCCTGGACCGTCAGATTCGGTTGTGTGTGCATAGTAAACGCTAAAAAGCGAAGAGCGCTATATGAATTAGTTGCGCAATCTAACGGCGATTCTTGGGGGGCATCGGCTCGTCGTTGACCGAGTTGCGTTGTCATCCAACACAACAGTGACGAATAGTCAGAACCGCGGATACCCGCTAGCAGGGTATGCCGAGTGGCGTCAGCCGCAAGGACAGGCGGTCACCACGGCGCCATGCTTGATGGCGAGTGCGGTAAGCGGACGCGTGCGCCGCCGAAAGCCTTGCCAATTCATGTCTTTCATCTTGTCTGAGGAGCGACCAATGACCGACCAACTCATCGGTGCCCATAACGGGCTGCACAGCGAGCAGGGCGGCCTGCCGGGTGAGCATCCCGGACGCTGCGCCAACCCGGTCATCAAAGTCCACGACGTCATCTGGCTGGAGTTCGAGAAGCCCGACCTGAATAAGGCCGAGGAATTCGCGGTGGCGTTCGGGTTCAGCGTCGCGCTGCGCACCGAAGACGAGCTACACCTGCGCGGCAGTGACGCCGGTGCGCCGTGCGTCCTGATCCGCCGCGGCGCGCGGTCGCGGTTCATCGGCCCCGCCTTTGTGGCCGCCGAGTACTCCGACCTGCTGCGGTTGGCCGGCGCGACCGGGACGACGGTGCGGCCGCTGCCCGAGACCCTCGGTGGGGTGGCGATCCACCTCGTCGACCCGAGCGGCATTCCGCTGAAGGTGGTTTCGGGCGTCTACGAGTTCGAGGAGCTGCCCTCCCAGCAGCCGCACGTGTTCAACTTCGGCCCCAGCCGCCGGACCGTCCGGGCCAACTCCACCCAGCGGCCCCCGCGCGTGCCCGCCACGGTCCAGCGGCTCGGGCACATCGTGCTGCAGACCCCGAAGTACATCGAGGCGCTGAACTGGTACCTGGAGCACCTCGGCCTGATCGTCAGCGACTTCTGCTACTACCCGGGCCAGCGCGAGCGGGGCCCCGTCATGAGCTTCATCCGCTGCGACCGCGGCTCGGTGCCCGCCGACCACCACACGCTGGCGATGGCGTTGGGGCCGACCCACCGCTACGTGCACTCGGCCTATCAGGTCGCCGACCTCGACGCGCTGGCCGCCGGCGGCGAATACCTGCGCGAGCAAGGGTATTTCCGCTCGTGGGGCATCGGCCGCCACATCCAGGGCAGCCAGCTCTTCGATTACTGGCGGGACCCGGAGGGCGACTTCCTCGTCGAGCACTACGCCGACGGCGACATGTTCGACAACACGCTCGAGCCCGGCTGGGCGCCGCTGACTGCCTCCGGCCTGTACCAATGGGGCCCGCCGCCGAGCCGGGACTTCCTGGGCGTCGGCTCGCCGAGCGAGACCGCGCGCGAAGTCGCCCTGATGGTCGACGCGCTGCGCCACGACAACGAGTTCGACCTGTCCGCCCTGCGCGGGCTGTTCGCGGTCGGCAACTCCTGACACCCACCATCCACCAAGAGAAAGTAAGGATCCCCGCAATGACCATCTCGATCCTGCGCACCGCCGACGCGTGGTGGGTGCAGACGCCCAACGGCGCCGCCCGCATCCGCACCGACGCGACCACCACCGCCGGCGTGCTGGCCGACCGCCACGCCATCGACGACGCCGCCCACTCCGCCGACACGGTGCCGGTGGCGAACCTCGCGCTGGTCTCGCCGGTCACCACGCCGTGCCGGCTGGTGGCCCAGGCCACCAACTACGCCTCGCACGTGCGCGACGTCGGGCGCGACCCGGCCAAGACGCCGCTGACCTTCTTCCGCAAGGCCTCCGGTTCGGTCACCGGTCCGTTCGACGACATCGTCAAGCCACCCCACGTGAAGCTGCTGGACTACGAACTCGAGATCGGTCTGCTGATCGGCCGCGAGATCCCGGTGGGCACCGAGGTGACGGAGGCCAACCTGGCCGAGTTCGTTCACGGGCTGGTCGTGACCAACGACGTGTCGGCGCGCGACGTGCAGCTGACCAAACAGCAGTTCTTCGAGTCGAAGTCGTACCCGACGTTCACCCCGCTCGGGCCGGCCGTGGTGCTGGTCGACGCCGACGAGCTCAAGCGCTTCGGCGACCTTCGGCTGCAGCTGCGGGTCAACGGCGAGCTGCGGCAGAACATGGTGGTGGAGGGCGACATGCTGTACTCGCCCGTCGAGGCTCTGCAGACGCTGGCCAGGTTCCAGAAGGTGGAAGCCGGCGACCTGATCCTCACGGGGACCCCGGTCGGCACCGCGCTCACCGCGCGGGGAGTCGAGAACCCGCACCAGATGGACCTGATGACGTTCCTCGCCGACCAGGCGAAGAACCCCAACTACCTGCACCACGGGGACGTCGTGGAGGCCACGGTGGCCACCGACGACGGCGCCCTCGACCTCGGCACGCAACGCAACAAGGTGGTTTACCGATGAACGCACACTCCAACGGCGCCGCGGCGTCCCTGCCGGACTTCGTGCCGGTGATCATCGTCGGCGCCGGCCCGACCGGCATCACCGCAGCCACGCTGCTGGGGCAGTACGGCATCCCGACGCTGGTGCTCGACAGGCACGAAACCGTCTACCCGCTGCCGCGGGCGGTGCACGCCGACGACGAGATCTACCGGATCCTGGCACGCCTGGGCGTGGGCGACGAGTTCGCCGCCCACCGGCGGCCCGCGCACGGACTTCGTCTGCTGGACAAGGAGTTTCGGGTGCTGGCGGAGCTCAAGCGCAGCACCGACCCCAGCGCCAACGGCTACCCGCAGATGAACATGTTCGACCAGCCGGAGCTGGAAGCGATGATGCGCACCAACCTCAAGCGCTACCCGCACGTCACGCTGCACGGTGACGTCGAGGTCACCAGCCTCACCCAGAACAAGCACGGGAAGGTGCGGGTCAGCTTCCTTGATCGGGTGCGCGGCGGACAGCAGTCCGTCGATGCCAGCTACGTGCTGGGCTGCGACGGCGCAAACAGCATCGTTCGGGCTTCGATCGGCTCGCACATGTACGGGCTGCCGTTCCAGCAGGAGTGGATCGTCATCGACGTCGACACCGACGCCGACCTCGACCAGTGGGAGGGCTGCCACCAGCTGTGCAGCCTGGAGCGTGCCGGCACGTACATGCGCGTCGGGCAGACCCGCTACCGTTGGGAATTCCGGCTTCTCGATGGGGAGAGCGCCGCGGATTACCAGACCATCGAGCAGATCGAGCCGTTGATCAAGCCATGGCTGGGCGAGGTGCCGGCGGAGCAGTTGCGCCTGGTCCGCGTCACCGCCTACACCTTCCGCGCGCAGGTGGCCAGCAGCTGGCGCGAAGGCAACGTGTTCGTGCTCGGCGACGCGGCCCACCTGACGCCGCCGTTCGTCGGCCAGGGGATGGCGGCCGGCCTGCGTGACGCGCTGAACCTGACCTGGAAAGTGGCTGGCGTGCTAGGCAATTCCCTGCCCGAAAGCGTGCTGGACACCTACGAGCAGGAGCGCAAGGCCCACGCCGCGGCCATGATCATGATGGCCGTGTCGGTCGGAGCAGCGATGACGGGCGGCGGCACGGTCGGCGACCTCGTCCGCAAGGTGGTCTTCCCGCGGCTGCAGAACCTACGCCTGCCGGGCACCCGCACCAGCGCCGCCGACGGCGTCGCGCCCGGGTTGCACCGGTCGGAGATGGTGATCAAGTCGCGTGTTCCGGGCGGCCTGGCGGGAACGCTGTGCCCCAACCCGGTCCTGCGCGACGGGCTGCACCTCGACCAGGTCGTCGGCAACCGCTTCGCGCTGGTCACGTCGGCGTGGTTGAGCCCGACGCAGCAGAAGGAGCTCGACGACCGCGGGGCCGTGGTGGTCTCCGTCACTCGCGAGAGCCAGCTCGGCAAGTGGCTCCGGGGAGGCCGGGCGACCGCGGCAATCGTCCGACCGGACGGCGCGGTCATGCAGGCCGGCAAGAACATTCGTACGCTGTGCGATGCGGTGCCGTCGTTCTCCGTCGGCGCTGCCGCGGAAACCGAAAGCGAGCGCTGATGACCGAGCTGCTGGTGCTCAACGACGGCAAGCAGGAGATGCAGGCGGTGTCGTTGGACGGTGCCCGGGTGCGGACCCTGATCGCCGGGCTGGACGAGAGGCCCGACGGTCTCGTCGTCGACCAGGAACGCGGCCACATCTACTGGACGAACATGGGCGCCCCCGATCCCGGAGGCGACCCACGTTCGGAAGTTGCCTACGCCCGCAACGGATCGCTGGAGCGCGCGGATCTGGACGGAACCAACCGCGTCACGATCGTGCCGCGCGGCGCCTTCACCACGGGCAAGCAGCTCGCGGCCGATTGGCAAGCGGGCGTGCTGTATTGGTGCGACCGTGAGGGCATGCAAGTGCTGACCTGCAACCTCGACGGCAGCGGCCTGCGGCCCCTGGTGGTGACCGGGGTAGGCGACGAGGACGCGCAAACGATCGCGAACCATTGCGTCGGCATCGCCGTCGACCTGGAGCGCCGCCTGCTGTACTGGACGCAGAAGGGTGCACCAAAGGCCGGTGAGGGCAGGATCTTTCGGGCGCCGCTGGATCTGCCGGCAGATGTCAGTCCGCGGCATCGCGAGGACATCGAACTGCTGTGGCGGGGTCTCCCGGAACCCATCGATCTGCACCTGCTCGGGGGCACGACGATGCTGTGGACCGATCGCGGCGCCGAACCCGACGGCAACACGCTCAACCGCGCGGCGGTGCAGCCGACGATCGGTGCACCGGAGATCGTGTCTCGCGGGTACCACGAGGCGATCGGCGTCGCCGCGGTGTCCGAGTCGGAGTTCTATGTGGGTGATCTGGGTGGCGGCATCCGCTACGTCAACCTCGACACCGGCGTTGACACTGAACTCGTGCACCTGGGCTTCGGGCTCACGGGCCTCGCGCTTGCCCAGACTTGATCTGCTCGCCGTGGTGAAAGGTGGCAAATGTGAGCGGGTGGATGGACCTCTGGCACAACGTAACTCCGGGACAGGGAACCCTGCTGGGCGGCGCCTTCGTCGTCCTGGCGGGCATCATCGCGTTCGGTACGGGTTCGCTCGACCGGAGGTCAGAGCATAAGCGCTTCCACTACGAGGAGATGAAGCAGCTCTACGCCGAAGCCCTCAGGATCGGCAGGGATCTGGAGATTCTCAAGGCGCTGCCGCCCGACGTCCGAAGGGAAGCCCTCGCTGAAAAGGCCGAAGCGATCGATCGGGTGATCAGCGAGCTCGCGCTCACCGGGAACTTCAAGACCGCAGATCTCGCCATCGCTTACGCGTACCAGCAGTCCGTTCAGCTGGCGGAGTGGGTAAGGCAGGTGGAAACCGACGAGGGTTTGACCGGGCGACTCGACATGTGGCTGGACAATATGCCCGAAGGGCAACGAGCGGCCCTTAGGACGTACGAGGACGTTAAGGTCAGGCGTCAGGACGTGGTGCAGGCAGCCCGCAAGGAGCTCGGCCTCTACGTGCCGGTGTGGTCACGCTACCGGCGCATGCTGCGCGAAAGCCTCAATAGTGCGCAGTTCCCGCTGAACTGACCTAGTCACGCCGCTTCGAGGCTGACGGATAGCGATCGCTGCAGGCGGATGATGTTGTTGACTACCCGGGTCGGACGGCCACTGAGGCGGACCGGTCGACACGGTCGATCAGCGCCCGCAGCGTGGCCACCGTCTCGCTCCGGCCCCGGGCCCGGCCGGTACACGCGTGCGCGCCATTGCCGAAGCCGAGGTGTCGGGGTGCGGACGTGGCGATGTACAGCTACCCGGGGGTGGCTGCGGCGGCCAGCAGGGACGACATGTCGGCCGTCGCGGGCGATGCTGAAGTGGTAACTGCCGGGCGGCGCGTTTACCTTCGCCCGGCAACCCGCCGCGATGGTGGCCAAAGCGTTTGTGGGACAGTCTCGTCGGACGCGGCGGCCGGTCTGGACGGGAACGACCGAGAAGGGCAGGTATCGCCGATGTTGACCGTATTGCTGGCAATGCTGTTATTGAGCACCCTCGCGTGGGCCCTGCATGACAGTCGCACTGTCGTCGAGCGGCACACGGGATTCCCGCGGCGATGACCGGCGCGCCCAGTCCGCACGTGTGACGGCCGCCGCCATGGGTACTGGTCGCAGCGCGGACGCGCCGAAATAGCCGGTGGCCCAACGTCGTCGGAGGCGCTTGGCGCGGGCGTGCTGTCGCGCTATCCGATATACCTTTGACGCGGAAGCACGGTGGGCCGCATCAACGACCGCACGGTCGTTCCGTCGGGCGCGATCGACCTGCCCCGGGCGGCCCCTCCGGCCGCCAGGGTCGCCGGGGCGCCCGCCAGGCTGACCGGCGGGGCCATCTCCCCGAGGTCGGTTTCGCTGACGAGATTGACTGGCAACGCTTTCGGCGAGCCGGACGCCGCGGAAGTGAGCGTGCCCCAGCTCTGTGGGACCGACAGCGCGCCCAAACCGGCCGCCCGACCCATCTCGGCGGACACCGATCCGCCCAGCTGGACCGGGCCGAAGGCGGAGCCCACCGATCCGAGGGTGCTCGCCACCTGGCCGAGCCCGGTGCTCACGTCGGTCAATGCCGCCGCCGTTGAGTCGGCGGCGCTAGTGCCGGAACTCGAAAACAAGGAGGCCGCCGCCAAGATGATCGAGGGGATCGTCGCGAACGCGCTGATTCCGGAGTTGATGTGGTCGGGCGCCAGCGCGTTGTTGATGTCGTCGGCGATCAGCTGGACGATCGTGTCGATCGACGGCAGGGTCGACCCGGTGGAATTGCTGACCGCGGCGCTTTGCGTGCCCACACCGGCCGGGTTGGTGTTTTGGGGCGGCGCGGTGAACGGCGTGAGCGTCGCCGCGGCGGCCGAAGACCCGGCATACGAGTACATGGCGGCGGCGTCCTGAGCCCACATCTCGGCATACTGGGCCTCGGTCGCCATGATGGTCGCGGTATTGATGCCCAAGAAGTTCGTCTCAACCAGCGTTGCCAACTGCGCGCGGTTGGCGGCGATGAGCGGCGGTGGCACCATGGCCGCGAACGCCGCCTCGAACGCCGCCGCGGCGGCGTGCGCCTGATTTGCCGCCTGCCCAGCCTGCGATGCCGTGGTACCCAACCAGGTCACGTAGGTCTCCGCCGCGGCCGCCATCGAGGCCGATGCCGGGCCCTGCCAGCCGTCGGAGGTCAGTCCGGACACCACCGCGGCGTACGAGGAGGCCGTCGAGTACAGGTCCGCGGCCAGCTTTTCCCAAGCGGTCGCGGCGGCCAACATCGACTCCGGTCCGGGGCCGGAATAAATTCTGCCGCTGTTGATTTCCGGCGGTAGTGCTCCGAAGTCCATGTGTCCGACCGGCTCTCAGCGGGCGCTGGCCGCATTGGCGGCGTCGGTGGCTGCATAGGAGCCGGCGGAGTTCTGCAAGGTGGCCACGAACAGTTGATGCATGGCCACGGCCTGCGCGCCGATCTCCTTATACAAAACGCCGTGCGCGGTGAACGCGGCCGCGGTCAGTGCCGACACCTCGTCGGCGGCAGCCGGAACCAGACCGGTTACGGATTGTGCCACAGCAGAATTCGAAGCAGTCATCGCCGACCCGATTGCCGCCAGCTGTCCCGCGGTGGCGGTCAGCGCTTCGGGCCGTGTGGTGACGAACGACATTTTTGTTCTCCCGATCCGGATTTGGTGACTTGGTTCACTGGCACGGGACATGCGAGCATCTCGGCAGCCAAGCTCAACTCGTAGCATTGCCGAGGCCGGCGCAGCTGTCGTCCGCGCTAGCGTCCCCTTTGACTTCTGGCTAGCTGTAATTACTTTGACCGGCTCGCCAGCCGCTCCTTTGCGACCGTCGCTGCGGCGCAGCGTGGTTCATTGCGAGATGGGCTGTCCTGGCGGGTCGATTCCGGTTAGCGGTAACGACATCAGGGTTTGATGGCGGCATGCTTAAGGCAGGTGGTTCGTGACAGGCCAGGCCCAAACGTAGGAGGACTCATGGCGGTTGATGGCGGCGGGCTGGGCGGTCGTCTTCGGCTGTACGAGCGTGCGGCGCTCGATCCGGCCCAGCGGGAGCTCTTCGACTGGCTCACGAATGTTGCGGTGCCATGGGCGGAGGCCGCAAAGTTCCGGGCGCGCACCGATGCGGGCCGGCTGATCGGTCCCTTCAACCCAGCGCTGCTGACCCCGGCCATCTCGTCAGCCTTCGTGCAACTCGCGGTGACCGAGCAGACGAACACCTCGCTGAGCAAACGCTGCAGGGAGGTCATCATCCTGTCGGTCGGCGCGGTATGGCGGGCCCCCTATGAGCTGTATGCGCATTGCGCGGTCGCCGGGCAGGCCGGGCTCCCCGATAAGGCGGTGCGCACACTGGCCGACGGCGGACTTCCGGACGATCTGACCAAGGACGAGGCCGTTGCCCACCTTGTCGCCCGCGCACTGTCGGTCGAGCACCGCCTCGACGACACGCTATATCGTGCGGCGGAGGCGACGCTTGGCCCGGCAGGGGTGATGGAGGCCGCCGTCCTGACCGGCATCTACCACACCGTGTGCGCGATCCTCAACGCCTTCGAGATACCCGCGCCCGGCTAAGCGCTCGGCGTGCGGCGGTGGTTCGGACGCCCTACCCGCTAGCCGGTATGCGCGGTTGAAGCCAGCAGCGATGTGAAGCGGCTGACCCTTGGCGACACTGGATTGAGGCGCCCCCCGAAACAATCAAGCGCCGCCACTGCCGAAGTCGGCGGGATGGAGTTTTGTTGTGGAATCGCGCCAGTCACCGCAACACGGCAGCACCGTCGCCCAGTTCACGCGTAAGCCAGAGAAGCCGTGATCGCCTGTGCGCCGGCGCCGTCGGCTGGACGCACTACCGATCGAGCCGTGCGTGCGATGACATCCAACGAATGGTCGACGATTCCCTTCCGGCCCGGAGCCAAACGCCGCCACGGGCGGTCGTCGGTGGCGCCGAGTAGTCCACCATGGCTCGGGATAATCGTTGCCGCCACCTTGATCGTCGCCGAAACCATCATGGTCCGGCTGCTTTCCGCGGTTGCACCCCACAGCACCTTGGGCGCGCTGTATCTCTTTGGCGTCCTGGTCATCTCGTCGTTCTGGAACATCGGTCTGGCGGTGTTGACGACGCTGGTCAGCGCGGTGGTATACCTGCAGATCCACCTCGACGCCGGCCTCGGCGCGCTGCCGTCGCACCCGGCGCAGCTTCTCCCGCTCGCGGTTTTTCTGCCCCTCGGCATCCTGACGAATGTGCTGGCGGGCCGGGCCCGGCTACGCACGGCGGAAACCCGACGGGCGGCGAATCAGGTCAGCCAATTGGCGCAACGCCAGACGTCCCTGCGCCGGGTGGCGACGCTCGTCGCCCGCGGTGTTTCGCCGGCCGAGGTCTTCACCGCGGTCGCCGAAGAGGTCGCCCGCGCGTTGCGGGTGCAGAACTGCGTGTTGGTCCGCTACTTGGGGAACGGCTCGTGTGAGCTGGTCGCCGCCCACGACAAGGCCCATTTGGACAAGATCCCGGTCGGCGGGGTGTTCCCGCTCGACGGCGACAACGTCGCGGCGATGGTGTTTCAGAGCGGCACGACCGCCCGGATGGACAGCCACGAGCATGCGGCCGGCCCGATCGCCGCCGTGGTCCGCGGCGTGGGCATTCGTTCGGCGGTGGGCGCCCCCATCGAGGTGGACGGCCGGCTCTGGGGCGCGGCTGTCATCGCCTCCTCGGGACCCGACCCGCACCCGCCCCATACCGAGGAGCAGCTGGCGGATTTCGCCGAGCTGGTCGCGACCGCGATCGCCAATGCACAGGCGCGCGATGAGCTGATGGCTTCACGGGCCCGCATCGTCGCCGCCGGTGACGAGGCCAGGCGTCGCATCGAACGCAACCTGCACGACGGTGCGCAGCAGCGCCTCGTCACGTTGCGGCTGCGCCTTCAGGCCCTGCAGGCCTCCCTGCCCCCCGACGGCCGGCTGCACCACGAGATCGTCGAACTCGCCGACGAAGTCGCGGCGGCGAGCGAGGAACTACGTCAGCTCTCCCGCGGCATCCATCCGGCCGTGCTGTCCAATGCCGGCCTGGGCCCCGCGCTGCGTGCCCTGTGCCGCCGTTTCGCCATGCCCGTCGAGCTGCGCGTCGACGTCCCGCGGCGATTGCCCAAAACCGTCGAGGTGGCGGTGTATTACGTTGTCGCGGAGGCGCTCACAAACGCCGCCAAACACGCGCACGCGTCCCGTGTCATTGTCGCCGTGGAGGCCGATGACGGGCGGGTGCGCCTGTGGATATCTGACGACGGCATCGGTGGCGCCGATCCGCGGGGATCCGGGCTGATCGGGCTCAGGGACCGGGCGGAGGCGCTGGGCGGTCGGTTGGATGTCGCCAGCGGCCACAGCGAGGGCACTACGCTCGCGGCCGAAATCCCTTGCGTGCCGGTCTGAACGGCCAGCGCGTCAGTTCACAGTCTCGATGCAGCTCGCTACTGCCGACCCTGGTCGGTGCCGAGGGTGACCCGCGCCGTCATCGGCAGACCCGAACTGTGCACGAACGCGAGCGCGACCGAGGCCCCGGGTTCCCTGGATTGCACGGCCGCCACCAAGGTGGCTCCGCTGTCGATGATCTGGTCATCGACCTTGGTGACGACAGCGCCGACCGTCAATCCGGCCGCCGCACCGGGGCTTCCGGCGTCCACCCCGGTGATCTTGGCGCCGAGGACACCGGCGTCGCCGGTGGCTTGCACGCCCAGCCAGCCATGCGATGCCTGGCCGGTCGTGGCCAGTTCGGCGGCGATGCGTGCGGCGTGGTCGACGGGAATCGCATAGTTGAGACCGATCGATCCGTGTGCTGTGCTGCCCGCACCCTCCGCGGCGGGCAGCACCGCCTCGGCGGCGTTGATGCCGACCAGCGCGCCATTCATGTCGACGAGTGCACCACCGGAATTACCCGGATTGATCGCCGCGTCGGTTTGGATGGCGTAATACGCGCTCAGCGGCCCGCCCGGGTCAATCGCGGGACTTACCAACCGATTCAGCGCGCTGACGATGCCCGCGGTGACGGTGCCGCGCAGCCCCAGTGGAGACCCCACCGCCGCGACGGGCTGACCGACACGCAGCTCCGCCGACGAGCCGACCGAGATCGGGGTGAGGCCGGACACGTCCCGAGCCCGCCCGATCGCAATGTCGCTCCTCGGGTCGGTGGCGATCAGGTCGAACGCCGCGGTGCGGCC
The DNA here is from genome assembly GCF_000455205.1 of Mycobacterium sp. UM_CSW. Classification (GTDB taxonomy): domain Bacteria; phylum Actinomycetota; class Actinomycetes; order Mycobacteriales; family Mycobacteriaceae; genus Mycobacterium. Next base: position 20,002 of record NZ_AUWQ01000019.1, on the reverse strand, counting down.
GTCGCTGAGGGTCACCTCGGTGTCCGCCGGCGGCCGACGGCCACCGCTCATCGGTGCCACGACGTGGTTATTGGTCATGATCAGCCCGTCGGCGGTGAGGATCACGCCTGAACCGAGCTGAGAGCGGTTGCCGTCATTGAATTTCAGCGTCACCACGCTGGGCAACACCTTCGCGGCCACCTCCTGGACAGAGAACGCGCCGGAATTAGGCCCGGAATTAGGCAAAGCCAACGCGAAACTGGAATCTACTGACGACCTGCCGACCGCGGGCGGGTGGGCAAGCAACGCGACGGCGGCGAAGATCGTCGCGACAAACAACGCGACCTCCGCTCCACGCAGCAGCAACAACCCGCCGCGCACCAACCGCTTCCGGCGCCGGGGCACCCGGTGCGACGAGTGTCGGCCGGACGGCGGCAACAGGCAGTAGCAGCCGTCATCAACAGACATGAGTCCTTGTCCTCACCTCGAATACGTCGAAGGCCATGGGGCGCAACGACATCGGTTCGGCGCTGTGCGCGCTGGAACCGCTCATGTCCAGGATCGCGGCTGAGAGCGCGGCTGTCGTTACCGCCACCGTCCATTCCGCTACCGCGCTAGCGGGTAACTAGCCGGCAAGCCCCAGGACGTCGCGGATCGCGGCACCTGACAGGGCCGCCTTGGGAATGAAAGCCAAGGCCGGACTGGCCGCGACCAGCTCAGAGAAATCCTCTTCGGCGTGTGTGGAGATCAGGATGGTCGGCACCTCGAAGCCAAACCCATTGCTGTGCAGTAGCTCGACGACCTCGAAACCGCTCTCCTCGCCCAGATCGATATCGACGAGCGTCACGTCGGGCCGAAGGTCCTCGACACATTTGAGCCCTTCCGCGGAGGAGTTTGCCACGGCGACCACGTCGATTCCCTGGTGCTCGAGCAACCGCGTCGCGGCATCGAGGAAGTCGCGATTGTCATCGACAATCACGCAACGCGTTCGCGCGCCAGCAGTCACCACCAGTCCAGTGTGGGATAGCCGCGGCCAGATCGCATGGAGGCTAGCAGGAAATCTATGGCGGTTCGGGAAGGTTTCGCCGGGACGGCGTCGTGAGTCGGCCAATTGCTACCGGCTACCGGTAATGCCTGGACTGCGGCTGACGGCAACCCCCTACGGTTGCCAGCGGTGCAGACGCGGGTCGGCACAACGGCAATCGTAAGGCGTGGAGCCGATAAGGCGCCGTTCAGCCCGCGACACGAAAGGCGCACCATGACCCTGCCAGCGGAATTGACTGCCCATGCAGAGCCCGGGGCCGGGTTCGAAAGCCAAGTCACGCCCCTGCTCGGCGACCTGCACCGGCATGCGCTGCGGATGACCCGGCACCACGCCGACGCGGAGGATCTCGTCCAGGACACGATGGCGAAGGCCTTCGCGGCCTTTGACTCCTTCCGGCCGGAGAGCAACATCTCGGCCTGGCTGTATCGCATCCTGGCCAACACCCACATCAGCAACTGCCGCAAGGCGCAACGCCGGCCGGTGCAGCATCTGCCCGAGGGAATTACGGATATCCACTACCTAACGAGCGCCGCACACTCGGGCACGGGTCTGCCCTCGGCGGAAGATCAGGCCCTCAAGCGCTTCGGCGATCAGGACGTCATCGCTGCGATGCGTGCCCTGCCCGAGCAGTTCCGCGCCACGGTGTACTACGCGGATGTGCAGGGCATGCCATGCAAGGAGATTGCCGAGATGATGAACGCACCGGTCGGCACAGTTGTGTCCCGACTGCATCGGGGACGGCGGCGGCTGCGCGGGATGCTCGGTCAGTCGCGCCACGGCCAAGTCCGCCACGCGTCAAGGGAACTGGTGCAAACGGCGTAACGTCAGCGTGAGTCGAGAAATGTGATGACCGCGCGGACGCGACGGTGGTCGTCGTCGGTTTCCGGCAGCCCGAGTTTGGTGAGGATGCTGCGGACGTGCTTTTCCACCGTGCCCTCCGTCACCCAGAGCCGTCGGGCAATGCCGGCGTTGGAGCGGCCCTCGGCCATCAGCTCCAGCACCTCCAACTCGCGCGGGGACAACGCCGACAGCGGATCGTCTCGGCGCCGCCCGGACACCAGCTCCTGCACCACCGCGGGGTCGACCACCGAAGCGCCTTTGGCGATCCGCTGCAAGGTGTCGACAAAGTCGGCGACATCGGTGACGCGGCTCTTGAGCAGATAGCCGATGCCGCGACCGCTGGCGAGCAACTCCATCGCGTGCTCCACATCCACATGCGCCGACAGCACCAGGATCCCGGTGTCGGGGAGTTCCTCGTGGATCACCCGTGCGGCCTCGAGACCTTCCGTCGTGTGCGTGGGCGGCATCCGGATGTCCACCACCACCACGTCAGGAGTGGTGTTGCGCACCAGCGCCAGCAGCTCGACCGCGTTGCCCACCTGACCGACGACACTGAATCCGGAGCGGTCCAGCAGGCTGGCGAGTCCCTCCCGAAGCAGGGTTTCGTCGTCGGCCACTACCGCGCGCAGCGGGGCCGGCTCGCTGCCCGCCTCGGCGGCGCTTGTTTCCGTTGTCAATGCAGTGTCCTTCCGCATCGCCGCTGAGGAACCATCTTGCCCCTTGCTTTGTCCGTTTTCCAGCAATTACGCGGGCCATGGAGGCGGGTGGCGACGCCTGACATTCCGCGTAGTCAGGACGGGGTCGGCTCTGCCATGGCGCGACTCGGCTACGTTGGGTTCCGTCGGAGCCAGCCCCTCGAGGAGTTGCGATGAACGCACCCAGCCCGGACGCGATCCGTGCGGAAACCATCACCATCACCGGCCACGGCGGCGACGAGATCGAGGCCTACCGTGCGTCGCCACTGGCCGAAGGGTCGCGCGGCGGCATCGTGTGGATCCACCACATGCCCGGCTACGACCGGGAAACCAAGGAGTTCGTGCGGCGGCTCGCGGTCAGCGGCTATCACGCCGTCGCCCCCAACCTGTATTCGCGCGAGGCGCCGGGCGCCGCGCCCGACGATGCCGCCGCGACGGTGCGGGCCGCCGGCGGGGTGCCCGACGAGCGTCTGGTCGGCGACGTCGCCGGCGCGGTCGAGCACCTGCGATCCTTGCCGGGCGCCAACGGGAAGTTCGGCGTCATCGGGCACTGCTCGGGCGGGCGGCACGCATACCTGGCGGCGTGCTCGCTGCCGTTCGACGCCGCGGTGGACTGCTACGGCGCGTTCATCGTGGAGGACCTACCGGAGGGCATGCCCAAGGCCATGCAGCCGATCCTGCACCTGGCGCCGAAGCTGAGCTGCCCGCTCCTTGGGCTGTTCGGGGCCGACGACAGGTTCCCGGCGCCGCCCGCCGTGGCCACCCTGGACGCCGAGCTGACCAAGTTCGACAAGCCCCACGAGTTTCACTCCTACGAGGGTGCGGGCCATTCATTCTTCTCCGTCGACCGGCCGGCGTACCGGCCGGAGGCCGCCGTCGACGGCTGGCGGCGCATCGACGAATTCTTCGCCACCCACCTGAAAGGCTAGGCGTCCAGCCCATGTGCACATACCTCACCGAACACGTGCGGATCGACGGCAGCGGCAAGGGAAAGAGCGGCTGGTTCGGCGCGAGCCGCGCCACGGTGTACGTCGACCATCCCGTCCACGCGCCCTACGGCCACACGGTCAACATCGACGTGATCAACCCGGAGCTGGGCCCCGCGGCGCGCGTCGCGCTCGAACTCACCGAGGAGAGCGCCCTCGCGCTGGCCGACGCCATCCACAAAGCGATCGCGAATGCGCCGGCCGGGCTGGCCTCGAAGGACCAGCCGTGAGCCCCGAGCGGGACTACCCGCAGATGGCCGCCACCCGCGGGCGCATCGAGCCCGCGCCGCGCCGGGTCCGCGGCTATCTCGGCCACGACCTGGTCTTCGACACCACCGCGGCCCGCTATGTGTGGGAATTGCCTTACTACCCAGCGTATTACGTGCCGCTGGTGGATGTCCGTACGGAGTTCCTGCGCGACGAGGACCACCCGCAGAAGGTGCAGCTCGGTCCGTCTCGGCTGTACTCGCTGGTCGGCAAGGACCAGACCCATCCGTCGGCGGCGCGGGTGTTCGACGACGGCGACGGCCCGGTGGCGGGCACCGTGCGATTCGAGTGGGATCCGTTGCGGTGGTTCGAGGAAGACGAGCCGATCTACGGCCACCCGCGCAATCCGTATTCGCGGGTCGACGCTCTGCGCTCGCACCGCCATGTCCGCGTAGAGCTGGACGGAATCACTCTCGCCGACACCGGATCCCCGGTGCTGCTGTTCGAAACCGGCTTGCCCACAAGGTATTACATCGACCCGACCGACGTCGCGTTCGAGCACCTTGAACCCAGCCCGACGCAGACGCTCTGCCCGTACAAGGGCGTGACATCAGGCTATTGGTCGGTGCGGGCGGGCGATACCGCGCATCCGGATCTCGCGTGGACGTATCACTACCCGCTGCCGGCGGTCTACCAGATCGCCGGCCTGGTGGCCTTCTACAACGAGAAGGTCGACATCACCGTCGACGGCGTCGCGTTGCCCCGGCCGCAGACGCAGTTCGGCTGACCACGAGCTTGACGTCGCGCCGCGGGACGACGGCGATGCCGCGCGGCACCGAACGTGGGGGATGCCTGCGGCGTTCTCGCCGCGGCATGGTCAGCTCCGCCGAGCGCATGATGGTGCCCACCGCGACGGCCATTTCATGGCTGGCGAAGGCCGCCCCCAGGCAGCGCCGGTGCCCGCCGCCGAAGGGCAGGTACTCGAACGGTGTCGGGTTGTCGACGAGAAATCGATCGGGATCGAATCGGTAGGGGTCGTCCCACAGGTCGGCGCTGAAATGTATTGCGGGCAGCGCGATCCCGACGATGTCACCAGCGCGATAACGCACCGAGCCGATGGATTGCGGCTCGATGAGCTTGCGCAACACGATCGGCACCGCGGGGTGCATCCGCAGCGTCTCCTTGATGACCGCGGACAGATAGGGCAGTTCGGGCATCTCGTGCGGCGCGGGTCCGGCGGCAAGCTCGTCGACGAGTCGCGCGCGGACGCCAGTGTCGCGGTGAATGTGGTACAGCGCCCACGCCAGCGCCGCGGCCGTGGTGTCGTGGCCGGCGATCACCATGGTCCGCAGCTGTTGCTGGAGGTCGTCGTCGTCGAGACCCAGTCGCGAGTGGTCGTTTTCGCGCAACAGGTTGCCCAACACCGCATCATCGCCGGGGCAGCTGCGGCCATGGTTCATCTGGCCGGTGAGCATGCGCTGGAATTCCGCGCGCAGGCGCACCAGCCGGGCCCACGGGCCCAGGCCGGCGAAGCTTCTGCGCAGGGCCGGCACCAACAGCAGCGATGCGGTGTTCGCGTTCATCAGCGCGGACACCACGCCGGTGTACTCATCGATGCGCTCGTGGTCCACGCCCAGCACCGTCTCGACGATGATGCGCAGCGTGATCGCCTGGGTGGTGCGGTGCAGCGCCACCCGGTCACCGGGGCGCCACGACTCCACCTCGGCAAGCACCGCCCCGGCGATCGCGTCCGCACGCCGGCGCAACTGGGCGCCGTGGAACGCCGGCGACAACAGGCGGCGCTGCCTGCGATGGTGCTCGCCGGAGGTCAAGATCACCGAATCCGGCCCCACGATCGGCTCGATCGGATTGGGCGTCGGCGCGCACAGGGTCTCGCGTGGCGTGGTCAAAAGCTGCCGAGCGCCCTGCGCGGTAGCGACGAAGTGCACGGGACCGAGGCCCGGGAACACCACCACAAACGGGTCGCGGCGATCGGCGCAGCGACGAAAGTAACGCTCGGGGTCTAGCCCGACGCGCAGCGACCGCGCCCAGTCGCGCAACCGGTGTATGCGCGCCTCGGGCAAATCCGTTCGCGCGGGCGGCCCGGCCGCCGTCTGTAATTGCGTCATACCTACTTGACACGAGCCGGACCATTGATTAGTTCAACGAAATATTTTGCTCATATGTTGAATAATACTGGAAATAGCCATAATACGAATATCGCACGTTAGCCAACGTTATCGCGGATGGCGCGACGGCGCGGCGGTTTCGAGTTCCGCGGCGATGCGTCGGGCGATGCCTCTGGACTGCCTGGCGACGTAGCCGAGCAGCCCCGGGCGAGATTGGAAGCCGATGAACCGCAGACCCGCCGCGGCCGGTGTTGCGCCCGTGGCCACGGGCAGGCCGCGCTCGTCGAGCACCCCGAGGTGACCTACGACGGGTTCCAGCCCGCGCCGGTAGCCGGTCGCGCAGATGACCGTGTCCGGTTCCAGGCGGCGCCCGTCGACCAACCGGACACCGCGGCCGTCGAATCGCTCGATGGTCGGGACCACCTCGAACGAACCGTCGCGGATCGCGTCGATCACGTCCCTGTCGACGATCGCGGGTGCGCGGCCCAGCCTGATCCCCCGGGCGAACACGCCCTCGGTGGGTGTCGGCAGTCCGTAAGCGGCGAGATCTGGAATGCTCAACCGGCGTCCCAGCGTCGCCAACGCATCGGCGAGCCGAACGGGCGCGCGGAAAAGCGGCGTCGCGATCAGGTCCGAGGGCAGCCCGCCCGGCAACGAGCGAAGCATGATGTTCGGTGCCGTACGCACCGCCAGCCACGCCTCCCGCGCCCCACCGGTGGCCACGTCATGGACGATCTCCAGCGCCGATGAACCCGCCCCGACCACCAGAACGCGCTCGTCGCGGTAGGGGACGGGGTTGCGGTATGCCGACGAATGCAGCACGCGGCCCTCGAAGCCGTCGAGGCCGGGCCAGGCGGGCGTCAGTGGCGTGTGCTCGTATCCGGTCGCCATGACCACCTGGCGGCAGGCGATGTCGCCAGAGGTGCTCCGCAACAACCAGCCGTCGCCGTCGCGGTCGATCCGGCAGACCTCCGTGCCCAGCCGCAACTCGATCCCGTCGTCGCGGGCGTGCCTTTCGAGGTGGTCGACAACTTGATCGCGGGTCGGAAAGACCGGCGTGTCCTTGGGATACGGCCGGCCGGGCAGATGCGAAAACTGCTTGCACGTATTGAGTTTCAGCCTGTCGTAGCGCCCCCGCCAGGACGAGGCCACCGCATCGGCGCGGTCGATCAGCAGTGGACGCACTCCACGGTCGCGCAGGCTGAGGGCCATCGAGACCCCAGCGGCGCCTGCGCCGACGACGGCGACGCCGCGCTCCAATGTTTCGGTCCTGACAAGCTTTAGCGCGCCCGCCGCACCGCTGCGCCGCGAATCCCGTTGCATAGCTTCCCTGTCCACCGACGTCCAGCATGCGGCCCCTGGTGGGCCTGAATGAACCGGCCTATATAACTCCGACGATGTTGCGGCACAATTGGTTCAGCAGGGCGTCACTTGGCGGCCTATTGCACTCATGTGAAATTACTTGGTGCTCAAGGAGATTCCCGCGTGCGACGCGTGCCCCGCCGTGTCGGTCGTGGTGCAACGGCCAGCTAACATCCCACGCGGGCGACGCCCCAAGGGGCCGCCACGGCAAGGGCACTTGAAATCAGGATTTAAACAATTGAACACACGCCCGAAACATTCCGGGCAAAGGCTTCACCCGTCTACGGCGTCACTTCGCACCGCAGCTGCTTTATAGCCCGCTGGCTCGAATTGAGGTGTGTCTGAACCATGTTGCCTTATCCCGACTGGCTGAATCCCGGAGACAACGCCTGGCAATTGGTGGCCGCGACTCTGGTCGGCCTGATGAGCATCCCAGGCATCGCCGTGCTCTACGGCGGCATCGTGCAGAAGAAGTGGGCCGTCAACACCATGCTGATGGCCTTCACCGGATTCTCGCTGGTGCTGGTCGTGTGGGTGCTCTGGGGCTTCAAGATGGGGTTCGGTGAGCCGCTCAAGCTCGGCCCCGGCATCCTGAGGGCCGCGGTCGGGATTCCGCACACCATCCTGGGCACCGACAACCAGGGACAGGCCGTCATCCCGCTGTTGGACGGCACCATGCCCAAGTTCCGCTTCTCGGAGACCACGCTGGCGTACTTCCAGTTCGTGTTCGCCGCCATCACTCCGCTGCTGTTCCTCGGCAGCGTGGTCGGCCGGATGAACTTCAAGGTGTGGCTGATCTTCGTGCCGCTGTGGTCGACGTTCGCCTACTCGGTCAACGCGTTCCTGGTGTGGGGCGGCGGCTGGTGGGGACAGGCGGGCGCGTTGGACTTCAGCGGTGGCTACGTGATCCACCTGGCCGCCGGAACCAGCGGGTTCGTCGCCGCAGCTGTCATCGGCCCCCGGCTCGCGCGCGACCGGGAACGCGCGGTGCCCAACAACCTTCCGATGGCCGCGGTCGGCGCCGGCATCCTCTGGCTGGGCTGGAACGGGTTCAACGGCGGTGACCCGTATTTCGCCGGTGCCGATGCCTCCCTGGCGGTGATCAACACCAACCTCACCACTGCCGTCGCGCTGCTCACCTGGGTGATCTGGGACATCTTCGCCAGCAAGGCGCGCAAGCCGACCTTCCTGGGCGCGGTCAACGGCATGATCACCGGGCTGGTCGCGATCACGCCGGCGGCCGGCTACGTCAACAGCTTCGGCGCGATGATCATCGGCGTCGTCGCCTCTTCCCTGGTCTGGATGTCGTGGAACTGGCTCGGCCGGACCAGGCCGTTCAAGAAGGTCGACGACGCCCTCGGTGTGGTTCACACCCACGGCATGGCGGGCTTGGCGGGCGGGCTGCTTGTCGGGGTCCTGGCCGACCCGAAGGTCGTTGTGTACCTGGGCGGCAGCACCGGGACGGACGTGACCTTCGCCGGTTGGCTGTATGGCCACCATCCCAAACAGATCCTGATCCAGTTGGGCGCCGCGGCCACGATCATCGTCTGGGATGCGCTCGTGACGTTCGTCATCCTGCGAGTCCTTGGCCTCTTCATGAAGTTGCGCATGCCCGACGAGGTCCTGGAGACCGGCGACGTCGGCGTGCACGACGAGGAGGCCTACCCCGACGAGGGGCTCGTGACGGGCCGGCGGGTCGAGCCGGTGGCGGCTACGCGGGCTGCGTCGGCGCCAGCCGAAACCGCCGACGAATGAAGGTGGTGATAACGCCATGAAGCTGGTCACCGCGATCGTCAAACCGTTCACGCTCGATGACGTCAGGCACGCCGTCGAAACCGTCGGGGTGCTGGGCCTGACCGTCACCGAGGTCCAGGGGTACGGCAGGCAGCGCGGGCACACGGAGGTGTACCGCGGGGCCGAGTACGCGGTCGAGTTCGTGCCCAAGGTCCGCGTCGAGGTCCTGGTCGACGAGGCGTTCGCCGACCGCGTCGTCGACGCGATCATCGGCGCCGCGCGCACCGGCAAGATCGGCGACGGCAAGGTGTGGATTTCACCGGTCGAGAAGGTGATCCGCATCCGGACCGGCGAGCGCGACCACGACGCGCTCTGAGCGGTGCGTCAGGCCGACGTCGGCAACCGGCCCGGCTTGTAACCGAACACCGCCGAGGTGGGACCCACCAGGTGTCGCACCTTGATTCGGGTGAAGCCGCCGGCGCGAAGCATCTCCCCACAGGCGGCGGTGGAGGCTTCGTAGCCCTCCCGCGACTCCATCATGATGTTGAGGCTGGACAACAGGCTCAGGTAATTGTTGCGGCGGTTCTTGTGCCGCCCGGACTGAATCATCGCGTCGTACACGATGATCGCGCCGCCGGGGGGAGTGGCCGCGTAGGCCTTCGCCACCAGCTCCTGACGGATCTCGTGGTTTCGCCCGTGGAACACGTGACCGAACGAAATCACGTCGGCGCGCGGCAGCGGATTTTCGAGGAAATCGCCCTCGACGAAGCTCAATCGGCGGTCCAGGCCGAACGAGTGGACATATTCTTCGAATATCGGTCGCACCGCGGGAAAATCGAAACCCGTGCCGCGCAGGTGACGGTGGGTCAACGCGACCCGCACCGGAAACGCGCCTTGGGCGCAACCGATGTCACAAAACGTGCGAAAGCGCTGCCATGGAAACCGCGCCGCCAGCAGCGTCGCCTCCCCGGTCGAGATGCCCGTCATCCCGGCCAGAAACCCCTTGAGCGCCAACGGATCACGATAAAGCATGGAGAAGAACTCGTTATCGCCGCGTTCCTCCTCGGCGCCAGGACGGCCGGTGCGCAGGAGATCGTCCAGGCTCGACCAAAGGCCGTAGAGACGCTTGCTCGACAACTCCATCAGCCCACCGACATAGCTCGGCTTGGTCCGGTCGAGGAACATCGCGCTGCGAATCGTGTTGGCGTACCGGCCCGCTCGATCGCGTCGCAGCAATCCGGCGGCGACCAGAGCATCCAGCGCGGTGACTGCGGCACGCGGGTGCCAGCCGAGCGCGTCGGCCAGTTCCTGTTCGGAAGCCGGTCCGTTGGCTAACTCGGTGAAAACGCCCGATTCGACCGCCGAAAGGATCAGTCGTGAGGACCAGAAGGACATGCCCATCCGGACGATGTCCTCCGGGCCGCCGAAGCGGCGCAACAGGGGGCCAAGGATGGGGTTCTGGAAGGCGCGCATCAACCGGCGTTCGCGGCGGATGTCCTGCGGGCGGTTGCGTACTGACGGCGTGGCACCTACGTCGAGCGTCATCGTGGCAAGCCCTTCCGGTTGATTCCGGGTCTTTGTGGTAGACGTTGCCGGCGGCTCGGTGGTTCAGCGGACAGGTCCCTTGGCGAACACGAAAACGGCGGTCGATAAATTGCTTTAGGGCCGGTGACGCGCTCAGGCGAGAAATGTGACATTCACCTCTTTGACCGATTCTTTTTAAGATTTTCCTTATTTATGGACGCCTGTCCACTCGTCTTCGCCTTTAGCTGCATGGCCGAAACACCCTGGCCACCAAGGCGGTTTGCTTTCGCCGCCGGATCGACCACTATTAATTGTTCGACCCCGATCCGGGCGCGATCGCGATTATTCGAGTGACGTGGATCACACCGCCCGCCTGGAAATATTTTGCGCCCGAATTTGGTCAGTAAAATTTGTTAAAAGCAATCACTCCGGGCGCTGTACAAGCGGCTGATCGAAGCCGCGTCCCGGGGCGCACCAGACGTACCACGAGCGAGCGAAGGCGGTGCCGGCATGCGCGGCGTGAACCACCGGAAGCACAACGGCAAGGACCAGCCCATCGAATTGGCCACGGCACCGGGATTTCCGATTGTCACGCGGATCGCCCTGGGCCAGGGTCCGATCAGCGGGATCGTCGCCAGCCCGGAGGGCGGCCGACTGATGGTGGCCAACTACGGCTACGACAGCGTCTCCGTCATCGACGCCCACGCCTGCCGCGTCGTGCAGACCGTGGCCGGTCTGCCGGAGCCCTTCGCGCTCGCCGTCGCCCGCCGCGACACCAACCGCGCTTACGTCAGCACCGCGACACCGGCGTATGACGCGATCGACGTCATCGACCTGCCGTCCAGCACGGTCATCTCGACGCATCCGCTGGCGTTCAGCGTCAGCGACTTGGCGGCCAGCCCGGACGGCGACTACGTCTACGCCAGCCGCAACGGCGCCGCCGGTCCCGACGTCGTGGTCCTGGACACCCGGACCGGCGCCACGGAGGAGATCGTCCTGCCGGGCCGACCCGGGACCACCACGGAATGCGTGCGGTCCAGCGCGGACGGGAGCCGCGTCTACGTGGCGACGAACGGCCCCGGCGGGGGACAGCTCGTCGTCATCGACGCGCACGCGCCGGCCCCCTCCCGCGTGCTGAACACCGTCGAGATCGGCCTGCCCATCCGCGACCTCGCCCTCAGCCCCGACCGTGCGACCGCCTACGTGGCCAGTTGCGCCCCTGAATTGGGGGCGGTGATCGACGCCGTCGACACCCGCACCGCCAAGATCATCGGCACCAGCAAGATCAGCGAGATCTCCGGCATCCTCACCCGCCTGACGCTCAGCCGCGACGGCGATCGGGCCTACCTGGTCAGCGACGCCGGCGTCACCGTGCTCTCCACCGACACGCACGACGTCGTCGGCACCATCCGGGTGGGCGACGAGCCGTCGTGCGTGGTCGAAAGCGCCGACGCCAGGTTCCTCTACATCGCCGACTACTCCGGCGCGGTCACCGTGGTCGGGACCGCGGCGGGCTCCGGGTCCGAAAGCGAAACGGCGGCCGAGTGGGCAGTGCCCGAGCTGCTGCCGGCCGAACCGGCCCTCGCGTAGTAGCGCCCGCAAACGAGCGTTGTCGGGGGAACCCGTTTTCTCCTGGCGGTGTGCGGCGATAACATTCGCCCGACCGCACACGAGGCGGTGCCGCGTCGAGGGTAAGGCGGTACAGCGATGGACAGCACGATGCAGGACTATCCGCTGACGATCGCCGCGATCATGCGGCACGGCTGCGGCATCCACGGACAACGCACGGTCACCACCGCAACGGGGGACGGCTACCGGCGAACCACCTACCGCGAGCTGGGCCACCAGGCCGGCCGCCTGGCGAACGCGCTGCGCCGCCTCGGCGTGACCGGGGACCAGCGCGTCGCGACGTTCATGTGGAACAACGCCGAGCACCTGGCGACCTACCTCGCGGTGCCGTCGATGGGCGCCGTCCTGCACACCCTCAACATCCGGCTCTTCCCCGAGCAGATCGCCTTCGTGGCCAACGAGGCCGAGGACCACGTCGTGCTGGTCGACGCGTCCCTGGTCAAACTGCTCGCGCCGGTTCTCCCCGAACTCAAGACCGTGCAGGCGGTGATCGTGGTCGGCGACGGTGACACGGCGGCGTTGGAGGCATCCGGCAAGACCGTGCTGTCCTACGCGGAAGTGGTCGGCGCCGAATCCCCCGACTTCGACTGGCCCGAGCTCGATGAGACGTCCGCGGCGGCCATGTGCTACACCAGCGGCACCACCGGTAACCCGAAAGGCGTTGTCTACAGCCACCGTTCGAGCTTCCTGCACGCGATGGGCGGGTGTACCACCAACGGCATCGGCGTCGGGGCGGTCGACAGCGTGCTGCCGATCGTGCCGATGTTTCACGCGAACGCCTGGGGGCTGCCCTACTCGGCGCTGATGGCGGGCGCCGACCTGGTGCTGCCCGATTGCCACCTCGATGCCCGCTCGCTGATAGGCATGGTGGAAACCCAGCGGCCCACCGTCGCCGGCGCCGTGCCGACCATCTGGAACGACGTCCTGCACCGGCTGGAGGACGAACCCGAACACGACATGTCCTCGCTGCGCCTGGTGGTCTGCGGCGGCTCGGCCGTTCCGGTGTCGCTGATGCGCACGTTCGAGGAGAAGCACGGCGTCCAGATCCGTCAGCTGTGGGGCATGACGGAAACGTCGCCGATGGCCACCATGGCCTGGCCGCCGCCGGGAACCCCCGAGGACCAGCACTGGGCGTTCCGCGCGACGCAGGGCCAACCGGTGTGCGGGGTGGAGATGCGCATCGTCGACGACGACGGCGCGGTGCTGCCCAACGACGGCACCGCCGTCGGCGAGGTGGAGGTCCGCGGCCCGTGGATCACCGGCTCCTACTACCTGGGCCACGACGACTCCAAGTTCGACTCCGGCTGGTTGCGCACCGGCGACGTGGGCCGCATCGACGAGCGAGGCTTCGTCACGCTGACCGACCGGGCCAAAGACGTCATCAAGTCCGGCGGCGAATGGATCTCGTCGGTCGAGCTGGAGAACTGCCTGATCGCGCACCCGCAGGTGCTCGAGGCCGCGGTCGTCGGGGTTCCCGACGAGCGGTGGCAGGAACGACCGCTGGCAGTCGTGGTGGCCAAGCACTCGTCGGTGAGCGCCGAGGAGCTGCGAAAGTTCCTCGCCGACAAGGTCGCCCGGTGGTGGCTGCCCGAGCGGTGGACGTTCGTCGAGGAGATTCCGCGCACCAGCGTCGGCAAGTACGACAAGAAGGCCATCCGGGCGCGATACGCCGAGCATGGCTACTGGGTGGTCGAGTCGCGCGACTGATGGGGCGGCTCTCGTGCACGAGCAGACGCAAAGTCGCATCTTTCGGCGCAAAATTACGCGATTCTGCGTCTGCTCGCGAGGAAGGTGAGGTGTCTTCATGAGCCTGCGGGTCATTCAGTGGGCGACCGGGTCGGTCGGAACGGCGGCGATAAAGGGCGTGCTGGAACATCCCGACCTCGAACTCGTTGGCTGCTGGGTGCATTCGCAGTCCAAGGCCGGCAGGGACGTCGGCGACATCATCGGCACCTCGCCGCTGGGCGTGACGGCGACCAACAGCGTCGACGAGGTGCTCGCGCAGCCCGCCGACGCGGTCATCTACGCGCCGCTGCTGCCCAGCGTCGAGGAAGTCGCCGCGCTGCTGCGCTCCGGCAAGAACGTGGTCACGCCGCTGGGTTGGTTCTACCCGACCGAAAAGGAAGGCGCCCCACTGGAAGTCGCGGCGCAGGCCGGCAACGCGACGCTGCACGGCGCCGGCATCGGGCCCGGTGCGGCCACCGAACTGTTCCCGCTGCTGCTCTCGGCGATGTCCACGGGCGTGACCTTCGTTCGCGCCGAGGAGTTTTCCGACCTTCGCACCTACGGCGCGCCGGACGTGCTACGCCATGTGATGGGCTTCGGCGGGACGCCGGACAGCGCGTTGACCGGGCCCATGCAAAAGCTGCTCGACGGCGGCTTTTTCCAGTCGGTCCGGCTGTGCGTCGACCAATTGGGCTTCGCCGCCGATCCGCAGATCCGGTCGTCGCAGGAGGTGGCCGTCGCGACCGCGCCGATCGACTCGCCGATCGGGGCGATCGAGCCCGGCCAGGTCGCCGGGCGCCGCTTCCACTGGGAGGCTCTGGTGGGTGACACCGTGGTGGTGCGGATCACCGTGAACTGGCTGATGGGATCGGAAAACCTCGACCCGCCTTGGTCTTTCGGGCCCGGCGGGGAACGCTACGAGATCGAGGTGCGGGGCAACCCGGACACCTTCGTGACGGTCAAGGGCTGGCAGCCGGAAAGCGTGCAGGCGGGGTTGGCGAGCAATCCGGGGATCGTCGCGACGGCCGCGCACTGCGTCAACGCGGTCCCCGCCACTTGTGCCGCCCCGGCGGGCATTCAAAGCTTTTTCGACCTGCCGCTGATCACCGGCCGGGCCGCGCCAGGGTTGGCGCGCTGAATGAAAGACGTTATGCCAGTGCCACAATCGCTCGTCGTCAGCGAATCCCTCGTCGTACCTGTCCCTGCCGACGAGGCCTTCCAGCGCACGCTGCCCGCACCACTTCCCGAGCTTTTCAAGCGCCGGCACGGCCCGATTCCGCCCGTCCGGCAGGTGCGCGAGCAGACCGGCGCATGGGACGCCGCGGGCCAGACCCGCGTGGTGCACCTGGCCGGCGGCGCCAGCATGCGCGAGGAGCTGACCAGCGTCGACCCGCCCCGGTCGTTCGGCTACCGGTTGACCAAGATCCGGGGTCCCATGGCGCTGCTGGTCGATCATGTTGTGGGCGAATGGATTTTCGCCCCGGCGGCGGGCGGGACCGAGATCACCTGGCGCTGGGACATCTACCCCAGGTCGCCGCTGACATCCTGGGGCCTGCCGCTGTTTGGCCGCATCTGGAAGGGCTACGCGCGACAAGCCTTGCGGGACCTCTCGGCGATGCTGACGGGCTGACCCCGCGGGGCCGTCGCGGGCCTTTCGGTACGGTCGACACCATGTGCCGACTTTTTGGCTTGCACGCCGGGACGGACGTTTGCACCGCGACCTTCTGGTTGCTGAACGCTCCGGACAGCCTGTCCGCGCAGAGCCGCAAGAACCCGGACGGCACCGGCATCGGTGTGTTTGACGCGCACGGTCGGCCGCAGCTGCACAAGGAGCCGATCGCGGCCTGGCAAGACACCCAATTCGCCACCGAGGCGCACGAATTGACCGGCACCACGTTCGTCGCCCACGTTCGTTACGCGACGACGGGTGCGCTCGACGTCCGCAACACCCACCCGTTTCTGCAGGACGGCCGGATCTTCGCGCACAACGGCGTGGTCGAGGGGCTCGACGGCATCGACGAACGGCTGCGCGAGCTCGGCACCGACGGCCTGGTGCTCGGCGAGACCGATTCCGAGCGGGTGTTCGCCCTGATCACCGGCTCGATCCGCGCCCGCGACGGCGACGAGACGGCGGGCCTCGTCGACGCCGTGCGGTGGCTCGCCGGGAATGCGCCGATCTACGCGGTCAACGTCCTGCTGAGCACGGCCACCGACATGTGGGCGCTGCGCTACCCCGACACCCACGAGCTCTATCTCCTGGACCGGCGACTCGATGGTGCACCCAGTTTCGATATGCAGACCAACCGAATTCGCGCATGGTCTGAGCCGCTGTGCAACCGGTCCTCGGTGGTGTTCGCCACCGAGCGGATGGACGAGGACCCACGCTGGAGTCTGATCGCACCTGGCGAACTCGTCCACGTCGACGCCGGGTTGCGCGTCACCACAGAGTTGGTGCTGCCCGACCCGCCGAGCCATCAGCTCCGTCGCGAGGATCTCAGCGAGTCAGTTCGGCGCGCCCAGCACACCGGTGCATCCGCGTGACAACCAGACGCGCGCTCGTGCTGGCCGGCGGCGGGATAGCCGGAATCGCCTGGGAGACAGGGGTTCTGCGCGGCATCGCCGACGAGTCCCCGGCGGTGGCCCGACTCCTGCTGGATTCGGAGGTGCTGGTGGGGACCTCGGCGGGTTCCGCGGTCGCCGCCCAGATCGGCAGCGGCTGCCCGATCGAGGCGCTGTTCGACCGGCAGGTCGCCGAGTCGTCTGCCGAGATCGATTCCGGCGTCGACGTCGACGACATCACCGAGGTCTTTTTGACAGCCTTGGGCCAGCCCTATGACGACGCGCTGGACAGGACCGAACAGCAGATGCGGCGGATCGGGGCCGTGGCGCTGGCGAGCCAGACCGTCCCCGAGGCCGTCCGGCGCCAGGTAATCGCCCAGCGCCTGCCGTCACACGACTGGCCAGATCGGGCGTTGCGGATCACCGCAATCGACGTCGCCACCGGCGAACTGGTGGTCTTCGACCGCGACTCCGGCGTCGGGCTGGTGGACGCGGTGGCGGCCAGTTGCGCGGTGCCGGGGGCCTGGCCGCCGGTGACGATCGGCGACCGGCGCTACATGGACGGCGGCGTCGGCAGCTCGGTCAACCTCGACGTGGCCGGCGATTGCGACGCCGCCGTGGTGCTGGTCCCGTCGGGGCCCGCGCCGGCGCCGTTCGGCGCCGGGCCCGCCGCCGAGATCGCCGCGTTCGCCGGCGCGACCCACGCGGTGTTCGCCGACGACGACTCGCTGGCCGCTTTCGGGCCTAACCCGCTGGACCCGCGCTGCCGCATCGACTCCGCGGTGGCCGGGCGCGAACAAGGCCGCCGCGAGGCGCGGGCCGTGGCGCGGTTCCTGGGCGCCTGATCAACCCTCGAGCGCGGGCGGGCTCGTCTGTTCCGGATCGGTTTCGAAGGCGTCCAGGGCCCGATCGGCCTCGGCGCGTCCCGCCGCGATCACCTCCACCGCACGGTGAAAATCCAGGCTGCGGCACGTCGAACGCGGCACCTCGATCAGCAGGTCGGGCGGATAGGCCGACAGCGTATGGCGGGTCAGCGCCGACTGCGCGATGTCGAACGCGCGGTACACCACCTCAAAGCTGCCCAGTTTCGGAACGACGCTGGTCTCGTCGAGTCCGCCCGCGCCCGACGGCGATTCCGCCTCCCATTCATCCGACCAGGCGTCCGCGCCGAATCGGCTCAACACGGCGCGCGCGGTCGGCCGGTCGAGCAGTGACCTAACGGCCGTCGTGTCGAGCAGCGCAGAAGTGCTGCGCACCATGCGGTTCAACCATTCGGCGGTGGCGCCCGGCTCCGACTCTCGTTTCGGGATCACCTCGCTGCCGCTGACGCCCACGGCGATCGTCAGGTCGGCGTTGACCGCGGCCAACGGGGCCATCGGCAGCGGGTCGAGGATGCCGCCGTCGGCGAGCAGGCGTCCGCCCACTTCGTGCGGGGCGATCACGCCGGGAATCGCGATGGACGCCCGGATCGCCTCGTCGAGCGGGCCGCGCTGAAACCACACCGACTTGCCCGCCAGCAGGTCCGTAGCCACCGCCGTGTAGGGAATCGGCAGTTGCTCGATGGCGACCGGGCCGAGGATGTCGCGCACCGCGTCCAGAATCTTCTCGGCCCGCAACACCCCCGCCGCGCTGATGGACGGATCCAGCAGGCGCAGGATGGTGCGCTGCGTCAACGACTTCGCCCACTCGGCGAACTCGTCGAGGCGTCCCGCCGCTTGCAGACCGCCGATGATCGCACCCATCGACGACCCGGTGATGCCGACGATCTCGTAGCCACGCGCCGACAGCGACTCGATGACCCCGATGTGGGCGTAACCGCGGGCCCCGCCGCTGCCCAGCGCCAGCGCCACCCGGGTCGGCGAAGATCGACGCGTCACCGTTCCGCCACGTCCGCCGGGCATGCGTTCATTTTGCTCGGCCGAAGCCCCCCTCGGCGGCGGGGGAGGCAGTTTTTGTACCCATGATCACAATTGGCGCGGGGCGCGGAACGCTACCCGCATTCGTCGTTGGCGGCCGCGCGGGCGGCGGTGATCACGGCCGCCTGTCGGGCCGGTGTCAGGTCTGCCCACCGGGCGTTCCAGGTGCCGGCCGTGCCCGATTGCGACGCCTGGACCATCCGCAGGTACGGCTCGAACAGCGACCCATCCGTCTTGGGCTGGGCCTCCATCCAGACCTTCGCGGCGTGGCAGGCCTGGAAATACTCCTCCTCGGTCGAATCCGCGGGCACATCGACCCTGGTCGTCACCCCGCCCGGCGAGAGGCCGACCGCGCCGGGCGGCGGCGACGCGGGGCCGCCCGGGATGCCCGACGGTCGTGCCGACGGCACGGCGACCCCGCCGTTGGGTGCGCCCTGCGAGCAGCCCGTGACCGCCACCAACAACGCCGCGACGAGCACCCCACCCCGTTGCCCGGGGGAACGACCGCACCAACGCACCATCCCAATCTATGCAACACTGGCTGCCGTGATGGAGCGCTTCGGATTTTGCGAGTGTTGTCGGCCCTGACCCGCCGCCGCTTGCCCGATCCGTTCACCCTGGAGCTCCCCAATGTCTGTTCCCGTTGCGACGCGTGCTGTCGCCTCCGGTGCGCTTCGCCCCCTGACCGTCTCGTCGCCGTCCTCGGGACCCACCCGGCTGCGGGTGCCCGACCTGCTACATGCCACCGATCAGGCCGCCGATCAGGTCCTCAGCGGGCGCTGCGACCACCTGCTGCCCAAGGGCGGGATACCGGAGTCCAAGCGCTGGTTCACCCGCATCCACGGCGACGACGAGCTGGACGTCTGGCTGATCAGCTGGGTCCCCGGTCATCCCACCGAGCTGCACGACCACGGCGGGTCGCTGGGCGCGCTGACCGTGGTGTCCGGATCGCTCAACGAATTCCGTTGGGACGGGCGGGGTTTGCGCAGACGCCGGCTCGACGCGGGTGATCAGGCCGGCTTCCCGCTCGGCTGGGTGCACGACGTGGTGTGGGCGCCCAGGCCAGTCCCCGAGCCGGTGGCCACCTTCAAGGTGCAGCCGACGCTGAGCGTGCACGCCTACTCGCCGCCGCTGACGGCGATGTCGTATTACGAAGTCTCCGAGCGCAACCGGCTGCGCCGCCAGCGCACCGAACTGACCGACCAACCGGAGGGACCCTGATGAGCCGCATCGACGTCGTCCTGAGATCGGCCCGGCGCCGGTTTCGCCGCCTTCGCGCCGTCGAGGTGCCCGAGGCGCTGCGGCGCGGGGCCGTGCTGGTCGACATCCGGCCGCAGGCCCAGCGATTCCGCGAGGGCGAGATACCGGGTGCGCTGGTGATCGAACGCAACGTCCTGGAATGGCGCTGCGACCCGACCAGCGACGCCCGGCTGCCGGAGGCCGTCGACGACGACGTCGAGTGGGTGATCGTGTGCTCCGAGGGCTACACGTCCAGCCTGGCGGCGGCCGCGCTGCTGGATATCGGCCTGCTCCGGGCCACCGACGTCATCGGCGGCTACCACGCGCTCGCCGGTTCCGGTGTGCTGGACCAGCTGCTCGGTGGTTCGAGCCCCGACACCCTGGCGAACGCCGGCAGAACCGTTCGACGCTGGCTCTAGCCGATGGCGGCGAC
>NZ_AUWQ01000018.1 GCF_000455205.1 Mycobacterium sp. UM_CSW | reverse complement strand
GCGGCGGCCATCCGGTCGATCACCATGGCGTAGGACGTGTCCACCCCCTCGGCCGTCGAACGCATCGTGGTCAGCCAGTCGTCGCGAATCTCGTTGTCCACGTAGGGGGTTATCTCCTGGCGGACCACCTCCTCGGCGCCGGCCCGGTCCCCCGCGCCGGTCGTGACCGCGGCGGCCGCGGCCAACCACGCCGGCCGCTGCGCCCGCGTGCCCTCGTCGATGGCGATGGCCGTCGCGACCTTGGAATCGACCAGGTACCAAAGGTTGTCGCGCAGCGACTCGCACCGCTGGGCCGCCGCGCGGACCTCGGTGGCCACCGCGCTCGCGGCGGCACAATGGCGCTCCAGGAACCGAACCGCGGAATCCCCGCCGGACCCCAGCCACGCCCCGGCCAGCTCGGCAAGCTGCGCCCGCTGCAGCCCGAGCGCCTCCATGACCGCCGCGGCCGCGGCCCGCAATTCCGCGCAGTCGCTGTCGAGCGCGCGCAGGTCCAGACCTTCTTCGCCGTCGTACCACTCGCGGACCTGGGCGGGATGCGCCGTCAGGCCGGGATGTTGATAACCGAGCGCGTGGCAGGCCCGCACGTAAGCCTCGGTGTGCTCGACGGCGGGGCGGCCCTCGGCAAGCCGCTCCGCGACGTCCAACCGGTCGGCCACGATCAGGCGATCCGCGCCGCAGCGTACAACTCGGCGTCGGCGTAGTTCTCGGCGCCGGCCCGCAGGGCCGCGGCCGTCTCTGCCGCCGCGCGCGACCACCGCGTCACCTCGGCCGTCAGTCGCTCCAGCTGCACCCGCAGCGCGTCGCCGCGCGCGGTGTGCGCCCGGCCGGCGACCGCACCGCCGAAAGTCAACCGCGCCAAGTGATCTGCCACCGCGCGGTCGAGGAGATCGGTGGCCGCGTCCATCCGGTCGGCGACGTTGAGCACTGCCGAGCTATCGAATCTCATGCCTAATCCGACGCCTGATGGGGCGCCGGGGTTCCCGGCTAAGGGATCAGCGCGCGCCGCTCACCGCTTCCGCGACCCGGCTGGCGACCCGCTGCGCCACATCCTCTTCGGGCGCCTCCACCATGACCCGGATCATCGGCTCGGTTCCCGAGGGGCGCAACAGGATTCGGCCCGTGTCGCCCAGTTCGGCCTCGGCCTGCTCGAGCGCGGTCTGCACCGAGGGCGCCGCGGCGGCGGTGGCCTTATCGGCCACCTTGACGTTGATCAGCACCTGCGGGAGCGCCCGCATCGCCGAGGCCAGCTCGGCCAGCGAGGCGCCGGTCTGCACCATGCGGTTCATCAATCGCAGTCCCGTGACGATGCCGTCGCCGGTGGAGCCCACCGCGGGCATCACGATGTGCCCGGATTGTTCGCCGCCCAGGCTGTAGTCGCCGGACCGCAGCTCCTCCAGCACATAGCGGTCGCCGACGCCGGTCGTGCGAACCGCGATGCCCGCCGACCGCATGGCGAGGTGCAGCCCGAGGTTGCTCATCACGGTGGTCACCAACGTCTCGGAGGCCAGCTCGCCCGCGTCCCGCATCGCCAGCGCGAGCACGACCATGATGTGGTCGCCGTCGACCAGCTCCCCGTTGGCGTCGACGGCCAGGCACCGGTCGGCGTCCCCGTCGTGGGCCAGCCCCAGGTCGGCGCGGTGTTCGACGACCGCCGCCTTCACCGCGTCCAGGTGCGTCGAACCGCAGCCGTCGTTGATGTTGAGCCCGTTGGGCTCGGCGTTGATGGCGATCACCCGAGCCCCGGCCGCGCGGTAGGCGCGCGGCGCCACCGACGACGCCGCGCCGTGGGCGCAGTCGACCACCACGGTCAGGCCGTCCAGGCGCAGCGTGCTCGCCTTGGACAGGTGGCGCAGGTAGCGGTCGGCCGCGTCCTCGGCGTCGACGACCCGGCCGATCCCGGCGCCGACGGGGCGCAGCCCCGGTCCCGCCGCAACCAGCTCCTCGATCTGGTCTTCGGTCGCGTCGTCCAGCTTGTGACCACCGGGACCGAAGATCTTGATGCCGTTGTCGGGCATCGGGTTGTGCGAGGCAGAGATCATCACCCCGAAGTCGGCGTCGTAGGCGCCGGTCAGGTAGGCCACCGCGGGGGTGGGAAGCACCCCGACCCGCAGCGCGTCGACGCCCTCGCTGGTCAGCCCGGCGATCACCGCGGCCTCCAGCATCTCGCCGCTGGCCCGTGGGTCGCGGCCGATAACGGCCACCCGCCGGCCCGGTCCGCCCGAACTCGCCAGGCGCCGGGCCGCCGCGGCGCCCAGGGCCAACGCCAGCTCGGCGGTCAACTCGCGATTGGCGACCCCGCGAACACCGTCGGTGCCGAATAGTCGACCCATGCGGTAAAACCTCTCACAGTTGACGCTCAGACACCTAACGTGCCCGTTCTTTTCTGACCGAAACCAGGCACGAACGCGCGCAGACACGCCGCACGAGGCGGTTTTGCGGCCAAAAAGTGATGCTGATCAGCGCTTGCTGTACTGCGGCGCCTTGCGCGCCTTCTTCAGCCCGTACTTCTTGCGCTCGGTGGCACGCGGGTCACGGGTGAGGAAGCCGGCCTTCTTCAGGGCGGGCCGGTCCTCGGGCGAGGCCAGGATCAGCGCCCGGGCGATGCCCAGGCGCAGCGCGCCGGCCTGACCCGACGGGCCGCCGCCGTGCAGCAGGGCGAAGACGTCGAAGCTCTCCACCCGGTCGACGGTGACCAGCGGGGCCTTGATGAGCTGCTGGTGCACCTTGTTGGGGAAGTAGTCCTCCAGGCTGCGGCCGTTGAGGTCGAACTTGCCGGTGCCGGGCACGATGCGCACCCGCACCACGGCCTCCTTGCGGCGACCGACGGTCTGAATGGGCCGCTCGAAGACGAACGCCTCGGCGGGGCGGGCGGCGGGAGCCTCGGCCTCGGAGGCCGCAGGGGTCTCCGGGGTCTCCGGGGTTTCGAGCGCCTCGGTTGTCTCGGTCACTGGGCCACCTGCTTGATCTCGTACGGAACCGGCTGCTGAGCGGTGTGGGGATGCTCCGGACCTGCATAGACGCGGAGCTTGCGCTGGATCTGTCGGCTGAGCTTGTTCTTGGGGAGCATGCCGACGATCGCCTTCTCCACGACGCGGGTCGGGTGCTTTTCCAGCAACTCGCCGGTGGTGCGGCTGTGCAGCCCGCCGGGATAGCCCGAGTGGCGGTAGGCCAGCTTCTGCTGCAGCTTGTCGCCGGACAGGGCGACCTTTTCGGCGTTGATGACGATGACGAAGTCACCGCCGTCGACGTTGGGGGCGAACGTCGGCTTGTGCTTGCCGCGCAGCAGGTTGGCTGCCGCGACGGCAAGGCGGCCAAGCACCACGTCCGTGGCGTCGATGACGTACCACGACCGCGTGGTGTCACCCGCCTTTGGGGCGTAGGTGGGCACAGCGCTTACCTTCTCTTCTCAGGCCTCTTGTACGAGGGTGTGGATCCCGGGTCGAGCCGGGTGCCAGTCAGGCGTTCGCGGTGGGGTTAATTCTCGGCGACCGACATTGACCCGAGGCCCCGGCGTACCGCACGCCAACCGAGCAGCTTACCGATCGTCATCCCCGCAGGTCAAAATCGCCGACACGGGTATCAAACATGCCCTTGTGACCGCTGCAACCTATCCTTAGAGCACCCAGCAATCGGTGGGCCCGGATTGGCGGAGGTCGGATGACGGCCGGAGCAGTGTGTCGGACGTGTGGTACCGAGCCATTCAAGGACGCGCGGTTTTGCCACAGCTGCGGCTCGGCAATCCAAGACGGCGACGCCCATCCCGAGTACAAGCAGGTCACGGTCCTGTTCGCCGACGTGGTCGGCTCGATGGAAATCGCCTCGGCGGTCGGTGCGGAACGGCTGCTGCAAATCATGGCGGACCTGGCTGATCGCTGCGCGGCGGTTGTCGAGCGGTACAGCGGGACGGTCGACAAGTTCACCGGCGACGGCATCATGGCCGTGTTCGGCGCGCCGGTCGCGTTGGAGGACCACGCCATCCGGGCTTGCCTTGCGGCGCTGGGCATCCAGGAAGAAACCGCCCGGCTGGCCGCCGAGGTCGACAAGCGCGACGGCATCGAACTGCGGTTGCGCGTCGGTCTCAACTCCGGTCAGGTGATCGCGGGCGAAATCGGCTCCGGGCCGTTTGGTTACACCGCCATCGGCGAGCAGGTCGGCCTCGCCCAGCGGATGGAATCGGTGGCCCCGCCGGGTGCGGTGATGCTCAGCGCGTCGACCGCGCGGCTTGTCGAGGGCGCCGCGGCAATCGGTGAATCCGAGCTGGTTCTAATCAAGGGTGTCGACGCGCCGGTCCCCGCCCATCGGCTGTTGGCCGCGGGCGATGACCACCGTGCCGCCCGGCGTGCCGAGTCGAATCTGGTCGGTCGGCAGTGGGAGATGTCGGCCATCGAGGGCTTGCTCGAGCGCGCCATCGACGTGCACGGCGCCGTGGTCAGTGTCGTGGGGTTGCCGGGCATCGGCAAGAGCCGGCTGGCGCGCGAGGTCACCGCGATGGCGGCAGCCCGGGGTGTCGACGTGTTCACCGCCTTCTGCGAATCGCACGCCAGCGACGTGCCCTTCTATTTGGTGGCGCGGATGCTGCGTGCGAGCTTCCGGGTGGCCGATCTCGAACCGCCGGAAGCGCGCGCGGAGCTGCGGTCCCGGGTGCCCGACGCCGAGCCGGATGACCTGTTGCTCCTCGATGACTTGTTGCGCATCGCCGATCCCGACGTTGCGCTGCCGACGATCGACCCGGATGCCCGGCGGCGGCGATTGACCGCGCTTGTCAATGCCGCGTTGCTGGCCCGCCAATCCCCGGCCGTGTATGTCATCGAGGACGTGCACTGGATCGACCAGGTCAGCGGCTCGATGCTGGCCGACTTCGTCGCGGTGGCCCCGCAGACACCCTCGCTGGTGGTGCTCACCTACCGTCCGGAGTATCGGGGGCCGTTGAGCAAGGTGACCGGCGCGCAGACCATCGCCCTTGCGCCGCTGAGTGATTCGGAAGCGGCGGCACTGGCCGGGGACTTGCTCGGGCCGGACCCGTCGGTCAGCGACTTGGCCGGGGTGATCGCCGAGCGCGCCGCCGGTAACCCGTTTTTCGTCGAGGAGATGGTGCGCGACCTCGCCGAGCGCGGTGTGCTGCGGGGCAACCGCGGCGCTTACGTGTCGGCGGCGGCGGTCACCGAGGTCCGGGTGCCGGTCACGCTGCAGGCGACCATCGCCGCGCGTATCGACCGCCTGGACTGGGCGGCCAAGCGCACCCTGAGCGCCGCGGCGGTGATCGGGTCGCGATTCAGC
The DNA here is from genome assembly GCF_000455205.1 of Mycobacterium sp. UM_CSW. Lineage (GTDB taxonomy): Bacteria > Actinomycetota > Actinomycetes > Mycobacteriales > Mycobacteriaceae > Mycobacterium. Next base: position 29,819 of record NZ_AUWQ01000018.1, on the reverse strand, counting down.
CCGGACCTGCTGGAAACGCTGGGCATTGAGCCCAGCCTGGACGACCTGCTGGCGGCCGAGCTCATCGACCAGATCAGGTTCACCGGGGAACCCAGGTATGTGTTCCGCCATCCGCTGATCCGCACCGTGGCCTACGAATCACAGCTGCGATCGGATCGCGCCGAGCTGCACCGGCGGGTCGCCGCCGCGATCGAGTCACGCGACCAGGCGGCGGCCGACCAGAACGCGGCGCTGATCGCCGAGCACCTGGAGGCCGCCGGTGATCCGCACGCGGCATTCAGCTGGCACATGCGTGCGGCGACGTGGGCCACCAACCGCGACGCGAATGCCGCTCGACTGAGTTGGGAGCGCGCCCAAACGATCGCCGACCGGCTGCCTGCGGAGGACCCCCATCGCGCAACCATGCGCATCGCCCCGCGCACCATGTTGTGCGGCATCGCGTGGCGAATCAACGCGCGCGCAGTCGCCGACCGATTCGACGAATTGCGGGAGTTGTGCGCCGCCGTCGGGGACAAGGTGTCACTGGCCATCGGGATGGCCGGGCTGGTGATGGAGCACGCGCATCAGGCCCGGGCGCCCGAGGCCGCGGAGTTGGCGTCCGAAGCCTGGACACTCGCCGAGGCGCTCGGCGACGCGACCTTGACGGTGGGGCTGTCCGTTTCGCTGATCTTCGCCAAGATGGAGAACAATCAGTGGTCCGACGTGCTGCGGTGGTCACAGACGGTCATCGACCTGGCCGACGGTGACCCGTCCAAGGGCAACTTCTTCGTAGGGTCCCCCCTGGCGGTCGCCCTTTCGACGCGGGCCATCGCACGGTACAGCTTGGGTCTACCCGGATGGCAGGACGACCAGCAGCAGGGCCTCGCCATGGCCCGCAAGGCCGACCCGATGTCATACGCCTTGGTGGTCGCCTACATCTACAACCCGGGCATCCCGCTTGGCGTCCTGGCGGCCGACGATCGGGCGGTGCGCGAGAGCGAAGATGCGCTGCGGATCATCGAACGATCCGGTGACGACGTCGCGTTGGCCTTCACCCAGATGGCGCCGGGCGTCGCACGGGTGCACCGCCCAACGGCTGCCGACCGTGAGCGCGGCCAGAAGCTGCTGGCGGAACTCAGCGACGTGTTCCGGCGCCGCAGAGCCAACCTAGGCGAATTGCGGTTCGTCGACGCGTATTTGGCGCGGGAGCGGGCTCGCGGTGGAGATCGCGACGAAGCCGTATTGCTCGTGCGCGCCGCCGTCAACGATTTGTTCCGCGACGGGCAGCAGATGTGCGGGGCCTGGGGCTTTCCGGCGACGGGGGTCCTGGTGGAGACACTCCTGGACCGCGGGACCGACGCCGACGTCGCCGAGGCCGAGGCCGCGATCGATCGGTTGGCGGCGGCGCCGACCGACGGCTCGGCCATGCGCGACATCTGGCTGTTGCGACTGAAAGCTCTTGTGGCGCATGCCCGCGGCGATACCGCGTACGCAGACTTGAAGAATCGCTACGGCGAGATGGCGAGGTCGCTGGAGTTCGCCGGGCACATCGCCTGGGCGGAGGTCATGCCCTGATCAGGGCATGATCATCCGCGCCGCCGGCCCCATCCGCGGCAGCACCCGCAGCGAGCCCCCCAGACCGGCGTGCCAGGCGTGCTCGGTGATGCCGAGACCGGTGAACGGTCGACCGTCGACGACCGTTTCGAATCGCGTCGCCGACTCCTGGATCACCAAACCCCTTTTCCACAAACAGGATTGGGCGATGACACGGCCGCGGATCTCGAGCCGCAATCCGCTGACGTCGGTGACCACCATCCGCGAGGCGCAGGGAACCTGATGGCCGGACCACTCGTGGTCCACGGTCAGCTGGGCCACCGCGTGGCAGGCGCCGTCGTGGAAGATGTAGCCGGTCGGGTAGGCCCGGCCATCCTCGAACAGGTGCGTGCAGTTCATGGTGAAGTCGGGGCTTAGCAGCACGGTGTTCCAGTCCCAGCGCTCGATGCTGCGCCACAAGCGGACGCCCCAGGACTTGTCTCGCTGACCGAGGCCGTCGATCGGGTAGGTGGCGCCGTTCATTCTCACCCGGCCGGTGACCCACCCGGACTGCTCCATGTGGGTGTCGGCGATGCCGGACGGCAGGTATGCCCCGGGAGGCGCTTCGGCGTGGTAATCGAACGGCGCGTGCAGCGCGGTCCAGGTCAGGTCGACCTCGTGGCGGCCGCGCAGCAATAGCCGCCACTTCGACATCGGTTCGATCATTCGAAACTCCAAAGCCCCCACTTTCAGGTGGTCGGGCTGCGGGGTACCGGAGTAGCGGGCGTGCAGCTTCGCGTAGCCGCCCTCGACGCGTCCATTGCGCATCGTGTACAGGATCGCGTCGGCGGTGTGATTGCTGGGCCGATATCCGATCCGCGCCAATCCCACGGCGTCCGATTCGGCGTCGAACCAACTGAAAAAGAAGCTTTCCTGCCAATCCGGGTGCGGCCCGGTCTCGTGCAGGAATTCGTCGTTGACGTCGACCATCGTGTCCATCCTCGCGAATCGGGGCCAAACAACACGGATACAAATGGGTGGCGACAAGAATCTAGAAAGAGTACGTGAAAACTATGCACCCCACCGCGTTACTGTCTCGGCGCTGATCAGTGAGCTCCTGGTGCGGCGCACCGCCTTTGGCCAGGCATTGCATCGCTTTTCTAACAATTCTTGATGGCAAATAGACCCTTCGCCAACGGCGCGAAATCTGCAATGCTGTGCGCATGGCGGGCACAAATGGAAGCTCGAGATGGACAAACACACTGCTTGATCCCATGCGGCACAAGGGTGATAAGTGGGCCGACGACGTGGTCGAAAAAGTGTTCAATCGGGACGTCAACGAGGTCAATCGGATCATGCGGACGCTCGTCCGCAACGACCAACCGGTGCCGAAGGATCTGCCCAAAGAGCTCCGGGGTTACCTGACCACTTCGCTAGCGCTGCCCGAGTGGGCCGATGCGGACAAGATCAAGAAGGGTCAGGAGGTGTTCGAGGAGTACGGCCTGTTCATCACGCTCTGCCTGTTCTGCGCGTCGCTGCCGTCGGCGTATGCGGACGCCAAGGCCGTGAGGGTGCTGTACCTGACCGCCCAGCTCGACACGGACGCACGCCGGCGGGTGATGGAGACCGGCCAGTTCTTGATCGAGGTGTGTAAGGTCGGCGGCCTCGATCCAAACGGCAAGGGCCGGCGCGCCATTCAGCACGTCCGGCTGATGCATGCCGCGGTGCGTCACCTGATCAAGGACCGCGCCGGTAAGCACCCCGGCGTATGGGATTACACCAGTTGGGGCATACCGATCAACCAGGAGGACATGGCCGCGACCATCCTCTCGTTCTGGTACGTCGTCGGAGAACCGATGAGTCGGCTCGGTGTGAACTTGGAAGACGACGAGATCGACGCGTACCTCCATCTTTGGAACGTGATCGGCCACCTGATGGGCGTGGTCGACAAACTGCGTCCACACGACGCCGCCGACGCCAACGCGCTGCTTGACGCCATCAAGCGACGACGCTTCATGGCGTCCCTCGAGGGGCAGCACATGACCCGCGCGCTCCTCGCGCTACTCGACCAACTGACGCCCACCAAGGTGTTCGATCAGACGATCCCGCCACTGGTCCGCCGCCTGATCGGCGACGCGACCGCCGATCTGCTGCTCATACCGCGTCAGCACCTCCGCGGTGAACTCGAACAGCTCGCGCGCATCGCCGACTGGTTCTCCACCCACGTCCTGAGCCTGGTCGGCCGCGACTTGCCCCCGCGCTACCACTTTGTTTCGAAATGGGCCCCGGATTTCGGGCGCGAACTGTTGGAGAGTGCGTTCGAGTTCGAGCGGGGTGGCGTTCGCGCGTCGTTCGACATGCCCGATCACCTGGCCCGCAAATGGGAGATCAAAAAGCCTTCGCGCCGTAAGTGACTGTGTGGCCCCGGCGGCTCTCCACCGCCGGGACCACACAGGGGCTAGCTGGCTCACCGCATCCAGACGCCGGCCGCGCGGCGATCGGCGTCGGCCACCTGCTGCGCGCCATCGCGCACCGCGTTCCCCAGGTCGACCAGCATCTCGTTGAGCGCGCTGGCCGCCTGGTGCCACTTCAGCTGCTCGCCCTGATAAGCGGCCGCGGCTTCGCGGGTCCACAGTTCTCGCAGCGGGGCGATCTGTGATTTCAGCTCGTCGAGCGCCGCGTTGAATCGCGCCGCCGTGGTGTGGATCTCTTGGCGCACAGCGCATTCGATTTCGCCGAAGTCGTAGGAAAGCAGCGGGTCCACGGCCTCGCCCCCGCTCACAGATTTCCGCCGGCGGCGGCGACGTGGCGCGCATGGTTCTCGCCAACCTCCCGCAACGCGACCTCATTGTGGCGAATGGTCTCGGCGATGGTCTGCAGAACGCGGTAGAGCCGGGTCGATTCGGCGTTCCAGCGATCCAGCACATCTTTGAATCGCACCGCCGCCAGCCCGCCCCACACCGACGACGGAACGCTGCCCATGCGGCCGATGAAGGCCTGAAGCATCGCCCGGATCTCCTCGTTGCGGGCGTCCGTCGTCGCCGCGACGGAGTGCATGAGATCAAAGTCCGTGCTCAGTCTGTTCGCCATATCAACTTGGACTGTGACGACTTCCGTTTGGTTCCGTCTCATCCGATCGCGTGGGCGGTTCGCACCGCCTGCTCGCATGCGTCGCGGACAGCCGCCTCGTCACCGGGACGGCTCTGGCACCCGACGCTGATCCGCACCGGCCCGTCCAGCAGCACCGTCCACCGCACGTGGTGGGTGACGCGCACTTCGCGATAGGTCACCGCGGGCCGGCCGCCGCTCATCGCGGCCGGATTGAAGTCGACGAACACCCCGGCCGGTTCCGCGTCGATGGCGTGTCGCAACCGCTCCGCCGCGCCGCCCAGCGTCTCGCCCGCCACCGGTGACTGCGTGACGTGCAGCGCCACTTCCGGATCCGATGGCGAGGTCACCTGCACCCGCGCGGACCCGGGCCCGGTGACCACCCGCTGCGCGGACCAGTGTGCGGGCACCGTCAGCGCCACGCGGCCCTCCACCAGGAACGTGGTCGGCACCGTCTGCGCCGCGACCGGGGGCGAGGCGCCACGACGGGTCGCCGGGGGCGCCGCCGCGATCGCCAGTGGAAACGCCGTCAACGCGACGGCGGCCCCGGCTAGCGCACCTGTCACCCGTGTGCGGGTACGGGGACGGGCGGCCGGCGCGGTGACGCGCGGCCCGGTCGGGTCGGCCACGAGCGGAAAAACCGATTGCGCCAGCAAGGGCAGCTGGGCAGAACCGATCTTCACGGCCGCCAGGCCGCGATCAAGCAGCGCCCGCGCGATCGACCCCCCGAGCTGCGGCGCCCCGACGACCGTGCCGGGCGCGTCAATCACGACGCCCGCCGACGTCCGCCGCGCCATCCGGGCGATGACGCGGCAGACGTCGGAGGCCTCCTCGCCGACGGAATGCTCGTCGGCCCCACGGGTTATCGCGACAGTCTCGGGTCCGGTGATCACGACCAGCCGCTCGGCGATTTCCACCACCACGGGCTCGGGGTCGGAGGCCTGCGCCAGCAGCCAAGACCGCCGACGCACCAGCACCTCGTCGGTCACGGCCTTGGCCGCCGCGGTCACCACGGCGACACGCGCCGCGGGCCACCAGGACGGGCGAATGAGTACCAGGCCGTCACACTTCTCACATTTGAGCGACCGCAACGCCGCCCGCCAGAGCGAATCCACGGCGACCGGGCGACCGCCGACCAGCGCCACCCGATCGTCGATGGCGCCCAGTGCCTCCCTGGCGACCTCGGACATTTCTTCGTCACTGGCTCCGGCTGTGCCACAACATAATCGGCGGATCGCGCCGGGTCCGGCCTCGACGAGCGCGCGGTGGCGGCTCACGGCGGCGGACTCCAGGTCACCTGGACAAGCTGTTCGTCCCCGGGGCGAGTGATCAGGACGCCACGACCGGGTGGCAACCGCACCGGGCGGCCGGAGCCCCACAGTGCGCCGTCGTCCGGGCGCCGACTCATCATCAGCGTCATGCACCCGAGGTCGCGCAGGCCCGCCAGCAGCGGCTCGAACAGCGCGCGTTCCGCGCCGGCGCTGCGCCGGGCCACGACGAGGTGCAACCCGATATCCCTTGCGTACGGCAGGTATTCGACGACCGGCTCGAGTGGGTTGCCGCCCGGGTTCGCGATCAGGTCGTAATCGTCGAGCACCAGGTAGATGTCCGGCCCGGACCACCAGGACCGGGCACGCAGCTGAGCCTGGCTCACGTCCGACGCGGGCATCCGCCTCGCCAGGACATCGAGCAGTTCCGGCAGCAGGCCGCTCAGCGCGGACGACGACACGGCATAGCCGGCAAGGTGTTCCGACTCGACGACGCCCAACAACGAGCGCCGAAAGTCGACGATCAGCAGCCGGGCTTCGGTGGCGGAATTCGTCCGGATGATCTCGCGGCACAGGGTCCGCAGCGTGGCGGTCTTGCCGCACTCGTTATCCCCAAGGACCAGCAGGTGGGGGTGCAGCTCGAAATCGATTGGGATCGGCTGCAACCGACGCTCTTCCAGACCCAGCACGACCCGCGCCCCCGCCCTACACACGACGGCCTCGTGGTCGACGTGCGTCGGCAGCAGCGGTATCGGCGGTGCGACCGACTCGCCATGACAGATCCGATCGGTGGGCAGCGCGATGAGCATGTGCAGCCCGTCGCGGGAAAGGCCGCGACCCGGCCTGTCGTGCGGCACGTCCCGCGCCCGCCTGCGATCGATCTCGGAATCGGCCGGATCACCAAGCCGCAACTCGATGCGGGTGGCGATCTGGTCCTTGAGCGCCGGCCTGATCTCGGCCCAGCGCGACGCAGACAACACAACATGCACGCCAAACGAAAGCCCTTGAGCCGCCAGGGCAGTGATCGACGCCTCGGAATCGCCGAACTCGTGACACAGGCTTGCCCAGCCGTCGATGACGAGGAACACGTCAGCGCCCAGCCCGGCTCGATCGGCCTCCCGGGACCGCACGGTGGACTCCATCTCGGCGATCACGCGCCGCACCAGGTCCGGCTCGGTCCGGCCGGCGACGGCACCCACGTGCGGCAAGGCGCGCAGCGCCCCGAGCGCTCCACCGCCGAAATCCAGGCAGTAGAACCGCACTCGCGCCGGATCGTAAACGGCCGCCAAGGCCGTGATGAGGGTGCGCAGCGCGGTCGACTTGCCCGATCGCGGCGCGCCGACGACCGCCACATTGCCCGCGGCTCCGGACAATTCGGCCACCAGCGGAGTGCGGCATTGCTCGAACGGGCGGTCGACGATGCCGATGGGCACGCTCAGCTCGTCCGGCACCGACACCATATCGCCGAGCAATGTGTCCAGCGCGGGTGCCGCGTCCAGCGGCGGCAGCCAGACTTGGTGCGCGGGCGGTCCATGTCCGGCGAGCCGGTCGACTACGTCCTCCAGGACGGTTCGGGTCGGCGAGTTGCCGCCGGCGTCGCGGAGCGGGCCCGCCGCCCGGGTGCTGAAGACGCGTACCACCGATTCGCCCACCGGCATGTCCACGGGCCGCGGTCCCGAAACGAACGCGGCCTGAAAGCGGATCGGCTCGTCACTGCCCACGCGGAGGTAGCCCGCGCCGGGGGTGTTGGGTAATTGGTATGCGTCAAGCGTTCCCAGAGCCGCGCGCGATTCGGCGGCGGACAGGGTCTTCAGGCAGATCCGGTAGGACAAGTGCGCTTCCAGTCCGCGCAGCCGCCCCTCCTCGAGCCGCTGACTGGCCAGCAACAGGTGCATGCCGAGCGACCGCCCCAGCCGCCCGATCGCGACAAACATGTCGGCGAACTCCGGATGCCGGCTCAGCATTTCGGAGAACTCGTCGACGATGACGACCAGCGTCGGCAGGGGGACCAATTGCCGCCCGGCCCGGCGCGCGCGTTCGTAGGCCGCGACGCTGGCGCAGCGGGCCCCTCGCAGCAGCCGCTGCCGGCGTTCCATCTCGCCGGCCAGTGCGTCGCGCATGCGCGCCACCAGCGGCGCCTCGTCGGCCAGGTTGGTGACGACGGCAGCCACGTGGGGCGCCCGCGCCAAGTCGAGAAACGTTGCGCCACCCTTGAAGTCGACGAGCAACAGATTGAGCACCTCGGCGGAATTCTGCGCGACCATCCCCACCGCGATGGTGCGCAGTAACTCCGACTTGCCCGATCCGGTAGCACCCACGCAGAGCCCGTGCGGACCCATGCCGTTTTCCGCGGCCTCTTTGATGTCCAGATGCAGCGGTGCGCCACCGATCGTGGTGCCGATCCGCACGCACAGCCGGTCACGACGATCCTGGTTGCTCCACAGCGTGATCGGGTCGGTGTCGGCCGGCCTGGCCCGGTACCTGGCCAGCCGGCGCGCACAGGTCAGCGCGTCCAGCAATTCCAACCGGTCGTGACACGGCAACGGTTGAGGCGCGTCCGGCCGCCCGATCGTCACCGCCGCGCCGTCGGCGCAGGCGCCGACCTCCAGGACGGTGGCGCCAGCCGGCGCCCCCGCCGCAACCCGTTCGCCGCAGTCGGAGACCACGATCACGTGCGACCCCGTCACGCCGGCGAGCGCTTGCCGGGCGCCCGCCATGCTTGGATAGACCAAGCGCGCCGACCCCACCGCATCGGCGGCGCTCGGATGTTGGTTGTGCGGCAACCACTTCAGCCAGTCCCAGTCGGCGCGGTTGCGGTCGCCGATCACCGCCGCGACCAGCAACTGGTCGGGACTGTGCAGCACGGTGAGCTGGCAGATCATCGCGCGCAGCAGCCCGCGCACGGCGGCCGGGTCGCCGTCCATCGTCACCATCATGTCGGCACGAAGGTCGACCGTGACGGGCGCGCCCATTACGAGCGAATGCGCGCTCAGGAAGCGGCGCAAGGCCGCCGCCGTGACCGGGTCGGACGGCTCGTGGGTAGCGGGCTCGGGCGCCATCAACCGTGCCGCGAGCGGCTGGGTGCCGATCCCGACACGGACGAGGCAGAAGTCGGGGTCGGACGGGCGCCGCTCCCACATCCGCGGTCCGCCGATCAACGTCCACAGTGTGTCCGGGTCCGGGTGGATCCAGAGGAGTGAATCACGCTGCGCTGCCGCTGTTTCGGTGACCGTGGCGCGCAGCCCACTCAGGTACGCCAGGTAGTTGAGCCGGTCGGCGTCGAGGCTACGTCCGCGCCGCTCGCCGCGCCCGGCAGTCGCGGTGACCGCCAGGGAAAGCAGCGTCATCACCGGGAACGCCACAAACATCGGGTGGCGCGCGGCCGTCGATCCCGTGAGGAAGGCCACCGCCATGACTGCGAGAGTCACGAGGGAGAACACCACCGGCAGCAACCTCGGTGATCCCCTCGGAGGCAGGCCGGGCGGTGCGTCAACGGCGATGTCCGCAGCCGCGACCGCCGGTGCCGGCCGGCGAACCGCGGGCACGAAACACTGTGTCATCTCGGCCCTCCTACCGGTTGGCGACGGTAGGCAGCGCCGGAAACCGCGGCAAGTCACCTGTGGACAGCCGGATATCGGCGGATCGAATTCTGGCTACGGTGCCGGTAATCCGACGGAAGGGGTCACCGTTGCCTGAGACCGACCCGGGGTTGCGGCGCGTGTCAATACATGCCGGCACGGCCGTCACCGACTTGTCCCTGCCCGGGGGCGTGCCCGTCGCCGTCCTGATTCCCTCGATCGTCGACATTTTGGACGGCCGCGGCGGCCAGGGCGTCCAAGCCTCCGGCCGCCAGGAGGCGCGCCGCTACCAGCTGTCGTGTCCGGGTGCGGCTCCGTTGGCCACCTCGGCGACGTTGGCGCAGAACGGCATCCGAGACGGCGCGGTCCTGGTTTTGACCGAATCCTCGGCCCCGGCGCCCCCGCCCCATTTCGACGACGTGGCGACGGCCGTGTCGGCGACCCTCGACGCCGCGGGCCGCGCCTGGCCGCCCCGCCGGCGCAGGCAGGTGGCGCGGATCGCGAGCGCCGTCGCGGCGGCACTTTTGACCGGCATCGGTGCGCTGGCGCTCATTCGAAACGCGGCCAGCGCCAACGTCACCGGCGCCACGGTGGGCGTGGTGGCGGCGGCCGGCCTGCTGGCGCTGCTTTTCGCGGCGGTCGCACACCGCGCGTACGGGGACGCGATCGCCGGGCTCGCGCTGGGCGTGATCGCCGCCGTATTCGCCGCGACGGCAGGGTTTCTGGCGGTGCCCGGCGGTCCCGGGCTGCCGAACGTCGTGCTGGCCGGCACGGCGACGGCGGCGACGGCGGTGCTGGCGGCACGTGTATCGGGTTGCGGTGCCGTCCCATTGGCCTCAGTGTCGTGCGTCGCCACGAGCGTCGCCCTGGCCGCCTTGGCGGGTGTGATCACCGCCGCGCCGCTGCGCGCGATTGGCGCGGCCTCCGCGCTGGCATCTCTCGGGCTGCTGGGCGTGGCGCCGCGGGCGTCGATCACGCTGGCCGGCCTGTCACCGCAGCCACCGCCCGGGCCCGACGTTGGGGCCAGGGCGATCCGGGCCGACAACTGGTTGGCCGGCCTGCTCGCCGCGTTGCTGACCATAGCCGCGGTGGGCGCCATCGTCACCGTCCTGGCCGGCGCGCCGCGGCTGAGCTGCATCGCTTTCGGTGCGCTGACCGGTGCATTGCTGATGCTGCGCGCACGCTCTGACGACGGGAGAAGGGCGCTCGTGTTCCTCGTCAGCGGGATTGCCATTGCGGCAACCACGTTCGGCGTCGTAGCCACGAGCGTGCTCAGGAGTGGGTCATGGACGGCCGCGATGACGGCCACGTTGGCCGCCGCGGCGATCTACCTGGGCTTCGTCGCTCCCACGATGTCGCTCTCACCGCTGACGCGCCGCGGCGTCGAGGCGCTGGAGTGTGTGGCGCTGGTCGCGTTGGTGCCCACGACCTCGTGGGTGTGCGGGCTGTACAACGCCGTCCGGGAATTGAACCTCCGGTGAACGGCTCACGCCTCGCGCGCATCCTGGCGGTCTCCGCGCTTGCGTGCATCTATCAGTTCGGAACGCCGACAGCACAAGCGGTTTCGCCGCCCGAGGTCGACGACAAGTGGCTGCCCAAGCCCACCCGTCCGGCACCGCCCTCGCCGACCGTACAGCGCGAGGTCTGCGCGACGGTGCCGTTCGACGCCACACCACCTCGCGACCGGTTGCCTGATCTCGTCGACCTGCCCAGGGTCTGGCAGCTCACCCGCGGCGCGGGACAGCGGGTCGCGGTCATCGACACCGGTGTCTCGCGGCATCCGCGGCTGCCCGATGTGGTGCCCGGCGGCGATTACGTGTTCACCGGTGACGGCACCCAGGATTGCGACGCACACGGCACGCTGGTCGCCGGCATCCTCGGCACGGTGGCACCGGAGGCCACGCTGATCGGCATCCGCCAGTCCAGCGCGAAGTTCGCCCCCACCGGCGACCGTTCCCGTGCCGGGGTGGGGGACGTCGACACCATGGCGCAAGCCATCCGGACCGCCGCCGATCTCGGCGCATCGGTGATCAACGTCTCGTCCGTCGCGTGCGTCCCGGTCACCGCGTCATTCGACGACCGAGTGGTGGGCGCCGCCCTCGCGTACGCGGTTGACGTCAAGAACGCGGTCGTCGTGGCCGCGGCGGGCAACACCGGCACCGCGGGCGCGTGTCCGCCTCAGCGACCCGAGGCGACCTGGCAGACCGCCACCGTCATCGCCAGCCCGGCTTGGTACGACGACTACGTGCTCGCGGTGGGTTCGGTCGACGCCGATGGGACACCGTCGCCGTTCACGCTCCCGGGCCCCTGGGTGGACGTCGCCGCGACCGGCCAGGACGTTGCCGCGCTCGGTTCGCAATCGGTTTCGGGCACGAGTTACGCCGCGCCCGTGGTCAGTGGGCTGGCGGCGCTGATCCGGGCCCGATTCCCCGCATTGACCGCGCGACAGGTGACGGGGCGAATCACGTCGACCGCGCATCACCCGCCCGGCGGGTGGGATCCGCTCGTCGGCAACGGCACCATCGACGTGCCGGCGGCCGTCAGCACCGACGCCGGTCCGCCAACGACCACCTCTAGGCCGACACCCGCTCCGGTGCCCGTGATTACTCCCCCACCGCCGAGGCCCCCGGATGCACATGCCCGGGATGCGGCGCTGCGGGGAGCGGCAATCTGCCTTGTCGCGCTGGCGGGTGCCCTGGCGGCCGCCCGGTTACGGGGTCCCCGCAACCGTGTCCCGTGCGACTGACGCGTTCTGCCTGCTCAGTTCCGGCCCGGACGGCAGCGCCGCCAACAGCGGCCACGGCGCCGCGATCGGTGCCGGGAGACCGAGGTCGTGCGCCGCGTCGTCGTCGCGGATCGCGAACCGCACCCCGGTGTCGGTCACGAGATATCTTGTGCCGCTTTGGTTGTCGCCACGTACATAGGCGCTCCGGCCGGGCGGCAGATAGGCCGCGTCCAGCGCGGGACCGCGACCGTCGGCTTGGGACAAGGTCACTGGAGCCTGACCGGCGGGCACCGGCTGGCCGCCGCCCACCAGGAAACCGGTGTCGTAGCCGCCGGACGGCCGGCGCGTCGACGCGACGCATACCGTGGTGCCGCCGGCTAACGCCGGCGCCAGGTCCGGGAAGCCGGCCACCGGCAGGATGTTGACGATTCCCGCGGCGCGGATTGCATCCGGTGCCACCGGTATCGGGTTGGCGCTGCCGCGCGAATCGCTGAAACGCAGGAGATCGGCGGCCACCCGGCCGATGCGCTGGACCCCGCCGGGCACCACGACGTAGTACTCGTCGCCGTCACCGCGCGCGATACGCAGCACACTGCCGACCGGAATGCCGGGCATCCCGGCCACCGCGCCTCCCGCCGCGCGAACGCGTGGTGCGCTGATCGGCGGCGCCTCGGGCACGGCGTTCAGCAGCGACTGCGACACGAGCCGCGGGGTGCGGCCCTCCAGCCTGAGCGCGCGCACAACCGCGGTGTCGGCGAGGTCGACCACGGCCCGCTGTCCGTTGTAGAGCAGGTAGGCCGGCGAGCCGGCGGGCGGCGCCAGCAGCAGCGCTTGGTCGGGTGCCACGGGATGGACCGACGAGCCGGTGGGGCCGACGACGACGGTCGCCGCGCCCGTCTCCTCGACATCGCAGATCGTCCAAACCGATTCGTCCGCCGACAGCGGCTCACCAATGAGCGGCGGTGCGCCCGGAATGCCCAGCAGCGCACCGCGTTTGGTGCGCGCCAGGTCCGTTTCGCGCACCGGCTGCGGGTCGGCGGGCGTCGCCGCGATCAACCGGGCCGACGCCAGGTTCAGCACCGGGTGCCAGGTGTCGCCCACCCGCACGTACAGTGCCCCGGACCGCTGGCCCATCGCGATCTGTGCCCGCTCGAGATCCGCATGCGGGTGCAGCAATCCCGGCAACGCGCAGCCCACCAGTGCGACCGCTACCACCACACAGCCGACCGCCAGCGACACCGTCCGCGGGCCCGATGGTCGGGTCGCGCTGTGAATATCCCGGCCCAGCAATGCGCACTCGAGGCGGCGCAGCAGAAATCGGTACGCGCTGATTTGCAGCCAGGTGGTCGGCTGGCGCGGTTGTGAACGGTCCAAAATACCCCCGGCAAATTTGTGGAATCCGTCTCCCGGTTCCAGTTAAGCCGCAGGTAGACGGCGGCCGCGACGGTTATCCACAAGCCGCCGAATTTCGATCTTCGCTGCTTGCGGGTAATATCTCGGCGTGTCTTCCCACCGTTTAATTCGCTGGGTAGGCCCGGGGGTTTCTGCAGTGTTCACCACCGCCGGCCTGCTCATGTCCCCACCCGCTATGCCGGTCGCGGCCGCCGATGACTGCCCGAACGTCGAGGTCATCTTCGCCCGCGGCACCAACGAGCCGCCCGGCATGGGCCGCGTCGGCGACGCGTTCGTCGACGCGCTGAAGCAGGACACGCCCGGCCTGACGTATGACACCTACGGGGTGAACTACGCCGCCAGCAAGCTGCAGCTGCACGGCGGCGACGGCGCCAACGACATGATCAACCGCGTCAAGGCGGCGGTGGCCAAGTGCCCGAACGTCAAGATCGTGCTGGGCGGCTACTCGCAGGGCGCGTCGGTGATGGACATCGTCGCCGGCGTCCCGATCGGCGGCATCAACTGGGGCAACTCGCTGCCGCCGGAGTACGCCAAGAACGTCGTGGCCGTCGCGACCTTCGGTGACGTCGCCGACCGCGCCGGCGGTTCGCTGCCGACCGCGAGCGCGCTGCTGGGGTCCAAGGCGATCGACCTGTGCAACCCCGAGGACCCGATCTGCCACGCGGGCCAGGGCAACGAGTGGAGCGGGCACACCGAGGGCTATGTCCCCCTGTACACCACGCAGGCCGCGTCTTTCGTCGCGTCCAAGCTCATGACCGGGTCCTACCCGCAGACGCCGGGTTACGGGCCGCAGACCCCCGGCTCCGTCCCGTCAGTCCCCGGGCCGTCGGTCCCCGGAACCGTGCCGTCGCCGAACGCACCCGTTACACCTAACATCCCGGACACACCGAATCCTCAAGCGCCACTTGTCTAAATCGTTATCGGGCCTTGATTTTGGGCCCGTAGCCTCGTCGTGTGAGGCTTATCCGCTTGGGGCTGACCGTCGCATTCCTTGCGGCGGTGGCGGTTTTCGTCGTCCCGAAGCTGCTGCCCCTCGCCTCGGCGTCGTGCCCCGACGTCGAGGTGGTGTTCGCCCGGGGCACCGACGAGCCGCCGGGTGTCGGCAAGGTGGGCCAGGCCTTCGTCTCGTCGCTGCGCCAGGACATCCGCAAAAGCGTTGGCTCGTACGGGGTTAACTACCCGGCCAACAAGGACTTTCTGGCCGCCACGGACGGCGCGAACGACGCCAGCAACCACATCCAGCAGATGGCCAACAACTGCCCCAACACCAAGATCGTGCTGGGCGGGTACTCCCAGGGCGCGGCCGTCGTCGACATCGTCACCGCCGCACCGCTTCCCGGGTTCGGTTTCCGCCAGCCGTTGCCGGCCGCCGCCGCCAACCACGTCGCCGCCGTCGCGCTGTTCGGGAACCCGTCGGCCCGGGCGGGCGGGCTGATGAGCGCCCTGACACCGGATTTCGACGGCAAGACCATCGACCTGTGCAACACCGGCGACCCGATCTGCTCCAACGGCAACAAGTGGAGCGCGCACCTGGGCTACGTGCCCACGTTGACCAACCAGGCCGCGAGTTTCGTCGCGAGCCGCGTTTAGCCGGGCGTGCGCAAATCCCGCGTGATCAGGATCCGCGCGGCAAGTTCGCCATCGGGCGGGTAATCGACGCCGGTCATCGTCAACCCGTGCGCCGGCGCGGCGGCGAAGTCGCTGGACCGGTCGGTGACGGACAGCAAGTCGCGGCACCATGAGGTGGGGCGGCGGTGCTCCCCGACGGCCAGCAGCGCCCCGACCAGCGAGCGCACCATCGACCAGCAGAACGCGTCGGCACTGACGTGCGCGGTGATCAGGTCGCCGTCGCGCGACCAGTCGAGCCGCTGCAGGTCGCGGATGGTGGTCGCACCCTCCCGTTGCCGGCAAAACGCGGCAAAGTCGTGCAGCCCCAACAGGTCTCGCGACGCCGCGGCCATCGCGTCGACGTCCAGGTCGCGCGGCCACGCGGTGACGTAGCGCGCCAGCTGCGGCACCACGCCGTAGGGCGCCGTCGACAGCCGGTACTCGTAGTGGCGGCGCAGCGCCGAGAACCGCGCGTCGAAACCCTCTGGGGCGCGGGTGATTTCGAGCACCCGCACGTCGGTGGGCAGGAACCGGCCGAGCCGGCGCAGCAGCGGCAGGAACTCCGGTTCACCGGCGCGCGCGGAGCGTGGGTAGGCGTTCGGCAGCGCATCGACGGGCACGTCGACGTGGGCGACCTGCCCGGTGGCGTGGACTCCGGTGTCGGTGCGCCCGGCCGCACGCAGCCGCACCGGAGCGCGGAAGACCGTCGTCAGCGCCTCATCGAGGACGCCGGCGACGGTCCGCTGTCCGGCCTGGGTTGCCCAGCCGGCGAATTCCGTTCCGTCGTAGGCGATGTCAAGCCGCAGACGGACGTCCGCGCTAACTCTCGTCAGCCTCGTCGGCCTCTTCGGCCTTCTCGGCCTCGGCCCGCGCCGCGACGGCCTCGTCATGCTTTTCCTCGGCGGCGGCCTCGGCCTCCGTGGCCTCGCCGGCCTCAGCCTCCGTGGCCTCCGTGGTCTCGGCCTCGGGCTCGACGGCGTCGTCGGCCGTCGGACCTTCCGCCGCCTCGGGCTCGACCGCGGCCTGCGGCGCCGCCGCTGCCGCCACCGGTGCCGCCTTCTTCGACGCCTTCACCCGGCGCGCGCGGTCGGCCTCCGACGTCACCGTCTTCTCCCGGACCAGCTCGATCACGGCCATCGGGGCGTTGTCGCCCTTGCGCGCCTCGACCTTGATGATGCGGGTGTAGCCGCCGTTGCGGTCGGCGTAGAACGGCCCGATCTCCGCGAACAGCGCGTGCACCACGTCCTTGTCGCGGATCTTCTTGAGAACCTCGCGGCGGTTGTGCAGCGTGCCCTTCTTGGCGTGCGTGATCAGCTTCTCCGCATAGGGTCGCAGCGCCCGAGCCTTGGGCTCGGTCGTCTTGATCCGGCCGTGCTCGAACAGCGACGTGGCCAGGTTGGCCAGCAGGGCCTTCTGGTGCGAGGACGACCCGCCGAGGCGAGGGCCCTTGGTGGGCTTGGGCATTGCGACTATCTCCTATTCGGGGCCGGCCCCCGTATCAGGTAGGGCCGGGACGGCGGTGTTGCAGGTGTCCGGTTCCTCAGCGGCCGCTGCACGGCCGCATCGTCACCGGACGGCCGTTACAGCTGTTCGGTTTCCGCGTAGTCCTGGTCGTCATAGGCGGCCTCGGTGGACCAGGTGCCGGTGGCGACGTCGTAACCTGCGACCTCCGACGGGTCGAAGGTGGCCGGGCTGTCCTTGAGCGACAGGCCCAGCTGGTGCAGCTTGACCTTCACCTCATCGATGGACTTCTGACCGAAGTTGCGGATGTCGAGCAGGTCGGACTCGGTGCGGCTGACCAGCTCGCCGACGGTGTGCACACCCTCGCGCTTGAGGCAGTTGTAGGACCGGACGGTCAGGTCCAGGTCGTCGATCGGCAGCGCGAACGACGCGATGTGGTCGGCCTCGGCCGGCGACGGCCCGATCTCGATGCCCTCGGCCTCGACGTTGAGTTCGCGTGCCAGACCGAACAATTCGACCAGCGTCTTACCGGCCGACGCCAGCGCGTCGCGCGGGGTGATCGAGCTCTTGGTCTCCACGTCCAGGATCAGCTTGTCGAAGTCGGTGCGCTGCTCGACACGGGTGGCGTCCACCTTGTAGGTGACCTTCAGCACCGGCGAGTAGATGGAATCGACCGGGATGCGGCCGATTTCGGCACCCGACGCGCGGTTCTGCACCGCCGGGACGTAACCGCGGCCGCGCTCGACGACGAGCTCGACCTCGAGCTTGCCCTTGTCGTTCAGGGTCGCGATGTGCATGGCGGGGTTGTGCACGGTCACGCCGGCGGGCGGCACGATGTCACCCGCGGTGACCTCGCCCGGGCCCTGCTTGCGCAGGTACATGGTGACCGGCTCGTCCTCCTCCGAGGACACGACCAGGCCCTTGAGGTTCAGGATGATGTCGGTGACGTCTTCCTTGACGCCGGGCACGGTGGTGAACTCGTGCAGCACGCCGTCGATGCGAATGCTGGTGACGGCCGCGCCGGGGATCGACGACAGCAGCGTGCGCCGCAGCGAATTGCCCAGGGTGTAACCGAATCCAGGCTCCAGCGGTTCGATGACGAACTGGGACCGGGTGTCGGTGACGACTTCCTCGGACAGGGTGGGTCGCTGTGAGATCAGCATGGTGTTTCTTCTTCTCCTTCTCGGCACCCGCTATTTGATGCCGCTTCATTCTCCCGCGGTGACCCGCTGCGCCCGGCTTCGCCGCGCTTGCGATCACCGCAGACCTGCACCGGGTTCAGTGCAGGGGGTCTTTACTTCGAGTAGTACTCGACGATCAGCTGCTCGGTCAGCGGCACATCGATCTGCGCGCGCTCGGGCAGCTGGTGGACGAGGATGCGCTGGCGCTCCCCCACCACCTGCAGCCAGCTCGGGATCGGGCGGTCGCCCGCGGTCTCCCGCGCGATCTGGAACGGCACCGTGTTCAGCGACTTGTCCCGCACCTCGATGATGTCGTACTGCGACACCCGGTAGCTGGGCACGTCGACGCGCACGCCGTTGACCGAGAAGTGGCCGTGGGTGACGAGCTGGCGGGCCATCCGTCGGGTGCGCGCCAGCCCGGCACGGTAGACGACGTTGTCCAGCCGGCTCTCGAGGATGCGCAGCAGTTCCTCACCGGTCTTGCCGGGCTGCCGCACGGCCTCTTCGTAGTAGCGACGGAACTGCTTCTCCATCACGCCGTAGGTGAAGCGGGCCTTCTGCTTCTCCTGCAGCTGCAGCAGGTACTCGCTCTCCTTGATCCGCGCGCGGCCGTGCTGGCCGGGCGGGTAGGGACGCTTCTCGAAGGCCTGGTCGCCACCGACGAGGTCGGTGCGCAGCCGGCGCGATTTGCGGGTGATGGGTCCGGTGTAACGAGCCATTGCTTAAACCCTCCGTCGCTTCGGTGGCCGGACGCCGTTGTGCGGCTGCGGGGTGACGTCGGAGATCGCGCCGACCTCTAGGCCGGCGGCCTGCAGCGACCGGATCGCGGTCTCCCGGCCCGAGCCCGGACCCTTGACGAACACGTCGACCTTGCGCACGCCGTGCTCCTGGGCCTTGCGGGCCGCGTTCTCGGCGGCCAGCTGCGCGGCGAACGGGGTCGATTTCCGCGAGCCCTTGAAGCCGACGTGACCCGACGACGCCCAGGCGATGACGTTGCCCTGCGGGTCGGTGATCGTCACGATCGTGTTGTTGAACGTGCTCTTGATGTGCGCGGCGCCGTGCGGAACGTTCTTCTTTTCCCGGCGACGGGTCTTCTGCCCCTTCTTGGCGGAGCTTCCCTGCGCTTTTTTAGCTGGTGGCATCGGGTTCTACCTGGCCTTCTTCTTGCCTGCGATGGTGCGCTTGGGACCCTTGCGGGTGCGCGCGTTGGTCTTGGTGCGCTGGCCGCGCACCGGCAGGCCGCGGCGGTGCCGCAGGCCCTGGTAGCAGCCGATCTCGATCTTGCGGCGGATGTCGGCCTGCACCTCGCGGCGCAGGTCACCCTCCACCTTGAGGTTCGCCTCGATGTAGTCACGCAGGTGGGTCACCTGGTCATCGGTGAGGTCCCGGGTACGCAGGTCCTTGTCGATGCCGGTGGCGGCCAGGATTTCGTTGGCGCGGGTGCGGCCAACGCCGAAGATGTACGTCAGCGCGATCTCCATCCGCTTGTCGCGCGGGAGATCGACGCCTACTAGTCGAGCCATAGGTGGCGTTTCCTCTTATCTCATGCGGAGGTCTGATCCCAGCCCGTTCCCGATGTCATCGGGGTCCGGCCTCCGTCCGGACGTGGGTGAGCTGGCCCATCTCTAAAGATGCGAGCCGCTCAGTGGTGCTGGAAGGTCATCATTTAGTTGTAGAGCGGACGGACTAGCCCTGCCGCTGCTTGTGGCGCGGATCCGAGCAGATCACCATGACCCGCCCATGCCGACGGATCACCCTGCACTTGTCGCAAATCGGCTTCACGCTGGGGTTGACCTTCACGGCTTTTCGATCCTGTTCTCGTCGTTCGTTGGTTACTTGTACCGGTACACGATGCGGCCCCGGGACAGGTCGTAGGGAGACAACTCCACCACCACCCGGTCCTCGGGCAGGATGCGGATGTAGTGCTGCCGCATCTTGCCGCTGATGTGGGCGAGCACTTTGTGGCCGTTCTCCAGCTCAATGCGGAACATCGCATTGGGCAGGGGCTCGACCACGCGGCCCTCGACCTCGATGGCGCCGTCCTTCTTGGCCATACTTGTCAGAAATCCTCGTCATTCGTTTCGTTCGCTTTAGCGCCCGCTTCGGCGCGAGATATACACCGACTTCGAACGTGAGCCGGTGACAGGAAATTCCTAGGGACTGGGCACACAAAAAGTCGGCGCGGAAATCGCACCGTTGGTCAATGGTACCTGGTAATGGGCCCCACCCAAAATCGCTGTCGGAGAAATCGGCCGCGCCTTCACGACCTGCCGGACCGGGCCTGACGAGGGCATACTTAACGGCGATGAGCAGCCCCGCAGGCGTTACCGCAGAGCCCCGCAAACCCGTCCTCCTGACCGTCGACGACGACCCCTCCGTCTCCCGCGCGGTCGCGCGTGACCTGCGCCGCCACTACGGCGACCGGCACCGGATCGTGCGCACCGAATCGGGCCCCGACGCGCTGGAGACGCTCAAGGAGCTCAAGCTGCGGGGCGAGACCGTCGCGGTGCTCATCGCCGACTACCGGATGCCGCAGATGAGCGGCATCGAATTCCTCGAACAGGCGATGGACCTGTACCCGGCGGCGCGGCGGGTGCTGCTCACCGCCTACGCCGATACGCACGCCGCCATCGACGCGATCAACGTCGTCGACCTCGACCACTACCTGCTCAAACCGTGGGACCCGCCGCAGGAGAAGTTCTACCCCGTCATCGACGGGCTGCTGGACGCCTGGCGGGCCGCGCCGGAACACCCCATCCCGCACACCAAGGTGATCGGGCATCGCTGGTCGGAGCGGTCCTGGCAGGTGCGCGACTTCCTCGCCCGCAACGGGCTGCACTACTCGTGGTTCATGGCCGACGATCCCGACGGCGAGCGGCTGCTGAAGGCCGCCGGCGCGGATTGCCTGCGGCTTCCGGTTGTCGTCACCGAGCGCGGCGACACCCTGGTCGAACCGACCGACGCCGAGCTGGCCGACACCCTGGGCCTGACCACGACGCCGTCGCAGGAGTTCTACGACCTGATCGTCATCGGCGGCGGGCCGGCGGGCCTGGCCGCCGCCGTCTACGGCGCGTCCGAAGGGCTGCGCACGGTGCTGATCGAACGCACCGCGACGGGCGGGCAGGCGGGCCAGAGCTCACGCATCGAGAACTACCTCGGCTTCCCGGACGGCGTATCGGGCGGCCAGCTGGCCGAGCGCGCCCGCCGACAGGCCGAGAAGTTCGGCGCGGAACTCATCACCGCCCGCACCGCGACGGCGCTCGAGGTGAACGGTCCCAAGCGCACCGTGCGGTTCGCCGACGGCGGGTCCATCGACGCGCACGCGGTCATCCTGGCCACCGGCGTCGCCTATCGGCAGCTGCCCGCCGAGGGCTGCAGCGAGCTCACCGGCCGCGGCGTCTACTACGGGGCGGCCGTCTCCATCGCGTCCGAGTGCGCGGGCGAGGAGGTCTACGTCGTCGGCGGGGCCAACTCCGCCGGGCAGGCCGCGATGTACCTCTCCCGCGAGGCCAAGTCGGTGACGATCGTGGTGCGCGGCCCGTCGCTCGAGGCCTCGATGTCCTACTACCTGATCCAGCAGATCGAGCAGCGGCCCAACATCACGGTGCGCACGTGCACCGAGGTGCGGCGCGCCGTCGGGGAGGACCACCTGCAGCGGCTGATCCTGGTCGACAACCAGACCGGGGACACCGAGGACGTCACCTGCGCACGGATGTTCATCTTCATCGGGGCGGCGCCGCGCACCGAGTGGCTTGACGGGGTGGTCGCCCGCGACGATCACGGCTTCATCCTCACCGGACCGGACCTGCGCAACGTGTGCGGCTGGACGCTGGACCGGCCGCCGCACCACCTGGAGACCAGCGTGCCGGGCGTCTTCGCCACCGGTGACGTGCGGGCCGAGTCGGCCAAGCGCGTCGCGGCCGCGGTCGGAGAGGGATCGATGGCCGTCATGCTGGTGCACCGCTACCTGGCCGAGAGCTAGGAGGGGCCATGACCGCCAAGACGCCGTGCGAGCCCGACGAGCTGCGCAGCCTGTTCCTGTTCGAGGCGCTCACCGACGAGCAGCTCGCGGTGTTGTGCGCAGCCGGGCACATCGAGAACTACGAACCGGGCCCGATCTGCGTCGAGGGCGAGCCGGCGACCTGCTTCTACGTCCTCATCGAGGGCGAGTTGACGATGTCCAAGCTCTCCGGCGGCCAGGACATCGAAACCAACCGCACCTCGCAGCGCGGCGTCTACTGCGGCGCCTGGCGGGCGTTCACCGGCGGGAAGCAGAAAAGCTACGACGCCTCGGTGCACGTGACCAAGCCGTCGCGGTTCTTCGTGATGGACGCCCCGGTGTTCGCCCAGTTCATGAAGGACCAGTTCCCGATGGCCGTCCACCTGCTCGACGGCATCGCCGTCGGCACCGACCGGACCAGGCGGATCATCGACAACCGGGAGAAGCTGCTCGCGCTGGGCCGGCTTTCGGCCGGGCTGACCCATCAGCTGAACAACCCCGCGGCGGCCATCGCCCGGGCGGCGGCCGACCTGCGCGGCCGGGTCGCCGGCATGCGGGGCAAGCTGGCCATGCTCGCCGACGGCACCGTCAGCCCCGAGGCCCTCAGCGCCCTGGTCCGCCTCCAGCAAGGGGTGGCCGAGCAGGTCGCCAAGTCGGCTACGGAAAACCTGAGCGCGATGGAAACCGCCGACCGCGAGGACGCCGTCGGCGACTGGCTGGAAGAGCACGGTGTCGAGGGCGGCTGGGACATCGCGCCGACCTTCGTCGAAGGCGGCGTCGACACCGACTGGCTGGAGCGGATTTCCACGGTCAGCGAAGAACTCGCGTCGACATCGTTGGAGGAGGCGATCCGGTGGATCAACTACACCATCGAGAGCGAGCTGCTGATGAACCAGATTCTGGAAGCGAGCAAACGGATTTCGGCGTTGGTCGCCGACGCCAAGCAGTATTCGCAGCTTGACCGCGCCCCGTTCCAGGTGGCCAACATCCACGAACTGCTGCGCAGCACGCTGGTGATGTTCGCCGACCGGTTGACCAAGGACGCTGGCCGGGAAGCCAGTAAAAATCCGGTGATCACCCTGGTGAAGGATTTCGACCAGTCGCTTCCCGAAATCCCTTGCTACCCAGGCGATCTCAACCAGGTGTGGACCAACATCATCGACAACGCGCTCGGCGCGATGCGCGAGCAGGGCGGCACGCTGACCGTCCGCACCTGCCGGGAGGGCGACAACATGGTCCGCGTCGAAATCTGCGACACCGGCCCCGGGGTGCCCGAGGACGTGCGCGAGCACATCTTCGAACCGTTCTTCACCACCAAACCGTTCGGGGAAGGCACTGGCCTGGGTCTGGACCTGGCGTTCAACATCGTCGTCAAGAACCATCGCGGGGACCTGCGAGTGGAATCCGTGCCGGGCGATACCCGCTTCATCGTGCTGCTGCCGCTGGAGGCGCCGCCGGCCACGGATCCGGATCTCCCGGAATAGCCGCATCACCCGGCCGGTTGGGAACGACCATGACCAAACCCAACCTCGGCCGGTTCGGATCGTTCGGACGCGGCGTGACGCCCCACCAAGCCAAAGAAATCGAATCCCTGGGTTACGGGGCGGTCTGGGTAGGCGGTTCCCCGCCCGCCGAGCTGGCCTGGGTCGAACCCATCCTCGAGGCGACGACCACCCTGCAGGTGGCCACCGGCATCGTCAACATCTGGACGGCGGCCGCGGGCCCGGTGGCCGAGTCGTTCCACCGCATCGAGAAGGCCTACCCCGGCCGCTTCCTGCTGGGCATCGGCGTCGGACACCGGGAGGCCATCAGCGAGTACCAAAAGCCGTACGACGCCCTGGTAGCCTACCTCGAGGAACTCGACGAACACGGCGTGCCGGCCGACCGGCGGGTGGTGGCGGCCCTGGGTCCCCGGGTGCTGAGGCTGGCGGGCGAACGCACCGCCGGCGCGCACCCCTACCTGACCACCCCCGAGCACACCGCGCGGGCCCGCGAACTGATCGGCCCGTCGGCGTTTCTGGCGCCCGAACACAAGGTGGTGCTGACCACCGACCCGGAGGAGGCCCGCGCCGTCGGCCGCAAGGCGCTCGATATCTACTTCAACCTGGCCAACTACCGCAACAGCTGGAAGCGGCTGGGGTTCTCCGAGGAGGAAGTCACCCGCCCGGGCAGCGACCGGCTGGTCGACTCCGTGGTGGCCTACGGCACGCCGGAGCAGATCGCCGCGCGGCTCAAAGAGCACCTGGACGCGGGCGCCGACCACGTGCCCGTGCAGGTCCTCACGAAGGATGAAAACCTGGTCTCGGCGCTGGCCGAATTGGCGGGGCCGCTCGGACTGAGCTGACCGACGCGAGGGGGATCTGGATGAGCGAGGCAGTAGCACTGAAACCCGACCTGGGGCGGTTCGGCGTTTTTCTGGCCACCCGCTCGATCTCGCCCGACCTGGCCGCCGGCATCGAGGCACTCGGGTACGGCGCCGTGTGGGTCGGCGGCTCGCCCGACGCGGAACTCGCCTGGGTCGAGCCGGCCCTGGCCCGGACGAGCTCGCTGCAGCTGGCGACCGGCATCGTCAACATCTGGTCGTCGCCGGCACCCGAGGTCGCCGACTCGTTCGCCCGCATCGAGGGCGCCCACCCGGGCCGGTTCCTACTCGGCATCGGAGCGGGCCACCGGGAGCACACCGAGGAGTACGTCAAGCCCTACGACGCACTGGTCAGCTACCTCGACGCCCTCGACGCCGCGATGGTGCCCACCAGCCGGCGGGTGCTCGCCGCGCTCGGGCCGCGGGTGCTGCGGCTGGCGGCCGAACGCGCCGCCGGAGCGCACCCGTACCTGACCACGCCCGAGCACACCGCCAAGGCGCGCGAGCAGGTGGGCGGGTCGGTGTTCCTGGCGCCGGAGCACAAGGTGGTGCTGTCCTCCGACCCCGAGGAAGCGCGCGCGATCGGCCGAAAGACCGCCGAGCGCTACCTGGCGCTGAGCAACTACGTGACCAACTTGCAGCGCCTGGGGTTCACCCAGGACGACGTCCGCAGCCCGGGCAGCGACAAGCTGATCGACGCGGTGGTGGCTCATGGCACCCCGGAGGACATTGCGCGGCGCCTCAATGAACATTGCGAGGCCGGCGCCGACCACGTGGCGGTCCAGGTGCTGGGGACGGCGGACGACGACGCGCTGCTGTCGGCGCTTCGCGAGCTGGCGGGGCCATTAGGACTAACTGCCCCAAACTGATCATCCGGCTCGGTTAGGGTGTGTGACCATGCGATTGCTGGTCACCGGTGGAGCCGGCTTCATCGGCGCGAATTTCGTGCACAGCACGGTGCGGGAGCACCCCGAGGATTCCGTGACGGTGCTCGATTCCTTCACCTATGCCGGGCGGCGCGAGTCGCTGGCCGACGTCGAGGACGCCATCACGGTGGTAAAGGGCGACATCGCCGATGCCGCGCTGGTCGCCGCGCTGGTCGCCGAGTCCGACGCGGTCGTGCACTTCGCCGCCGAGACCCACGTCGACAACTCCCTGGAAGACCCGTGGACGACCCTGCAGACCAACGTGGTCGGGACCTTCGCGATCCTGCAGGCGGTGCGGCGCCACGATGTCCGGCTGCACCACGTCTCCACCGACGAGGTCTACGGCGATCTGGAGCTCGACGAGCCCAGCCGGTTCACCGAGTCGACGCCCTACAACCCGTCGAGCCCGTATTCGGCAACCAAGGCCGCCAGCGACCTGCTGGTGCGGGCCTGGGTGCGCTCCTACGGCGTGCGCGCGACGATCTCCAACTGCTCGAACAACTACGGGCCGTATCAGCACGTCGAAAAGTTCATCCCGCGCCAGATCACCAACGTGCTCACCGGGCGCCGCCCCAAGCTGTACGGCGCGGGCGCCAACGTTCGGGACTGGATCCACGTCGAGGACCACAACAGCGCGGTCCGGCGAATCCTGGAAAAGGGTGAGAACGGCCGGACCTACCTCATCGCCGCCGAGGGCGAGCGCGACAACCTGACGGTGATGCGGGCGATCCTGCAGGCATTGGGACGCGATCCCGACGACTTCGATCATGTCACCGACCGCGTCGGCCACGACCTGCGGTATGCGATCGACCCGACCACGCTGTACAACGAATTGGGTTGGACGCCAAAGCATGCCAACTTTGAGGAGGGCCTGCACGCCACCATCGAGTGGTATCGCGCGAACGAGTCGTGGTGGCGTCCGCTCAAGGAGGCCACCGAGGGCCGCTACGAAGAACGGGGTCAGTGACATGAAAGTTCGAGAGCTCGCCGTCCCGGGCGCCTGGGAAATCACTCCCACCATTCACGGCGATCCCCGCGGGTATTTCTTCGAATGGCTCACCGACCGCGACTTCACCGCGTTCGCCGGTCACCGCCTGAACGTCCGGCAGGCCAACTGCTCGGTGTCGTCGGCCGGCGTGCTGCGTGGCGTGCACTTCGCGCAGCTTCCGCCGAGCCAGGCGAAATACGTGACCTGCGTGTCCGGTTCGGTCTTCGATGTCGTCGTCGACGTCCGCGTCGGGTCACCCACGTTCGGGCAGTGGGACTCGGTCCTGCTCGACGACCAGGACCACCGCACGATCTATATCTCCGAGGGCCTCGGGCACGGATTCCTTGCGCTGCAAGACAATTCGACGATCATGTACCTGTGCTCGTCTGAGTACAACCCACAACGCGAGCACACCATCTCTGCCATGGATCCGACCCTGGCGATCGCATGGCCGGCGATCGACGGCGTCGCCCCCACGCTGTCCGACCGCGACGCCGTGGCGCCCAGCTTCGAGGAAGTGCGCGCCGCCGGCCTCCTGCCCACCTGGGAGGAGACCCAACAGTTCGCCGCCGGCCTGCGCGGGGAATTAAACGAAGCGTGAGCTTCACCGGGAAGGTCGCATTCGTCACCGGCGGCGCGTCGGGCATCGGCGCCGCAATGGCCGCCAAGTTGGCCGACGGGGGCGCCGAGGTCTGGATCGCCGATCGCCAACTCGAGGCGGCGCAAGCGCTGGCGCAGCGCCTCGGCAGCGGCGCCGGCAAGGCGCACGCGATCGAGCTCGATGTGCGCGACTACCCGGCGTTCGAACGCGCCGTCGGCGCGACGGCGGAGCAATCCGGGCGCATCGACTACCTGTTCAACAATGCCGGCATCGGGGTGGGCGGCGAGGTCGATTCGTACACCATCGACGACTGGAACGACGTCCTCGACGTGAACCTGCACGGCGTGATCTACGGCATCCAGGCGGTGTACCCGATCATGATCCGCCAGCGCTCGGGCCACATCGTGAACACGGCGTCGATGGCCGGCCTGCTCCCCTCGCCCGGCGCGGTGAGCTACACCGCCGCCAAGCACGCCGTCGTCGCGATCTCGCGGGCGCTGCGGGTCGAGGCCGAACGCCATGGCGTCAAGGTGTCGGTCCTGTGCCCCGGCGCCATCCGGACCCCGATCCTCACCGGCGGCACCTACGGGCGGATGACCAAGACCGGCGCCAGCGACGAGGCGCTGCTCAAGTTTTGGGAGCCGATGCGGCCCATGGCCCCGGAGAAGTTCGCCGAGCGCGTCCTTCGGGCCGTTTCGCGCAATCACGCGATCATCATCGTGCCGGCGTGGTGGAAGGCATTTTGGTACCTGGACCGCCTATCGCCGGCCATCTCGACGCAGGCCGCGCGACTCTCGTTGAAACGCTTGCGCACAATGCAGCACACCACCCGCTGACCGTCGCCGCGTAGCCGAATTCCCGCCGAAAACAACCGCTTTCGCCAGACAGGAGCGTTAATATCCGCTTGTCGCTGTAGTCGGGCCGCGACCGCTTCACGTGCCGTAGCTGGAGGGGTCGGATGTCATTTGTGTTGGCGGTTCCGGACGTAATGTCTGATGCGACAACAAGTTTGGCGAGCATCGAGTCGGCGATCAGCGCCGCCCACGCAGCGGCGTCGGCGCCCACGACGGGCCTGCTTGCGGCGGCCGGCGACGAGGTGTCGACGGCCATCGCGGCGATGTTTTCTTCCTACGGCTCGGCGTATCAGGCGCTGAGCACCGAAGCCGCAGCCTTTCACACGCAGTTGGTGCAGACCCTCAACGCGGGGGCGGCGGCCTACGCGGCCACCGAGGCGGCCAACGCTTCGCCGCTGGAGACGCTCCAACAAGACGTGCTGGGCCTGATCAACGCGCCGACCAACACGCTTTTCGGGCGCCCGCTGATCGGCAACGGCGCCAACGGCGTAACGAACGCGCAAGGGGTGGGCACACCCGGCGGCCCGGGCGGGATCTTGGCCGGCAACGGCGGCAACGGCGGCAACAGCACCGCCCCCGGGACGCCCGGCGGTGCTGGCGGTCCCGCGGGCCTGCTCCTCGGAAACGGCGGCAACGGCGGAACGGGTGGGCCCGCCGCGCTCGGCGGCATCGGCGGCCCTGGCAGCTTGTTGGGCGCGCCCGGGGCCACGGGCGCTCCCGGCCTGGCCACCATCCCGCTCCAGCTGCAAGGCCAAGACCTGTACGTGAATATCTCGGTCGGCGGGGGGCCGAGTGTGCCGGTGATCCTCGACACCGGATCCAGAGGCCTCATCCTGCCGCCCCAGGATGTCAATATCGCCAGCCTCGGCACCGCCACGGGACACGGCAGCACCACGTACGGCGGATTCGGCAACTACCTGACTGAGTATTACGACACCTACACGACGACGGTGAATTTCGGGAACGGAATCGTGACCGCACCGACGACCGTCGCCGTCGTCACCTCCATAACCCAGAACTTCATCTTCTCCTATCCGGCATCGCAGGCGCCCGCCATCTTGGGCGTCGGCGCCAACGGTTACGGTCCGACCAATTCCAGCCCGGTGACGGCGTTGCCGGGCGCCTTCGGTCAGGGTCTGCTCATCAACGAGCCCGCGGGGACCGTCAACTTTGGTCCCAACCCGCTACCGTCGTACGCGTCGGTGACGGGGGCCCCGATCACCACCCTGGACATCCGGATCAATAACGGCGCCCTGCAACAAACCACCGGCGCCTACATCGATTCCGGCGGTCTGGGCGGCTCCGTGCCCGACAACCTGGGGCCGCCCAACTCGGGTGGATACCTTCCGGCGGGAACCACCGTCTCCGTCTACACCCCCGACGCGACGACGCTGCTGTACACCACGACGGTCGGGGCGCAACAGACGACCGTCGCGTCGAGTTTACTGGGGGGTTTCTTCAACACCGGGATCGCGCCGTTCCTCCAGCATCCGATCTACCTCTCCTACAGCCCAACCGGTTTCGGGACAATGACCTTCGATACCTAATCCGCAAACGGTTCGATTCCCGCTGCTGAATTGCCCTTGAAATCGACGCCGTTCGTGATCGGAGTGAAAACGCGCGCTTCCACCACCTGAACTCGTTATTATGCGCATGTCGCAGTAGTCGGGCCGCGACCGCTTCACGTGCCGTTGCTGGAGGGGTCGGATGTCGCTTTTGTTGGCGGTTCCCGAAGTAATGTCTGATGCGACAACAACTTTGGCGAACCTCGGGTCGACGATCGGCGCGGCCCAGGCCGCGGCGGCCTCCCCGACGACGGGTCTGCTCGCGGCGGCCGGCGACGAGGTCTCGACGGCCATCGCGGCGATGTTTTCCTCCTACGCCTCGTCGTATCAGGCGCTGAGCGCCCAAGCCGCGGCGTTTCACACGCAGTTCGTGCAGGCCATCAACGCGGGCGCGGGCGCCTACGGCTCCACCGAGGCGGCCAATGCCACGCCGCTGGAGACGCTCCAGCAAGACGCGCTGGAGCTGATCAATGCGCCGACCGACACGCTGCTGGGGCGCCCGCTGATCGGCAACGGCGCCAACGGCATTACGACCGCCCAGGGGGTGGGCACAGCCGGCGGCCCAGGCGGGATCTTGGCCGGCAACGGCGGCAACGGCGGCAACAGCACCGCCACGGGAGCGCCCGGCGGCGCCGGTGGGCCCGCGGGCCTGCTCCTCGGAAACGGCGG